>NZ_LT984804.1:2137538-2795658 GCF_900250115.1 Cupriavidus taiwanensis | reverse complement strand
CGGGGTTGTTGCCAGCCGGAAGGATCTAATGGCTGGTCGCATGGTGGCGGACGGTGGGCAACCCGCCAGGGTTGTCCACCGTCCGCCAGCCATCAGCTACCAGTAAACGATACCGATACGGGTTAACTACTTGTAAACCGTATACGTGAAGCCAAGCCCGTTGATTCGTAAGGGGAAATCATCGCCCGGCGAACCCGATTCTGCGGCCATCCGTACCCGATTCAGCGAAGGGCCGAACCCGTATCTGCGACCACCCGAACCTGTATCTGCGGCCGGCGCGAACCGGATTCTGCGGGGATAACCGCCGTCCCCCACAGGCTTCTCCACAGGCAAGACCCGGCAAAGCGTACCCGATTCTGCGAGGCCGTTGCCTGTGAGGCGTGTCGGAGCGCTGGTTCCTGGCCGAAAACGGTGGATAACTGCCGCGACAGGCGGTTATCCACGCAGAAACAAGTTCGTCCCAGCGTACGCAGCTGGCGCGCGGGACCGGGTCGCGTACCCATTTCTGCGAAAAGCTCCGCCAAAGCGTACCCGATTCTGCGTCAGCCTTGGATCGGCCGCGGCTGACTGGGCAGCGTACCTGTTTCTGCGGCGTACCCATTTCTGCGACCGGGCCTGGCGCGCGGATTTCGCCCGTGAGCGTACCTGTTTCTGCGTGCCCGGATGATCAGGCGAGCTCGCGGGGAGTACCCGTTTCTGCGTCAGTTCCGACCGTGGCATCGGCGGACCTTTCACCAAGTTTCCATTATATACCGCCATTAGCTTAAAAGCAAGTGCTTACACTCAACGTATACGTGATGAGATAACGCTCAGCTGCAGCGTACCCATTTCTGCGATCCTGGCGAGATGAGCCTTGTCGTCCCCGACTTGCCTCATGGCGATGTTTCGTCGATGCGTACCCGATTCTGCGAACGCGCGTGCCGGTCGATCGCCCCAAAGCCGTACCCGATTCTGCGCACGTACGGCACGAGCAGGCAGAAGAGGAGGGCTTCCGCGTCGCAACATGGTGCGTACCCGTTTCTGCGCTGGCTGTCGCAGGCCAGGGATGTGGATAGATCGCAGCCTGCACGGCCCGCGCGAGCGCTAACGAGCCGCAAAAAATTTTCGACGCGTACCCGTTTCTGCGTTGTCGAGCTAGGCGCGGAGCGCGGCGCGGGGCCTATGCGTACCCGTTTCTGCGTGGCAATTTGTCCAAACCCAGGTGAGCCCGGGGGATGATGCGTACCCGATTCTGCGAGCGCCGGCCAAGGGCCAGGTCGACACGCGGCGCAATATTGCGTACCCGTTTCTGCGAGTCGGGTGGCCGCGGCGACGAGCGGCTTCCGCTCAGGCGAGGAGCGCGCGGAGACGAAAAAGGGGCGGGGAGGGAGGAGGAATAGAGCAGGGAACCTGCGTCGCGCCGTGAAGCCGCGCCAGAAAACAAAAAACCCCGCCGTGGCGGGGTTTTTACGCTGTGCGGCGCACACCAGGTGCGCCGGGGCGGGTCAACGCTTACAGCGGGGTGATGTTCGCGGCCTGCAGGCCCTTCGGGCCATTCTTGACTTCGAACTGCACGCGCTGGTTTTCCTGCAGCGACTTGAAGCCGTCGGCGCGGATTTCCGAGAAGTGAGCGAAGAGGTCGTCACCACCTGCGTCCGGCTTGATGAAGCCGAAGCCCTTGGCGTCGTTGAACCACTTGACGATACCGGTTTGCATGATTTGCTTTCCAGAAAAAGGACAAAAAAGATCGCATGACGAGCACGTCATCCGACACGGGGAACTCAAGGAAAGGACACCATGGACAACCGAAGTACCAGACGGTGGCTAACGAATGAACTGTTGCCTCGTCGCTTGAATCTAGCCGCGTTTATACGGGGGATTGCCGCCAGCGTCAAGATGGGGAGGGCCCCATGGCCCTGCTAGCCGCGAGCGGGCCGGGACTGGCCCGCCCCGTGCGCATCATGGGATCATCACGCCTTTTGCATGTTGCTTATTCGTGCCCGCCGTGACGGCGCCGGGCCGCGCGGTACAGAGTACGCCTGCCGGTCGGGCATGCGCAGCCGCAGGCCCGGCCCGATCGGCAGCGCTACTGGCCCACGGGTTCCAGTTGCCGCGGACACGATAAGACACAGGAGACCATTTATGTCGATGCCGGATCCCGCTTCCAAGCCGGGCACATCCACCCCTGCAGCGTCCCACGCCGCGCCGTCGCTGCTCGAGCGGCTGTTCAGGCTGCGCGAGCACCATACCGATGTCCGTACCGAGATCCTGGCCGGCATCACCACGTTCCTGACGATGGCGTACATCATCTTCGTCAATCCCTCGATCCTCGGCGACGCGGGCATGCCCAAGGACGCGGTGTTCGTCGCCACCTGCGTGGCCGCGGCGATCGGCACGCTGATCATGGGCTTCTACGCCAACTATCCGATCGCGATGGCGCCCGGCATGGGCCTGAACGCATACTTTGCGTACACCGTGGTCAAGGGCATGGGCTTCCCGTGGGAAGCGGCGCTGGGCGCGGTCTTTATCTCCGGCTGCCTGTTCCTGCTGGTAACGCTGTTCCGCGTGCGCGAGATGATCGTCAATGGCATCCCGCATTCGATTCGCGTGGCGATCACCGCGGGCATCGGCCTGTTCCTGGCCATCGTTGCGCTGAAGAACGCCGGCATCGTCACCGCGAGCCCGGCCACGCTGGTGACCCTCGGAGACCTGCACCAGCCTGCGGCGGTGCTCGCGATCGTCGGCTTCTTCGTGATCGTGGCGCTGGACCACCTGCGCGTGAAGGGTGCCATCCTGATCGGGATCCTGCTCACCACGCTGCTGAGTTTCGCCTTTGCCGGCAACACCTTCCAAGGTGTCTTTTCCGCGCCGCCGTCGCTGAGCCCGACGCTGTTCAAGCTCGATATCTCCGCGGCCCTGTCGATCGGCATCATCAACGTGGTGCTGGTGTTCTTCCTGGTGGAGCTGTTCGATGCGACCGGCACGCTGATGGGCGTGGCCAATCGCGCGGGCCTGCTCAAGGCCGGCAAGATGGACCGTCTCAACAAGGCGCTGATGGCCGACAGCACCGCCATCATGGCGGGCTCGTTCCTGGGCACGTCGTCCACCACCGCGTATATCGAAAGCGCCTCGGGCGTGCAGGCGGGCGGACGTACCGGCCTGACCGCGGTGACGGTGGCCGTGCTGTTTCTCGCGGCACTGTTTATCGCGCCGCTTGCAGGAACGGTGCCCGCCTATGCCACCGCGCCGGCGCTGCTGTACGTGTCTTGCCTGATGTTGCGCGAACTGCTGGAAATCGACTGGAACGACGTCACCGAGGTGGTGCCCGCGGTGATGACGGCGCTGGGCATGCCCTTCACTTATTCCGTCGCCAACGGCGTGGCGTTCGGCTTTATCAGCTATGCGGCACTCAAGCTGCTGACCGGGCGCGCACGCAGCGTGCCGGTGATGGTGTGGATCATTGCCGCCGTGTTCATCTTCAAGTTCTATTACCTCCCGGGCCACTGACCGGCCCGCGCGGGCTCAGGACAAGTCTCGCTGGCAGGGCGGCCCCAGGGCCGCCCTTTTTATCGCGGTGATGGCGCGCAGCGCAGTCCGCGCGATGCTGTTGCGTACCCGTTTCTGCGCGCGTCCGATGCTGCGCGGCCGGGGAAGCGTACCCGATTCTGCGTGCCGGCCGGGGCTGCCGATACATGGCTATCCATGAGCGATCCACGGTCGCAGCGGGCGCCGTGTCCCTGCCGCGGTAGGGTGTCGGAGCGTACCCGTTTCTGCGTAGTATGTTCGAGCCAATGCACGCTCGAGCGCGCTGCGGCGTGCCGCTGCCTGCGCTCTCGCGTGTGTGCGCGAGGGCTCATACCAATGGATGAGATTGGCTGTAAGTCACCCACACGGGGCTGGACAAACCGCCGCAAATGCACTGAACTATAGGCGTGGCAAAGAGGGGCGCGGCAAGCGCCCCTTCTTGACTCCGGTGTATGCGGCAGGGTGCCGGAGCCACGAGCGGAAGCGCGTCGACGCAATGCGCCAGGACGGCAGCGCCTTCGCGACAGAGACCGTCAATATCAATGACGGCGCCGTCCACAATCCGGGAGCGTGCGGACAACATGCGCGCCACGCAGACAAGAAAATTCCAAAACCGAAAAGTGGTAAACGTAGACGTGCAGTGCCGGGGGATGTTGTTCAACGGGGATAATCATGACCGCAGGAGAGATCCGGCGACCCGTCATCGGGCCTGTCAGGGAGTCCAGTAACCGATCCATCCGATCTATGCATCCAGCCTGGGCTGCCGTGGGGGAAGCCGCAGGCGAAGTGCCCGCCAAACGGGCCGTGAGCGAGGCGGCCACCGCGGATGTTGCCGCGCTGCTTGCCGAAGACAGCGAACTCAGCGACAGCGCCCGTGCGGCGGTGTCCAACCTGCTGCGCCGCCATCGGCTGCTCGAAGGGGAACTGGCGCGCCAGCGCACGCTGCTGCAGGAATGGATCCTGAGCCAGCTGACCTACAAGGCGCTCTACTACCAATACTCCGGCCAGTCGCCCCAGGCGCCGCGCGTGGAATTGATGCGCGAGAAGGAGGCCGTACGGCGGCGTCTCCGCGAGCAACTCCAGCCGGGCACGGATTACCTCGCCGCGCCTGACGAATCCGCCCGCAGTCTGTCCAGCTCGTGACACCGACGTCGACCGCGGGCCCCTGCCCGCAGCCAGTTCTGCCCCACCGTCCGCCACGGACGCGCGCCGCTGCGGCGGCCACGGGTGCCGGCACCAAGAACAAGCCTAACGTCCGGGAGATCGTGATGGACCGACTGTGCAAGGCGTCACGCACTGCACAGCTCGTGGTCGTGTCGCGTCATGAAGATTTTGGTTTTGACCCTGCCGTGATCGGCACGGAATGGGAAATCCGCCGCGTCGCGCAGGTTCGCGACGCCGAGCGCGCGGTGCGCGCCTGCCCGCCCACGGCCGGCGTGATCGACCTGCAGTCCGACTACAGCGAGGCCGAGTTCGCACAGTTGGAACAGGCGCTGCAGTACCTGCATATCACGTGGGTGGCGATTACCTCCGATGCGATGCTGGCGGACGAGCGCGTACGGCGGATGATCCGCGACTATTGCACCGACTACGTGCGTCTGCCGTTCTCGATGCCGGAGCTGCTGTACACGCTGCGGCATGCGCGCGGCATGGCGTCGCTGCACGGCACCCGTCCGCAGGAAAGCGCGTCGCGCGGCACCATGATCGGCGAATGCGTGGCGATGCGAGCGATGTTCCGCTCGCTCGCCAAGGTCGCGCACAATGAAGCGCCGGTGTTTATCTCGGGCGAATCCGGCACCGGCAAGGAGCTGGCGGCGCAGGCGATCCACGATGCCTCGAGCCGGCGCAAGGGCCCGTTCATTGCCATCAACTGCGGCGCCATTCCCTCGCACCTGGTGCAGTCAGAGCTGTTCGGCTATGAAAAGGGCGCGTTTACCGGGGCCAACCAGCGCAAGATCGGCTGGATCGAACAGGCCGAGGGCGGCACGCTGTTTCTCGACGAAATCGGCGACCTGCCGCTGGAAAGCCAGGTGGCGCTGCTGCGCTTCCTGCAGCAGGGCACGATCACGCGGCTGGGCGGCCACCAGTCGATCCCGCTGAACCTGCGCATCATCTCGGCCACGCACGTCGACCTGGTCGCGGCGCAGGCCGACGGGCGCTTCCGTTCGGACCTGTTCCACCGGCTGTGCGTGCTGACGCTGTCCATCCCGGCGCTGCGCGAGCGCGGCGAGGACATCCTGCTGCTGGCCAATGCGGTGCTGGCCCAGCACGGCCACGAGGCACACCGGCGCATCCGCGGGTTCTCCGCGTGCGCAACGCAGGCAATGATGCAATACGCCTGGCCGGGCAATGTGCGCGAACTGATCAACCGCGTGCGCCGCGCCATCGTGATGACCGACAACCGCAAGATCACCGCCGAAGACCTGCAGCTGCACAACGGCGCCGAACTGCCGCGCAAGACCCTCGATGCGATCCGCGAAGAGGCCGAGCGCGAAGCGATCCGCACCGTGATGGCCAGCCACGGCTTTCACGTGGTGCCGGCCGCGCGCGAGCTCAACGTGTCACGCGTGACCCTGTACCGGCTCATGCACAAGCACAATATCCGTGTGGAGAGCCAGGCCTCGGCGGGCGAATAAGGGCAGCAGCGTCAGTCACGCGTCCCGGTCACCGGCATGCCCGGTACCACCACCGGGACCACGCCGGGTCGGGCGCCAGCGGGAAAGGGGAACCGGCGACGTCCGCTCGCCGGTTCCGCCTTTCCCCGTGCCGGCCGGCACGTCAGCGCACCACCCGCGGGGGCCTTGGGGCCCACTTCCCGTCCGCGAACCCGCCCGCGAACCCGCCGCCGGCCTGCGCGGGCGCGGTGGCGAGGTTCATGCTGATCTTGCCGCGCGCCCGCCGCGGCGGCTCGCAGCCATCCTGCGAAGGCCACGGCACGAGGTCGCGGCGGCGCTCGCCGTCGCGTGCGTGCCGCGTGGGCGGCGCCAGCGCTTCACCGCCCGTCGTGTCCGGATCCAGCCGCAGTTCTCCCCAGGCCCAGCCGAAGCCGCGCACATAGACATCATGACTGACCGCGGCGTGACTGTTCGGGTCGTTCGCGTCCGGACGGTCGAACCACGCGTAGCTGGCCGCCGCCGCGCTGCCCGAGCCGATCGCCAGCGCCGTGGCGAGCATTGCAGCTTTCATGGTCGGCATCTCCCTGTGGAAAAAAAGTGTCCGCCGGGGGACGGAACACTAATCGGCGCGGTCACGCTGGCTCTCGTGCCCGCTTGTTATGTCAGTCCGTCATGCGCGCCGCTTGCCCGCGTGGCGGCGGCAGGCCGGACTCGCCTGCGCCAGTCTGCGGATCGCCACGCAAGCCATGCCGTGCGCGCTGCGCGCAACTTGCACCCGGGCGCGCGGATAGGGCAGCAGCGGCGCCGACACCAGGTCCATCTCTGACGGCGGTGGGCCGGCCAGGCGGTATGCGCGCCGGCGCGCCGTCATGCGTGAAGGCGGGTGACGCATGTGGTGATCTCCAGCGCGCTACGACGGTTGTACGGAACTGGCGCAGGCATGCACCGTGCACCTTGGTCAAGCCAGAGCGACAAGTGTGCCAAGGGCCGCAAAGGCTTGTGCCACGCGGCTTTGCGAGACGGTTCGCAGGGCTTGGCGGTCACTGTGCAGTGGCGCCGGACCAATCGGTTGCGTCACTGCAACGCGCTGCGCCAGCGGCGTGGCGGCGCAGGCATGGCGCCGGCGTCCGCGGGCCGGCGCTGGCCGGCGCTTTGCCGTGCGCCCGAGGCGTGCGCCACAGCCTCGCAACCCGTTGCACGATTGAAACCGGCCTTATATCAGTCATGCACGGGAGTAACCGCGGTGCATCGCGCCGACCCGGGGCAGCGGTGGGTGTCCACGCAGAAACGGGTACGGCATGGAGTGCGGCCCGGGCGGCGTCAGCGGGGTTGGCCCGAGGTGCCAGAGGGATTGGCGGGGCCGGACGGTGTCGCAGCGGGGGCTGCCGCGGGCATGGCGCCCGATGCGGTGCCGGAGATGGGCTTGGGGCCGGGCTGGCTGCGCTCGCAGCCGGCGCAGCCCAGCGCGGCGATGATTGCCAGCACGGCCGCCAGGCGTGCGCGGAGGTTGCAGGTCACGGGTGCCTCCTTGCGCCGGCGCGCGGGCAAGGGATGCGCCGGCAGGTATGCCTGGTCTTACTGTAGCAGGTCGCCTGCGGGGCGCCGCGCCGGGCCCGCCTTGGGCAAGCGGCGCAATGCGCAGTATGATGAACGCAGCGCCCGCCGCGCGGGCGGGCGCAATCCATCCGCGGTCCCCGCGCCGGATCGCGCCAGCACCAGGCCGTGACTGACAAAACCGAACCTTCCTCCTCGCCTGCCGCCGAAGGCGTGCCGCCGCCGCGCCGGCACCGCCCGCACTGGCTGCCGGACCGCCACACCGGTGCGCGCACGCTGCGCGTCGTGGGCGCCGCCATCACCTCGTGGTTCGCGCACCGCGCCGCCAGCAAGGGCGCGGCGCTGTCTTTCTACATGCTGTTCTCGCTGGCGCCGATCCTGGTGCTGGTGATCTCGATCGCCGGCCTGTTCTTCGGCGCCGAGGCGGCGCGCGGCGAGATCTTCGCGCAGCTTGAAGGGCTGGTCGGCGACCGGGGTGCCGCCGCCATCGAGGGCATTCTGGCCGCGACGCACCGCGCCGGCGGCAGCGGCATGGCCGCGCTGATCGCGACCGGCATCCTGTTCGTCGGCGCCACCAGCGCCTTTGCCGAGCTCAAAAGCAGCCTGGACGACATCTGGCACGTGCCGGTGCCCGACACTGCCGGCTGGCGCCAGTTGCTGCGCACGCGCCTGCTGTCGTTCAGCCTGGTGCTGGTGCTGGCGTTCATGCTGCTGGTGTCGCTGATCGTCAATGCGGCGCTGGCGGTGGTCGAGCGCATCTGGGGCCAGTTGTGGACGCAGTCGTGGTTTGCGCCGGTGGCCGAAGCGATCTCCTCGCTGTTCTCGTTCGCGGTGGTGACGGCGCTGTTCGCGGTGATCTTCAAGATGCTGCCCAATGCGCGCATCGCCTGGCGCGACGTCACCATGGGCGCGGTCATCACGGCGCTGCTGTTCTCGATCGGCAAGCGCCTGATCGGCCTGTACCTGGGCAACAGCGCGGTGGCCTCATCCTACGGCGCAGCCGGGTCGGTGGTGGCGCTGATGCTGTGGGTCTATTACTCGGCACAGATCTTTTTCTTCGGCGCCGAACTGACGCGCCAGTACGCGCTCCAGTTCGGCAGCCTGCGCGGCAAGGCTGCGGACCAGCTGGCCGAATAGAGGCAGCGCCGCGACAGGGAAGGGCCGGGACAGCACAAATCCCGTAGCGGCGCCCAAACCGGTAAAATACCGCCCCATTCCCTTCGCGTGCCCGCTGGGCCCAGCCCTGCGGCCGCCCGCGGCGCTGCCGGTCCTGGTTCCGGCTACCGCCGGGCCATCCCAATATTTCCCAGTCTGATTCCGCTGCCGTGAGCTCGCTCGTTCCTGAAATTGCGCGTCGACGCACCTTCGCCATCATCTCCCACCCCGACGCGGGCAAGACCACCCTGACCGAAAAGCTGCTGTGGTTCGGCGGCGCGATCCAGGTCGCGGGCGAAGTGCGCGCGCGCAAGGCCGACCGCCATGCCACCTCGGACTGGATGGAGCTGGAAAAGCAGCGCGGCATTTCGGTGACGTCGTCGGTGATGCAGTTCCCGTACCGCCGCGACAGCGCGGACGGCAAGGCGCAGGAGAACATCGTCAACCTGCTCGACACCCCGGGCCACGAGGACTTCTCCGAAGACACCTACCGCACGCTGACAGCGGTGGACTCGGCGGTGATGGTGATCGACTCGGTCAACGGCGTGGAAGCGCAGACGATCAAGCTGCTGAACGTCTGCCGGCTGCGCGACACCCCGATCCTGACCTTCATCAACAAGCTCGACCGCGAGGGCCGCTCGCCGATCGAACTGCTCGATGAAATCGAGGACGTGCTGCAGATCCAGTGCGCGCCGATGACCTGGCCGATCGGCATGGGCAAGGCCTTCCGCGGCGTGTATCACCTGATCGACGACAAGGTGCAGCTGTTCGACCCGCACGGCGACAAGGGCACCTCCGCGATCCTGGACGGCCTGGACAATCCGGAACTGGACCGCATCCTCGGCAGCCAGGCCGAAGAGCTGCGCATCGAGATCGAGCTGGTGCGCGGGGCCTCGCACACCTTCGACAAAGAGGCCTTTCTCAACGGCAAGCAGACGCCCGTGTACTTCGGCTCGGCCATCAACAACTTCGGCGTGCAGTCGCTGCTGGATGCGCTGTGCGAGCTGTCGCCGCCGCCGCTGGCGCGCAATACGGATTCGCGCGTGGTCGAGCCGCAGGAGCCGAAGTTCACCGGTTTCGTGTTCAAGATCCAGGCCAATATGGATCCGCGCCACCGCGACCGCATTGCCTTCGTGCGCGTGTGCTCGGGCCGCTTCGAGCGTGGCATGAAGCTGCTGCATGTGTCGGCGGGCAAGACCGTGGCGATCAACAACGCCATCACCTTCATGGCGCAGGACCGCAACACCACCGAAGAGGCCTACGCCGGCGACATCATCGGCGTGCCCAACCACGGCACCATCCGCCTGGGCGATGTCTTCACCGAGGGCGAGCCGCTCAAGTTCACCGGCATCCCGTCGTTCGCGCCGGAATTCTTCCGCCGCGCGCGCCTGAACAACCCGCTCAAGGTCAAGCAGCTGCAGAAGGGCCTGCAGCAGCTGGCGGAAGAGGGCGCCACGCAGATGTTCCGCCCGCTGGCCTCCAACGACCTGGTGCTGGGTGCCGTGGGTATCCTGCAGTTCGACGTGGTGGCGCACCGGCTGGAGCATGAGTATGGCGTCGACGCCATCTTCGAATCGCACGAATGCGCCACCGCGCGCTGGCTCAAGGGCACGCCGGCGGAGATCGAGAAGCTGATCGCCAAGGCCGGGCATAACGTGGCGCTGGACGGCGCCGGCGACCATGTCTACCTGGCGCCGAGCATGGTCAACCTGCGGCTGACGCAGGAACGGTTCCCGGAGCTGCAGTTCCTGGAGACGCGCGAGATCGTCTGATCATCGCGCTCGTGCAAGCACAACGGCTCGCCATGGCGAGCCGTTGTGCTGTCCGGGGGGTTGCCTGGCGCTTTTGCCGCCGGATCAATACGCCAGCGACGCCTGGATATAAAACGTCCGCGGCATGCCCACATACTTGCCGGCATTGTTGTCGGTCGAGCGCGTGAAATAGCGCTTGTCGAACACGTTCTTCACGCCCACCGCCAGCTTCAGGTTCTGCGCCGCCTTGCCGAAGTCATAGCCCACGCGCAGGTTCATCAGCGCATAGCCCGGGATATCGCCCAGCGCGCCATTGGCGCTTTCAGCAGTCTGGTACGTCGTCGACGTGCTCGGGTCGCCCGGCGAGTGCTGCTTGGACTGCGCAAAGCCGTCAACATTGAACGACCAGCGGTTGCGCGCGTAGCGCATGCCCACCGTGGCCACATGGCGCGAATAGAACGGCAGGTCGCGCCCGGCGAAGTTGCCCTGGTTGTAGGTGGCTTCGGTGTAGGTGTAGGTGGCGTAGGCGGACAGGCCCATCAGTGCCTTGTCGAGCGCGCCGAAGTCATAGCGCAGCGACGATTCCACGCCGCGGTGGGTGGTGGCGCCCAGGTTGGTCCATGCATCCGGCGCGCCGCCGGTGCCGCCGCGCAGCTGCAGCTCGTCGTCGAAGTCGATGTTGAACAGCGTCAGTTCGCCGCCCCAGCCATTGGCGTTGAAGTGCGTGCCGATCTCGTAGGTCTTGGCCTTTTCCGGCGTCAGGCCATTGGTGGTCTGCGCGATCTGGAAATACTGCAGCGGGCCGAACGACACCCCGGCGTTGGCGAACAGCTTCCACTGGTCGCTGACGTGGTACATCACCGCCAGCGACGGCAGCGGCTCGTCGGACGACACCTCCCGGCGCACGTTGGTAAAGCGGTCGGTCACGTTCGAGCGGATGAACTCGTAGCGCAGGCCGGGCGTGATGGTCCAGTTGCCGACGTTGATGGTGTCGTCGATATAGACCGCATTGGCGGTGGTGCCGCCGGTGCGCCACTGGTAGACCGGCGAGGGCAGGGTGGTGGCATCGACCGAACCCGGCACGTAGTACGCCGTGCGCGATGCCTGCTCGTCGCTGGCTTCGCGCAGGAAGCGGTAGCCGACGCTGACCTCGTGGCTCATGCTGTCGCCGCGGAACAGCTGCGAGTAGCGCGGCTCGATCGCAAAGGTGTGGTAGTTGCGCGGGGCCGCGGTCAGGCGGCGCCGGCCGGCCTGCGCGTCGGTGCCTTCCTGCTCGATATTGCTGCCGCGGAAGCTGTCGGTGTAGTACGTCAGCACCTCGAACTTGCGGTCGGCGTCGTTGTGGCTGTATTTCAGGCTGAAATCGTGGCGTCGGCCGCTGAAATTGTCGTAAGGACGCACCGACTGGAACGGGTCGGCGGCGTATTGCGCCGGCGTCAGGCCGCCGGGCATGCCGGCCGCGCCTTCGTAGTAGTGGAACGCGGCGCTCAGCGAGTCGGTCTTCGAGATCCGGTACGCGCCCTTGAGCAGCAGGTCGTCGATATTGACGTGGTCGTTGCTGGCGCGATAGCCGTTGCCGTGGATGCCCGAGTACAGCAGCGCGCCGCCCAGCCCCTGCTCACTGGTGCCGCCGATGAACGCGGTCGGGTTGGTCTTGACGTTGCCGGTGTGGCTGTAGATGTCGGTCGAGAGCGAGGCATCGGCGGCGAAGGTCATCGGGATCGGGCGCGTCACGAAGTTGATGATGCCGCCGACGTTCTGCGGGCCGTAGCGCACCGAGCCGGCGCCGCGCACCACGTCGATGGTCTCGAGGTTGCCCAGCGACAGCGGCGCCATCGACAACTGCGGCTGGCCGTAGGGCGCCACCGCCAGCGGGACCCCATCCATCAGGATGGTCGAGCGCGGCGACAGCCGCGAGGCCAGCCCGCGCACGCCCACGTTCAGCGAGACATCGCTGCCGCCGGTGCCGTTGTTCTCCTGCACCTGCACGCCCGGAATGCGGCGCAGCACTTCCCGCACATTGTTGGCGCCGGCTTCGGCGAAGGTCTCGCGGTCGACGATGGTACGCGCGCCCGGATGCTCCAGCACCTTGGCCTCGTTGGCGTTTTCCAGCCAGTTGCCAACCACGGTGACCGTGTTCAGCGTGGCTTCGGCATTGGCGGGGGCAGGGGCGGCGGCAGGCGTGGCGGAAGCCGGTTCGGCGGCGTGGGCCGGCATGGCGGCAAGCTGGGCAAACAGCAGGGCGGCGCCGATGGCACCCCCGGTCAGGCGGAAAGCGGGCTGCAAGGTGAGGTTCCTGGGAGAGCGGCGCGTCCCGCTGCGCCGGAAGCGGTGGTCCGGACGGTCGCACCAATGGGCGGCGATTATAAATGCGAGTGATTCTCAAAGGCGAGAAGCCGGTGTCGCGCGGCGGGTGCGTGTCGCGTCTCTGCATCATTGTGCTGACAAAGAGGCAACATTGGCGCTTCATTCCGCACATTTTGGATATCCGGTGTGCAGGCGTGGGCATTTGCATGCAGCGATGAAGCGCACGCTTTAGAATCTGCCCTTTGCGCGTGGCGAGCCCGCTACCCTCTGCGCGAGCCCGCTCTCTGCCTGCCCCATCCATGTCTTCCCCTGCCATCGTTCCGGCCGCCGAGCCGGACAGCGTTTTCCGTGATGCCGTTTTTCGCCACTACTGGTTCGCGCGGCTCTGCACCACCATCGGCTATCAGATCTTTACCGTGGCGGTGGGCTGGCAGATGTACGACCTGACGCGCGACCCGCTGATGCTGGGCATGGTCGGGCTGGTGCAGTTCCTGCCGTCGGTGGCGCTGATCCTGATGTCCGGCCATGTGGCGGACCGCTTCGACCGGCGCCGCATCGTGCGCACCTGCCAGGCGCTCGAGGCGCTGCTGGCCGCCAGCATGGCCGCCGCCAGCCTGGGCGGCTGGATCGACAGCCATCACATCTTTGTCTTCGTCGCGCTGATCGGCGCCACGCGCGCGTTCGAGAACCCGACGCTGCAGGCGTTGCTGCCCAGCGTGGTCACGCCGCGCCAGTTGCCGCGCGCGGTCGCGCTGGCCAGTTCGGCGGGGCAGGCCGCCATCATCATCGGCCCGGCCATCGGCGGCTTCGCCTATGTGGCCGGCCCGGGAGTGGTGTACACGCTGAGCGCGACGCTGTTTGCCATCGCCGCGGTGCTGGTGGGCGGCATCACCCTGCGCCAGGCGGCGCAGCGGCTGACCGCGCCGGTCAGCGTGCGCACCGTCTTTGCCGGTTTCGCCTATATCCGCAGCCGCCCGGTGCTGCTGGGCGCGATTTCGCTGGACATGGTCGCGGTGCTGCTGGGCGGCGCCGCGGCGCTGTTGCCGATCTACGCGCGCGACATCCTGCATACCGGACCGTGGGGCCTGGGGCTGCTGCGTTCGTCCCCGGCCATCGGCGCGCTGGCAATGGCGCTGTGGCTGGCGCGCCATCCGCTGAACCGGCGCGCCGGGCGCGTGATGTTCGCCGCGGTGGCGGTGTTCGGCGTCGCCACGATGGTGTTCGGGGTCTCGACCTGGCTGCCGCTCTCGATGGCGGCGCTGGTGGTGCTGGGCGCTTCCGACATGATCAGCGTGGTGGTGCGTTCCACGCTGGTCCAGCTGGACACGCCCGACGACATGCGCGGACGCGTCGGCGCCGTCAATTCGGTGTTTATCGGCGCCTCCAACCAGCTGGGCGAGTTCGAATCGGGCGTCACCGCCGCGCTGTTCGGCCCGGTGGGGGCGGTGATCCTGGGCGGTGTCGGCACGCTGCTGGTGGTGGCGGTGTGGATGCGCTTGTTCCCGGCGCTGGCGGCGCGCGACAAGCTGCACGAACAGCCCGCGTGAACCGGCGTGAGCCGGCCGCATGGCGCGCGCAGGCCGGCATGGCGATGGCTGGAGCGTACCCGTTTCTGCGTGCGCGGCGGCAGCGGTGATGGGGGTATAGTGATGCCTCGCGCGCCAACTTTCGTCGCTGAAAGTCGTGCCGCCCATCCCCGCCCGCATCCCACCCGCATCCCCACCCGCATCCCACTACGCCCTGCGTCCCATGACCTTGCCGACCGATCCGCTCCAGCGCCACGCGGTGTTCGCCGCGCTCAGCGGCTCGCGCGCCTCGCTGGAGCGCGCCGCCGCGCTGGGCGATGGCCTGGGCGTGGCGCTGTGGCGCAACCGGAACGACAGCACCGGCTATGCCCGGCCCGGCCACCACACCATGTCGGTCTACCTGCAGGGTGGCCACGCCACCTACCGGCGTGACCAGCCGGCCAACAGGGGCGCGCCGGGCAGGCTGTGCCTGTTGCCGGCCGATCATGAGTCGCGCTGGCATGTCGGCGGCCCGCAGCGCTTCCTGCATCTGTACTTCCGCCCGGAAACCCTGGCCTGGCACTGCGTGCGTCTGCTCGACCGCGAACCGCGCTCGGTGGTCTTGCGCGACCTCACCTTTGCCGACGATCCGTGCCTGCATGCCCTGAGCCAGCGGCTTGCCGCGCTCGACTGGCTGTTGCCCGAGGCGCGCATGGCCGGCAATGCGCTGGCGCACGAGGCGGTCAGCCACCTGGTGCTGACCCACGCCGGCCGCGCCGCCCCGACCGACGGGCGCGGCGGCTTGTCCGCGCGGGCGCGGCGCGCCGTGCGCGACTGGATCGAAGGCCATCCCGAAAGCAACCCGACGCTGGGCGAACTGGCGGCGCTGGTGGGGCTGTCGGAATTCCACTTCGCGCGCATGTTCCGGGTGTCGTTCGGCATGCCGCCGCATGCCTGGGTGCTGCAGACCCGCCTGGAGCGGGCGCAACGGCTGCTGGCCGATCCGCGCCGGCCGCTGCGTGAAGTCGCCGCCCGCGCCGGCTTTGCCTCGGCCAGCCACCTGAACCGCCGTTTCCAGGCCGCGTTCGGCGTGACACCCGGCGCCTGGCGCGCGGGCGTGTAGCTCGCACGCGGTTCCGGGCGCTCCGGCGCCAGCCGTTGCGGCGCAATGGCTGGCGCCCACGCCCCTTGGATCTTGCGCCAGATCGCGGGAACCCCCTGCCGCTGCGCTGGTCCCCTTCTATGTGCCGTGATTCCGGCTTTGTCGGTGATCGTCTGACATCCTGCCTCTAATGCGCATCGATTTGTCAGTCTTGAACTTCCGTCGAAGGTCGCTCCGCCAGCCGCCGCGGCACGCAGAAACGGGTACGCATCGCCGTCCCAGGCCAGCACCGTCGACAAACAACAACCGCAAACGGAGCCGCTCCCATGGATCTCAACTTCATCGATGCCAACCAGCTTGAGGCGGGCTGGTCCTACCTGGTCCGCTTCGCCATCAACCAGGGCATGAACTGCCTGGCGGCCATCCTGATCCTGATGATCGGCTGGTGGCTGTCGGGCCGCGTCGGCACCACGGCGCGCGCCGCGCTGGGCCGCACCCATGTCGATGCCACCATGCGCCCGCTGCTGGCCAACGCGCTGCAGTGGATGGTGCGCGTGCTGACCATCGTGCTGGTGCTGTCACAGTTCGGCGTGCAGACCGCGAGCATCATCGCCATGCTGGGCGCCGCGGGCCTGGCGATCGGGCTGGCGCTGCAAGGCACGCTGCAGAACATTGCCGCCGGCATCATGCTGGTGCTGCTGCGCCCGTTCCGCGTGGGCCAGTACATCGATGCGCAGGGCGTGGCCGGCACCGTGCGCGAGACCGGGCTCTTCATGACCGAGCTGACCACCTTCGACGGCGTCTGCCTGCGCGTGCCCAACGGCAAGCTGTGGGGCAGCGCCATCACCAACTACAGCGAGAACGCGACGCGGCGCGCCGACATCGAGGCCACCGTGACCTTCGACAGCGACGTGCAGCGCAGCCTGGAAGCGCTGCGCGCGATGCTGGCGCGCGAGCCACGGCTGCTGGCCGAGCCCGCCGCAGAAACCATGGTGGTCAACTACACGCAGCAGGGCATTACGCTGAACGTGCGCTACTGGACCTCGAACGACGATTACTGGAACGTGCGCTTCGCCTTCTATGAGCGCATCAAGCAGGTGCTGGAGCAAGCCGGCAGCAAGCTCGCGGTGCCGATCCAGGAGCTGCACGTGCCGGGTGCGTCGTCCGTGCCGGGCGTGGTCAAGGTGGCCGACAGCGCGCCGTCGGCAGCGCCGCGGCCGGGCGCGGCGTCGTCACACCAGCCGTCGCGCCAGCCGGCGCGGCAACCGGGCTAGGCGCGCGCATCCTGCGCTTCGCCCTCGTCCGAGAACAGCGTGCAGGCACCGCTTTCGGCCGTGCTGACCTGGCGGCGGAAGGTCGCGAACAGGTCGCGGCCGACGCCATGGCGATTGGCGCTCAGGTCGGGGCGCGCCGGCGTGCGCGCCTGCCATTCGTCGTCGGCCACCAGCACCTCGAGCGTGCCCGCGGTCGCGTCCACGCGCATCATGTCGCCGCTGCGCACGCGCGCGATCGCGCCGCCGCGCAGCGCTTCGGGACAGACGTGGATCGCGGCCGGGACCTTGCCCGATGCGCCCGACATGCGTCCGTCGGTCACCAGCGCCACATGGAAGCCGCGATCCTGCAGCACCGTCAGCGTGGGCGTGAGCTTGTGCAGCTCCGGCATGCCGCACGAGGCCGGGCCCTGCCATGGCAGCACCGCAACGAAGTCGCGCTCCAGTTCGCCGCGCTTGAAGGCGTGCAGCACATCGTCCTGATGCTCGAACACGATCGCCGGCGCCTGCACCACCTGGTGCTCGGGCTTGACCGCGGAGGTCTTGATCACCGCGCGGCCGAGCCTGCCGTCGAGCAGCTTGATGCCGCCGTCCGGGGCAAAGGGCGCGTCGGCGGCGCGCACGATGCTGTCATCGAGCGGCGCGGCCGGGCCGTCGATCCACGTCAGCTGGCCGTCGCGCAGAACCGGCTCGCGCGTGTAGTCCTGCAGGCCCTGGCCGACGATGGTGGTGACGTCGTCATGCAGCAATCGGAGTGCGAGCAGGCCGCGGATCACTACCGCCAGCCCGCCGGCGGCCTGGAACTGGTTCACGTCGGCCTTGCCGTTGGGGTAGACGCGCGCCAGCAGCGGCACCACCGCCGACAGTTCGTCGAAATCGTCCCAGCTCAGCACGATGCCGGCCACGCGCGCCATCGCGATCAGGTGCAGCGTATGGTTGGTCGAGCCGCCGGTGGCCAGCAGCCCGACGATGCCGTTGACGAAGGCGCGCTCGTCCAGCACCTCGGCCACCGGTGTATAGCGCTCGCCGCCATGCACCAGCTTCAGCGCCTGGCGCGCGGCCTCGCGCGTGAGCGCTTCGCGCAGCGGCGTGTTGGGATTGACGAAGGCCGTGCCCGGCAGATGCAGGCCCATCATTTCCATCAGCATCTGGTTGGAGTTGGCGGTGCCGTAGAAGGTGCAGGTGCCCGGGCCATGGTAGGAGCGGGTCTCGGCTTCGAGCAGCTCCTTGCGGCCGATCTTGCCTTCGGCATAGAGCTGCCGCGTATGTGCCTTCTCGTCGTTGCTGATGCCGGTGGTCATCGGCCCGCCCGGCACGAATACCGCGGGCAGGTGGCCGAAGGACAGCGCGCCCATCACCAGGCCGGGCACGATCTTGTCGCACACGCCGAGGTACAGCGCGCCATCGAACATCTGGTGCGACAGCGCCACCGCCGTGGCCAGCGCGATCACGTCGCGCGAGAACAGCGACAGGTCCATGCCGTCCTGGCCCTGCGTGACGCCGTCGCACATCGCCGGCGTGCCGCCGGCAAACTGCGCGGTGGCGCCGGCTTCGAGCGCGGCTTCCTTGAGCCATTGCGGGAACGCCGCCAGCGGCTGGTGAGCCGACAGCATGTCGTTGTAGGCCGAGACGATCGCCAGGTTGGGCCGCTCGTCGGCCTTGAGCCGGATCTTGGCGGCGTCCGGCATGGCGGCCACCGCGTGGGCGAGGTTGGTACAGGAAAGCTGCGCGCGTTCGACCTTGTGCCCGGCCATGGCGCGGGTGCGGTCGAGATACGCCTGGCGCGAGGCGCTGCTGCGGGAGACGATGCGGGCGGTGACCCGCTCGAGCACTGGATGACGTGGCATGGGGTTCTCCTGCGGGGGAGCTTTCAGCCTAGCGCACTTTGCCGGGCCCTGCACGGCGCAGGGCGGTTGGTGGCCCCCCGCGGCCAACGCCAGCCACGCAGAAATGGGTACGCTTGCCTCGCCAAGCCGTAGCGACTCACGTAAACTGGCCGCAACCCGGCCGGCCATCGCGCGCCGGCCGCGACAACTCGAATCCTCAAGGAGCGCAGGGTGAGCATGCCTGATTTCGACATGGTGCTGTTCGGCGGCACCGGCGACCTGGCGCGGCGCAAGCTGCTGCCGTCCCTGTTCGATGCGCACCACGCGGGGCTGCTGCATCCGGCCGCGCGCATCCTCGCCACCGGCAGCCAGCCGATGTCGAGCGCGGACTACATCGCCTCGCTGGAACAGACCGTGCGTCCCGCGCTGGCGCATGCGCCGCCCGAGTCATGGGACAGGTTCTGCGCACGCATCGTCTACGTGCAGGCCGATGCACGCGTGCCGGCGCACTTCGATGCGCTGGCCGAACAGTTGCTGTCGCGCAAGCCCGAGGTGGTGGTGTGCTATCTCGCCACCGCGCCGCACCTGTTCGTGTCGATCTGCGAGCAGCTGGCGCGCACCGGCCTGAATACGCGCCACGCGCCCAACGTGCGCATCGTGCTGGAAAAGCCGCTGGGCCATGACCTGGAATCGAACGAGGCGATCAACTCGGCGGTGGCGAAGTTCTTTGCCGAAGAGCAGATCTACCGCATCGACCATTACCTGGGCAAGGAGTCGGTGCAGAACCTGATGGCGATCCGCTTCGGCAACGCGCTGTTCGAGCCGCTGTGGCGCCGCGAGTGGGTGCAGGACGTGCAGATCACCATCGCGGAAGAACTGGGCGTGGAAACGCGCGGCGATTTCTACGACCGCACCGGCGCGCTGCGCGACATGGTGCAGAACCACCTGCTGCAACTGCTGTGCATGGTGGCGATGGAGCCGCCGGCCAGCCTCAGCGAAGACGCCATCCGCGACGAGAAGATCAAGATCCTGAAGGCGCTCAGGCCGATCACGCCGCAGGACGTGGCCGAGAAGACCGTGCGCGGCCAGTACCGCTCCGGCGCGATCGGCGGCAAGCCGGTGCCTGGCTACCTGGAGGAAGAGGGCATCGCGGCAGACAGCCGTACCGAGACCTTTGTCGCGATCAAGGCCGAGATCGCCAACTGGCGCTGGGAAGGCGTGCCGTTCTACCTGCGCACCGGCAAGCGCATGCAGTCGCGCGTGGCCGAGATCGTGATCCACTTCCGCGACGTGCCGCATGCGATCTTCCCGCGGCCGCTGACGCAATCGCCGCAGAACCGGCTGGTGATCCAGCTGCAGCCCGAGGAAAGCATCCGCCTGTACTGCCTGGTCAAGCAGCCCGGCGATACGCTCGAACTGACGCCTACCTCGCTCGACCTGGACTTCGCCAACTCGTTCAAGGTGCGCCGCGCCGGCGCCTATGAGCGATTGCTGCTGGACGTGATCCGCGGCCGCCTGGGCCTGTTCGTGCGCCGCGACGAGCAGGTGCAGGCGTGGCGCTGGGTCGAGCCGATCATCGATACCTGGGAAGCCAGCACGGTCCCGCCCAAGCCCTATACCGCCGGCACCTGGGGGCCGGCGGCGTCGTCGGCGCTGATGTCGCGCGACGGCGGACTGTGGCACGAGGAAGCCTGAGCCATCGGCTCGCACCACTGCAAAGGAAGCCGCCATGCGCCTGTTTGAACATCCCACGCCGATGGACCAGGCCGAGGCCCTGGCGATCTCGATCGGCAATGCGCTGGAGCTCGCCGTGCGTGTCAAGGGCTGGGCGGTGCTGGCGGTTTCGGGCGGACGCTCGCCGGTGGCCATGTTCGAGCGCCTGCGCCACCGGCACGTGCGCTGGGACGCCGTCACCATCACGCTGGTCGACGAACGCGTGGTGCCGCCCGAGCACGCCGACAGCAACGCCGCGCTGGTGCGTGCCCACCTGCTGCGCGAGGCCGCGGCCAGCGCCGCCTTCGTGCCGCTGATTGCCGACGCACAGGACGCCGCCGCGCCCGCGCAGGCGGTGGCGCGCGCCAATGCCGCGTTCCGCCAGCCCGACGTGGTGGTGCTGGGCATGGGCGAGGACGGCCACACCGCCTCGCTGTTCCCGGATGCGCCCGAACTGCAGGGCGCGTTGAGCGAGCCGCAGCCGGGCTACGTTATCACCCATCCATCGGTGGCGCCGCATGCGCGCATCACGCTGAACCTGGCCGCGCTGCTGGCCGCCGAGCGCGTGTTCCTGTCCGTCTCCGGCGCGGCCAAGGCGGCGGTGCTGGAGCGCGCGCTGCAGGGCCCCACGCCGTCATTGCCGGTGAGCCTGGTGCTGTCGCGGCACCGGCACGGGTTTGACGTGTTCAGGACCTGACCGCCCCACCTGCCCCATCCTTGCGCGAGCAACGAGATCCGCTGCCATGGCCACTACCGCATCCTTCTCCGCTGACTTCCCCCGCCTGCTCGGCGACGTAGGCGGCACCAACGTGCGCTTTGCGCTGGAAACCGCGCCCATGCGGATCGGCCGGGTGACGGCGCTGAAGGTGGCGGATTTCCCGTCGCTGGAGGCGGCGCTGCGCCAGTACCTCGACGGCCTGGCCGGCGCAGGCCAGCCCCTCCCGCGCCACGCGGCGATCGGCCTGGCCAATCCGGTGACCGGCGACCAGGTCCGGCTGACCAACCACAACTGGACCTTCTCGATCGACGGCATGCGGCGCGCGCTGGGGCTGCGGACACTGGTGGCCATCAACGACTTCACCGCGCTGGCGCTGGCGCTGCCGCACCTGGCCGCCGACGGCCTGGCGCAGGTGCGCGCCGGCACTGCGGTGCGCACCGCGCCGCTGGCGCTGGTCGGGCCCGGCACCGGGCTGGGCGTTTCCGGACTGGTGCCGGCGCCGGGGGGGCAAGCCGTGGCGCTGGCCGGCGAAGGCGGCCATATCGAGCTGATGCCCGCCACCGACGATGAATGGATCGCGTGGCGCGCGGCCCATCGCAAGGTCGGCCGGGTCTCGGCCGAGCGGCTGCTGAGCGGCAGCGGCCTGTCGCATATCCATGCCGCGCTGGCCGCAGAAATGGGTACGCTTTTGCTGGCGCCACTGCAGCCGGCGCAGGTCACCGCGGGCGCCTTCGAGCGCAACGACCCGCTGTGCCAGCGTGCCATGGCGGTGTTCTTCGGGCTGCTGGGCTCGGTCGCGGCCGATGTCGCGCTGGTGATCGGCGCGCGCGGCGGGGTCTACCTGGGCGGCGGCATCCTGCCGCGCTTCGTGCCGGCGCTGCAGGCCTCGGTGTTCGCCGAGCGCTTTGTCGCCAAGGGCCGCATGCGCGGCTGGCTCGAGGCGGTGCCGGTCCATGTCATTACCGCCAGCCATCCGGCGTTGGCCGGGCTGGCGCAAGCGCTGGCCGAACGCCTCGGCGACACGGCCGGGAACGGTTAGCCATGCGCGTGCTGCTGGTCGAAGACGACGCCATGATCGGCGAGAGCGTCAAGCTGGCGCTGCGCCAGGAAGGCTTTGCAATCGATTGGGTGCGCGACGGCGAGGCGGGCCTGGCCGCAGCCAGCACCGCGGCCGACGGCCAGGCCTGCTACGACCTGATCCTGCTCGACCTGGGGCTGCCGCGCCGCCCCGGCCTGGAGGTGCTGCGCGCGCTGCGGGCGCGCGGCGTGCCCACGCCGGTGCTGGTCCTGACCGCGCGCGACGCCGTTGCCGACCGTGTCGCCGGGCTCAATGCCGGCGCCGATGATTACCTGGTCAAGCCCTTCGACCTGCAGGAGCTGGCCGCGCGCATGCATGCGCTGGCACGCCGCGCCGCCGGGCGCGCGGAACCGCTGGTCAGCTATGGCGACATCGTGCTCAATCCCGCCACGCGCGAAGCCAGCTGCCGCGGCGAACCGGTGCGGCTGTCGGCGCGCGAGTTCGCGCTGCTGTCGGCGCTGATGGCGCGCCCGGGCAAGGTGTGGTCGGTGCCGCAGCTGCAGGAGCGGCTCTATGGCTGGGACGACGAGGTCGGCAGCAATACCGTCGAGGTCTACATCCACGCGCTGCGCAAGAAGTTCGGCGCGGCGCTGATCCGCAATATCCGCGGCGTGGGTTATGTGGTGCCGCGCCTGGATAGCGACGCGGCGGCGGACGGCGAGGGGGAGGGCGGCTGATGCGCTCGATCCAGCGAACGCTGCTCGGTTGGCTGGCAGCCGGGCTGGTGGCCGGCATCGCCATCGCCACCGCGCTGATCTACGGGCAGGCGCGGCAGGAGGCCAACGCGCTGTTCGACTACCAGATGAAGCAGATGGCGGCGGCGCTGCCGAGCCAGTTCGCCAACCCGGTGGCGCCGCCCTTCGTCGGCGCGCCCGGCGACCTGGCCCATGCCGACGAGGACGTGGTGATCCATATCTGGGACGGCTCCGGGCGCAGCCTGTATTTGTCGCATTCGCACCCGGCACTGCCCGCGCGCGCCGAGCTGGGCTTTTCCAACGTCACCACGCAGCAGGGCGAATGGCGCCTGTACAGCATGCAGCTGGGGCCCGCCGTGGTACAGATCGCGCAGCCCATGAGCGCGCGCCGCGCGCTGGCCGCGCGCATGGCGCTGCGCACCGTGGCGCCGCTGCTGCTGTTGCTGCCGCTGCTGGCCTGGCTGGTGTGGATGGCGGTGGGCCGCGGCCTGCGGCCGCTGCGCGAGATCGCCACGGAGGTGCGCGCACGCGATGCCAACACGCTGGCGCCGCTGGCGGTGCGCCCGATGCCCGACGAAATCGCGCCGCTGAGCGCGGCGCTGAACCAGCTGCTGGCGCGGCTCTCGCATGCCATCGACACCCAGCGCGCCTTCGTCGCCGACGCCGCGCACGCGCTGCGCACGCCGCTGACGGCACTGCAGCTGCAGGCACAACTGGTCGAGCGGGCCGACGAGGGCGCCGCGCGCGACGAAGCCATCGGCAAGCTGCGCCAGGGGCTGGAGCGGCTGACCCACCTCGTCACCCAGCTGCTGACGCTGGCGCGGCAGGAACCCGGCGCGGCAGTGCCCCCGCACGAACCGGTGGAACTGCATCAGCTGGCCGCGGCCGTGGTCGCCGAAATGGCGCAAGCCGCGCTCGATCGAGACATCGACCTGGGACTGGACGGCAGCGCCGACGCCGCGCCCGCGGTGGTACGCGGCGACGCCGATGCCTTGCGCATCCTGCTTACCAACCTGCTGGACAACGCGCTCGCATACATCCCCGCGGGCGGGCGCATCGACGTGGCGGTGCGGCGCGGCGCCGACGGGCGCGGCGTGGAACTGGTGGTCAGCGACAACGGCCCGGGCATCCCCGCCGAAGAGCGTGCGCGCGTGTTCGACCGCTTCTACCGCGTGGCCGATGCACCGACCGGCGGCAGCGGGCTGGGCCTCGCCATCGTCGCCGAGATCGCGCAGTCGCACGGGGCGCGGGTGGTGCTGGAGGATGCGGGGCCCGGATTGCGGGTCAGGGTGGTGTTTCGGGTTTAGCCGAGGTCGGCAAAGACTGCGGCCGGGCTCGTGCTGCAATGGACGGAAGCAGGCGCGCAAATGCCGTCCGCAGTGCCGCTTGCCAACGGCGACATCCCCCTCGATGGATACGCAGAAACGGGTACGCTCTGCGTGCGCAAGCCAGCGCTGCGAGGCACCGGGAAGCGCTCGATGTGCAGGAAATAGGGCTTTATCGCGCGGGCCGCAGGCGCCGGCGCGTGTTCTTGCCAGGACCTGTCGCGGCACGCAGAAACGGGTACGCCTGGCGCCGCGGTGCGTCTCGCCGCCATGCCGGCTGCACGCCATTGCGTATCATGCGCGTTCCTCCCCTCACTGGTGAAACGACAGCATGCGCGCGATCGGCAACTTCCTCTGGTTCATCCTTGGCGGCGTGGTGATGGGCCTGGCCTGGTGGCTGGCGGGCCTGCTGGCCTTTATCTCGATCCTCGGCATACCCTGGGGCAAGGCCTGCTTCGTGATCGGCGGCTTCACCTTCTTTCCGTTCGGCAAGCAGGCCATCAGCCGGCGCGAACTGACCGGACGCGACGATGTCGGCACCGGTGCGCTGGGTCTGGTGGGCAACGTACTGTGGTTTGTCTTTGCCGGCTTGTGGCTGGCCATCGGCCATGTCATGGCGGCGGTGGCCAACTTCGTCACCATCATCGGCATCCCGTTTGCGATCCAGCACCTGAAGCTGGCCGGCATTGCGCTGGCGCCGATCGGGCAGACCGTGGTCAGCAACGAGATCGCCGACGCCGCCCGCCGCGACGGCGCGCGCGCGCAGGTGGACAACCTGCGCCGCTGAGCGCTCAGGCGTCCGTGTCGCCGGCGGGGCCGTCCCCGTCCTGCTGGCCGGCGTGCGCCACCAGCCGGTCGAGCAGGCTGCCCAGCAACACCTGTTCGGCCTCGCTCAGGCAACCGAAGATCTCGCCGTTGCGCCTGGCGATCATGGCGATTGCCTGCCGGTACAGCGGCTTGCCCTGCGCGGTCAGCGACAGCACCACGCCGCGCCCGTCGGCCGCGCTGGCTTCCTTGCTGACCAGCCCGCGCTCCACCAGCGCCTGCGCCGAGCGGCTGGCCTGGCCCTTGGTCAGGTTGGCGCGCTGCGCCAGGGCGTTGACCGACAACGGCGCGAAGGCGCCGATCGCCGCCAGGCAGCGGCCCTCGCTGAGCAGCAGCCCGCATTGCGCCAGGTAGGCGGCGGCGCTGTCCTTGTCGCTGAGCTTGTTGACCTGGTGCAGGCGGTAGGTCAGGAACTGTTCGAGGCGTGGCAGTGGCTTCATGGCGTTTCCGGGTCGGGCGTCGGCATTGTAGAGTCCCCGGTGCCGGAAGGCTGGCTGCGCGCCTCGGCCTCGTCGATCAACGCCAGCACCGGCGCCAGCGCTTGCTGCCGGCTCATCAGGCCCAGGCACACCATCGCCAGCAGCAGCGGCGCGCGGGCCTCGCCGATGCGTCCCATGGCTTCGCACAGCCGGGTATAGGCGATGTCGAGGTTTTCAGCTTGCATGGCGGGCTCCGGTTTGCAGCAAGGGGACGAGGATGGCGCGCACGGCTTCCCAGGACGGTTCGCGCCAGCGTGCCAGCACGTAGCCGTCGGGACGGATCAGGTACAGGGTGCCGGGGCGGGCGCCGTAGCGGGCGCTGGCCTGGCCGTCGACATCGGCCAGCGCGGTGGCGCCGGCCGGGGCGCCGGTGACCACCTGGTACGCGTGCAGCGCTTGTGGATGTTCCCGCGCGAGCGCGGCCAGCGGTTCGGGCAGCGCCGAGCGATCGGCGCCATGGCCGAACCAGAGCAGCGTGAAGCGCTGCCCGAAACATTGCGTCAGATGCCGGATGCCGTGCGGGCCGTCCACGCGCATCTCGGGCGCCGGCACGCCGGGCGCGGCGCGCGGGCAGTCGGCGCCGAAGTCGCTCGGACCGTTCAGCGGGGAATCGGCATACGCAACTGGCGCGGACTGCCGCGGATTGATCAGCGAGCGCACCGCCGGCTCGGACAGCGCCAGCCGCAACGTGGCCTCGCGCATCAGCTTGAAGGCGAAGTCGGGCGGCGCCATGAACTCGGTGCTCTTGGCGCCATAGGCAAGGTTCTGGCGCGTGGCGTGCAGGCGTTCGGCGGAGTAGGAATCGAGCAGGCTGTCGCCGGCCTGGCCCCGCAGCACCCAGGCCAGCTTCCACGCCAGGTTGCCGGCATCGTCCAGTCCTGAATTGAGCCCGCGCACGCCAAAGATCGGCACCAGGTGGGCGGCGTCGCCGGCGAACAGCACGCGGCCATGGCGGTAATCCTGCAGGGTCAGGCACTTGGCGTTGTACATCGAAATCCACAGCGGCCGCCACGGCTCGGTCTCGCCGATCATGTCGAGGTGGCTCTGCACGCGCGGCAGCACGTTCTCGGGCCTGACCGCCTCGTCGGGGTCTTCGTCGTCGCGGATCTGGTAGTCGATGCGCCAGACGTCGTCGGGCTGCCGGTGCATCAGCAGGGTCGAGCCGGGATTGGAGGGCGGATCGAACCAGGCCAGCCGCTCCACTTCGCGCCGCGTCTGCTGCACGATATCGACGATCACGTAGCGGCCTTCGTACTGCGTGCCTTCCATGCGCAGGCCAAGCTGCTCGCGCACCGTGCTGCGGCCGCCGTCGCAAGCCACCAGCCATTGCGCATCGACTTCCACCGCGCCGTCGCCGGTCTCGATCTCGGCCACCACGCCGCCGGGGTGCTGGCGCAGCGCCCGCAGGCGCGCACCGAAGCGCACGTCGGCGGGCACCGCGCCGCGCAGCGCGGCATCGTGGGCGAAGGCTTCCAGGTAGTACTGCTGGATATTGACCATCGGCGCAAAGCGCTCGCCCGGCTCGCTCGACATGTGGAAGTGCAGCACTTGCGTGTCACGGTAGTAGCTGCGCCCGCCGACCCAGGGCAGGCCGGTGGCGACGGTGGCCCGGTCGGCGCCCGCCCACCCCAGGATTTCCAGCGAGCGCCGCGCCATGCAGATCGCGCGGCTGCCGGCGCAGTAACCATGGTCGGCTTCGACCACCAGCGCGGCGATGCCCTGGCGCGCCAGCAGCGCGGCCAGGGTCAGGCCAACCGGGCCGCCGCCGGCGATCAGCACGGGGATGCGCTGCGGCCAGGGGCGGGAGGATTCGGGTGGTGGCGCGGGCGGCACCGGCAGTTGAGGTGCGTGGAGATGTGGCATGGGCTTGCTCATGTAGTTGTGTGCGCAACTATATCGGCGATATGGTTGCGCACGAAACTAGTGTAAACCCCGTCGGACGGCGCCGTGCCTGCGGCCACGCACAGCCGCCGCAGCCACCGCGGCCCCGGTCGTCGCCTATGCTTCGCAGCAGGCACACTGTTTCGCTCCAAGCGCCGCGCCATGCCCATCCTGCCGACCGATGCCGCGCCGCGCGCGGCCTGGCTGCCATCGCCAGGCAGCTGGCAATACCACCTGCTGCTGGGCGCGGCCGGCATGCTGGTGCTGGGTCCGCTGGGCGGGGTCGCCGCGGCGTACATGAATTTCTCGCTGGGCTTCTTTGTCGGCGGGCAGGTGCTGGCGGGCATCCTGGGCTCGGTGGTGACGGCCGGCTATGGTGCGTCCGGCCGCCATGGCGCCAACTACATCCAGACCGCGGCGGCGTCGGTGGCGGGCATGGGCGGCATGGCGGTGGTGCTGCAGGCGATGGCGTGGCTGGGCATGGCCCAGCCGCCGCTGTGGCAGCTGGTGCTGTACCTGCTGTGCATCGGCATGTTCGGGGTGGGCGTGGGCATGCTGTACACGCCGCTGCTGGTGGACCGCATGCAGCTGACCTTTCCCTCGGGGCTGGCGGTGGCCAACATCCTGCGCGCGCTGACCGATCCGACGCTGTTGCGGCGCTCGGTGGCGCGGCTTGGCGGCGGCATGGCGCTGGGCCTGGCCAGCGGGCTGGGAGCCGGGCGCGTGCCGTGGCTGGCTGCGCTGGACCTGTCGGCGGCAACCTTCGGCGCGGGCATGATCGTCGGCGCGCGCGTGGGCGTTGCCGCGCTGGTGGGCGGGCTGGCGGGCTGGGCCATGACGCCGTGGTTCGTCGACGCCGGCTGGCTCGCGCCGGGCGAGCCGTACCGCAAGGCCACCTTCCTGGTGGCGCTGGGCATGATCATGGGCGCGGCCGTGGTCGACCTGGCGCAGTTGCTGGCGCAGGCCTGGCGGCGCTGGCGGGGGCGGCGCCAGCCGCACGCGAACGCGCCGCGGCGCGGGCCGGCCATGGGCTGGGTGGCGGCCTGGGCGCTGCTGTGGGCGGTGGCCACGGTGGCGGCGGGCGTGATGTGGTTCGGGCAGCCGCTGGCGTTCCAGCTGATTGCCGTGCTGCTGGCGCTGGTGTTCGCGCTGGTCAACGGCATCTCGGTCGGCATGGTCGACCAGAATCCGATTTCATCGGCGTTCGTGCTGTCGGTGATCCTGATGGCGGCCGCCGGCCTGCGCGCGCCGCAGGTCGGGCTGATCGCCGCCACGGTGCTATTGGTGGCCACGGCCGAAGCGAGCGACATGCAGCAGGACCGCTCCACCGGCTGGCGCCTGGGCAGCGACCGCATGGTGCAGTTCGGCTACCAGGTGGCGGGCATCGTGGTCGGCGCACTGGTCGCGGTGGCGATGGCGCGGCTGTTCCTGCAGGCCTATCCGGTGCTGGCGCTGGACCAGACCAGCCTGCCGGCGGAGCAGCAGCCGGCGCGCTGGACCTCGGCCATGACCTACAAGATCGTGGGGGTGCTCCATGGCCTGTCGCAGGACCGTGCCGGCCAGTACCTGGCGGTCGCGGCGGGGCTGGTAATCGGGCTGGCCACGGCGCTGCTGCGCCGCGCCATCCTCGGCCATCCCGCGTGGCAGCGCTTTGCGCGCTCCGGACGGCGCGGGCAGGCGGCGGATTTCATGCTCGATGCCGTGCTTCTGCCTTCGCCCTATGCGTCGTCGTTCGGCGGCTTCGTCAACCTGGCGGCGGCGGCATGGATGGCGGCGGGCGGTGTGCTGGCCAGCCTGGGCGCGGTGGCCGGCGCGCGCGGGGCACGCCGGCAAGGCTTGCCGCGCGACATGAACACTGCGTCGCTGCTTGGCGGGGGGCTGATTGCGGGCGATGCGCTGGCGGCGCTGGGCATCGGCATGACGGGCTTGCTGTCCGTCACGTGAGGGCCGGGGTGCGGATTGTCAAATTTCGCTGACGCTTCTGTCCAAGATCCAATGGATTGTCAAAACGCGCCACCGGCGTACCATAGGCGGCCAGACTGACATACTGGCTTGACCGGAGAATCACCATGGCCCTAGACCAAGAATCCTTTGCCCTGCTGCGCGCCTCGGTGCAGCGCTTCATCGACGAACGCCTGAAGCCCGCCGAAGACACGCTGGAGGAAACCGACGACGTGCCCGCCGACATCGTCGCCGACATGAAGGAGATGGGGCTGTTCGGCATCTCCATCCCCGAGAACTACGGCGGCATCGGCCTGTCGATGTCGCAGGAATGCGATGTGGTCTACGACCTCGGCCATACCGCGTTCGCTTTTCGCTCGGTCTTCGGCACCAACGTCGGCATCGGCTCGCAGGGCATCCTGATGGATGGCACCGAGGAACAGAAGCAGCAGTACCTGCCGCGCATCGCCAGCGGCGAGATGATCATCTCGTTCGCGCTGACCGAGCCCAACGCAGGTTCGGATGCGGCCTCGCTGCAGACCAGGGCGGAACTGGACGGCGACCACTACGTCATCAATGGCACCAAGCGCTTCATCACCAATGCGCCGCGCGCGGGCGCCTTTACGCTGATGGCGCGCACCGGCGGCCCGGGCGCCGCCGGCATCTCGTCGTTCATCGTGCCGGCCGACACCCCGGGCATCTCGCTGGGCAAGCCCGACAAGAAGATGGGCCAGCGCGGCACCAAGACCTGCGACGTGGTGCTGGAAAACGTGCGCGTGCCGGCCGCCAACATCATCGGCGGCGTGCCGGGCGTGGGCTTCAAGACCGCCATGAAGGTGCTGGACCGCGGCCGCCTGCACCTGTCGGCGCTGGCCTGCGGCATGGCGCACCGGCTGATCACCGATGCCGTGGCGTACGCCAGGGAGCGCAAGCAGTTCGGCCGCCCGATCGGCGACTTCCAGCTGATCCAGGCGATGCTGGCCGACAGCCAGGCCGAGCTCTACGCGGGCCTGTCGATGGTGCGCGACTGCGCCCAGCGCTATGACGCCAAGCCCGCCGGCAAGAGCGATCCGGAAGTCAGCATGCTGGCCTCCTGCACCAAGATGTTCTGTACCGAGATGGTCGGCCGCGTCGCCGACCGCGCGGTGCAGATCCATGGCGGCGCCGGCTATATCGCCGAATACAAGGCCGAACGCTTCTACCGCGATGTGCGCCTGCTGCGCCTGTACGAGGGCACCACGCAGATCCAGCAGATGATCATCGCCAAGCACCTGCTGCGCGACTGACCCCGAACCGCCCGCGTGGCAGGAGTCGACATGGACACGATGCAATACCGCGGGCGCGACGGTGCGCCGCAGGCCGGACATGATGACAGCGCGCCGCACCGGCTGCGCGCGGTGGTGGCGACTTATCGCCCGACGCTGCAGGCGTACACGCTGGCGGTGTCGCCCGCCGAGCTGATGGCACTCTCCGCGCTGCCGGCACAGCTGGCGCCCAGCGCCGGCGCCACCCCGGACCCGCGCGTGCAGGGGCACCTGGCGCGGCTGCGCGCCGAGGTGCAGGGCAGCGGCGTCGCGTTGCCCGGCGCCATCGTGGTGGCGGTCAGCGGCGGCCGCATGCAATGCGAGTGCGACCACCTGTTCACGCTCACGCTGCAGCCGCGCCATGGCGACCGCCTGATCGTGATCGACGGCTATGAGCGCCTGCTGGCGCTGGCGCATGGCGAGCGCCGCCAGTGCAAGACGCTGGTGTCGGCGGTGCTGTGGCGCACCGCGCTGGAGGCCGCCGCGGCGGCGCCGGCGGACGATGCCGCCAACGCGCTCATCGACGCGCCGGTGGCGCAGTCAAGCGCGGCGCGCTGGGCCAACGCGACGCGGGTCTGGCATTGATCGGCATGACCGGCGCAACGTAACGTAATCGAAGCCGCCCGCAGGGCGGCTTCTTTATTTTCTGGTGAACGCAGGCCGCTTATTGCGGCCACACTCCATCCACCTCGCGCAGCAGGTGGCCGGCGAGAATATAGTCCCCGAGCCGCGTGGCCTTGGCTTCGAGGTCGAGCAGTTCATGGTCCGCCAGCGTGCCGAGATCGAACTGGCAATAGAGATTGCGTTGACGGAATGTGGCCTTGGGTTTGGCCAGCCCTTCGATCAGGGCTTCGCGGGAACGGACGGCGATGCTTTCTTGTCCGCGGTACTGCACCTTGATACCGCGCTTTTCTCCGAGCCTGCCGAGTTCGACGGCGTCCTGCCAGCCGGTCTCGTAGTCCAGCTCAAGCGCCAGCACGCCTTCCGAGGACAGAAGCCTGAGCGCTTCTGCCTTGCTGCCAGCTCGCACGATTGACATCCACACCTCTTGTATCGACTTATACTGTACGAATATACAGTCAACCCGGGGTCGGGGCAAGGCCCTGGCGCCGCGTTGCCTGCGCTCGCGGATGGCGCCACCGCCCGGCGAGTATGGTTGCAGATCTATGTCAGGCGCATGTCAGAGGCGCGCGGGCGGCCTGTCTGCGGCGTCGTTGCTGCCGGCTTCGTTGCCGGCGCTCGAGCCGGTCGCCGTGCTGGCGGGCGTGCCTGCCGCCGCCCCGGCGAAGTCGCCGGCATAGGCGCGTGACAGCGTGGCAGGCTGCATGTAGCGCCGGATGGCGCCGTTGACCGCCTCAGGAGTGGCGTCGCGCAGGCGTTGTTCGAGTTCCGCGGTAAAGGCCATGGTGCGGCGCAGGTAGAGCTGGGTGGCCAGCGTGCCGGCCAGCGCGGCGTCGTTGCTGCGGCTGACCATGCCCTGCTGCAGCAGGCCGCTGACGGCCTCGGCCAGTTCCTGCGCGCTGATGCCGTCGCACACCAGCCGTTCCAGTTCGTCGCTGACGGCGCGCTGCACCCGCGCCAGGCTCTGCGGCGCGTACTGTGCGCGCACGCCGAAGCGGCCGGCGCGGTCGAGCGCGCCCACCTGCACCCAGCTGTACGCGCCGTAACTCACGCCGTCGCGCTGACGCAGCCGGTCCGCCAGCCGGCTGCGCAGGCTGGCGCCGCCCAGCACGCGGTTGGCAATCATCATCAGCGCATAGTCGGGCGCATCGTTGGTCAGGTCGATCGGGGCGGTGGCCAGGTACACGGCGTTGGCCTTGCCGGGCGTGGGAAGGGTGAACTCGGCGGGCGGGATCGGCACGAACGGACGGTCGACGCGAGCATACGGCTGCGGCGCGGTCCAGTCGCCAAACCAGGCCGCGGCCTGCGCCACGGCAGCCGCGCCGTCGAAATCGCCGACCAGGCTCAGCTGCGCATCCCCCGCGCCGTAGAAGCGGGCATGGAAGTCGCGCACCTGCGCCAGCGTGGCCGCGCGCAGGTCGGCGATATTCTCGCCGATGGTGCGCGCATGGCGGGGATCGCCCGCGGGGTAGGGGTCGCCGTGCCGGCCGAGCGCATTGGAGGCCAGCACGCCGGGTTCGCGCTGCACGCTTTCGAGTTCGGCGATGCTGGTCTGGCGCAGGGTCTCGAACTCGGCCTCGGGAAAGGTCGGCGCGCGCAGCAGGTCGCGCAACAGCGCCAGCACCTCCGGCAGGTGCGCGCGGCGCGTCTCGAAACTGACCGTCACCTGCTCCGGGCCGCCCGCAATGCCGACCCGCGCGCGCAGGGCCTCGATGCGGTCGGCGATCTGCTGGCGGTCCATGCCGGCGCTGCCGCGGCGAAGCATCGCGGCGGTCAGCGCACCCACCGTGGTCAGCCCCTGCAGGCTCTGCGCATCGCCCATGCGCAGCACCAGCACGCCGTGCACCACTTCACCGCGCGCGGGCTTGGGCAGCAGCGCCAGCTGCATGCCGTTGGCGAGCGTGTGGCGGGTGGTATGGGCTTCGATATTGGCGGGACTGGGATCGAATGCCGCCACCGCGGCCAGCGCCGGCCTACCCTGGTAGCCATTGACCATCGCCGCGATGTCGGGCACCGCCGGCACCTGCGCGCGCTGCGGCTGCTCGGCCGGCAGGAATATGCCCAGGGTGCGGTTCGAGGCCTGGAAGTAGTTCAGCGCCACGCGCTGCACATCGGCCAGCGTGGTGGTCTCGATGCGGTCGCGCGCCAGGAAGAACAGGCGCCAGTCGCCCTTGGCGATGGCTTCGGACAGCGCAATCCCCAGTGCGCCGGGATCGTTCATGTACTGCTCGTAGGCATTGCGCATGCGCACGCGCGCGCGCTCCAGCTCGGCCTCGGTCACGGGCGCTTCGGCAAAGCCCTCGATCTGCGTGATCAGCCCGGCGCGCGCGGCCGCGAGCGACTGGTCTTTCGAGGCCTGTGCCATGAACAGCAGCGCGCCCGGATCCTTCATCGCATAGAACGCGCTGCCGATCGACGCCGCCTGGCCGCGCTCGACCAGCGCCTTGTACAGCCGCCCGCCGGGGGTGTCGCCCAGGATGATGGTCAGCAGCGACAGCGCGGTGGTGTCGGGGTGCGCGCCGGGGCTGACATGATATTGCGCGGCCACCAGGCGGGTGTCGCCGGGGCGCATCACTACCAGCTCGCGCGCGCCTTCCTGCGCGGGCTCGACCGTGGGTTCCGGCGGCAGGACGCGCTGCGGGCGCGGAATCGGCCCGAAGTAACGCTCGATGCGGGCCAGCGTGGCGGCGGGATCGAACTTGCCCGCCACCACCAGCACCGCGGTGTCGGGCTGGTAGTAGCGGCGGTAGAAGGCGCGCAGGTTGTCGAGGCTGACGTTCTCCACGTCGCTGCGCGCGCCGATCGGGGCCTTGCCGTAGTTGTGCCAGCGGTAGGCGGCGGCCATGGTCTGCTGCATCAGCATGCGTCCGGGGCTGTTCTCGCCCATTTCCATCTCGTTGCGCACCACCGTCATCTCGCTGTCGAGGTCGGCGCGCGCGATCACGCTGTTGACCATGCGGTCGGCCTCCATGCGCAGCGCCCAGTCGAGGTTGTCGTCGCTGGCGGTGAAGGTCTCGAAGTAGTTGGTGCGGTCCTGCGCGGTGGTGCCATTCACGCTCATGCCGCGCCGCGCGAACTCGCCCGGGATGGTCTTGCCCGGCAGCGACGGCGTGCCCTTGAACAGCAGGTGCTCGAGCAGGTGGGCCATGCCGGTCTCGCCGTAGTTTTCGTGGCGGCTGCCGACCAGGTAGGTAATGTTGACGGTGGTGGTGGGCTTGGCGGCATCGGGTGCCAGCACGATGCGCAGGCCGTTGGGCAGGCGGTGTTCGGTAATGCCTTCGACTGTCGCCACCTGCACCGCCTGCACCGCCCGCACCGGCGCTGCCGAAGGCTGCGCCAGCGCCAGCGGGCAGGCCAGCGTGGCGAGCAGTGACAGGTGCAGGGCGGTGCGGCGCATGAATTCTCCGATGGCAAGGATAAGAGCAGGGCAACTGTGCCCCAACCGATCCCCGCGCGCCAGAGGGAAATGTCCGAAACCAGCCGATGCGCGCCGGCATCTGGCGGTAGCATGCCGTCATGAACCTGGATCCCGATACCTGCTACAAGGCGGTGGCCTCGCACGACCGCCGCTTCGACGGGCGCTTCTTCGTGGGCGTCTCGTCGACGGGCGTGTACTGCCGGCCCGTGTGCGCGGTACGCACCCCCAAGCGCGAGAACTGCTCGTTCTATGAAAGCGCCGCCGCGGCCGAGAAGCATGGCTTCCGCCCGTGCCTGCGCTGCCGCCCGGAACTGGCGCCGGGGCATGGCCTGGCCGATATTTCCGGCCGGCTGGCGCAGGCTGCCGCCACGCTGATCGACGAAGGCTTCATGGCCGACGGCAGCGTGGCCGCGCTGGCGGCGCGTATCGGCGTGACCGAGCGCCACCTGCGGCGGCTGTTCGATGCGCAGTTCGGCGTATCGGTGCTGGAGTACGCGCAGACCCAGCGGCTGCTGCTGGCCAAGCGGCTGCTGGCCGACACCGCGCTGCCGGTGACGGACGTGGCGCTGGCGGCGGGCTTCGGCAGCGTGCGCCGCTTCAACGATGTGCTGAAGACCCGCTACGGCCTGACGCCGCTGGCGCTGCGCCGGCGTGCCGCCGAGGGCGTGGCCGACCAGCTGGTGTTCGAGCTTGGCTACCGCCCGCCGTTCGCCTGGGAAGCGTGGCTGCGTTTCCTCGCCACGCGCGCGGTCGACGGCATCGAGGCCATCCGCGACGGCGCCTACCTGCGCACCTTGCGCGTGGAGTCCGGCGGCACCGCCCATCTCGGCTGGGTGCGCATCGATCATGTGCCGCGCCGGCTGGTGTTGCGCGTGACGCTGTCGGCGTCGCTCGCGCGTGTGATTCCGCAAGCGCTGGGCCGGGTGCGCCGGCTGTGCGACCTGGGCTGCCGTCCCGACGTGGTGGACCGGCACCTGGGCGAACTGGCCGAAGCGATGCCGGGCGTGCGCCTGCCCGGCTGCGTCGATGGCTTCGAGATCGCGGTGCGCGCGGTGGTGGGGCAGGTGATTTCGGTGGCGCAGGCGCGGCGCATCCTGGCCGCGCTGGCGCAGCGCGCGGGGCCGGCGCTGGACGGGGCGGCGCCGGAGGGCCTGCGTTACACCTTCCCGAACGCCGCCGCGCTGGCGGCATTGCCTCAGGCTGCGCTGGGCGAGGCCGGGGTGTCGCCGGGCAAGGCCCGCACGCTGCAGGCGCTGTCCCGCCGCGTGGCCGACGGCACGCTGGTGCTCGACCCCCACACAGCGCCGGAGCAGGCGGTGGCGGCGTTGCGCGAGATCGACGGCATCGGCGACTGGACCGCGCAGTATGTCGCCATGCGCGCGCTGGGCTGGCCCGATGCCTTTCCCGGCACCGACTATGCGCTGCGCAAGGTGCTGGGCGTCAGCACCGCGCGCGCGGTGCACGAACGCACCGCGCAATGGGCGCCGTGGCGGGCCTACGCCGCGATCCATCTGTGGCATCGCTACGAAGCGATGAAGGACACGCCGCCCGCCGCGGCGCAAGCGGAGACCATCCCATGACCAGCTATCGCCATATCGACAGCCCGCTGGGCACCGTGCTGCTGCGTGCGCGCGACGGGCACCTGACCGGCCTCTTCTTCGCGGGGCAGAAGTACCATCCCGCCGGCATTGCCGACAGCCGCGACGTGCCTGCTGCCGACGCCGCGGTGCTGGACCGCGCCGCCACGGAGCTGGCCGAGTATTTCGCCGGCCGCCGCGACACCTTTACCGTGCCGGTGCGCTTTGCCGGCAGCCCGTTCCAGCAGCGGGTGTGGCAGGCGCTGCTGGACATTCCGTGCGGCGCCACCGCTTCCTATGGCGAACTGGCGCGCACGCTTGGGCTGCCGCCGACGCATGCGCGCGCGGTAGGCGGCGCGGTCGGCCGCAACCCGCTGTCGGTGATCGTGCCCTGCCATCGTGTGCTGGGCAGCGCCGGCGCGCTGACCGGGTACGCCGGCGGCATCGAGCGCAAGCGCGCCTTGCTGCGGCGCGAGGGCATCGCCGCCATGACGGGCTGAAGCGGCCGCGTAGCGATGGCACGCCTGTTCATCGCGGTGGAGGTGCCGCCCGCACAGGCGGCGGGGCTGCTGTCCACACTTCCTCCCGCGCCCGGCGTGCGCGCCGCGACGCCCGCGCAGGTCCACCTGACCCTGCACTTCCTCGGCGAAGGCCTGGGCGAGGCCGCACCGGCTGCCGACCTGCTCGATGCCGCGCTCGCGGCGTTGCGCACTCCCGCGTTCACGCTGCAGACGTATGGCACCGGGCGCTTCCGCAGTGGCCCGGGCTCGGTGCTGTGGGCCGGGCTCGCGCCCGGTCCGGGACTGGACACGCTGCGCGCCTTGCACGCCGAAGTCGGGCAGGCGCTGGCGCAGGCCGCCGGCTTCCCGCCGGAGCGGCGGCGCTTCCATCCCCACGTGACCCTGGCCCGCTGCAAGCCGATCGTGCCCGAGGGCGCGCTGCGCGCCTGGCTTGATGCGCACCGCACGCTGGCCAGCGCGCCGTGGCGTGTCGCGCGGCTGGTGTTGTTCGAAAGCCGGCTCGGTCCGCACGGCCCGCAACACCTGCTGCGCCAGGCCTGGCCGCTAACTGCGCCAGAGCCTACGCCAGGTTGCTGAAGCCCAGCGCCACGCCCAGTCCGCACAAGGCAGAGCCGATGGCACGGTCCAGCAACCGCTGGCGCCGCAGCATGGCCGCGCGCAGCGCCGGCGCGGTGAACACCCACGCCACCACGCCGAACCACGCCAGGTGCGCCACTGACATGAACCCGCCGTAGGCCCACTGCACCGGTGCCGGGGTATGGGCGTCGAGCACCTGCGTGTAAGTGCTGACGACGAACAGCGTGGTCTTCGGGTTCAACGCATTGGTCAGGAAGCCCATGCGCAGCGCGGCCAGCGGAGCCAGCGCGCGGCCGCGGTCCAGGTCCAGCGTCGGCGCGTCCCGCTTGCGCAGCGTCTGCAGGCCGATCCAGACCAGGTAGGCCGCGCCCAGCGCCTTCACCACCGTCAGCACGCCATGCGCGTGCGCCATCAGCAGCGAGACCCCGAACATCGTATAGAGCACATGGACCTGCACGCCCAGGGCGATGCCGAGCGCACTGAGCAGGCCGGCACGGCGGCCGTGCAGATAGCTGTTGCGGGTGACCATGGCGAAGTCTGGGCCGGGACTGATCACGGCCAGCACGGTCACCGTGGCGACTGCCAGGGATTCAGCGAGAGGGGGCATATTTCGGTCAGATTATGTTGTGTTTTCTGGCCGGTCCCGGCTCGCGGGACCAAAGCGTACCCAATTCTGCGAGCCGAAAGGCGCGTCAACAACCGATATATACTCGCGCGGTTCCGTGAGAAAAACTGACCGATGCACTGGCTGGGATGGATCCGATTCTTCGAGGCGGCGGCGCGCCACGAGAGCTTTGCCCGCGCGGCGGAGGAGCTGCACCTGACCCATGGCGCGGTCAGCCGGCAGATCCGCCAGCTCGAGGACACGCTCGGCGTGGCGCTGTTCGAGCGGCGCAACCGCGGCGTCTTCCTGACCGAGGCCGGGCGCGCGCTGTTCGCAGCGGCGACGCAGTCGATGGAGGGGCTGGCCGCCGCGGCCGCGCGCATCCGCACGCAGCCGCCGGGACGGGCGCTGGTGCTGTCGTGCGAGCCGACCATCGCCATGCGCTGGCTGATCCCGCGGCTGCCGCGCTTTGCCGCGCGCCATCCCGACATTCCGCTGCATCTGATGGCGGCGGGCGGGCCGATCGACTTTGCGCGCAGCGGTGCCGACCTGGCGCTGCGGCGCAACGACTTTGCCTTCGATGCGCGCTGGCATGCGCGCGAGGTGGTGCAGGAACGCGTGGGCCCGGTGTGCCGGCCCCAGGCGGCCGAGGGTGCCGCGGTGGCGCCGGTGCGGTTGCATACGCGCACGCGGCCCGAGGCCTGGCAGCGCTGGCAGGGGGCGTGCCCCGATGATGCGGCCCGTTTGCGCCTGGACGGCGACGCCTGGTACGAGCATTTCTATCTGAGCCTGCAGGCCGCGGCGGCGGGCCTGGGCTGGGCCATGGCTTCGCAGCTGATGGCCGCCGACGAGATCGCCGACGCCCGGCTGGCAGCGCCGTTCGGCTTTGCGGCCGACGGCTCGGCCTACCACCTGCTGTCGCCGGCGCCGTTCGAGCACGATACGCGCCGGCTGGCCCTGCTGGCATGGCTGCGCGAATGCGCGCAGGCCACGCTCGCGCCGCAGCAGGCCTGAAAGCCGCGCCAGCGCTACCCCCCGGAAGTCTGTCCTCAAGTTCTGCCACAGATTTGCCGAAGTGAGAGCATCGGTCTTGCCGGCCTATGGTGCAGGCGCTTAACATGCGCGCGCGGCCGGCGGGCCGGTGCCGCCGACGGGCTCCCGGCTGGACCGCGGCTGTCCATTGAATGGTCGCTACCAGCCCCCTCCAGAAGTTGCGTGAATCTATGAACCAGCACGACGCCCCCGGGCCAGCCGATCCTGGCGCCGATCCCGACGCCGAAGCCGAGCCGGCGGACGAGCGCTATCGACTGACCCACAATTCGCAGATCGGCACGGTGCTGCGCGACCTGGCGTGGCAGAAGTGCATGCTGAGCGTGCGCACCCGCAACGCGCACCAGTTCGTCACCTCGATCCTGCATGTCGACCCGGTCAACCGCACCTTCGTCTTCGACTGGTGCAACGCCGAGCCCGAACGGATGTCGCTGATGACATCCGACGAGAACGCGTTCTCAGGGCTGCTGCGCGGCGTGCCGGTCAACTTCGTGGTGGGCCAGCCGGCCGCCACGCGCTATGAAGATGGTCCCGCCTTCGTGGTCGAGTTTCCGGAAATGCTCTATCACTTCCAGCGCCGCCGCCATTTCCGCGCCCGCACGCTGGTGACCAAGGGCTACCGCTGCGAGATGCCGTTGCCGGACAAGACCGTGCTCGGCCTCGATATCGCCGACCTGTCGCTGTCCGGCGTGGGCCTGCGCTCCAGGACCGTCACCGCCGACCACCTGCCGGTCGGCACCACGGTGGCGAAGTGCCGGCTCGACTTCCGTGAGCTGGGCAAGCTGGAGCTGGACATGCAGGTGGTCGGCCACTGGCTGGTGGGCCACGACGACAGTGCCATCCACCACTTCGGCTGTGCCTTCGTCAATCCGGACGGGCGCATCGAGAACTTCCTGCAGCGGCTGGTGTTCGCGCTCGAACTGGCGCACCGCGGCTGAGACGCCGCCCCGGACCCGGCGCGGACCCGGCGCGGATCGCGCCCGGTTTACGCTACATTGCCCGCCAGTTCGCATGACACGGGAGGCGCACGGCAATGGTCCACAGCGATCCGGCTCCGGCCGGCGGCAAGCAGTTTTCGGCTGACTACCTCGTCATCGGCGCCGGCATCGCCGGGGCCTCGGTGGCGTACTGGCTGGCGCGCGCGGGCAGCGTGATCGTGCTCGAGCGCGAGGCGCAGCCGGGCTATCACGCCACCGGCCGTTCGGCGGCGCTCTACCTCGAAAGCTACGGCACGCCGCAGGTGCGCGGCCTGACCATGGCCAGCCGCGCCTTCCTCGACGCCCCGCCCGCGGGGTTTGCCGATCATCCCGTGCTGTCGCCGCGCGGCGCCATGATGCTGGCGCGCCCGGGCGAACAGGACCAGCTCGACGCGCACTGGCAGGTGCTGGCCGGGATGGGCGCACGGGCGCAGCGGCTGGACCAGGCCGGCGCATGCGCGCTGGTGCCGGTGCTGCGGCCGGAACTGGTGCTGGGCGCGGTGCTGGAGCCCGATGCCGCCGACATGGACGTGCACGCCCTGCACCAGGGCTATCTGCGCGGCGTGCGCCATCATGGCGGCGTGATCGCCTGCGGCGCCGAGGCCGGGGCGATCGAGCGGCGCGACGGACTGTGGCACGTCCATGCCGGCGCCGACATTTACCGCGCGCCGGTGCTGGTCAACGCGGCGGGCGCGTGGTGCGACGTGGTGGCGGCGCGCGCGGGCGTGGCGCCGGTGGGCCTGCAGCCATGCCGGCGTTCGGCCTTCGTCTTTGCCCCACCCGAAGGGATCGATGTGTCGCGCTGGCCGATGTTCTATGGCTTCGACGAGACCTGGTACGTCAAGCCCGATGCCGGCATGCTGCTCGGCTCGCCGGCCAACGCCGATCCGGTGCCGCCGCACGACGTGCAGCCCGAGGAGCTGGACATCGCCATGGGCATCCACCAGATCGAGGCCGCTACCACGCTGACAATCCGCCGCCCCGCGCGGACCTGGGCCGGATTGCGCTCGTTCGTCGCCGACGGCGACCTGGTGGGCGGGTTCGATGCCGAGGCGGAAGGATTCTTCTGGGTGGCCGCGCAAGGCGGCTATGGCATCCAGACTTCGGCGGCGATGGGCGAGGCCTGCGCCGCGCTGGCGCAGGGCCGGCCGTTGCCGGCGCATGTCGCCGACCACGGCGTGACCGCGGCGATGCTCAGTCCCGCGCGGCTGCGCGGGCACGCGGGCCGATAGGCCCACAGCCGGCCAGCGGCAGGATCAGGAGCCGATCATCCGGCCGATCGCGGCGGCGGCTTCGCGCATTGGCGCCAGCAGCCGCGTGATCATGTCCGCTTCGGAGACGCGCGCGGCGCGCACGCTCACGCTCAGCCCCGCCAGCACGATGCCCGAGGCCGAGCGCACCGGCACGGCCATGGCGCGCAGGCCGGGCTCCAGCTCTTCATCGACGATCACATAGTCCACTTCGCGGGCGCGTTCGAAGCAGGTTTCCAGTTCCTGGCGCGAGACCTTGGTCTGCAGCGTGCGCGGGCGCAGCTCGGCATGCTCGAAGAAGCCGTCGAGCACCGTGGCGGGCTGGTGCGCCAGCAGCAGCCGGCCGTTGGAGGTGCAGTAGGCCGGCAGGCGGCTGCCCATGCCGAGCGAATAATTGAGCACGCGCTGCACTTCGGAGCGCACCAGGTACAGGATGTCGGTGCCGTCCAGGATCGCCAGGGTGCAGGTCTCGTGGATGCGCGCGCTCAGGTTGTCCAGGATCGGCTGCGCCAGCGACACCAGCGAGGTCGACGAGAAATACGCGTGCCCCAGGTGCAGCACGCGCGGGCGCAGCGCGAACTGCCCGTCCTGCTGGCTGACATAGCCCAGCTGCTCCAGCGTATACAGGCAGCGCCGCACCGACGCGCGCGAGAGCTGGGTGCGCTGCGCCACCTGCGAGATCGTCAGCGGGCGCTTGCGCTCGGAAAACGCCTCCAGCACGGTCAGTCCACGCGCCAGCGACAGCATGAAATTGGGGTCGCCGGCAAAGCTGGCGAGCAGATCGGCCTGGGGCCGGGCAACGCGGACGGTGTCGGCCTGGGCATGGCCAAGACCGATGGGGCGGAGGACATCCATGGGAGGCTGGGAGTGGTCTACGGTCGTTCGATAATCGCGCAATGGTAAACCCCTCCGGCCCTGCGGGCCAGTTGGTTGCATGCTGCGCTGCATCATCGGCGGCGCCTGGTGACGGTTTCGGCCACCTCGAACAGCGCCATGCCCGCGAGCATGGCCACCACGAAGCCCCACGCCTTGGCATAGCCCGCAGCCAGCGCGACCAGCGCCGGTCCCGGGCAAAAGCCCGCCAGGCCCCAGCCGGCACCGAACGCGGCACTGCCCAGCAGCAGGCGCGGCGTGAGCGCTGTCAGCGCGGGCCACTGCATCGGCAGCCCGAGCCACGAGTGCCGGCGCCGGCGCGCCAGCGCAAAAGCCGCCACGCCGACCAGGATCGCCCCCGCCATGACGAAGGCAAGCGACGGATCCCACGCTCCCGCGAGGTCGAGAAAGCCCAGCACCTTGGCCGGGTTGGCCATGCCGGACAGAATCAAACCGAGGCCGAACACCAGTCCGGCCAGCAGCGCCAGCAGCGTGCCCATGGTTCAGCCTCCCACTATGTGGCGCTGCACCAGCACCGTCAGGAAACCGGCCGCCATGAAGGTCACGGTGGCGGCCAGCGAACGCACCGAACCGCGCGACAGGCCGCATACGCCGTGGCCGCTGGTGCAGCCGCCGGCGTAGCGCGTGCCCACGCCAACCAGCAACCCGGCCACCAGCACCTCGGTCCAGTCCGCGTCGATGCGCGCCGCGGGCATGGCATCGAAGGCGGCGGCCAGCCACGGCGACAGCAGCAGCCCGATGACAAAGGCGGCGCGCCATGCGCTGTCGCCTTGCGGCAGCCGCAGCAGGCCGCCGACGATGCCACTGATGCCGGCAATGCGGCCCAGGCCGAGGATCATCAGCGCCGCCGCGAGCCCGATGACGAGCCCGCCGGCCAGCGACAGCCACGGCGTGAAATGCTGGAGGTCGATCTGCATGAAAGTTGCGCGCGGAATCGGGCGCGGAGGCGGCCGCAAGTGCGGCCCAGGGCAGGGATTATAGGCGCGCCGGCGTCGGCCACGCGCCCATAAAAAAGTCGCCGCTGGGGAAGCGGCGACCGGGGAAGGCGTCATTCAAGAGGGGGTCTTGGTGACAGGAAAAGTATAGACATTTGAATTAAGACATTACATACAACTTTGGTGGGGTAAGGCGGGCGCACATTGTTGCACCGCGTCAGAACGGTTTGCCCAGGAACAGATAGAAGCTGTACACGCCCGCCGCAGCGCGGCCATAGGCCAGGTACAGCGGTCCCAGCGGACTGTCGAGTGCCAGGAACAGCGACCCGGACTTGAGCAGCCCGGTCGGGCTGCCAGGCACCAGCGGGTCGCCCACGCGCCCGGCTTCCAGCGAGAAGCCGGCGTAGACGCCCTGCAACAGGGTCTGCCGCGCCAGCTTGTTGTAGTACACCAGCCGCGCAAACTGCAGGTTGCCGCCCATCAGCTGTCCGGTGGCGTAGCCGGACTGCTGCAGGAAGCCGCCCCACTGGAACAGGTCGTAGTTCGGCAGCGGCTTGCCACCGGGATTGCCGCCGACCTTGAAGGCGAACGACAGCGTATGGTCGCCGAAAGAATGGGCATAGATGCCGTCGGCCTGCGCCTTGATATAGGTCTGGTCGGCGCCGAGCCCCGGTTGCGAGGCGTAGATCCGCAACCCGCCCGCATAGCCGAAGCGCGGAAAGTCCACGCTGTCGAGCTGGTCGAAGAACAAGCGCCCGGTGACGGCGCCGCGCCGGATACTGCCTGGCCCTGGCGCCAGCGACGCCGGGCCGGTGCTCAGCGTGGCATGCTCCGTGCCCGACTGCACCCCGACGCGCAGCTCGCCATATTTGGTGAACTGGCTGCCGACATCGAGCGCAAGGTCGAAGCGGCGCACGTCGTAGGTGGCGATGCGCGTGCTGCCCCGGAACACATTGACCGGGCGCCGCTCGAGCTCGATGCGCGGTGCGATAAAGAAGAACTGGCGCGTGTCCAGCGGCTGGTAGAACTCGCTCGCCAGTGCCGAGGTCTGGCCCACCTGCACGTCGGTGCGCCATTCGGCCCCGAGCGCATTGAGCCAGGTGCGCCGGTAGCTTCCCACCAGGTTGAAGTACGCATCGCCGCGGAAGTCCGAACTCAGGCCCAGCCCGAAGCGCAGGTAGTCGGGACCCCACGACTTTTCCACCGCATTGACCGTCAGCACGCGCCGGCCGGGCTCTTCCAGGATGCCGTAATTGACGTGCTCGAAGTCGCCGGTGCCGAACAGGCGGCGCATGTCCTGGTCCAGCGCGGCCTGGTCGATCGGCTCGCCCGGGCGGGTTTGCATCACCGCGGTGGCGTAGTCGGGATTGACGCGATGCAGCGGCGCCAGCCAGATCTCGTCGACGGGGCGGGTGTCGGGCGGTTGCACCGCCTGCTGGGCCGCGCGCAGCTCGGCATACTGCGCCGGCGGCAGCGCCAACGGCGCAAGGCGGTCGGCGACCTTGCGCGCGGCGGCCTCGCCGATCGGGATGGTGGCCGTCAGGTGGTCGAAGTCGGTCGCGGAGAAGTCGCCCAGCGCGGGCTCGATCAGCACGTCGGTGGGCCGCAGCGAGGCCAGCGACGCGCGCACGTTCTGCTCGGTCAGGATGTTCAGCATCTGGCCGGTTACGCCGATGACCGAGGTCAGTTCCTCGCGCTTCATCAGCGACGTGCCTAGGTTCACGGCGATGACGATATCGGCGCCCATGCTGCGCGCCACGCCCACCGGCAGGTTGTCGGTCAGGCCGCCGTCGACCAGCAGCCGGCCCTCGTATTCCGCCGGCGCCACCGCGCCCGGCACCGACATGCTGGCGCGCATCACGTTGGCCAGTTCGCCCTGGCTGAACACCACCGGCGTGCCCGCCACCAGATCCGTCGCCACCGCGCGGTACGGGATCGGCAAGCGGTCGAAATCGCGGTAGCCCGGCGTCCTGGCCAGTTGGCGCAGCACGGTCTCGAGCTGCACGCCGGAAACCGCGCCCTTGGGCAGCAGCAGGCCGCTCGCCTGCACGCCGATCTCGGGCGTGAGGAGGTTGGTGTAGTCGTCCTGCTTGCGGCGGATGGTCAGGTCCTGGCGCGGCGGCCGTTCCTTGAAGAGCTTGTCGGTGCTCAGGCCGGCGACCAGCCGTTCCATCTCCGCCGGACCCATGCCGGAGGCGTAGGCGCCGCCGACCAGGGACCCCATGCTGGTGCCGGCGATGCAATCGACCGGAATATGCATCGCCTCCAGCACCTTGAGCACGCCGATATGCGCGGCGCCGCGCGCGCCGCCGCCCGACAGTACCAGGCAGATGCGCGGGCGGCCCGCCGGGGCAGGCTGCGCATGGGCAGGGACCGCGGGGCTCGCGGCGGCGCCGGCGTCGTGGTCGGGCGCCGGGCGCTCCGCGGCCGTCGCGGCGCCGGCAGCCAGCGCGATGGCGGCAAGCAGGCGCTTCGCGCCGGCGTGGCGCAGGCGCTGGTGTGGGGCTGCCTTCATGGCTCGATCGGGGTCGCGGTCCGCTGCGTGGCCGGTTGCCGGGGCGGGAAGTCCGGTTATCTTCCGGCAAAACGTGGTGTGCGGGCCCCTGTGCGCGCCGCCCGCCAAAACAATTCAACACGCGTCTCGGAAGCATTCAGATCGGCTGCGGGCGCTGCCACGGCCGCGGGGCAGCGGCGGGCGCGCCGGAATATACTGGGGGCTGGTCTGCCCTGGCGCCGCGCGCGCGATCCGCAAGTGTCTCAAGTGTCCCCCGTAGTCCCCGTCGCCACTGTCGGCGATGTCACGGTTTCCCCTGACGATCCCCGCCCGGAGCCGCCGGAGCGGCCCGCCGACGGCGAGTGCTGCGGCTCCGGCTGCGATCCCTGCATCTTCGATTACTACTACCAGGAGATGGACCGCTACCGCGAAGCGCTGCGGGCCTGGGAAGCGCGGCAGGCCGCGCGCCATGCCGAGGATGCGGCCGGTTGAGCGCGCCGACGATGCCGCCGTCGCATCCTTCCCCGGCAGCCGGCGCGGCGCTGTTCGATTTCGTGCGGCGCCATCCGCGCCTGTTGGTGCTGACCGGCGCCGGCATCAGCACCGATTCCGGCATTCCCGGCTACCGCGACGCGCGTGGCCAGTGGCAGCGCTCGCCGCCGATCACGCTGCAGGCCTTTCTCGGCTCGCACGCCGGGCGCCAGCGCTACTGGGCGCGCAGCATGCTCGGCTGGCCGCTGGCTGGGCAGGCGCGGCCCAACGCTGCCCACCACGCGCTGGCGCGGCTCGGCGAACAGGGCCGGATCACGGCGCTGGTCACGCAGAATGTCGACGGCCTGCACCAGCGCGCCGGCAGCCAGGGCGTGATCGAACTGCACGGCAGCCTCGCCAGCGCCATTTGCCTGGACTGCGGCGCCAGCCACGACCGCGCCGGCCTGCAGGACTGGCTGGTGTCCCGCAACGCGGCGCTGCGCGACGTGATCGCCCCACCCGCCGCCGATGGTGACGTGCATTTCGAATCGCCGCTGTTCGCGCAGTTCCAGGTGCCCAATTGCGGCCATTGCGGCGGCATCCTCAAGCCTGACGTGGTGTTCTTCGGCGAGTCCGTGCCGCGCACGCGTGTCGACGCCGCGCGCGCGGCGCTGGCGGACGCGGATGCGATGCTGGTGGTGGGATCGTCGCTGATGGTTTATTCGGGCTACCGCTTCTGTGTCTGGGCCGGCGAGATGGGCAAGCCGGTGGCCGCGCTCAACCTGGGCACCACGCGTGCCGATGCCATGCTGGCGCTGAAGGTCGAGGCCGGCTGCGCGCCGGCGCTGCGGCAATTGGTATCGCGGCTTGAGCAAGACACTGCAGGATCTCGTTGACGCGGGCGCCATGCAGGCATAGCATCGCCACACCGCTTTGATCGACGCCGGTCGATCTTTCTTCAAGGCTTCCGATTCCCACCATGACCGCAGACCGCCAACGCCCCGTCATCGCCGCGCCTCCGGGCCGCGCGTTGCCGTGCCCGCGTCGCCAGGCTGCGTTCACATCTGTCGCGCCGCCGCCGCCATTCTCGGGCGGCGCACACCCGCCGCCGCGCGGCTGACGGGCACGCGCCCCAGCCTTTCTCGTCTCCGGTAGTCACGCCTGCGTGTGCCCGCGCGCACGGCAGCCGCACGCCCGTGCGCTGCCGCCGTGCCATTGGCCGCATGCGGATGCGCGTCGCCGGAGCCTGCCAAGCTGATGACAGATGACAAGCCATGACCCACCACGAAGACTGCGCGGCGCGCTTCGACGCCGCGCGCGACGCCCTTGCCACGCATGCCACGCGCGCCACATCCTCCGCCCTCTGGGCCACGCCGCTGTTCGTGCTGCTATGGAGCAGCGGCGCCATCGCCGCCCGGCTGGCGCTCGACCACGCCACGCCATTTGCCCTGCTGACGCTGCGCTTTGCGCTGGTCTGCGCCGTGCTGGGCGCGCTCGGCCTGGCGCGCAGGCGCCTGCTGCCGCCGCGCGGCGAGCGGCTGCACACGGCCTGCGCGGGCCTGCTGCTGATCGGCGGCTACGCCGTCTTTTATTTTCTGGCGCTGGACCACGGCATGACGCCCGGTGTGCTGGCCACGGTGCTTGGGGCGCAGCCGATGCTGACGCTGCTGCTGACCGAGCGCCGCGCCAGCGCCGCGCGCCTGGGCGGCCTGGCGCTGGCGTTTGCCGGCCTGGCCATGGTGGTGGCCGACAGCCTGCTGCTGGCCCGGCTGTCGCCGGCGGGCGTACTGTGCGCGCTGGCCGCGCTGGCCAGCATGACCGTCGGCGCCATCCTGCAAAAGCGCAGCCCGCGCGCGCCCGCCGAAGTGCTGCCGCTGCAGTACGGCGCAAGCCTCGCCGCCTGCCTGCTATGCCTGCCGTTCCAGCCCTTCGCCTTCGAGGCATCGCTGGCGTTCGCCGCGCCGCTGCTGTGGCTGGCGCTGGGGATCTCGATCGGCGCGACGCTGCTGTTCTACCGCCTGATCCACGCCGGCAACCTGGTCAACGTGACCAGCCTGTTTTACCTGGTGCCGGCGGGCACCGCGGCGCTGGATTACCTGTTGCTGGGCAACCGCATGGCGCCGCTGGCGCTGGCGGGGATGGGGGCGGTGCTGGCGGGGTTGGGGTTGGTTTTCCGCGGCACCAAGGGCTGATGATGCGGCAAGTGGAGCGGGGGAGAGGCGCGGCCCGAAGGCGCGCCTACCGCTGCTTCACCTCCACCCTGACCTCATCCTTGCCCACCGTGATCGCCCCCGGTTCCACCTCCTTGCCGCCCACGCGCAGTTCCTCCGGCTTGAAGGTATAGATCGGGTAATCCTTCAGCAGCTGCTGCGCCACCACGGCGCCGATGGCATTGAGCTGTTCGCGGTATTGCGCCATGCCGGTGACATCCACCTGTTGCACGGTCGGGTTGTCGAGCAGCACCGCGCGCCTGGCCGGGTCGTAGCGCACGCCGCTGTTCAGCGCCAGCTTGCCGTCGACGGGTGGCGCAGGCAGCAGGGTATTGGTCAGGCGTGCGTCGACATGGGTGGTGATGCGGTTGCTGGCTTCATCCAGCACCAGCCGCGGGTGGCTGAGCCGGACGCTGACGACTTCGGCGTAGCGCAGCGTGGCGGGAAAGCGCTTGTCGAGTTCGGTCTGCAGTTCCTGGCGGGTCAGGGAATATTCGCCGGTCCAGATGTTGTAGCCGGCCAGGGCCGGCGCGGTTCCGGCGACGCAGGCGGCGGCAAGCAGCAGGGAAGGTTTCAGGCGCATGTGCGGGATGGGGCGCGCCATGGGACGCCGCCTTGATGGAATCAGCCTGTCAGACCGCATCGCAGTGGGTCGCGTTCCGTCACATCGGCCAGGGTGCCGGCTCAGTAGTGCGGCGGGATTTCCTGCAGGGGATCGGCTTCGGCCGCGGTGGTGGCGGCGCTGCGCACCTGCTGGTACAGCGCGCGGAACTGCTCCTGCAGCAGATCGATCTGCCGCTGCTGGCGCGCCACGGTGCTGTTCAGGGTATCGAGCAGGTCTTCCTGGAAGGCGAGCTTGATTTCGAGTTCGTTGATGCGATCGTCCATGGCTAGGTTTCTCCGGCGGGCGGCGCGCATTGTAAACCGATCGCCGGGCTTGTCGCCCGCAGCGCGCGCCGCTGGCCGGGAACCTGCTCGCTGGCTTATTTAGGCGCGGTCAGCAGCATCCACATGATGCCGAAACGGTCGGCCACCATGCCGAACTGGTCGGCAAAGAAGGTCTTGTCCAGCGGCATCAGTACCTGGCCGCCTTCCTTCAGGCCGTTGAAGGCCTTCTCGACCCCGGCCTTGTCGGGAAAGGTGATCGCCAGGCCGAAACCCTGGAAGGCGGGCTGGTTCGAGCACTGCCCGTCGGAGGCCAGGATGATGCTGTCGCCGACCTGGAACTCCAGGTGCATGACCTTGTCCTGGGCGCCCGCGCCGGGCTGGCAGCCTTCGCCGCCCTTGCCGGCGTCGGGGTTGTCGGCGAAGGTCATGCGGGCGTTGACCTTGGCGCCAAGGGTCTGCTTGTAGAACTCGACCGCTTCATCGCAACGGCCTTCGAAAAACAGATAGGGCTGGACTTTCATGACAACTCCTGTGAAGGGGCGGCCCGTGGGGCAGCCGGGATCTCGGCATGGGGCGCCGGTTTGCAAGCCAAGAACCTCAGGCCGCCAACCGGTGCGCCGGCAATGGCGCGCACCTTTGTGTACGCCGTCCACAATACCTTAGCAAAGAAAATGGACGGCGTCCACATTAACTGCGCGAGGCGGCGCGTGGGGCGGCTGCGGGAACGCCGGCAGGGGTGCACTAAAATGGCCGGCGAGAGCGCCCGCGCGGCGCCAACCGTTTCGACTGCCGCGGCCCGAATGGAGTTGCCTTGCGTTACGAACTGACCGACCTGCGCCTGTTCCAGGCCATTGCCGATGCGCAGAGCCTGTCGGGCGGCGCGTCGGCCACTCACATCACCGCGTCGGCTGCGAGCTACCGCCTGAAGAACCTGGAGCACGCCATGGGCACGCCGTTGTTCGTGCGCAGCGCGCGCGGCATGGAGCTGACCCCGGCGGGCGAAACCCTGCTGGTCCATGTGCGCGAATTGCTGCTGGGCGTGGAGCGCATGCATGGCGAGGTCGGGCGCTTCTCTGCCGGGCTGAAGGGCAATATCCGGCTGCTGGCCAACAGCAGCTCGCTCAACGGCTTCATTATTCCCAGCCTGAGCCGCTTCCTGCTGGCCAACCCCGACGTCAACATCGACCTGGAGGAGCGTGCCAGCCAGGCTATCCTGGCCGCGGTGGCGGCGCATGAGGCCGATGTCGGCATCCTGGCCGGGGATTTCCACGCCGGCGACGACGCGGCGGGGGTGCGCTCGGTGCGCTACGCGCGCGACGAGCTGATCCTGGTGATGGCGGCGGACCACCCGCTCGCGCGCGAGCCCGAAGTGCGTTTTGGCGCGGCGCTGGCGTTCGACTTTGTCTGCATGAGCCGCACCAGCAGCAACTTCCTGTTCCTGCGCGAGATGGCGCAGCGCGCCGGCAAGGGCCCCAACGTGCGCCTGCATGCGCACAGCTTCGATGCGGTGCTGTCGCTGGCCGAGGCCGGCGTCGGCGTGGCGCTGGTGCCGCGCAGCGTGGCGGCGCAGGCCCTGCGCGAGGCGCGTGTGGCGGAGGTGCGGCTGGCCGAGCCGTGGGCGCTGCGCGAACTGAGTCTGATCGTGCGCGCCGACGGCAAGCTGCCCGCGTTTGCCGAGGCCTTTGCGCAGTTCCTGCTCAACGATCCGCGCGTGGTGGCCACGCGCGAAGGCGGCGCCGTGGCGGCGACGGCGCCGTAACTGCCGGTCGGCGCTTCAGCGCTTGCGGTTCAGGAAGGCCGCCATGTGCTGCTGCGGCTCGCCGGTGTCGAAGGCGCTGCCGAACTCGGTCACGCTGTTGCCGATCGAGACCTCAAGCGGCGCGTCTTCCCACTCGCGCAGTAGGCGCTTCTGCTGGCGCACCGCGACCGGACCGAAGCCGGCCAGCAGCGCGGCCACACGCTCGACTTCCAGGTCCAGTTCGGCCAGCGGCACCACGCGGCTGACCAGGCCCCACTGCAGCGCCTCGGCCGCGTCGGAGATCTCGCCCGTCAGCAGCATCCAGGCGGTGCGCGCATTGCCGATCAGGCGCGGCATCAGCGCGGCATGGATCACCGACGGGATGCCGACCTTCACTTCCGGCATGCCCAGTTGCGCGGTGTCGGCGGCGATGCGCAGGTCGCATGCCAGCGCCAGTTCCAGCCCGCCGCCCAGGCACCAGCCCGGCATGCGCGCGATCACCGGCACCGGCAGGTGGCGCACGGCATCGCACAGGCGGCGCAGGCCGCTGATGAAGGCCTCGGCGCTGGCGCGGTCGAGCGCGGCCATTTCCTTGATGTCGGCACCGCCGATAAAGCCCTTGTCGCCGGTGCCGCGCAGCACCAGCACGCGCAGCGCGTCATGGGCGGCCAGCGCTTCGAGCGCGCGCGTGAGCGAGGCGATCACCGGCGTGCTCAGGATATTGAGCGAGCCCGCCTCGCGGATGGTGACGGTGGCAATGCCGCGCGCGTCGATCTCGACGCCGGCGTGCGGTTCCTGCAGAAGTGTGCTCATGTTGGTCCTGATGGCTTACTGAAGCTTGGTGAAATGGATCGCCTCGACTACTTGCTGCCAGTGCGTGTTCTGCCCGCGGATCAGGTCGCCGAAGGCCTTGCGCGAGGTCGGGGCCGGGATCGCGCCCTGCTTTTCGATGGCGGAGACCACCTCGGGCTCGGCCAGCACCTTGCGCACCGCGTCGTTGAGCTGGTCGAGGATGGCGGCGGGCGTGCCCGCCGGCGCGCCGAGGCCGAACCACGACGGGTTGTTCATCGCCGGCAGACCGGCCTCGGCATAGGTCGGCACGTTGGGCAGCACCTTCAGGCGCTGCCTTGCGGCCACCGCCAGCGGCTTGAGGCGGCCGCCCTGGATCAGCCCGGACGACGACGGGATATTGTCGAACACCACCTGGATCTGGCCGGCGACGGCATCGTTGAGCGCCGGGCCCAGGCCCTTGTACGGCACGTGCAGCATGCGCGTGCCGGTGGCATTCATGAACAGCTCGCCGTTCATGTGGCTCAGGCCGCCGTTGCCCGACGAGCCGAACGAATACTTGCCGGGATTGGCCTTGAGCAGCTTGATGAACGACGCCAGGTCCGTCGCCGGGAAGGCCGGATTGACCACCAGCACGTTGGGCACGTCGGCCAGGTTGCTGATCGGCGCGAAATCCTTTACCGGGTCGTAGGCGGTCTTCAGATAGACGTTGGGGTTGACCGCGTGCGAGCTCTCGACCTCCATCACCAGCGTGTAGCCGTCGGCCGGTTGCCTGGCCGCGTAGGCGCTGCCGACCGCGCCGCCGGCGCCGGGGCGGTTCTCGATCACCACCGGCTGGCCCAGCACCGGGCCCAGGCGGGTGCCGACGATGCGGGCGATGATGTCGGTGGTGCCGCCGGCGGCGTAGGGCACGATCAGCTTGATCGGCCGCTCGGGATAGGCGGCGTGCGCGCTGCTGGCGATGCCGAGCAGGGCCATGGCGAAAAGGGCGGGCTTCATCGGGATGTCTCCGGGTCAGGGTTATGGATGTCGTGGCCTGGCGGTCAGCGCGGCGGGCTGTGTTCGCCCAGCAGCGGTGGCGCTGCCAGCGGGCCCTCGTGGCCGGCCAGCATCGGGTTGCGCACCATCGGCACGCGGCCCATCACCGGGTGCTCGGCCATCTGCATCAGCCGGCGGTGCTGTACCTGCGGATGGGCGAAGACTTCGTCCATGGTGTGGATCGGGCCCCACGGCACGCGGGCGGCATCGAAGGCCTCGGTCCAGGCGGCGCGGGTACGGGTGGGGAAGAGCGCGGTCAGCTGCGCGCGCAACCCGTCCAGGTGTTCGATGCGCGCGGAATTGGTGGCGTAGCGCGGGTCCTGCGCCAGCGCCGCGATGCCGGCCACGGCGCAGAAGCGCGCGAACTGGCTGTCGTTGCCGATCGCCAGGATCAGGTGGCCGTCGGCGCAGCGGAACACTTCATACGGCGCGCAGTTCGGATGGGCGTTGCCGCTGCGCTGCGGGTTCTGGCCCGAGACCAGGTAGTTGGCGGCCTGGTTGGCATTCATCGCCACCGCGACGTCAAGAAGCGCGATGTCCAGGTGCGCGCCCGCGCCGGTCGCCTGGCGCTGGTACAGCGCGGCCAGCACCGCGGAGGTGGCATACATGGCGGTGCTCAGGTCGACCACCGCCACGCCGGTGCGCAGCGGGCCGGCGCCGGGCGTGCCGTCGGGCTGGCCGGTGTAGCTCATGAGCCCGCCCATGCCCTGGAACACATAGTCGTAGCCGGGCTTGTCCGCCATCGGCCCGCTCTGGCCGAAGCCGGTGATCGACAGGTAGACCAGGCCCGGGTTGAGCGCCTTGAGCGCGTCGTAGTCCAGCCCGTAGCGGCGCAGCGTGCCGACCTTGTAGTTCTCGACCAGCACGTCGGCCGTGCGCGCCAGCTCGCGCACCTGCGCCGCGCCTTCGGGCGTGCCGTAGTCGATCGCGACCGAACGCTTGCCGCGGTTGCAGCAAATGAAATAGCCGGACAGGCGCGGATCGCCTTCGGTGCCGGCCGGCGCGTCGAGGTAGGGCGGCCCCCAGCCGCGGGTATCGTCGCCGCGCCCGGGGTGCTCGACCTTGGTCACCTCGGCGCCCAGGTCGGCGAGGTTCTGGGTACACCAGGGTCCGGCCAGGATGCGCGACAAATCCAGGACCCGGACGCCTTCCAGGGCGCGATGCAGCATGACGACTCCGCTTTCTGATCACAGTGCGGCGCAGTATAGGGAGGGGTATCGAGCCGAACCAGTCGAGAGTTTTGAAAGGCGCGTTCGCCGGATTTGAACGGTATCGCCGGGCCGCGGCCGGCGCGGCGGGGGTGGCGCCGGCGCCCCGCCGGGGCCCGCGTTTGGCGCGTGGGCGCTGCCGTGTCACAATTCGCGTTTGGCACTGACTCGGCACGTGACTCGGCCGGCCGCGTCGCCGTGCTTCCCGCCGCCCCCCGACCGCTTGCGGCCGACGCTGTGGAAGCCCGTCCAAGAGCCGACAAATTCACATTGATTTTCTGGCGATGACTACCATCCTGCAGCACATTCCTACCGGCCAGCGCGTCGGTATCGCCTTCTCCGGCGGCCTTGACACCAGCGCGGCACTCCTCTGGATGCGCCAGAAGGGCGCCGTCCCCTACGCCTACACCGCCAACCTGGGCCAGCCCGACGAGCCCGACTACGACGACATCCCGCGCCGCGCCAAGGCCTACGGCGCCGAGGAAGCCCGCCTGGTCGATTGCCGCACGCAGCTGGTGGCCGAGGGCATCGCCGCCCTGCAGTGCGGTGCCTTCCATATCTCCACCGCCGGCATCACCTACTTCAACACCACCCCGATCGGCCGCGCCGTCACCGGCACCATGCTGGTCGCCGCGATGAAGGAAGACGGCGTCAACATCTGGGGCGACGGCAGCACCTTCAAGGGCAACGACATCGAGCGCTTCTACCGCTACGGCCTGCTGACCAACCCCGGCCTGCAGATCTACAAGCCGTGGCTGGACCAGCAGTTCATCGACGAACTGGGCGGCCGCGCCGAGATGTCCGAGTTCATGCGCCAGAACGGCTTCGACTACAAGATGTCGGCCGAAAAGGCATACTCGACCGACTCCAACATGCTGGGCGCGACCCACGAGGCCAAGGACCTGGAGCACCTGGATTCGGGCATCCGCATCGTCCAGCCGATCATGGGCGTGCAGTTCTGGCGCGACGACGTCGAAGTCAAGCGCGAGGAAGTCACGGTGCGCTTCGAGGAAGGCCAGCCGGTGGCGCTGAACGGCCAGACCTTCGCCAACGCCGTCGACCTGTTCATGGAAGCCAACCGCATCGGCGGCCGCCATGGCCTGGGCATGAGCGACCAGATCGAGAACCGCATCATCGAAGCCAAGAGCCGCGGCATCTATGAGGCGCCGGGCCTGGCGCTGCTGTTCATCGCCTACGAGCGCCTGATCACCGGCATCCACAACGAAGACACCATCGAGCAGTACCGCGACAACGGCCGCCGCCTGGGCCGCCTGCTGTACCAGGGCCGCTGGTTCGACCCGCAAGCCATCATGCTGCGCGAAACCGCCCAGCGCTGGGTCGCCGGCGCCATCACCGGCGAGGTCACCATCGAACTGCGCCGCGGCAACGACTACTCGATCCTGAACACCACCTCGCCCAACCTGACCTACAAGCCGGAACGGCTGACGATGGAGAAGGGCGAGTCGATGTTCACGCCGCTGGACCGCATCGGCCAGCTGACCATGCGCACGCTGGATATCGTCGATACGCGCGAGAAGCTGCAGACCTATGCCAGGACCGGCCTGCTCTCGACGCAGGTCAGCGCCTCGCTGCCGAAGCTGGAAGACTGAGCTTCGCGCTGCGCCGCCTGAGGGCGGGAGCCCCGAAACCGGCACCTCAGGGTGCCGGTTTTTTTTGTCTCGGCGTTTTCCCCACCTGTCCCGTATTGTCAAGCGAACGTCCCGGAATATCAAACCGCGCGGTCCCGATCGCCAGATACTGGCTGCGCTCGCCCGCCATTTCGCGCGGGTACCGAATACCCGGCGGCCACGACCGCCGGCCGGCTTCCGGAGACTTCCATGCCCACATCCCGCCTTGCCCCTGCCGCCGCATCGGCCGCATCCGCCGCATCCGCCGCGCCGACGCCGGCTGCGCCCGCGGCTGCCGGACCGCGCTATGCGTGGCTGGTCTTTGCGCTGACCTTTGCGCTGCTGCTGTCGGACTACATGTCGCGCCAGGTGCTCAATGCCGTGTTCCCGCTGCTGAAGGCCGAATGGCAACTCGGTGATACGGAGCTGGGAGCGCTCGGCGGGGTGGTGGCGCTGATGGTCGGCGTGCTGGCGATTCCGCTGTCGCTGCTGGCCGACCGCTGGGGACGCGTGCGCAGCCTGGTGCTGATGGCGGCGCTGTGGAGCCTGGCCACGCTGGGCTGCGCGCTGGCCGGCAGCTTCGGCCAGATGTTCCTGGCGCGGCTGTGCGTCGGCATCGGCGAGGCGGCGTATGGCAGCGTGGGCATCGCGGTGGTGGTGTCGGTGTTTCCGCGCCACCTGCGCGCCGGCCTCAGCGCCGCGTTCATCGCCGGCGGCGCGTTCGGCTCGGTGCTGGGCATGGGACTGGGCGGCATCCTGTCCGCACACTTCGGCTGGCGCGTGGCCTTTGCCGGGATGGCGGCGTTCGGGCTGGCGATGGTTGCCTGCTACGCGCTGACGATCAGCGAGCGGCGCGTGCGCGGGCTGCAGCAGCGCGTTGCCGCCGCCAACGGAGACGACAACGGCGACGCGGCCGCGGCGCGCCAGCTGGCGCCGCGCCGGATCGTGCGCGAACTGCTGACCGTGCCCTCGATGCTGTGCGCCTGTGCCGGCAGCGCCTTGCAACTGCTGGTGATGGCCGCGCTGCTGGCGTGGCTGCCTAGCTTCTTGACGCGCGAGTACGGCATGGCCACGGGCCGTGCCGGCGTGGTGGCGTCACTGCTGGTGCTGGTGGCCGGCGCCGGCATGGTGGTCTGCGGCGCGCTGACCGACCGCGTGGCGCGCCACGCGCCCGGGCGCAAATGGCAGATGGCCATCGCCTACAGCCTGGCCTGCTGCGTGTTGCTGATGACGGCGTTCCGGCTGCCTGCCGGCACGGCCCAGCTGGTGCTGATCGGGGCCGGCATGCTGGTGGTGGGTGGCTGCGCCGGCCCCGCCAGCGCGATGGTGGCCAACCTGACCCGGCCCGCCATCCACGCCACCGCGTTTGCCACGCTGACGCTGATCAACAACCTGCTGGGCCTGGCGCCGGGCCCGTTCCTGACCGGCGTGCTGGCCGACCGCATCGGCCTGACCGGCGCGCTGCAATGGATTCCGCTGGCCGGCGCCGCCGCCACGCTGCTGTTCTGCATCGGCCGCCGGCACTATGCCGCGGACCTGCGGCGCCTGGATGGCCACTCCCTGCCTCGCGCTGTTTCCGCCTGACCCCCTTTCCGATCCGACCATGACTGCTACATCCACACACACTGTCCTGATGGTGCCGGGCCTGCGCGACCACGTCGCCGAGCACTGGCAGACCCTGCTGCAAGCCGAACTGCTCGCACAGGGACATGACGCCCGCTGCGTGCCGCCGCTGGAGCACGACAAGCTCAGCCGCGCCGCCCGTGTCGCCGCGCTCGATGCCGCGCTGGCGGACATCGACGGTCCGGTGGTGCTGGTCGCGCACAGCGCCGGCGTGATGATCACCGTGCACTGGGCGGCGCAGCACCGCCGCCCCATCCGCGGCGCGCTGCTGGTGACGCCGCCGGACTTCACCCAGCCGCTGCCGGACGGTTATCCGACGCAGCAAGCGCTGGCGCAGGCCGGCTGGCTGCCGACGCCGCTGGCGCCGTTGCCGTTCCCGAGCCTGGTGGCGGCCAGCCGCAACGATCCGCTGGCCAGCCATGCGCGCGTCACCGAGATGGCCGCCGCCTGGGGCAGCCGGCTGGTCGAGCTGGGCAATGTCGGCCACCTCAACCCCGCCGCCGGCTACGGTCCCTGGCCGCGCGCCCATGCCTTGCTGGCCGAGCTGGACATACTGGTCGCGCAGCAGGCGTGAGCTCGCCGCATCCGCGCCACAACAAGAGAAACCGGCCGCCAAGGCCGGGCAACCAAGGAGGAGATAGATGAACAGCAGAAACACCGTCATGGCCCTGATGCTGGGGTGCCCGCTGGCGGCCGCCGCGCAATCGTCCGTCACGCTGTATGGCGTGGCCGACGTCAACGTCGAATACGTGAACCGCGTCGGCGCCGTGCCGGTTGCCGCGAACGGCTTCAACCCGGGGCCGGGCGACAAGGTGTTCCGCATGGCGTCGGGCGGGCTGTCCGGTTCGCGCTGGGGTCTGCGCGGCATGGAGGACCTGGGTGCCGGATGGCAGGCATCGTTCGTGCTGGAAAGCGGCTTCAGCCTGGACAGTGGCACGCTGCAGCAAAGCGGTCGCCTCTTTGGCCGCCAGGCGTTTATCGCCGTGCAGCGCGCCGGCATCGGCCAGTTCAGCCTGGGCCGGCAGTACACGTCGATCTTCGAAGCGCTGGCGAATTTCTCGCCCACTGCCTATGCCACGCAATACGAACCGGTGGTGCTGCAGGCGGGCGCCAATTTCCGCGAGGACAACACCGTCAAGTACACCGGCCAGTTCGGCCCGCTGACGGCGCGTGCGCACTGGTCGTTCGGCGTCGGGCTCGCGCTGCCGCAGACCGTCGGCGTTGCCACGCCGATCGGGGGCAATGGCGAAGTGCCCGGACAGTTCCGCCGCGACACCGCCTATGGCGCCTCGCTCGCGTATGCCGCGGGACCGTTCGGCGCCACCGTCGGCTATGACCAGTGGAACCCGACCATCGGCACCAGCAGCGGCACCGTGCGCAAGGCCGTGGTGGGCGCCAGCTACACCTTTGGCCCGGCCAAGATCATGGGCGGCTATCGCTGGGGCCAGAACAAGAACGCCGCTGACGTGGTGATCCAGCGCGACGACTATTACTGGATCGGCGCCAACTATCAGGTCACCCCGGCCGTGGGTCTGACGCTCGAGTACAACTACGACAATGTCAGGAGCCTGTTCGGCGATACGCAGGTGGCCAACCCGTGGCAGATCGCCTTTGTCGCCAACTATGCGTTCTCGCGGCGCACCGACGTGTACCTGTCGACCGCCTACGCGCGCAACGCCGGCCTGATGCTGGAATCGCTGGCTACCGTCTATGCCAACAGCCTGTCGCTGGGCAACAGCTATGCCGCGGCCAACGGGCAACGCAGCATGGTTGGGGTGGCGTTGGGGATGCGGCATAAGTTCTGAGGGAACTACAGTGGGCTTGTCGCTACGCTACCGCGTAGCGACAAGCCGAATCAACTATCCCCCACCTGCCCCCGCCAAGCCGACACGCTGCCCCCGAAACGCCCGCTGAACCAGCGCGAGAACGCGCTCAGCGACGAAAATCCCAGCAGCGCGGCCACTTCCGACAGTGGCCGCTCGCGGTTTTCCAGGTAGCGGATGACGAGGTCGGCACGGGCCTCGGCCAGGATCTCGGAGTAGGTGGTCTGCGCCTGCCCGAGGCGCCGGTGTACGGTGCGGCGGTCGACACTGAGATGCTGGGCCACGCGCTCCACCGAGCACAGCCCGGTTGGCAGCAGCGCGTAGACCAGCTTGCGCACCATGTCCGGCATGGTGGCCGCGGTCGACTGCGCCAGCAGCGTGCCGAGATATTGCTTCACCTGCTGCGCCATCACCGGGTCATACGACGGCAACGGTGCTTCCAGGTCCGCGGCCTGGCAGACGATGCCGTCGAAATCCTGGTTGAACGACCCGGCCATGCCGAATACGCGCGCGAAGGTCGCGGTGCTGGCCGGCGCCGGATGCGTGAAGCAGATGCTGCGCGGCCGCCACGACGGTCCCAGGAACAGCTTCAGCATGCGAAACATCACGCCCACCGCCAGGTCGGTCGCCTGGCGCAACGTGCCCGGCGCTTCGCTGAGGACGTGCAGCCGGATCATCACCAGGTCATCGCTGTCCTCGACGCGCATCGACAGCGATTCATTCTGCAGGCCCATGTAGCGCACCATCGACTCCAGCGCGCGGCGCAGCGTCGGTTCCTCGCGCACCACGAAGGCCAGCGGACCCAGGTTGGAGAACTCGCGCAGCTCGGCCATCCGCAGGCCGAAATCATCGGCTCCGGCGGCGCGCGCCGACGCATCCAGCAGGCGGCCCACCGCTGCCGCCGGGATGCGGATGTCGGGGTCCAGCAGCACCGAGCGGTTGATCCTGGCGGCCCGGAGTTGCTGGTACGGATCCAGCCCCAGCGCACGCGCGACTTCGACGTAGTTGGTCAGGCTGGCACTGCGCAGGTAGTAGGACATGACAGCGGCTTCCGGGCTTTCCCTGAGTGTCCCGAAATGTAAATCGGTTGTCCCGGATCGTCAAATCGCCGCGGTCCGTTGACCGATACTCCAGTCACCAACCAACCGGAGCGATTTATGCAATTCCTCGACGATTCCCTGCACCCCGAGAACATGGACAAGGTGGTGATCACCGTGGCCCCGTATGGCCCCGAGTGGATGCCGCAGGACTTCCCGGAAGACATTCCGGTGACCATGGAAGAGCAGGTGCAGAAGGCGGTGGATTGCTACAACGCCGGTGCCACCGTGCTGCACCTGCACGTGCGCGAACTCGACGGCAAGGGCTCCAAGCGCCTGTCCAAGTTCAACGAACTGATCGCCGGCGTGCGCGCCGCGGTGCCGGACATGATCATCCAGGTCGGCGGCTCGATCTCGTTCGCGCCGGAGGATGACGGCCAGGAGGCCAAGTGGCTGTCGGACGACACCCGCCATATGCTGGCCGAGCTGGAGCCGAAGCCGGACCAGGTGACCGTGGCGATCAACACCACGCAGATGAACATCATGGAGCTGCTCTATCCGGAGTACCTGAAGGGGACTTCGCTGGAGCACCCGGCCTACCAGGCCGCCTACCGCGAGATGACCGTGCCGGCCGGCCCGGGCTGGGTCGAAGAGCACCTGCGCCGGCTGCAGGCCGCGGGCATCCAGCCGCATTTCCAGCTGACCGGCATGCACGCGCTGGAAACGCTGGAGCGGCTGGTCCGCGCCGGCGTCTACACCGGTCCGCTGAACCTGACCTGGATCGGCATCGGCGGCGGCTTTGACGGCCCCAACCCGTTCAACTTCTTCAACTTCGTGCACCGCGCCCCGGACGGCTGCACGCTGACCGCCGAGTCGCTGCTGAAGAATGTGCTGCCGTTCAACATGATGGCGATGGCGATGGGCCTGCATCCGCGCTGCGGCATCGAGGACACCATCATCGACCAGCACGGCAACCGCATGACCTCGGTGCAGCAGATCGAGCAGTGCGTGCGCGTGGCGAAGGAACTGGGCCGCGAGATCGCCTCGGGCAAGGAGGCCCGCGAGATCTACCGCATCGGCACCTGGTACGACAGCGCCGACGCCACGCTGCAAGCCAATGGCATGGCCCCCAACCGCAAGTCGGGGCAGAAGAACCTGCCGCTGCGCGCGGCGGCCTGACGGCTGGCCGCGGGGCCGGCGCACCAGCCGGCCCTGTGCCAGGCACCATAGGAGTCCGCGATGCATCACCCCGACGCCCTCGCCAATCCCTGCATCAACATTTGCCGAATGGATCTTGCCAACCGCTATTGCCAGGGTTGCGCCAGGACCCGGCTGGAAATCGGGCGCTGGGCGCGGATGAGCGAGGCGGAACGCGCGCAAGTCCTGGCGGCGGTGCCAGCACGCCGGGCAATCAAGATCCATACTACATAACGGAGACAACATGCCCATCCACCCTGCCTTCCTGCTGCGCATTGCCGCCGCGGCGGCCAGCCTGGCGCTGGCCGCTCCCTCTGCCATGGCCTGGACCAGCAAGCCGGTCCGGATGCTGGTGCCCGCCCCGGCCGGCGGCACCATGGACGTACTCGCCCGCCTGCTGGCGGACCAGCTGTCAGCGGACCTTGGCCACCCCGTGGTGGTTGACAACAAGCCCGGCGCCGGCGGCGGCATTGCCATCACCACCATGCTGGCGGCGCCGGCCGATGGCCAGACCATCATGGTCACCGCCAGCAATGTGCTGACCGAAGTGCCGCATGTGCTCAAGCCGGCGTTCGACCCGCTCAAGGATGTCCGCCCCATCGCCGCCGTGGCGCGTTCGCGCATGGTGATGATCGGCGCGCCCGGCCTGCCGGCCAAGGACCTGAAGAGCCTGGTCGGCTACGCGCGCGCCAATCCGGGCAAGCTCAGCTTTGCCTCGTACAGCGCCGGCACCGCCTCGCACTACGCCGGCATGATCATGAACCAGAAGGCCGGGCTGGACCTGCAGCATGTGCCCTTCGCCGGCTCGGCGCCGGCGCTGGCGCAGGTGATGGGCAACCAGATCGCGGTGATGTACGACGGCATGGTGACCTCGCTGCCAATGATCCGCGCCGGCAAGGTGCAGGTCTATGCGGTGGCGTCGAAGAGCCGCTCGCCGCTGCTGCCGCAGGTGCCGACCTTCGCCGAAATGGGCTACCCCGACATGGAGTTCAGCAACTGGGTGGGCGTGATTGCGTCGTCCAGGCTGTCGCCCGAACTGGCCGAGAAGATCCACGCGGCGGCCTACAAGGCCGCGGCTTCGGCCAAGGTGCGCGACCGGATGGAGGCGCTCGGCTATGAGCCGCTGCCGGCGCAGCCGTTGCCGCAGTTGAGCGAGTCCGTGCGCGCGGAGTTCGAGCGCAATGCCGGCATCGTCAAGGCGTTCAATATCCAGCCCTGAGTCCGTACCGGCGACAAAAAGAGGTTCATCGCCAAATTCCCGGGGATGATGGGGATGCGCAGGGATTGATGCGGTTGACTTCGTGGATGCGCCGACCCTCACCCGCCCCTCTCCCGCACGCGGGAGAGGGGAAAAAACATGCGGGCGGAGAGAGGCTGTTGGGCTCGCCCGCGACAAGGCCGTGCTAGCGCAGCGACGCACTCGGTGCCAGAGCAGTAGACCTGCGATCGGGAGCGCGCGCAGCGCAGCCGAAGGCGTCCCACCAATAACGTGATAAGCAGGTTGCCACCGACCTACAGTCGGGTTCGTCCATCCGACCCCGAACGCCAAGCACCTCCAGGTAGCGTCAGCAGACTGGAGCCCCCAAACCGCCTGAGCGCAAGTCACCACCGCCGGAGCCATCAACGCCGCCTTAGCCAGCCGCTTGGGCGACGCGCTCTTTGCCTACTTTCTGTCGCTCCGGACAGTAGGCAAAGAGCGCGCCGGCGAAACAGCCACGCCAGCCAAGCACGACAAACAAGGCAACCTCGGTACCCCAGCCCTACCAACATCCCCTACCAAGGTTCAGCCTTGAATACTCCACGGCCACAGGATACGGACAGTGCCAATCCAGCCCTGGAATTCTTCGAAAAACCACAAAAAAGGGGCAGCCTCGGAAGAGGCTGCCCCTTTTGTCCTGCTTGCCGCCGGCTCTGCAGGCACTGCAACAGGGTCGCTGCAGTGCCTGCCTGCGTCCGTCAGAACGGCACGTCGCCGATGATGCCGGCACGCTCCATCTTGCGCACCGTGGGTGCATAGTCCTGCACCGCGTAATGCTGCGTGCAGCGGTTGTCCCAGATCGCCACGCTGTGCTTCTTCCAGCGCCAGCGCACCTGGTATTCCGGGATCTCGGCCTGAGCGCACAGGTAGTGGAGCAGGTCGCCGGCGCCGGGCATGAAGTCCTTGCCGAAGCGCACCACGTCGCCGCGGTGGTAGTTGGCGAAGTGCGAGGTGAAGGCATTGACGAACAGGATCTTCTCGCCGGTTTCCGGATGGGTGCGCACCACGGGATGCTCGACCATCGGGAACTGCGCCGCCAGGGCCGCGCGCTTCTCCGGCGCCATGTTGGCGCCGAAGGTATGTTCAATGCTGTGCTTGGCGCGCAAGCCCTCGATGCGGTCCTTGATGTCCTGCGGCAGGCGCCGGTAGGCTTCGCCCATGTTGACCCAGATGGTGTCGCCGCCCACCGCCGGCGTTTCCACGCAGCGCAGCACGCAGCCCATCGGCGGCGCCTGGCGCCAGGTGGCATCGCAATGAAAGGAATTCTCGTAGTGCTCGACCTTGCTGTCGGGCGACTTGTAGATCTGCACCAGGCCCGGGTGTTCCGGATCGCTGCCCACCACGGGGTGGTCTTCCAGTTCGCCGAACCGGCGGGCAAAGGCAACGTGTTCGGCGCGGGTGATGTCCTGGTCGCGCAGGAACAGGACCTTGTGCTGCAGCAGCAGCGCCTTGATTTCAGCGAACAGGCCGGGGTCGCGCGACGCATCGGCCAGGCTGACGCCGGTCAGTTCGGCGCCGATGGTGCAGGTGAGGGGTTCCGCTTGCATGTGTTGTCTCCTCTTCCTTGTTTTCAGATGACGAAGATCGATGATCCGGTAGTGCGGCGCGCTTCCAGGTCCTGGTGCGCCTGGACCGCGTCTTCCAGCGCATAGCGCTGGTTGATGCCGATATGGATGCGGCCCGCGGCGACATGGCCGAACACCTCGTCGGCCAGCGCCTGCTTCTCGGCGGGATCGGCAATGTAGTCGGCCAGCGCGGGCCGGGTCAGGAACAGCGAGCCCTTCATGGCCAGCAGTGCCGGGTCGAACGGCGGCACCGGGCCCGACGCGGTGCCCACGCAGACCATGGTGCCGCGCCGCTTGAGCGAGTCCAGCGAACCCATGAAGGTGCTCTTGCCGACGCTGTCGAACACCACCGACACGCCCACGCCATCGGTCAGCTCGCGCACGCGTTTGGCCACGTCCTCGCGGGTGTAATAGATGATGTGGTCGCAGCCATGCGCACGCGCCACCTCGGCCTTGGCCTCGGTCGAGACCGTGCCGATCACGGTCAGGCCCAGCAGCTTAGCCCACTGCGACACGATCAGCCCGACGCCGCCCGCCGCCGCGTGCAGCAGGATGGTGTCGCCCGCGTTGAACGGATAGATGCGGCGCATCAGGTAGGCCGAGGTCAGCCCGCGCATGGTCATCGCCGCGGCGGTTTCGAAGGCGATGCTGTCGGGCAGGCGGATCAGCGGCGCCGCCGGCACCAGGCGTTCGCTGCTGTACGCGCCCAGCGTGTTGACGAAGCCGGTGTAGGTGACGCGGTCGCCCGGCGCCACATTGGTCACGCCCGCCCCCACCGACACCACCACGCCGGCGGCTTCGACGCCGATGCCACTGGGCAGCGGCACCGGGTAGGTGCCATTGCGGAAATAGGTGTCGGCGTAGTTCAGGCCCACCGCGACATGGCGGATGCGGACCTGGCCCGGGCCGGGGTCGCCGACCTCCATGTGTTCGTAGCGCAGCACTTCGGGGCCGCCGGTCTCATACATGCGGACGACATTTGCCATGATTGTGGTCTCCAGGGTTGCATGGGTGCAGGGTGTCCTGCCATGCCTGCCACTGTAGGCTTCGTGGCCCGCGCCGGCTTTGCATTGGCCACCGATGACTTTGCATTTCATGCCAGGAGGCCTATGATCCTGCTGCGGCGGGCAGGCATGTCGCCGCCACGGCGCAGGACATCGCAACGCATCGCAAGGCAAGAACGGTTTGGAAACGCTCATACGTGCCGCCGCACTGACCAACTTCCTGGAGGTAGCGCGCGACCTCGGCCTGGAGACGCAGCCGCTGCTGCGCCAGGCGCGGTTGCGCCGCGCCTGGCTCGACGATCCCGACCAGCGGGTGCCGCTCGGCGCCTGCGTGGCGCTGCTGGAAGCCGCGGCGCAGGCCTCGGACTGCATCACGTTCGGGCTGCGCATGGCGGAGTCGCGCCAGCTGTCGGACTTTGGCGTGATGAGCCTGCTGATCAGCCAGCAGCCGACGCTGCGCGCCGCGCTTGCCACCACCATCCGCTATCGGCACCTGGTCAACGACTCGGTGGCGCTGTTGCTGGAGGATGCCGGCAGCGCCGTGGTGATCCGGCAGGAGGTGCTGAGCGACGCGCCCTCGCGGCAGGCCACCGAGCTGGCCATCGGCGTCGTGTTCCGCATGTGCGCGCTGCTGCTGGGGCCGCGCTGGCAGCCGATCGGGGTCAGCTTCACGCATGCGGCGCCGGACGACCTGCGCGTGCATCGCCGGCTGTTCGCCTGCCCGCTGGAGTTCAATGCGGACTGCAATGGCATCATCTGCCGCGCCGCCGACCTCGACGCCCCCAACCCGGGCGCGGATCCGGTGATGGCGCGCTATGCGCAGCAGTTCATCGACACGCTGCCGCGCGCCAGCCCGCAATCGATCGGCCATGAAGTGCGCGCCGCCATCTACCTGATGCTGCCGATGGGCCGCGCCACCTGCGAAGCGGTGGCCGAAGGCCTGGGGCTGAGCCTGCGCACCATGCAGCGCCAGCTCGACGACGCGGGCGAGAACTTCACCGGCATCCTCAACGACGTGCGGCGCGAACTGGCGCGACGCTATGTCGAGAATCCGCGCTATTCGCTGCTGCGCGTGTCGCAGCTGCTGGGCTATGGCTCGGCCAGCGCCTTTACGCGCTGGTTCTCGGGGCAGTTCGGCACCGCGCCGGCCAACTGGCGCAGGGACCGCGCCGGGCGGTAGGGCGGCAAGGCATCAGCCCGCCCACGCCGCCGGAGCTTCGCGCAGCGCCAGTTCCGCGTCCTTGATGCCGGCCAGCGGCGCCAGCACCGCGGCATCGAACCGCCGCACCGGTCGTCCCGCGCGCACCCGCGCCGGCCAGTCCGGATTCGCCAGCGCGCCGCGTCCGAGCGCGACCAGGGTCGCACCCTGCGCCAGCATGGCGGCCGCGCGCTCCGGTTCGGCGAGGCTGCCGTTGGCGACGATGGCCAGCCCCGGCGCCGCGCGCCGGGCGTGCTGCACCAGCGACGCAGCGCCGTCGGCGAAGGCGGGCTGCCAGGCTTCATGCTCGGTCACATGGAGGTAGTCGACGCCGCTCGCCGCAATCGCGCCAAACAGCGTGGCAGCGCCATCCGCGCCTTCGGGCCACTGGTAGGTGAAGTCATTGACCTTGGCCTGCGAGATGCGCACGCCGACGATGACATCGTTCCCCGCCGCGGCGCGCACCGCGCGGATCGTCTCCAGCAGCAGGCGCATGCGCTGCGCGATGGCGCCGCCCCAGCCATCCTGGCGCAAGTTGGTATGGTTGTTGAGAAACTGGTCGAGCAGGTAGCCGTTGGCGCCGTGGATCTCCACGCCGTCGAAGCCGGCGTCGCGCGCCAGCCGCGCCGCTTGCGCAAAGCCGTCGACGGCCTGCAGGATCTCTGCCTGGTCCATCGCGCGCGGCATCCGGTATGCGCCGGTGCCGCCATACAACGTCAGCTTCCGGCCCCTGGGCTGCACCGCCGAGGGCCCGGCGGTATCGTCGCGGAAGCGGTTGGCCTGCGACAGCGCCCCCGCATGCATCAGCTGCGCGATCATGCGCCCGCCGGCATGGTGGACCGCGTCCACGATCCCGCGCCAGCCCTGCGCCTGCTGCGCGTCGGTCAGTCCCGGCTGGCCGGCATAGCCCTGCGCATAGGCGCGGTCGGTATAGATGCCCTCGCTGACGATCAGGCCAAAGCCGCCGCGGGCAAAGCCCCCGTAGTAGCGGCACATGGCCGCGGTGGGAACGCCGGCGTCGGTGGCGCTGATGCGCGTCATCGGCGCCACCACCAGGCGGTTGCGCAGCGGCACGCCGTTCAGCGCCGGGGTATCGAACAGCGAAGGCGCGGCGGGCGTGGTCATTGCGCGCCCTCCGTGGTCAGCGCGATGGCTTCGATCTCGATCATCGCGTCCGGCGCATACAGGGCCGAGACCTCGACGATGGTATCGGCCGGATAGGGTGCGGAAACCACTTGCGCCGCAGCGCGACGATTTTCGGGAAGTGTTCCATCGAGGTCAGGAAGATCGTCACCTTGGCCACCCGGTCCAGCCCCGAGCCGCCCGCCTGCAGCGCGCGCCGGAGGTTGCGGAAGGCCTGCTCGGCCTGCGCGTCGAAGTCGCCGCGGCCGACGATGGCGCCGTCGTCGCCGACCCCGGCCTGGCCGGAAACGAACAGCAGGCCGCCGGCCCGGATGGCCTGGGACAGCAGGTAGGGAGCATAGGGATCGGGTTGGGTGTGGACTTGTTCCAGGGGCATCGCTGACTCCGCTAATGATTTAGTAAAATTCATCTCGACATCTGCTGGTGGTTGTTGCCGTCCAGCCGACATGCCAAGTATCGGAGCCGGAGTCGAGGGTGACAAATGGTCGCTTCTCAGCCGATGCATGAGCCAAACTCACTCATGGGAGCCACCTTGCGCAACCTGCCGCCGCTGGGCGCCCTGCGCGCCTTCGAAGCCGCCGCCCGCCGCGCCAGCTTCAAGCTTGCCGCCGACGAACTGCACGTTACGCCGACGGCCATCAGCCACCAGATCCGCGCGCTGGAAGAGAGCCTGGGCGTGAGGCTGTTCGAGCGCCAGACCCGCAGGGTGCGGCTGACGGCGGCCGGGCAGCTGCTATTTCCAGCGGTGCGGGATGGCCTCGACGGCATCGAGCGCGCGGTGCAGGTGGTGCGGCCCAGCGGCCGCCCGCACGTGGCCTCGCTGACGTCGACGGTGGCATTCATGGCCAGGCGGCTGGCGCCGCTCGCCGGCCAGTTCCGCGCCGCGCATCCCGACTGGACCTTGCGCCTGGATGCCTCGGACCAGATCGTCGACCTGGACCGCGACGCGGACGCGGCGATCCGCTACGGCGGCGGCAGCTATCCGGGGCTGGTGGTCGAACCCTTGTTCCGCGACCGCTTTGCGCCGGTCTGCAGCCCCACCCTGAAACTGGCCACCATGCAGGACCTGAAGCACGCCACGCTGGTCCACTTCGAATGGGGCGCCGCCGCGCGCGACGAAGCGCGCGCGCCGGTATGGCGCCACTGGCTGGCGCGGGCCGGCGTCGAGGTGGCCGATGCGCAGGCTGGCCTGCGCTTTACCGACGAGATCCACGCGGTGCAGGCCACCATCGCCGGACAGGGCGTGGGCCTGCTCAGCCTGACGCTGGTGGCGGAAGAACTGGCCTCGGGCGCGCTGGTGCAGCCCTTTGACCTGGCGCTGGAGAGCTTCCGCTATGACCTGGTCTACAGCGAGCGAGCGGCGGACCGTCCGGCCACGCGGTTGCTGCGGGATTGGGTGAGAGGGGCATTTGCAGAGTAAGGCGTGATCTAGGTGCCCGTTGGCACGCGGTTGCGGCTCGGCTCCAACGCCGTGGTCGAGCTGACCGGCCTGCGCAACCCGTGTGGCCAGATCGGGCGTTTCGACCCGGTCTTCTGGCGCAGGTATTCAGCCGGACCTCCGACGGCACGCTGGTCCGCAAGGCAGGCGTCATGAGTGTCGTGATCGCGGGCGGCGTGGTGCGGCCGGGCGATGCCATTGGGATCGGTTTGCCGCCACCACCCCATCGTTTGCCCGACCGCGTCTAGCGGCGGATTGCGTGCGCCACGCCATGCCATGCCTGCGGCGTACACTGTGGCCTCGACTGTCGGAGACCCACCCATGCCCGCCCTGCGCACCCTCTACCCCGAAATCGAGCCCTACGAAACCGGCACGATTGATGTCGGCGACGGGCATGTCGTCTACTACGAGCGCGTGGGCACGCCCGGCGCCAAGCCCGCGGTGTTCCTGCATGGCGGGCCTGGCGGCGGCATCTCGCCGGACCACCGGCGGCTGTTCGATCCGGCGCGCTATGACGTGCTGCTGTTCGACCAGCGCGGCTGCGGACGCTCGACCCCGCATGCGGGGCTGGAGGCTAACACCACCTGGCACCTGGTCGACGATATCGAGCGGCTGCGCATGTTGGCGGGGGTGGAGCGCTGGCTGGTGTTCGGCGGCTCGTGGGGCTCGACGCTGGCGCTGGCCTATGCGCAGCAGCACCCGCAGCGCGTGAGCGAGCTGGTGCTGCGCGGCATTTATACGGTGTCGCAGGCGGAGCTGGACTGGTACTACCAGTACGGCGTGTCCGAGATGTTCCCCGACAAGTGGGCGCGTTTCCAGGCGCCGGTGCCCGTGGCCGAGCGCGGCAACATGATGGCGGCCTACCGCAAGCTGCTGACCGGCCCCGACCCCGACAAGCAGGTAGAGGCGGCACGCGCCTGGAGCGTGTGGGAAGGCGAGACCATTACCTTGCTGCCAGATGCAGGGAACAGCGCCAGGCATGACGACGGGCACTTCGCGCTGGCCTTCGCCCGGCTGGAAAACCACTATTTCACGCACCGCTGCTGGCTGGAAGATGGCCAGCTGCTGCGCGATGCGCACAAGCTGGCCAGCATCCCCGGCGTGATCGTGCACGGCCGCTATGACATGCCGTGTCCGGTGCGCTATGCCTACGCGCTGCACCAGGCGTGGCCGCAGGCGCAGTTCCACCTGATCGAAGGCGCCGGCCATGCGTGGACCGAGCCGGGCATCATGGACCAGCTGCTTGCCGCGACCGATTGCTTCGCCGCGCAGGGCTAGCCGCGCACTGAAGCTCCCCGGGGCATACGCCCACATCACTGGAGATCACGATGGAGCTGTACGCGCACCCGTTTTCGTCCTATTGCCAGAAGGTCCTCGTGGCGTTGTACGAGAACGCGATTCCCTTCGACTTGCGCATGCTGTCGCCCGACCACGCGCAGCACATGGACGAACTCGGCAAGCGCTGGCCGCTGCGGCGCATGCCGCTGCTGGTCGATGACGGCCGTTCGGTGTTCGAGTCCAGCATCATCGTCGAATACCTGGACCAGCATCACCGCGGCCCGGTGCGCTGGCTGCCCGAGTCGGCCGATGGCGCGCTGAAGGTGCGCCTGCTCGACCGCTTCTTCGACCAGTACGTGATGACGCCGATGCAGCGCATCGTGGCCGATTACCTGCGCCCCGCGGCGAACCGCGATCCGCATGGCGTGGCCGAATACCGCCAGCTGCTGGACTCGGCCTATGCGTGGCTCGAGACCGAGCTGGCGGCCCGGCAATGGGCCGCGGGCGATGCCTTCACGCTGGCGGACTGCGCCGCCGCGCCGTCGCTGTTCTATGCGGACTGGGTGCAGCCGATTCCGCAGTCATGCGGCAACGTGCGCGCGTATCGCGAGCGGCTGCTGGCGCGGCCGTCGTTTGCGCGCGCGGTGGACGAGGCGCGGCCCTATCGTCCGCTGTTCCCGCCGGGCGCGCCCGAGCGCGACTGACCGGCGAGCGCGGGCAGGGCCAGGTCGAACTGCGCCGCCATGGCGCGATAGCCGGCATCGCCGGGATGCAGGTGGTCGCCGCTGTCGAAGGCCGGCAGCAACGCCTGCGGCCGCGCCGGATCGCGCACCGCGGCGTCGAAGTCCACCACCGCATCGAATGCGCCGCCATGGCGGATCCAGTCGTTGACCGCCAGCCGCACGGCTTCCTTGCCCGGGCTGTCATAGCCGCGGATCGGCGTGTCGCGCAACGCGCCGGCAAACGGCGTGATGGTGGCGCCGATCACGCGCACGCCGCGTGCATGCGCACGGGCGATCAGGCGCCGGTAGCCCGCGATCAGTTCGTCGGCCCGCGGCACGGCGTCGTGCGGCGCGAAGGTCGAGCCTGGCCAGGCGATATCGTTGATGCCGATGGCCGCGATCACCGTGCGGACATGCGCCTGGCTCAGCACGTCGCGGTCCAGCCGCGCCAGCGCGGACGCGCCCATGCCGTCGCGCAGCAGCCGGCCGCCGGAGATGCCGGCGTTGAGCACGGCCACTCCGTCGGCGGCCAGCCGCTGCGCCAGCAGGTCCGGCCAGCGCCGGTTGGTGTCGGGGGTGGAGCCGTTGCCTTCGGTGATCGAATCGCCGAGCGCGACCACCGCAGCCGCGCCCGCCGGGGCTTCGACCTGCACCTCGCTCACCACGATGCGCGCGCTGAATACCTGTGGCGCAGCCAGCATGGCTTGCGCGGTCGCGTTGCCGGCTGCCAGCCATGCGCTCTGGCGGCCATCCCAGTGGAACGATTCGAGCGCGGTGCGCTGCGGCAGGTAAAGGCTGAGCGCGAGTTCACCCAGCGCAGGGGTAGCGAGCGCGATCGCGTCGCTTGCCACCGACTGGCCCGCCGGGATGGTCACGGTCGGACGGCCGCCGAAGGTTACGGCGCGGCTGCCGGCGAGTTCGATGCGGCCGCCGCCGGCATGGGGTGCGAGTTGCGCCGCGCCGACCACGAGCGGTTGCCGGCCATAGGGGTTTGACAGCACCACGCGCAGCCGCTCCCCGCCTGCGCTCAGCCGCACCACCTGGCGCACGGTCTGGTCCGCCATCTCCGCCGGCACGCCGGTGGGCAGCGGCAGGGCGTGCGCTTGCCACACCGGCTGCTGGCTGGCCATCCAGCTGGTCAGCCAGGCCCGCTCTTGCAGGGGGCTGGCGAGCGCCGCGCTGCTGGCGACGGCGGCGGCAAGGGTCGCTGCCGCGGCGCGGCGCAGGAAACGAAGATCGGAAAACATGGATAGGTCCTGTCGGGTGGACGGGCAACGTTGCCGGCATGGGGCCCACGTTAGGCCATTCCCCTCATGCCAGGTAGCGGGCAAAATGGCATATTGCTCATTCCAATCCGGAATGAAGAAAACCAGGAGCGGCATGGACACCATCCGGGCAATGCAGGTCTTCGTGCGCGCGGTGGAACTCGGCAGCCTGTCGGCGGTGGCGCGCGAGCAGCAGTCGACGCAGCCGACCGTCAGCAAGACCGTGGCCGCGCTGGAGCGCGAGCTGGGCGTGCGTCTGCTGGCGCGCAGCACCACCAGCCTGGCGCCGACCGAGGCCGGGCGGCGCTTCTACGAGCGCGCGCGGCGCGTGCTGGACGAATACGGCGAGGCGGTCAGCGACGCGCGCGGCGCAACCGGCCAGCCGGCGGGCCGCGTGCGCGTGGGCGCGCCCGCCAGCTTCGGCGTGCTGCGCCTCAATGCGCTGGTGCTGGCGTTCCAGCAGCGCTATCCGGAAGTCGAGGTGGAACTGCTGTTCGACGACCGCTTCGTCGACCTGGTCGAAGCCGGGGTCGACGTGGCGGTGCGCCTCGGCGCCACGCTGCCGCCGCATGTGGTGGCGCGCCGGATCGCGGTGTCGCAGCGCCTGCTGGTGGCGGCGCCGGACTACCTGGCGCGGCATCCGAAGATCAGGCAGCCGGCGGACCTGGCGCGCCATCGGATCCTGCGCTTTACCTGGCTCGCCGCGGGCGAAGAGATCGTGCTCGACGGCCCCGGCGGGCAGGCGCTGGTGAGCGCGCCATGCCGTTACCGCGTCAACAACTCGCTGGCGATGCGCGAGAGTTTCCTTGCCGGCGCCGGCTTTGGCATGACGCCGGCGTGGCTGGTGCAGGACCTGCTCGACAGCGGCGCGCTGCAGCGGGTGCTGCCGCGCTGGCACGGCCCGGCGCAGGAAGCGTTCCTGGTCTGCCCGACGCGGCGCTACCAGCCGGCACCGGTACGCGTGCTGCTGGAGTTCCTGGCGCGGGCGATAGCGGGCCTGCCGGGATTTACCCCGGTGTAAGGATCCGGGGGGAGGGCGGATGTCAGGGCAGGCGCTGCCGCGCTACCAGCATCGTCAACGGCCGCGCCAGCAAGGTGCTGGCCAGCGCCATCAGCAGCAGGCCGGAAAACGCCGCGGTGCTGATGATGCGCGCGTCCAGCAGCACGGTCAGCACCACCACCTCGACCAGGCCCTTGGTCTGCAGCAGCGTGCCCAGTGCCAGCGCATCGCGCCAGCCCATGCCGGCGCGGCGCGCCGGCAGCGCCACGCCGGCCATCTTGCCCGCGACCGCGACCACCAGCGACAGCGCCGCGATCCACAGCGTCATCGGATGGTCCAGCGAGATCTCGGTGCGCAGCCCCGCGGCGAGGAAGAAGAACGGCAGCAGCACCACCACCGTGACCGGTTCCAGCTGCTGGCGCACGCGCTGCGCCGCGCTAGCCGGCCATGCCAGCCCGGCGACAAAGCCACCCATCACGTGATGCAGCCCCGCCAGTTCGCCGAGGAAGGCCGAGACCAGCACCAGGCACAGCGCTATCGCCAGCAGCAGCTCGGTTTCCGGCGCGCGCCGGCGCAGCAGCCAGGCCAGCGTGGGACGCACCGCCAGCAACATGAACGCCAGGTAGGCCGCCGCGCGCAGCGCCACGGTGACGGCGCCGGCGCCGCCGTGGCCGCCGTGCTGCAACAGCACCAGCGTCAGGAACAGCCACACCCAGGCATCGTTGACGGCGGCGCAGCGCAGCGCCAGCTGGCCCAGGTGCGTGCCGGTCAGGCGCATCTCGCGCAGCAGCGCGCCCAGCACCGGCAGCGCCGTGACCGCGGTGCAGATGCCCATCGCGCCGGCGAACCACGCCGGGCTGGCCAGCTCGCCGGCGACCGGCCAGCCGGCGCCCACCATCCACCAGCCCGCCGCGGCCCCGAGCGCCAACGGCGCCGCAATGCTGCCCAGCGAGATCTGCACGGTCGCGCGCCACTGCGGCGGCACGCCGCCTTCGCGCAAGTGCAATCCGGTCAGGAAACAGAACAGCGTCACGGCCAGCCATTGCAGGCCGGACAGCATCGGCAGGCGCTCGGGCCCGAACAGCGCGGTCCAGCCGTGCGGCGCCAGCGCGCCGAACACCGACGGGCCCAGCACGATGCCGGCCAGCACCTGCACGCCGACCAGCGGAAACATCGCGCGCAGGCCGGCGCCACGCCAGAGCAGATAAGGCAGCGCGACCACCAGCATCGCCTGCAGGAAAAAAATGCTGACTCCGTTCATGGCGCCATCCGCAACAAGCCGGGGTCCCGGATGACGCCGGCTCCGGCCGTGGCGACGCATTTCATCCGAACATCCCGCCGTTGACCGAGATCACCTGGCGCGTGATATAGCCCGCGTCCGGCGACAGCAGGAAGGCCACGGTGGCGGCGACTTCGTCCGGCGTGCCCATGCGCCGCGCCGGGATCAGGCGCAGCGCTTCGTCGCGCACGTGCGGCGCGACCATGTCGGTGTCGATCAGTCCCGGCGCGACGCAGTTGACCGTGATCGCGCGCTTGGCCAGCTCGATCGCCAGCGCCTTGGTGGCGCCGATGATGCCGGCCTTGGCCGCGCTGTAGTTGGCCTGGCCGCGGTTGCCCACCAGCCCCGATACCGACGACAGCGTGACGATGCGGCCCGGCTGGCGGCGCTGCACCATCGGCATCACCACCGGGTTGAGCACGTTGTAGAAGGCATCGAGGTTGGTGTGCACCACCTCGTCCCATTCGTTGCCGGTCATGGCCGGGAAGGCGGCGTCGCGCGCCAGCCCCGCGTTGCAGACCACGCCGTAGTAGCAGCCATGCGCGGCGATATCGGTCAGCAGCGCGCTGGCGGCGTCCTCGCGGCGGGCCACGTCGAAGCACAGCACGCGCGACTTGCGCCCACACGCGCGCACGGCATCGGCGACCGAGTCGGCCTCGTCGCGGCGCGCGCGGCAGTGCACCACCACGTCATAGCCGTCGCGGGCCAGCCGCAGGGCAATGGCGCGGCCGATGCCGCGGGACGAACCCGTGACCAGCACGGTCGGATGGCTCATGGTTGTTGTCCTTGCAGAACCGCCTGCGCCCAGGCAGGCTGGCATACGGTGAGGCGCATCAGACCTTGCAGAATTCTTCCAGCACCGCCAGCCGCCGGCGCGGCTCGGTGACGAAGGGATTGTCGCGGTCCCAAGCATAGCCGGCCAGGATCGCCGCGATCATGTCGCGGATTTCCGAGGTGGCGTTGGGATGGAAGATCAGCTTCTGGAAACGGCCTTCATACCAGGCTTCGACAAAGACGCGGAAGCAATCGACGCCGGCCTTGAGCGGCCGCGCGAAGTCCTGCTCCCAGTCCACCGTGTCGCCGCGCAGCTGGCGCACCAGGCATTGCGCCGCCAGGCTGGCCGACTTGAAGGCGATGGTCACGCCTGACGAGAACACCGGGTCGAGGAACTCGCCGGCATTGCCCAGCAGCGCATAGCCGTTGCCCCACAGCGACTTCACGTTGGCCGAATAGCCCGCGATCTGGCGCGCCGGGGTGTCCCATTGCGCGTTGGCCAGCAATGCGGCCAGGCCCGGCTCTTCGGCCACCAGCGCCTGCAGCCGCCCGGTCTCGGTGCCGGTGTAGCGGTCCAGGAACGCCTTCTCGGCGACCACGCCCTGCGAGCAGCGCCCGTCCGAAAACGGGATGGTCCAGTACCAGACGTCCTGGTGCTGCGGATGCACGCTGATCAGGATCTTGTTGCGGTCGAAGGTGCCGGCGGGGATGCGGTCTTCCACGTGCGTGAAGATCGCGCTGCGCACCGGAAAGCCCGACGGCGTTTCCAGCTGCAGCAGGCGCGGCAGGATGCGGCCGAAGCCGGAAGCATCGAGCAGGAACTTCGCGCGCACCGTGTACCGGCTGCCGTCCGGCGCGCGCACGCTGACTTCCGGCTGCGCGCCGCTGACATCGACGTTCTCGACCGCATGCGAGAAGCGCACCTCGGCGCCCTGGCGCTCGGCCTCGCGGATCAGCACGTGGTCGAACTGCGCGCGCTGCACCTGGTAGGTGGTGCCCCAGCCCGGCGAGTACTTCTGGCGGAAGTCGAAGGCGGTGCGCTGCGTGCCGCGCGCGAACGCGGCGCCGTTCTTGTACTGGAAGCCGGCTTCCACCACCGCGCGCAGCATGCCCGCTTCCTCGAGATAGGCCATGCTTTGCGGCAGCAGGCTTTCGCCGATGGAGAAGCGCGGGAAGGTTTCTTTCTCGAGCACCAGCACCGGAATCCCGTGCTTGCGCAGCAGGCCGGCAGCAACCGAGCCCGCAGGCCCAGCGCCGATGATGACGACGTCCGTGGTTTCCGTTTTCATAAGCTTCGGCTCCGGAATCACATCCGGAACGACGGGATTTTGGCGGGCGTCAATTGTACTCAGAACGCTGCCCGGCGCCGGCAAAACCGGCCCCGGCGGTTTTTGCAACTCACGGCGAGAGCTGCGCGGGCGCGGCGCGCCCCTCAGACATGCGTGCCCAACGCCCGATTGATCCGCAGCGCCAGCAGCGTGCAGGCGGCGCCGGAAAGCAGGTAGCCGCTCACCGCGAACAGGCCGAATTCCGCCGACAGCCCCAGCGCCACCAGCGGCGCGAAGCCGGCGCCGAACAGCCACGCCATGTCGGTGGTCAGTGCCGCCCCGGTGTAGCGGAAGCGCCGCTCGAAGTTCGAGGTCAAGGCACCGGCGGCCTGGCCGTAGGACAAGCCCAGCAGGCCGAAGCCGAGCAGGATGAACAGGTCCTGCGCCAGCGGGCCGCCGCCCATCAGCCAGGGCGCGAACAGGCTGAAAATGCCGATCAGGATGGCCATCAGCGCCAGCGTGGTGCGCCGCCCGATCCGGTCCGCGATCACGCCCGAGGCGATGGTGCCGAGGATGCCGATGAAGGCGCCGGCGATCTGCACCGCCAGCACGTCCGTGACCGGCTGCGAGCCATTGAGCGCGACCCACGACAGCGGAAACACCGTCACCAGGTGGAACAGCGCAAAGCTCGCCAGCGCCGCGAACGCGCCCAGCAGCAGGTTGTAGCCCTGCTTCCTGACGATCTCGGTGGTGCTGATGGGCTCGAGCTCGTCCTCGTCCAGCAGTTGCGTGTATTCGTGCGTCACCACCAGCCGCAGGCGCGCGAATAGCGCCACCACGTTGATTGCGAACGCGACGTAGAACGGATAGCGCCAGCCCCACGCCAGGAACTCGTGCGGCTCCAGGCTGAGGTTGAGGAACAGGAACAGCGCGCCGGCGACGATAAAGCCGGTGGGCGCGCCCAGCTGGCCCAGCATCGCATACCAGCCGCGCCGCTGCGCGGGCGCGTTCAGCGCCAGCAATGAGGGCAGGCCGTCCCACGAGCCGCCGAAGGCCACGCCCTGCAGCGTGCGGAACACCGCCAGCAGGATGATGGAGGTCTGGCCGAGCGCGGCATAGCCGGGCAGGAAGGCGATGCCGACGGTGGCGGTGCCGAGCAGGAACAGCGATGCGGTCAGCTTGACGCCCCGGCCCCAGCGGCGCTGGATGCGCATGAACAGCGTGGTGCCGAAGGGCCGGCCGATAAAGGCCAGCGCGAAGATGGCGAAGGCGTAGAGCAGCGCGTCGAGCCGGTCGGCGAAGGGAAAGTACACCGCCGGGAACACCAGCACCGAGGCGATGCCGTAGACGAAGAAATCGAAGTACTCGGAAGCGCGGCCGATGACCACGCCGGTGGCGATTTCCGCGGGCGCGACATGCGCGGCGCCGGGCGCCGGAGGTGCTGTAGGAGACGCGCGGTGCTGGTGGGTCGCGGTGGTCATCGGCATACCTCCCGTGTCTGTGAGCGAGGGCACTGCAAATTGCACCATGAAGAATGGCACTGCAGCGCCTACACTGCCATAGTTGCTCAGACCAGTCTAAGTCACTTGCGCCGCGGCGTACAAATGGCGCGGGCCAGAAAGCTATGCGATCTTCCGGTCAGACAATGTCCATGCACCGCCCGCTGCGCTGGTTGCTGCTGCCAGTCCTGCTGTCGCTGGCCGGCTGCAATGCCGTGCTGCTGTCGCCGGCCGGCGATCTGGCGGTCCGGCAACGTGACCTGATCATCATTTCGACCGGGCTGATGCTGCTGATCATCGTGCCGGTGATCGTGCTGACGCTGGTGTTCGCGTGGCGATACCGCGCCGCCAGCGCGGATGCGCACTACAACCCCGACTGGGACCATTCCACGGTGCTGGAGCTGCTGATCTGGTCGGCGCCGCTGCTGATCATCATCGCGCTCGGGGCCATCACCTGGGTCAGCACCCACAAGCTCGATCCCTACCAGCCGCTGACCCGGCTCGACGACAGCCGCCCGCTGGCGCCGGGCACGCAGCCGCTGACGGTGGAAGTGGTGGCGCTCGACTGGAAGTGGTTGTTCGTCTACCCCGAGCAGGGCATCGCCACCGTCAATGAGCTGGCCGCCCCGGTCGACCGGCCGATCCGCTTCAAGATCACGTCTTCCACCATGATGAATTCCTTCTTCATCCCCGCGCTGGCCGGACAGGTCTACGCCATGCCGGGCATGGAAACGCGCCTGCACGCGGTGGTCAACCGGCCGGGCGTCTACGAGGGCTTCTCCGCCAACTACAGCGGCGCGGGCTTTTCGCACATGCGCTTCCGCTTCCATGGCCTGAGCGACGATGAGTTCGGCCGCTGGGTGCAGACCGTGCGCGCCGCCGGCGCGCCGTTGAGCCGCGCCGCCTACACGCAGCTGGCGCAGCCCAGCGAGCGCGAGCCGGTACGGCGCTACGGCAGCGTCGACGCGAACCTGTTCGATGCCATCGTGAACCGTTGCGTGCAGGCCGGACAGGTCTGCCAGAAAGACCTGATGGCGCGCGACGCGCAGCGCGCCGCGGGCCTGGGCGCCGCCGTCTGCACCGCCAGCAACACGCTGGCCGAACCGCTGTTCGGGACCGGCGCGGCCGGCGCCGGCGAGCTGCTGCGCTAGCGCGCCTGCGTCGGTGGCAGGCGCTGCGGCGGAGCGTGCCCGAGCCCGTGCGACAGAGCGTGACCTGGTACGCAGTTGTTGTCCTGGAGAACCACATGCCGGAGCGATCCGAACCCGCCACGCAACTCTTCGGCCGCCTGAGCTGGGAGGCAATCCCGCTGCACGAGCCCATCCTGATCGCCACCTTCGCGGTGGTGGTGCTCGGCGGGCTGGCGCTGGCCGGCGGCGTCACGTACTACGGCAAGTGGGCCTACCTGTGGCGCGAGTGGTTCACCAGCATCGACCACAAGCGCATCGGCATCATGTACATGATCCTCGGCATCGTGATGCTGCTGCGCGGCTTTGCCGATGCCATCATGATGCGCATCCAGCAGGCCATCGCCTTTGGCGACAACCTGGGCTACCTGCCGCCGCACCACTATGACCAGATCTTCACCGCGCACGGCGTCATCATGATTTTCTTCGTCGCCATGCCGCTGGTCACCGGCCTGATGAACTTTGTCGTGCCGCTGCAGATCGGCGCGCGCGACGTCGCGTTTCCGTTCCTGAACAACTTCAGCTTCTGGATGACGGTGGGGGGCGCGGTGCTGGTGATGATGTCGCTGTTCGTCGGCGAATTCGCGCGCACCGGCTGGCTCGCCTATCCGCCGCTGTCCGGCATCCTGCAGAGCCCGGACGTGGGCGTGGACTACTACCTGTGGTCGTTGCAGGTGGCGGGCGTGGGCACGCTGCTATCCGGCATCAACCTGCTGGTCACCATCGTCAAGATGCGCGCGCCCGGCATGACGCTGATGCGCATGCCGATCTTCACCTGGACCGCGCTGTGCACCAACGTGCTGATCATCGCCGCGTTCCCGGTGCTGACCGCGGCGCTGGCGATGCTGGCGGTCGATCGGTACCTGGGAATGAATTTCTTCACCAGCGATCTTGGCGGCAGCGCCATGATGTACGTGAACCTGATCTGGATCTGGGGCCACCCCGAGGTCTACATCCTGATCCTGCCGGTGTTCGGCGTGTTCTCCGAGGTGGTGGCCACCTTCTGCCGCAAGCGCCTGTTCGGCTATGCCTCGATGGTGTATGCCACGGTGGTGATCACGGTGCTGTCATACCTGGTGTGGCTGCATCACTTCTTCACGATGGGCTCGGGCGCCAGCGTGAATTCGTTCTTTGGCATCACCACCATGATCATCTCGATCCCCACGGGGGCCAAGCTGTTCAACTGGCTGTTCACCATGTACCACGGGCGCATCCGCTTCGAGGTGCCGATGCTGTGGACGGTGGGCTTCATGGTGACATTCGTGATCGGCGGCATGACCGGTGTGCTGCTGGCGGTGCCGCCGGCGGATTTCTCGCTGCACAACAGCCTGTTCCTGGTCGCGCATTTCCATAACGTGATCATCGGCGGCGTGCTGTTCGGGCTGATGGCCGGCATCACCTACTGGTTCCCGAAGGCCTTCGGCTACCAGCTGGATCCATTCTGGGGCAAGTGCTCGTTCTGGTTCTGGCTGGTCGGCTTCTACGTGGCGTTCATGCCGCTCTACGTGCTCGGGCTGATGGGGGTGACGCGGCGCGTCAGCCATTTCGAGGACCACTCGCTGCAGATCTGGTTCCAGCTGGCCGGCGTCGGCGCGCTGCTGATCGCGCTGGGCATCGGCTGCTTCCTGGTGCAGCTGGTGGTGAGCTTCCTGCGCCGCGAGTCGCTGCGCGATGTCACCGGCGATCCCTGGGACGGCCGCACCCTGGAGTGGTCGACCTCGTCGCCGCCGCCGCCGTACAACTTTGCCTTCACGCCGCTGGTGCATGACAGCGACGCCTGGTGGCAGATGAAGGCGCACGGTTACCAGCGCCCGGCGCACGGCTTCATCCCGATCCATATGCCCAGGAACACCGGCGCCGGCATCATCCTGGCCGGGCTGAGCACGCTGTGCGGCTTCGCGCTGATCTGGCATATCTGGTGGCTGGCGGCGCTGGCCTTTGCCGCCACCATCGTCACCGCGATCGGCCATACCTTCAACTACCAGCGCGATTTCTATATTCCGTCCGACGACGTCCACCGCACGGAGGCGGAGCGCAGCGCGCTGCTGGCCAGCCATGGCTGATACCTACGCTCCCTTCACCGCCGACGGCGCGCCCGCGCACGAGGCCCCGCCGCAGCGCGCGCCGGCGCAGCCGGCCGAGCTGCGCTTCTACCTCACCGAGGAATACCACGTGCCCAACGGCACGCTGCTCGGTTTCTGGCTCTACCTGATGAGCGACTGCCTGGTCTTTGCGTGCCTGTTCGCCGCCTACGGCGTGCTCGGCCGCAATTACGCGGGCGGGCCTTCCGGGGCCGAGTTGTTCGACCTGCCGCTGGTGGCGCTGAACACCTCGTTCCTGCTGCTGTCCTCGATCACCTACGGCTTCGCCATGCTGGAGACGCAGCGCGGGCGCCTTGCGCCGACCCAGGGCTGGCTCGCCGTGACCGGCCTGCTGGGCGCAGCCTTCCTCGCGGTCGAGATCTATGAGTTCGCGCACCTGGTGGGCGAGGGCGCCGGGCCGCAGCGCAGCGGCTTCCTGACCTCGTTCTTCGCGCTGGTCGGCACCCACGGCCTGCATGTGACCTTCGGCATCGTGTGGCTGGTCACGCTGGTGGTGCAACTGCGCCGCCACGGGCTGATCCCCGAAAACAAGCGCCGCCTGATGTGCCTGTCGATGTTCTGGCACTTCCTGGATGTGGTCTGGATCGGCGTCTTTACCTTTGTCTACCTGATGGGAGTGCTGCCATGAGCGCGCACGACGACACGCTGCCGGCCCATGGCCATGGCCATGACCACGGCGAAAGCGAGATTCATATCTCGCTCGGCGGCTACGTGACCGGCTTCGTGCTGTCGGTGATCCTGACCGCGATCCCGTTCTGGCTGGTGATGGGCAAGGTGTTCGCGCAGTCCAGCACCACCGCGATGGTGCTGCTGGCGCTGGGCGCGGTGCAGATCGTGGTGCACATGATCTACTTCCTGCACCTCAACGCCAGGTCCGAGGGTGGCTGGAACATGCTGGCGCTGATCTTCACGCTGGTGCTGGTGGTGATCACGCTGACCGGCACGCTGTGGGTGATGTTCCACCTGAATTCCAATATGATGCCGGGCATGCATACCACCAAGACCCTGCCTTGACCGGTTCCACCGACGACCGCGCCGCGCCGGTCGAAAATCCGCGCACCGCCAACGCCGCCCACGGCGTCCCCGCATCCTCGCGCCCGCTGTCGACCGTCTGGCTGACGGTGCTGGCGCTGTTCGCCGCGGCGGCCATCGCCGGCCTGGTGGCGCTGGGCAACTGGCAGATCGAGCGGCGCGCCTGGAAGCTCGGCCTGATCGCCCAGGTGGCCGAGCGCGTCCATGCCGCGCCGGTGGCGGCGCCCGCGCCGGCGCAATGGGCGGGGCTGACCAGGGCCAATGCCGAGTACCGGCGCGTGCGCGCCAGCGGTACCTTCCTCGACGAGCGCCAGACCCTGGTGCAGGCCGTGACCGAGCAGGGCGGCGGCTACTGGGTGATGACGCCGCTGCGGCTGGCCGACGGCAGCACCGTGCTGGTCAACCGCGGCTTCGTCGCCGAGCCTTTCCGCGCGCGCGTGGCGCCCGCCGGCAGCGGCCCCGGCGAAGTGGTCGGCCTGCTGCGCATGAGCGAGCCGGGCACCGGGCTGCTGCGCCACAACGACGCGGCACGCGACCAGTGGTTCTCGCGCGACGTGGCGGCAATCGCCGCGCATCGCGGCCTGGGTCCGGGCCCGGTCGCGCCGTATTTCATCGACGCCGCGGCGGTGCCGCCGCCGGAAGGGACGGACCCCAAGGCCTGGCCCGTGGGCGGGCTGACGGTGACAGCCTTTACCAACAACCACCTCGGCTACGCGCTCACCTGGTACGGGCTGGCGCTGATGGTGGCGGCCGCCGCCGCTTACGTGGGGCGCGAGGAATACCGCAAGCGCCGCGCCGCCCGTTCCGATCCGCGCGCCTGACAGCGCGCCGGCAAGCCTGGCCGGCTGGCGGCACAATGTGGGCTGTCCCATCCCAAGGAGCCGCCATGCCAGATCTCTCCATGCCGTACCGCCGCCTCGGCGCCAGCAACCTGCGCGTCTCGGCGCTGTGCCTGGGCACCATGATGTTCGCCGACCAGACCGACGAGGCCGAGGCCGGCCGCATCGTCGCCAGCGCGCGTGACCACGGCGTGAACTTCATCGATACCGCCGACGTGTACAGCAAGGGCGCGTCCGAGCAGATGGTCGGGCGCCTGCTGACCGCCGAGCGCCACGACTGGGTGCTGGCCACCAAGCTCGGCAACGCGATGCAGGCCGCGCCCAACCACGGCCACTACTCGCGCGTGTGGATCACGCGCGCGGTCGAGGACAGCCTGCACCGGCTGGCGACCGACTACCTCGACATCCTCTACCTGCATCGCGACTATCCCGGCGCCAACCTGGAAGAGCCGGTGCGCGCCATGGGCGACCTGGTGCGCAGCGGCAAGATCCGCTACTGGGCGGTGTCGAACTTCCGCGGCTGGCGCATCGCCGAGATCGCGCGGCTGTGCGATGCGTTGGGGGTGCCGCGCCCGGTCGCGTGCCAGCCGTACTACAACCTGCTGAACCGGCTGCCGGAGGTGGAGATCCTGCCCGCGTGCGAGCACTACGGCCTGGGCGTGGTGCCCTACAGCCCGGTGGCGCGCGGCGTGCTGACCGGCAAGTACGCGCCCGGCCAGGCGCCGGCCCAGGGCACGCGCGCGGGCCGCGCCGACCGCCGCATGATGGAAACCGAGTTCCGCGAGGAATCGCTGGTCATCGCGCAGCAGCTCAAGACCCACGCCGAGGCGCGCGGGCTGACGCCGGGCCAGTTCGCCACCGCGTGGGTGCTGGCCAACCCGGTCATCACGTCGGTGATCGCCGGCCCGCGCACGCTGGCGCAGTTCGAGGATTACTTCGGCGCGCTGGGTGCCGCGATCACGCCCGACGAAGAGGCGATGATCGATGGGCTGGTGTCGCCGGGCCATGCCTCGACGCCGGGCTACAACGATCCGGGCTATCCGCTCGTTGGGCGTCCGGTCGGGCGACCGGTCGACCGCACGGCAGCTGGCCGATAATCCGCGCGGCCTTTCGGACGCGCCGGAAGTGGCGCCGGCGCTGCCTGAGGCGACGCCCCGCGTGCAACGGCACGCGCCCCGCGCGCGTGCTTGATGCACCCGGGCGCGACTCCTACTAATATCAAGACAGGCGGGCGCGCGTGAGGCGCGCACCGCGAAAACACCGCGCTTCGAGCCGGCGCACGGAGATGTCGCGCGCTGCGCCGGCCCAACAAGGAAGCCCAAACGTGTCGCGTCGTAGCTGGATTTTCGCTGGCTTGGCGGTCGCCCTCACCGGCGGTGCCTATGTCGTGTATAGCGTTGTCGCAAGCGAGGTGCGCAACTCGCACTGGCAGGCGCGGCTGATCGGCAGCCTGGGCCAGCGGCTGACATTCGAGATCCAGCCCGGTGCCAGCGACAGCATCCGCTTCCCGCATTCCGGACCCTATGACGCCCGCATGGGCTACGGCAGGCTGCCGCTGTTCGCGCAGCGGCTGGAGCAGCGCGGCTATGTGCCCGCAGAGCAGGCACGCATGTCGCCCGACATGGTGCGGATGATCGATGAAGGCCTGTTCACGCCCTACCGCGAAAAGAACCAGGCCGGCCTGCTGCTGCGCGACTGCAATGGCCTGACGCTGGCGTTCGAGCGCTATCCGCAGCGCCAGTACCCCGACTTCGGCGCGGTGCCGCCGTTGCTGGTGAGCGCGTTGCTTTATGTCGAGAACCAGGGCCTGCTCAATCCGGAATACCCGAACATGAACCCGGCGCTGGACTGGCGCCGGCTGTCGCGCGCGGTGCTGGACCAGATGATCCGGCTGGCCGACAAGTCGCACGACGCGCCCGGCGGCAGCACGCTGGCGACGCAGATCGAGAAATACCGGCACTCGCCCGAGGGCCGCACCACCTCGATCCCGGAAAAATTCCGGCAGATGGCGTCGGCATCGCTGCGCGCCTACCTGGACGGCCCCGACACCCAGCGCGCGCGCGAGCGCATCGTGGTCGACTACCTGAATACGGTGCCGCTGTCGGCGCGCGCCGGCTTCGGCGAGATCAACGGCATCGGCGATGCGCTGTGGGTCTGGTACGGCGAGGATTTCGGCGAGGTCAACCGGCTGCTCAAGGAGATGGACCAGCGCGCTCCGGATCCGCGCCAGGCGCAGGCCTTCAAGCGGGCGCTGTCGCTGATCATCTCGCAGCGCCGCCCGTCCTACCACCTGCGCCGCGACGACACCAATCTCGATGCGCTGACCGGCAGCTACCTGCGCCTGCTGGCGGCCAACAACATCATTACGGCCGAACTGCGCGACGCGGCGCTGGCGCAGCCGCTGGACAAGGCGTCGGCGCCGCTGCGCCCGCCGCAGGAGCCCTTTGTCACGCGCAAGGCCGTCAACCGGGTCCGCGCCGACATTACGCGCCTGACCGGCGTCGAAAGTCGCTATGACATGGACCGGCTCGACCTGACCGTGGACAGCACCATCAACCGCGAGGCGCAGCGCATCGTCACCGAGACCCTGCAGCGCGTGAACAACAAGGCCGACGCGCGCGCCATGGGCCTGTATGGCCACAACCTGCTGCGCGACCAAGACGATCCGTCGAAGCTGACCACCAGCTTCACGCTGTACGAGCGCGTCGGCAATGCCAGCGTGGTGCGGATCCAGGCCGACAATATCGACCAGCCCTTCGACATCAACAGCGGCGCGCGCCTGAACCTGGGCTCCACCGCCAAGCTACGCACGCTGGTGACCTACCTGGAGATCATCAGCGAGCTGCACGCGCGCTATGCCGGCATGACGCGCGCGGAGCTGGCCGCGATACCGCTGGCGCGCCAGGATGCGCTCAGCCGCTGGGCGGTGGAGTACCTGTCCAAGGCACGCAACCCCGCCGAGCGCGAACTGATGCCAATGCTGGAAGCGGCGATGGAGCGCAAGTACTCCGGCAATGCCGGCGAGGGCTTCTACACCGGCGGCGGCCTGCAGAGCTTTACCAACTTCGAGCGCTGGGAGGGCGAGCGCATCATGACCGTGCGCATCGGGTTCCAGCATTCGGTCAACCTGGTCTTTATCCGCATGATGCGCGACATCGTGCGCTACGAGATGTTCCATGCCAAGCCTGACATGGGGGACCTGTTCGAGGACCGCAACGCACCCGGGCGGCGCGAGTACCTTGAGCGCTTCGCCGACCAGGAGGGCAGTGCCTACATGACCGGTTTCTACCAGCGCTACCGCGGCAAGAATTCCGCGCAGCGCCTGGACACGCTGCTGGGCCGCGTGCGCATGACGATACCGCACCTGAATGCGGTGCGCATGTCGGTGACGCTGCTGAGTGCGCGCCCGAACCTGGACGAGGACAGCTATATCCGCATCATGCGTGCGCGCCTGGGCGACAGGCAGCTGGCCAAGGAAGACCTGCCGGCGCTGTACCGCAAGTACGGCAAGGACAATTTCAACCTGAACGACCGTGGCTACCTGTCGCGGGTGCATCCGCTGGAACTGTGGATGGTCGAATACCTGGACCAGCACCCGGATGCGACGCTGGCGGAGATCCTGCGCGCCAGCACCGCCGAGCGCCAGGAAGTGTACAAGTGGCTGTTCAAGACGCGCAGCAAGGCCGGGCAGGACAACCGCATCCGCACGCTGCTGGAGCAGGACGCCTTTACGCGCATCGCGCGGCGCTGGCAGCGGCTGGGCTATCCGTTCGACTCGCTGACGCCGTCGTATGCCAGCGCCATCGGCGCCGCCGGCGATCGCCCCGCGGCGCTGGCCGAGCTGGCCGGCATCCTGCTTTCAGGCGGCGTGGTCACGCAGAACGCGGCGGTGCGCAGCCTGGCCTTCGCCGATGGCACTCCGTATGCCACCCGCTACGTGCTGCAGCCCGGTCCGGGCAAGCGCGTGCTGCCGGCGGAGGTGGCCGAGCTGGCGCGCCGTTCGATGCTGGATGTGGTGGAGCGCGGTACCGCCAAGTCGATCCGCGGCGCGTTCACGGTGCCGGGGCGCAATGGCGCCACCCTGACCGTGGCTGGCAAGACCGGCACCGGCGACCAGCGCTTCCAGGTCTACGGGCCGGGCGGACGGCTGATCTCGTCGCGCTCGGTGAACCGTTCCGCGACCTTCGTGTTCACGCTGGGCGAGCGCTTCTTCGGTACCGTGGTGGTCAATGTGCGCGAACCCTACGCGGCGCGCTACAGCTTTACCAGCGCGCTCGCGGTGCGGGTGCTGCGCGCGATCGCGCCGCAGGTGTCGGCGATGGCGCCGGGCGGCGACCGCGCGCTGCTGCGCTGCCGCGACGCGGCCCCGGGCCTGCGCACCCCGCGCGCGCCGACCATGGCGTCACCCGCCGACGGCGTGCCCGGCACGGTCCTGGCCGACGGGCTGGGCGCGGGGCTGGAAGCCGCACTGCCGCCGCCGGCGCGGCAGGAGGTGGCGGCGCTGCCGCCGCCGCCCGCACCCCCGGCGCCGGGCCTGGCCGACAACGACGCGGCGGGTGTGCGCCGCGCCAGTCAGGCCTTGCGGCGCACCATGCCGTAGATGATCAGCAGCACGATTGCGCCAAGCACCGAGGCGACCCAGCCCGCGGGTTCGCCGGGCTGGTACCAGCCCAGCGCGCGGCCGACATAGCCCGCGACCACCGAGCCCAGGATGCCCAGGATGATGGTCATGATCCAGCCCAGCTTGTCGTCGCCGGGCTTTACCGCCCTGGCGATCAGGCCGACGATAAGGCCGACGAACACGGTGCCAATGAATGCCATCATGGTGCGCTCCTGTCAGGGGTCTGCGGTAACGGTCTGATGCACGGGGCCGGCCGCCTGTGCGGCCGGCTTCGCTTCATCATACACGCAGGGCGCGGCCGGCGGATGGCGCGGGGCGACCGCGCCGGGCAGCCCGCTCAGGCCGCCAGGCGGAACTGGCCCACGGCGCGGTGCAGCGCGTCGGCCTGGTCTTCCAGCGACGCCGCGGCGGCGGCCGCCTGTTCCACCAGCGCGGCGTTCTGCTGCGCCATCTGGTCCATCTGCGACACCGCCTGGTTGACCTGCTCGATGCCGCCGGTCTGCTCCTCGGTGGCGGCACGCATTTCGCCCATCAGATCGGTCACGCGCCTGACCGCGTCGACGATCTCGCCCATCGCACGGCCGGCATTCTCGACCAGCACCGCGCCGTCTTCCACGCGCTGCGCCGAATTGCCGATCAGCGCCTTGATCTCCTTGGCCGCGGTGGCGCTGCGCTGCGCCAGCGTGCGCACCTCGCCGGCCACCACCGCGAAGCCGCGGCCCTGGTCGCCGGCACGGGCCGCCTCGACCGCCGCGTTGAGCGCCAGGATATTGGTCTGGAAGGCAATGCCCTCGATCACGCCGATGATGTCGACCACCTTGCCCGAGGCGCTCCTGATCTCGCCCATGGTGTCCACCACCTGGCTGACGATGGCGCCGCCGCGCACGGCGATGTCCGACGCGCCCTCGGCCAGGTGGCTGGCCTGGCGCGCGTTCTCGGCGCTCTGGCGCACGGTGCTGGTGAGCTGCTCCATGCTGGCGGCGGTTTGCTGCAGCGACGCGGCCTGCTCCTCGCTGCGGCGCGACAGGTCGGCATTGCCGGCGGCAATCTGCTTGGCGGCGCCGGCAATCGAATCGGCCGAGCCGCGGATGCTGCCGATCGCGCCGGTCAGGCGCGACTGCATGCGCTGCATGGCATGGAGCACGCTGTGCTCGTCGCCCGCGCGCAGCTCGACCTGGCCGGCGAGGTCGCCTTCGGCAATGCGCCCGGCGATCTGCGCGGTGGCGGCCGGCTCGCCGCCCAGTTGGCGCTGCAGGCTGGCCGCGACCCGCACCATCACCAGCGACATCAGCGCGCCCACCGCCAGCAGCAGGCCCAGGGCCTTCCACAGCTCCCGGCGGAACGCCGCCTCGATGTCGTCCAGGTACAGCCCGGCGATGAAGTTCCAGTCCCAGGGGCGGAAGTTGGCCACGTAGCTCAGCTTGGGCTGCGGCGCCTGCGCGCCCGGCTTCGGCCACAGGTATTCGACGAAGCCCTTGCCGGCGCCCTTGCCGATCGCGGCGATGTCGCGGAACAGGTAGACGCCGTTGGGATCCTTCATGCCCTCCATGGCCTTGCCGTTCATCTCCGGCTTGAACGGGTGCATCAGCACCACGGTGTCGGAACGCATCAGCGTGAAATAGCCGTCGGCGCCGAAGCGCATCGCGCGCACGCGCTCGATCGCCTGCTGCCTGGCCTCCTCGGCGGGCAGCTTGCCGGCCTTGGCCAGGGCCTCGTACTCGGCCACCACCGAGACCGCGGTGTCGGTGACGTGGGCCAGGTCGAGCCGGCGTTCGTCCATGCGCAGCGAGCGGATGTGCCACGCATTCCACAGCGTGATGCCGAGCAGGCAGACCCAGCTCAGCACCAGCGGCAACAGCAGTTTTTTCTTCAGGCTCAGGTTGTGCAGCATCGCTTCCACTCCTCCATCTTCTTCGCGCTTTACGCTTTTCATCGGTGATGCGCATTGCCGTGCCGCGCCGGTGGGCGCGTGGCCGCCTGCTGGGGGACAAGGGCCGACATGCGTCTGCGGCATAACGGCGCAAGACGGAGGTAACTTGATTGAGGTAGCTTCGCCACACTGCCCGTGTGGTTGTCCGGCTGCAAATGCTTCCGTACATTCGTGTGGCTTATGCGTCGCATCGGATGGCCGTTCAGCGTCCGGACGTGCTGCGGCCTGCGCTTTGCTGCCACCTCGGCGGGCAAAATCGGTCAGAATCTGCGCTGTCCTCCGCCTCCGCTGCTTGTCCGCCCCATGGCCACCTTGCCCAGCCCTTCCGACGACACCCGCGGCCCCGACGGGCCGCTGGCCGTGTTCCTGATCTTCCTGCGGCTGGGCCTGACCTCGTTCGGCGGCCCGGTGGCCCACCTGGCCTACTTCCGCGAGGAACTGGTGCGCCGGCGCGGCTGGCTCAGCGAGGCGGCCTATGCCGACGTGGTGGCACTGTGCCAGTGCCTGCCCGGACCGGCCAGCAGCCAGACCGGCATTGCGCTGGGGCTGGCGCGCGCCGGCCATGGCGGCGCACTGGCGGCATGGCTGGGCTTTACGCTGCCATCGGCGCTGGCCATGATCGTGTTCGCGCTGGGGGTGACCCGTTACGGCATGGCCGCGGTGCCGGGCGCGCTGCACGGGCTGAAGCTGGTGGCGGTAGCGGTGGTGGCGCAGGCGGTGTGGGGCATGGCGCGGACGCTGTGCGTCGGCCCGGTGCGCATTGCCATCATGCTGGTGGCCGCCGGAACCGTGCTGGCGTGGCCGGGGCCGTGGGCGCAGGTGGCCCTGATGGCCGCCGCCGCGGTCGCCGGCATGGTCCTGTTGCGGCCGGCGCTGGCCGGCGCGCATGAACCGCTGCGCCTGCCGGTGACGCATCGCGGCGGCGTGCTGGCGCTGGCGCTGTTTGCCGCGTTGCTGGCCGGCCTGCCGCTGCTGGCGCAGTGGGCCGCCGATCCGGCGGTGCGCGTGTTCGATGCCTTTTTCCGCGCCGGCGCGCTGGTGTTCGGCGGCGGTCACGTGGTGCTGCCGCTGCTGGACGCGGCCGTGGTCGGGCCCGGCTGGGTCGGCAAGGAAGCCTTCCTGGCCGGCTACGGCGCGGCGCAGGCCATGCCCGGTCCGCTGTTTTCCTTCGCCGCGTTCCTCGGCGCTGCCATGCAGAAGCCGCCCACCGGCCTTGCCGGCGGGCTGCTGTGCACGCTGGCCATCTTCCTGCCCGGCGCGCTGCTGGTGCTGGGCGCGCTGCCGTTCTGGGAAAGCCTGCGCCGCAACCAGCGCGCCCAGGCCGCGCTGGCCGGCATCAACGCCGGCGTGGTCGGTCTGCTGCTGGCGGCGCTGTGGCATCCGGTGTGGACCAGCGCGGTGCAGGGACCGTTGGACATCGTGCTGGTGGCGCTCGCGCTGGTGGCGCTGATGCGCTGGAAGCTGCCGCCATGGCTGGTGGTGGTGGCCAGCGGCGTGGCCGGCTGGGCGGTGGCGGCGTTGCTCTGAGGCGGGTTGGCGCGCGCATGGCTTGACGTTGTAATGCGCTGTAATCCGCCCCGCCCGCCGATCGTTTGCGCTTTCAAATGCGAACGATTATCCTTCTCTCTTTCGCGCCTCCTTGTGCCGGCCATGGCACATCCTGACGCCATGTGAGCATTCCAGGGGGGCGCTTCCAGCTACCCGTATCAGGAAGACCGGCGTGCACAGACCAGATTGCGCCCGCCGACTCACCGCAATGACCGACACCCAGCCGGCCGCCGGCCAGCAGCTCCGTGCCTTCTGGCTCAAGCATCTCCATCAGTGGCACTGGATCAGTTCCGCGATCTGCCTGGTCGGCATGCTGTTGTTCGCGGTCACCGGCTTCACCCTGAACCACGCCGGCCAGATCGAGGCCAGGCCCGCCGTGCAGACCCGGCACGCCACCCTGCCCACGCGCGTGCTCGACGAGGTCCGGGCGGCGGCCCCGACCGGCGCGGCGCAGGCGGGCGAGACCAGGGCGCCGGTGCCGGCGGTGCTGGCCGACTGGCTGGCGCAGGCGCTGGCTATCGACGCCAGCGGGCGCGAGGCGGAATGGTCCGCCGACGAAATCTACCTGGCGCTGCCGCGCCCGGGCGGCGACGCCTGGGTCAGCATCGCGCTCGACAGCGGCGAGGCGCAGTACGAGAACACCTCGCGCGGTGCCGTCTCGTACCTGAACGACCTGCACAAGGGCCGCCACACCGGCGCGGCCTGGAGCCTGTTCCTGGATGCGTTCGCGCTGGCGTGCCTGGTGTTCTGCGTGACCGGCCTGTTGCTGCTCAAGCTGCACGCGGGCGGGCGCGTCGCGACCTGGCCGCTGGTGGGGCTGGGGCTGGTGGTGCCGGTGCTGCTGGCGCTCCTGTTTATCCACTGATCGAACGTTACCGAGCCGATCTTCTTCCTGCATCTCACTGACAAGGTTTCCCCGATATGCGCCGACTGCTCTCCGTCTCCCTGACCGGCATGGCCGCCGTGCCGCTGGCCAGTCCCGCGCTGGCCGCGGACCTGAACGTCAAGGTCGATATCCCGCGCCTGAGCGTGGCCGAATACCACCGGCCCTACGTGGCGATGTGGGTCGAGCGCGCCGACCAGAGCCCGGTGCAGACCCTGGCGGTCTGGTACGACGGCAAGCTCAAGGACGGCGAGGGCACCAAGTGGCTCAAGGACATGCGCCAGTGGTGGCGCAAGGCCGGCCGCGACCTGCACATGCCGGCCGACGGCATCTCCGGCGCCACGCGGGCGCCGGGCGAGCACAGCGTCAGCTTCAGCGACGGCAAGGCGCCGCTGGGCAAGCTGCCCGCGGGCAACTACCAGCTGGTGGTGGAAGCCGCGCGCGAAGTGGGCGGGCGCGAACTGCTGCGCGTGCCGTTCACGTGGCCGCCGCAATCGGCACAGAGCGCCCGCGCCAGGGGCGAACACGAACTCGGCGGCGTCACCGTCGACCTGAAGCCTTAACCTTCCCGGAGCCCGACCATGAAACCTTCCCTGATCTGCGCCGCCTCTTCGCGCATGGCGGTGCGCGCCGCCGTGCTGGCCCTGGCCGCGCTCGCGCCGCTGGCCGCGCACGCGCACCGCCAGTGGCTGCTGCCGTCGGCCACGGTGCTGTCCGGCAGCGATCCGTGGGTGACCGTCGACGCCGCGGTCTCGAACGACCTGTTCTACTTCGAGCATGTGCCGATGCGGCTCGACAACCTGCAGGTGACCGCCCCCGACGGCAGCGCGGTCAAGGCCGAGAACGCGACCACCGGCAAGTACCGCAGCACCTTCGACCTGCACCTGACCCAGCCCGGCACGTATCGCGTGGCGGTGGTCAACAACGGCCTGTTCGCCAGCTACAAGGTCGACGGCCAGCCCAGGCGCTGGCGCGGCAGCGCCGAGAACTTCGCGAAGGAAGTCCCGGCCAACGCGCAGGACCTGCAGGTCACGCAGGCCGAGGGCCGCATCGAATCCTTCGTCACCGCCGGCAAGCCCAGCGACAAGGGCCTGCGCACCGTCGGCCGCGGCCTGGAGCTGGCGCCGATCACGCACCCGAACGACCTGGTCGCCGGCGATACCGCCAGCTTCCGCCTGCTGCTCGACGGCAAGCCCGCCAGCAACCTCAAGGTGGCGGTGGTGCCGGGCGGCATCCGCTACCGCGACCAGCTGCAGGAGTTCAGCGCCACCACCGACGCCGACGGCAAGTTCAGCGTCAAGTGGCCGGCCGCGGGCATGTACTGGATGGAAGCCGAAGTGAAGGACGACAAGACCACCTTCAAGCAGGCCAAGTCCCGCCGCGCCGTCTATGCGGTGACGGTGGAAGTGCTGCCGCAATAAGCGGGTTGCATGGCGTGAACCGCGTCCTGGTACCCGTTGCGCTGCGCGCGCCGCCCGAGCCGCCGCCCGCCGGGGCGCGCCTGCAGCGCTGGGGCGGGCCTGCCATGGGCACGAGCTGGTCGGTCGCGGCGCTGCTGCCGCCGGGCGCGGATGCCGGTGCCATCGGCGCGGGCATCCGCGCCGTGCTCGAGCGCGTGATCGCGCAGATGAGCAACTGGGAAGCGGATTCGGACCTGAGCCGCTTCAACCGCGCGCCGCCGGGCAGCTGGCAGGCGCTGCCGGCAGACTGCTTCGCGGTGCTGCAAGCCGCGCTGCAGGTGGCGCGCGACAGCGGGGGCGCCTACGACCCGAGCGCGGGGCCGCTGGTCGACCTGTGGGGCTTCGGCCCGGCCCGCGCGCGCCGCGCACCGCCATCGCCAGACGACGTACAGGCCGCGCGCGCGCGTTGCGGCTGGGCCCGCATCGACATCGATGCCGCGCGCGGGCGCGCTTGGCAGCCGGGCGGCGTGGCGCTGGACTTTTGCGCCATCGCCAAGGGCTTCGCCGTCGACGCGGTGGCGCACTGCCTGTGCGAACAGGGGCTGGAGCATCACCTCACCGAGATCGGCGGCGAACTGCGCGGCCATGGCGTCAAGCCCGATGGCATGCCGTGGTGGGTCGCGCTGGAAGCGCCGCCGGGGCCGGGCAGCGATGACGCGCAGCAAACGCTGGTGGCGCTGCACGGGCTGTCGGTGGCCACCTCCGGCGACTACCGTCGCTACTTCGACAGCCAAGGCCGCCGCTATGCCCATACCATCGATCCGCGCACCGGCTATCCGGCCAGCCACGCACTGGCCTCGGTCACGGTAATCCACCCGCAGTGCATGCTGGCCGATGCGCTGTCCACCGCGCTGACCGTGCTGGGCCCCGACGCCGGCATGGCGCACGCGCACCGCCACGGCATTGCCGCGCGCTTCCTGGTGCGCACCGCGGACGGCTTTCTCGAACACCATTCGCCGGCCTTTGCCGCGATGCTGGCATGAGCGGCAGCACTATGTCGTCCGCCATCGCCGGCGCTGGCTGGCTTGCCTTGGCCGGCGGCATTGCGTTGTCCGTGCTCGGGCCATCGCGCCTGGCCATGGCCGCCGGGGTGGCCGCCGCGTACGCGGGGTTCTGCGGCGCGGTGGTGGCCCATCACCGCCAGCGGCGCGCCAGGGTGGCGGCGCTGGCCGGCACCGGCGACGGCGCGACCCTGGTGGTCTATGCCAGCCAGACCGGGTTTGCCGAACAGCTGGCGCTGCAGACCGCCACCGCGCTGCAGGGCGCGGGCATGCCGGTGCAAATGCTGTCGCTGGCCGAGGTCGATGGCCGGCGCCTGCGGGCGTGCCGCCAGGCGTTGTTCGTGGTCAGCACCACCGGCGAGGGCGACGCCCCGGACAGCGCCTCGGGCTTTGCCCGCCGCCTGCTGGCTGGCGCCGATGGCCTGCACCGGCTGCGCTACGGCATCCTCGCGCTCGGCGACAGCAGCTACGCGCGCTTCTGCGCCTTCGGCCATGCGCTGGAGGGCTGGCTGCAGCGCCAGCGCGCGCAGCCGCTGTTCGACCTGATCGAAGTCGACAACGGCGACGCCGGCGCGCTGCGCCACTGGCAGAACCACCTGTCGGCGCTGAGCGGCGGCGCCGAGATCGCCGACTGGGAACGCCCGCGCTATGAGCGCTGGCGGCTGGCGCGGCGCCACCACCTGAACCCCGGCAGCCAGGGCGCGCCGGCTTTCCACCTGGTGCTGCTGCCACCGGACGGCACGGCGCCGGACTGGCAGGCCGGCGACATTGCCGAAGTCGGCCCCTGCCACGCGCCGGCCGAGGTCGAGCGCTTGCTGGCGCAGCTTGGCCTGGAGGGGGCCACCCCCGTGCGCTGCGATGGCGTCGACACCACCCTGGCCGCGGCCATGGCCACGCGCATGGCGCTGCCTGCACCGCACCTTGCCGCGATCCAGGGCGTCGCGCCGCAGCAGCTGGTGGATGCGCTGGCGCCGCTGCCGCACCGCGAGTATTCGATCGCCTCGCTGCCGGGCGACGGCCAGCTCGAGCTGCTGGTGCGCCAGGCCCGCCACGAGGATGGCCGCCTCGGCCTGGCCTCCGGCTGGCTGACCGAGCACGCCGCCGCGGGCAGCGGCATCGCGTTGCGCATCCGTGTCAATCGCAGCTTCCATCCGCCGGCGGACGAGCGGCCGCTGATCCTGGTCGGCAACGGCACCGGGCTGGCCGGGCTGCGGGCCCAGCTCAAGGCGCGCGCCGCGGCCGGACGGCGGCGCAACTGGCTGCTGTTCGGCGAGCGCTCGGCGCAGCATGACGCCTTCTTTGCCGAGGAACTCGCCGGCTGGCGCGCCGACGGTACGCTGGCGCGCGTGGACCACGCCTGGTCGCGCGACGGCGGCGCGCCGCGCTACGTGCAGGACGCGCTGCGGCTGCAGGCGGATGGCGTGCGGCAATGGGTGGCCGACGGCGCGGCGATCTATGTCTGCGGCAGCCTGCAGGGCATGGCCGGCGGCGTCCATGACGCGCTGGCCGGCATCCTGGGCGAGGATGCCCTGCGCCGCATGGCCGACGATGGCCGCTACCGGCGCGACGTCTACTGAGCAGCCCGGCCGCCGGCGCCGGCACGCCACGCGGCGTGCGGAGATCGGCCGCGGTGCTCGCGCCCCGGCCGGCCATGCACTATCTTCGGTGTGAACTGCAAGACATCTGCAGCCATCACAACACGAGGAGACCTGATGTTACGCACCCCCCGCCGCCTGGCCGCTGCGCTGGCCCTGCTCGCCACCGCCGTGCCTGCCGCCATTCCGGCCGCCATGGCCGAAGCGCCTGCGCGCCACAACACCTTTGCCGTTCCCGGCCTGGAAAAACCCGCCAGCGTGCTGGTCGACCGCTGGGGCGTGCCGCATATCTATGCCGGCACGCTCTACGACGCCTTCTATGCGCAGGGCTTCATGGCCGCGCGCGACCGCCTGTGGCAGATCGACCTGTGGCGCAAGCGCGGCCTCGGCGAGATGGCCAAAGACTTCGGCCCGGCCTATGCCGAGGGCGACCGCATGGCGCGTGCGGTGCTGTTCCGTGGCGACATGTACCGCGAATGGCTGGCCTATGGCAGCGACGCCAAGCGCGTGGCCGAGGCCTTCGTTGCCGGCGTGAACGCCTACGTCGCGCTGACCGAGCAGAAGCCCGAGCTGCTGCCGCCCGAGTTCCGCAAGCTCAACTACAGGCCGGCGCGCTGGCAGGCCGAAGACATCGTGCGCATTCGCCACCACGGCCTGACGCTGAACTTCACCGGCGAGATCGATCGCGCCCGCCTCTACTGCGAGGCCAGCGCCCATGCCGCGCGCGCCGACTGGCTGCGGCGCGAACTCGACCCGCAGATCGAACCGAAGCTCAATCCCGGCATCGATCCCTGCACCGTGCCCGCGGCCGAACTGCGCCGCGCCTACGAACTGGCCACCGCCGCCGCGCGCTTTCCCAAGGAAGCCTGGAGCGGCGCGCAGGCCGCCGGCATCCCGCTCGACCAGCTCTACGCCGTGGTCGATGCCAACAGCGATACCGGCCGCAGCCTGGGGTCGAACAACTGGGTCATCGGCGGCAAGCGCACCACCACCGGCCGGCCGATCCTGGCCAACGACCCGCACCGCTCGCACGGCGCGCCCAGCCTGCGCTACCTCAGCCACCTGAATGCGCCGGGGATGTCGGTGATCGGCGCGGGCGAGCCGTTCCTGCCGGGCATCTCGATCGGGCACAACGGCACCATCGCCTTTGGCCTGACGCGCTTCTACATGGACCAGGAAGACCTGTACGGCTACGAGCTGAACCCGGCCAACCCGCGCGAGTACAAGTACAAGGGCCGCTGGGAGCCGATCGAGACCATCACCGAAGAGATCGCGGTCAAGGGCGAGCCCGCGCCGCGCAAGGTCACGCTCGACTTCACCCGCCACGGTCCGGTGCTGGTGTCGGGGTCCGGACAGGCGTGGGCGCTGCGGGCCGCATGGCTGGACTACGGCATGGCGCCGTACTTCGGTTCGATGGACTACATGCGCGCGCGCAACTGGGACCAGTTCCGCGCCGCCATGAACCGCTGGGGCGCGCCCGGCGAGAACCAGGTCTATGCCGACACCGGCGGCAATATCGGCTGGATCCCGGGCGGGCTGACCGTCAAGCGTCCCAACTGGGACGGCCTGACGCCGGTGGCCGGCGACGGCCGCCATGAATGGGCCGGCTACCGCAACATGGACGAACTGCCGTGGGCCTACAACCCGGCGCCGGGCTATATCGTCACCGCCAACGAGAACAACATCCCGCCCGAGCACCCGGCCGCGAAGCTGGGCGTGGGCTACGAATGGAGCGACAGCTCGCGCGCGCGCCGCCTGAAGGCCGTGGTCGGCGCCAATCCGCGCAGCTCGGTGCAGGATTCGATGGCGTGGCAGAACGACACCGTGTCGCTGCCGGCGCAGCGCGTGGTCGCGCTGCTGCAGGACGTGCGCAGCGATGACCCGCAGCTGGCGCGCGGCCTCGAGCTGCTGCGCGGCTGGAACGGCAACGAACGCGCCGACAGCGCCGCTGCGGCGCTGTTCGAGGTCTGGTTCAGCAAACACCTGCGCCAGGCCGTGGTGCTTGCCGCGCTGCCGCCTGAAGCCGCACGCCTGGTCGGCGCCGGCGATGCCGCGCGCGTAGTCGCGGTGCTGGAGCAGCCCGATCCATGGATGCCGGCGGCGCGGCGCGACGCGGTGATGCTCGAGTCGCTGAAGGCCGCGCTGGCCGAGGTGGAGGGCAAGCTCGGCCCGGACCCGCGCGCCTGGCAATGGGGCAAGCTCCACACCGCCGTGTTCACGCATCCGATGGACCCGATCCTGAGCGACGCCGAACGCCAGCAGTTCAATGTCAACGCCGGCCCGATCGGCGGCTCGGCCTTCACGCCGATGAACACCAGCTACCGCAATACGGATTTCCGCCTGACCGCGGGCGCGTCGTTCCGCATGGTGCTGGACGTCGGCAACTGGGATGCCTCGCGCGTGATCAACACGCCGGGGCAGTCGGGCAATCCCGCCAGCCCGCATTACCGCGACCTCGCGCCGCTGTGGGCCAAGGGGGAATATTTCCCGCTGGTCTATACGCGCAAGGCGGTGGAGAAGGCGAGCCGGGAAAGGGTGGAGCTGGTGCCGCAGTAATTCTCGAGCTTCGCAAATCCCGCTTGTGTACTCCCTCTCCCGCACGCGGGAGAGGGAGCAAACCGGCAGCGGATCGCGAACGCCGCGGCTTGCCGCAGGCCTTACTTCAACAACCCCAACACCGCCTCGGCCCCCGCCACCGACGACGCCGGGTTCTGCCCCGTCACCAGCCGTCCGGCCACCGCCACATGGCTGGCCCAGTCATCCCCGCGCGTAAAGCGCCCGCCGCTGGCCTTGAGCACATCCTCCACCAGGAACGGCACCACCTCGGTCAATTGCACCGCCGCTTCCTCGCTGTTGGTGAAGCCCGTGACTTCCTTGCCCTGCACCAGCGGCTGACCGTCCGTCCCCTTGACGTGCCGCAGCACCCCCGGCGCATGGCACACCGCACCCACCGGCTTGCCCAGCCGGTCGAACCGCTCGATCAGCGCGATCGAACGCTTGTCCTCCGCCAGGTCCCACAGCGGACCATGGCCGCCGGGATAGAACACCGCGTCGAAGTCCTCAGCCTTCACCTGGTCCAGCGTCAGCGTGCTGGCCAGCGCCTGCTGCGCGGCGGTGTCGGCGCGGAAGCGGCGGGTCGCGTCGGTCTGCGCATCGGCATCGTCGCTCTTGGGGTCGACCGGCGGCTGGCCGCCCTTGGGCGAGGCCAGGGTGATGTCGGCGCCGGCGTCCCTGAAGACGTAGTACGGCGCGGCGAATTCTTCCAGCCAGAAGCCGGTCTTCTTGCCGGTATTGCCGAGCTGGTCGTGCGAGGTCAGCACCATCAGGATGTTCATGTGGGTTCTCCGGTTTGCGTTCACGGTCAGGCCGGGGCAGCCCCGGCATTGGCAACATCCTACGCAGCTGGCTATGATTCGAAAACCTCGAATCTTCGATGCCTGCCATCCAAAAAATGAATATCGCCGGCAAGGACCTGAACCTGCTCTACGTCTTCCACGTGCTCTACCAGGAAGGCAACGCCTCGCGCGCGGCGGCGCGCATGGCGCTGAGCCAGCCGGCGCTGAGCCACAAGCTCAACCGGCTGCGCGACGAAGTGGGCGACCCGCTGTTCGTGCGCGCGCCACGCGGCCTCACGCCGACGCCGCGGGCGCATGCGCTGGCGCCGCAGGTGCAGCGGCTGGTGGCGGACCTGGATGCGTTCTACGACGCCTGCGACGGCCGCGATTTCCTCGCCCGCAGCGAGGCCATCCACATCTACACCACCGATTACATGGAGCAGCTGCTGCTGCCGGCGCTGTTGCCGCGGCTGCGCCGCGATGCGCCGGGCGTGGTGCTGGTCACGCACAACACGCGCGGCCAGCTGCCGCGCGAGGAACTGGAGAAAGGCACCTGCGACCTGGCGATCGCGGGCTTCTATGACAACCTGCCCGACACCTTCCACCAGCAGCGGCTGGGCAGCGAGGATTTCGTGGTGCTGGCCTCGCGCACCAATCCGCGCCTCGCGGACGGCCTTGACCTGGACGCCTTCCTCGCGTGCGAACACCTGCTGACCACGCTGACCGGCGACCTGAACGGCGTGGTGGATCGCGCGCTGGCGCGGCTGGGACACCGGCGCACGGTGGTGGCGGGCTTGTCGAGCTTCCTCGCGCCGAGCCGGCTGGTGCGCGGCTCGGCGCTGTTGCTGACCTGCCTGCGCTCGGTCGCGCAGGAAGCGGTGGCGCGCGATCCAGACCTGGTGATGCTGCCGGTGCCGTTCGCGCTGCCCCGCGTCGACATGATGCAGATCTGGCATGCGCGCACCGATGCCGACCGGCTGCGGCGCTGGCTGCGCCAGCAGATCCAGGAAGCGGCCAGCGCGCTCGGCGCCGCCTCACCCGCCACACCTGCCGCGCGCCGGCCGCGCGTCAGGCGCGGTTGACCACCGGCAGCAGCGCGCCGTGCACGGCGCGTGCCGCGTCCGACGCCAGGAACAGGATCACGTCGGCCAGCGCGTCCAGGGCGACCCAGCGGGCGCTGTCCGCATCCGGCATGGCCTGGCGGTTCTCGGGGGTGTCGAGGATGCTGGGCAGCACCGCGTTGACGCGGATGCCCTGGTCGCGCAGCTCGGCCGACATCGACTCGGTCACGCGCGCCAGCGCATCCTTCGAAGCGCAGTAGGCGCCCATCTGCGCCAGCCCGCGCGCGGCCGAATTGGCGCCGACGTTGACGATGGCGCCGCCGCCCGCGGCCAGCATGTGCGGCACCACCGCGCGCGCCATGTTCAGCACCGTGCCCACGTTCAGGTCGAACAGCCGGTTCCAGTCGGCCGCGCTGGTCTCGTGGATGCCCGTGCCCATGGCAAAGCCGCCGGCGAGGTTGCACACCACGTCGATGCGCCCGCACGCTCGCACCGCTTCGCCGACGGCCTTGGCCAGGCTGTCCGCATCGAGCAGGTCGGCCTGCAGCGAGAGGTGGCCGCTGCCGGTCTCGGGCAACGGTGCGTCATGGCGGTCCAGCACCACCACGCGCGCGCCTGCCTGCGCAAAGGCGTGCGCGACCGCGCGCCCGAGGTTGCCGCGGGCGCCGGTGACCAGTACGTTCTTGCCGTTGAAGTTCATTTGCGTGCTCCTGCGCCGTGGCGGCGCGCGTTGTCGTGATTCAGGCTTCGCCCGGCCATGGCTATCCAACCATCGCGGCCGGCGGCGAAAAACGCAAGCCAGTCTACGCAACGGCATGCAACATAAGCTTGCGAAAACGCCTCGGGGTAACCCTCGAAACGCACAGGAAGTTGCGCGACGACTTAGCGCCTGCGTCGCGCCCGCGCCTGTTCCTGTGCTGGCGACGGCGCGGCGCCAGCGGCCTCCTGCGCCGCGGCGTCCTCGAGGAACCGCACCAGCAACTGCGCCGCGGGCGACAGCAGCGAGAAGTCGCGGCAGCAGATCGCAAAGCGCCGCCGCGCCCAGTCGTCGCGCAGCGGGATCACGCGCAGGCCGAAGGCCGTGGCGACGAGCGTGGCGATCTCGGCCGGGATGATGACGATGCCGAGCTGCGCGCGCACGCAGCGCAGCGCGGCGTCGAAGGTCGACACCACGGCGCGATGCGCCATGCGACGGCCCAGGATCGCGGCATAGCGCGTCAGCATGATCTGCACCGCGGTCTGCGCCGGCATGGCGATCTGGTCGTGGTCCAGCGTGTCTTCGAAGCGGCAGCTGTCCGCGCGCGCCAGCGGATGCCCGGGATAGACCACGGCGGCGAGGTGGTCAGCGCGGTAGGGACGGGTCTGGAAGCCCTCCAGGTCCGCGGCGTCCCAGCACACGCCCAGCGGCGCGGTGCCATCGCGCAGCGCGCGCACCACTTCGCTGCTCAGGCTTTCCTCGATGGTCACGCGCACGTCGCGGTGCGCCGGCAACCGCATGAAGCTGGCAATGTCGTCGGGCAGCGATTCGGCCATGGTCGACACCGTGGCCAGCAGCCGCACCTGCCCGCGCACGCCCGAGCCGTAGTCGACCATGTCGCGCGCGACGCGATCGGCCGCGGCCAGCATGGCACGGGCATGCGCCAGCACGATTTCGCCGGCGGGCGTAGGGATGACGCCGCGGCGCCGGCGTTCCAGCAGCGTGGCGCCCACGGTTTGCTCCAGCTGCGCCAGGCGCTTGCTGATGGCGGAAGCGACGATGTGTTCCTGCTCGCCGGCGCGCGCCATGTTGCGGGTTTCGCAGACGGCGACGAACAGGCGCAGCGTGGTGAGGTCGAGGTCGCGCATGGGATCTTGGGGGGGGGCGGCGTTTCCAGATGGGAATGTTATACGCATGGGCGCGGTTCCGACATCGCAACCGGGAAACCCCGCAGGCAACCGGCCGCGTCTGCGTGACTTTCCATTTCGGCATGCCTGGCTGCGCAAATCACCGCTTCAGCTTGCCCGCAGGAACTCATAGAGTTCTTCCATCGCCCGCTGCCGCGGGACGCCAGACTCCCGGAGAACCATGATTTGCCCCTTTCCCAGCCACGCCGTGATCCGCGAAGTCGGTCTGCGCGACGGCCTGCAGAGCATCCGCACCATCCTGCCCACCGCCAGCAAGCTCGCATGGATCCGCGGCGCCCATGCCGCCGGCCTGCGCGAGCTCGAAGTCGGCTCGTTCGTCCCCGCGCGGCTGCTGCCGCAGCTGGCCGATACCGCCGAACTGGTCGCCTTCGCGCGCACGCTGCCGGGCTTGTTCACCTCGGTGCTGGTGCCCAACCTGCGCGGCGCGCACGCCGTGCTCGACAGCGGCGCCGACCTGATGATCGTGCCGCTGTCGGCCAGCCATGCGCACAGCCTGGCCAACCTGCGCAAGACGCCGGATGAAGTCGTTGCGGAAGTGGCGCGCATCCGCGCCGCGCGCGATGCCAGCGGCGCCGGCACGCTGATCGAAGGCGGCGTCGGCACCGCATTCGGCTGCACGCTGCAGGGCCATGTCGATGCCGACGAAGTGCTGCGGCTGATGCAGGCATTGCTCGATGCCGGCGCCGACCGCGTCAGCCTGGCCGATACCGTCGGCTATGCCGATCCGCGCATGGTGCGCGAGCTGTTCGCGCGCGCCGTCGATATCGCCGGCGAGCGCTTCTGGTGCGGCCATTTCCACGACACGCGCGGGCTCGGGCTGGCCAATGTCTGCGCCGCGCTCGACGCCGGCGTAACCCGCTTCGACGCCTGCCTGGCCGGCATCGGCGGCTGTCCGCATGCGCCCGGCGCCAGCGGCAACGTGGCGACCGAAGACCTGGCCTACCTGCTCGGCAGCATGGGCATCGAGACCGGTATCGATATCGGGCGCCTGCTGGCGCTGCGCGAAGACATGGCCGGCTGGCTGCGGGACGAGACCCTGCACGGCACGCTGTGGCGCGCCGGCCTGCCCAGGACCTACGCGGCCCGCCCCGCGGCCATCGCTGCCTGAGACAAGAGATGACCCAAGAGATGACCCAAGACAGCAGCAACTCCCTGCCGCTCGCCGGCGTGCGCGTGGTCGAATTCACGCACATGGTGATGGGCCCCACCTGCGGCATGATCCTGGCCGACCTCGGCGCCGAAGTGGTCAAGGTCGAACCGCCCGGCGGCGACAAGACCCGCAACCTGCCGGGGCTGGGCATCGGCTTTTTCCGCGCCTTCAACCGCAACAAGAAGAGCGTGGTGCTCGACATCACCACCGACGCAGGCCGCGCCGCCGCCGCCGAACTGGCGGGCCAGAGCGACATCCTGCTGGAGAACTTCCGCCCCGGCCTGATGCAGAAGCTGGGACTGGACTACGCCACGCTGTCGCGCGACTACCCGCACCTGATCTACGTCTCGCACAAGGGCTTCCTGCCCGGTCCGTACGAGCACCGGCTGGCCCTGGACGAAGTGGTGCAGATGATGGGTGGCCTGTCTTACATGACCGGCCCGAGCGGCCGGCCGCTGCGCGCCGGCACCTCGGTCAACGACATCATGGGCGGCATGTTCGGCGCCATCGGCGTGCTGGCGGCGCTGCGCGAGCGGGATCGCACCGGCAAGGGGCAGGAGATCCAGAGCGCGCTGTTCGAGAACTGCGTGTTCCTGGCCTCGCAGCACATGCAGCAGTACGCCATGACCGGCGAGCCGCCGCCGCCGATGCCGTCGCGGGTGTCGGCGTGGAGTGTGTACGACGTGTTCACGCTGGCGCAGGACGAGCAGCTCTTTATCGGCGCGGTCAGCGACAAGCAGTTTGTCACGCTGTGCCGCGTGCTGGAGCGTCCGGACCTGATCGACAAGCCAGAGTACGCCAGCAACGCCGCGCGCGTCGGGGTGCGCCCGCAACTGCTGCAGGAACTGGGCGCGATCCTGCGCCACCATCGTTCCGCGGAACTCGCGCCCAAGCTCGAAGCCGCCGGCATTCCGTATGCGCCGATCGTGCGCCCGGACCAGCTGCTCGACGATCCGCACCTGCTGGCCAGCGGCGGGCTGGTGCCGATGCAGGCCGACGACGGCTCGACCACGCCCACGGTGCTGCTGCCGTTGCTGATGGGCGGGCGCCGCCCCGGCGTGCGCGGCCCGCTGCCCCGCGCCGGCGAGCATAACGAAGAGATCCTGGCACGGCTCGGCAAGGACCGGCGCGCAAGCGCCTGAGAACGACCGGCGCGCAAGCGCCTGAGGGCCAGCCGCGCCATCGCGGCACCATCGGCGCCCTACGATAACGATACGGAGACAAAGCATGCAACGTCGCACCCTGCTCAAGTCCGCGCTGGCGATTTCCGCCACGCTCGCGGTCACCCTCGCCGTCCCCGGCCTCGACGCGCTGGCCCAGGGCGGAGCGGGCAAGCCCGTGCGCCTGATCCTGCCGATCAGCGCCGGCTCCGGCGTCGACAACATCGCGCGCGCGGCCGGCCCCGCGCTGGGCAGAGCCTTCGGCCAGCCAGTGGTGATCGAGAACCTGCCTGGCGCCGGGGGCATCACCGGCGCTGCCGCCGTGGTCAAGGCGCAGCCCGACGGCAGCACGCTCGGGCTGGTATCGAACAACCACGTGATCAACCCCAGCGTGTTCCGCGCGATGCCATTCGACGCGATCAAGGACATCACGCCGATCAGCGTGATCGGCACCACGCCGCTGGTGCTGGTGGTCAATCCCAAGGTGCCGGCGAAGAACGTGAAAGAGCTGGTGGCGCTGCTCAAGGCCAGGCCCGATGGCTACAACTACGCCTCGTCCGGCAATGGCACCATCATCCACCTGGCCGGCGAGATGTTCCTGGACGAGGCCGGCGTGACAGCACGCCATGTGCCGTACAAGGGCACCGGCCCGATGGTCAACGACCTGCTGGCCGGACAGGTGGAAATGGGCGTGGTCGCGCTCAACGCGGCAGCGCCGCACCTGAAGGCAGGCACGCTGCGCGCCATCGGCCTGTGCGGCGACAAGCGCAGCGCCGCCGCGCCGGAGCTCGCCACCATCGCCGAACAGGGTCTGCCGCGCTACAACGTGGCCGGCTGGTTCGCCGTCATCGGCCCGGCCGGCATGCCGGCGGCGGAAGTCCAGCGCACGCACGATGCCTTTGCCAAAGCCTTCACGTCGCCCGAAGTGCTGGAAGCGATGAAGAAGCAGGGCACCGTGATCGAGCCCGGCACGCCCGAGGCTGCGGCCGCCTTCTTCCGCAGCGAAGCCGCGCGCTATGCCGCGCTGGTGAAGAAGGCCAACGTCAAGGTCGAGTAAGCCGGGGGCGGCCAAGCCAACGCGGGCGACTACGTCCCGCGCGCCGGCAGGTTGCCCGGCGCGGGCCTAGAATGTTCTGCATCCCGCCATGCAGGAGCACGACGATGCCAGGCAAGCCAGTCAAGATTCCCGGTCCCGACCACCCCATCGCCATCACGCCCACACCGGGCCGCGTGGTGGTCAGGGTGGCGGGGCGCGTTGTGGCCGACAGTGCCGCCGCGCTGACCTTGCAGGAAGCCAGCTACGCGCCGGTGCAGTACCTCCCGCGCGCCGATGTCGACATGGCGCAGCTTGCGCGCAGCGAACACGCCACCTACTGCCCGTACAAGGGCGACTGCAGCTATTTCTCCGTTCCGGCCGGCGGCGAGCGCGGGCGCAATGCGGTCTGGAGCTATGAAGCGCCGTATGCCGCCGTTGCCGCGATCGGCTCGTACCTGGCCTTTTATCCGGACCGCGTCGACAGTATCGAGATCATCGGGCCGTAGCGGCTAGGGATCGAGCGCGGCATCGACCATCGCCGCGGCCAGGCCGATCACCAGCGCGATGGCCGATGCGATAAAGCAGCGCACCGTCTTGCGATATTCAGGCACGGCGTCGTCCTCGACCCGCAGCGCGCGGAACAGCGCGACGATCTGCAGCACCACCGCGGCCAGCAGCGAGACTGCCGCCAGCAGCGAGCGCCAGTCCCACTCGCCGGGGCTTTCGAAGCCCCAGAAGCGCCAGAACCCCAGCGAAAAGCCCAGCAGCACGGTGATGGCGGTGATGATGCCCTGGCGATAGCCGGTGGGCACCACTTGCGGGGCCGGCTTGGCGGATGTGGCTGGCTCGGGCGCGGTCATGGGTCTGAGCCCGGCGGCACCGGCATCTGCACCACCGCCAGCGTGGCGTCGGCGGCGCCGACCACCTTGCTGGCATGGCCCTTGCCGGTGGTGTCTTCGAGCAGCAGACCGCTGCCTGTCGGCAGCGCCCGGCGCTCGCCATCGCTTGCCTCGAATTCCATCGCGCCGCCCAGCACGAAGATCCACATGCGCAGCGGCGACGGGTGCGGTTCGCCGATCCAGCCGGCGGGCACGACCAGGAAGCCCTGCCGCGCGGCTTGCTCCAGTGGCGACACCCAGAACGCGCGCGCGGGCGGCGCGAACAGGCGCTCGGTGACGGCAACGGCAAGCGGCGCGAAGTGCGATTCGCCGGCCGCGTCCGCATACAGTCGCGCGAACGCCAGAGGCGCCCGGCCGGTGGCGCCGGGCGGCTCGATGGTGGCCATGATGGACCTCCCCTGCGGCGCGGGGCGCGCCGCCTGTCATGCAGCCAGTCTAGGCTGCCGCACGCGGAGTGCAATCCCCGGGCCGCAGGCTTGCTGGTTTCAGCCCTTGCTGAAGATGCTGTAGAAGTCCGGCGCGCCGCTGTCCGGCAGGCTCAGGTCGAGCGAGCCTTCGATGTGCTCGAGGTGCTCCGCCATCAGCGCGCTGGCGCGCGCGGCATCGCGCTGCTCGATGGCGTCGATCAATTGCCGGTGCTCGTGCTCGGCGCAGGCGGGAGCGCCGGGGCGGTCGTACAGCGTGATGATCAGGCAGGTCAGCGACACCATCTCGCGGATCAGCTTTTCCAGGATGGCGTTGCCGGCCATCTCGGCCAGCAGGATATGGAACTCGCCCGACAGGCGGATCATTGCCGCGCGGTCGCCGCGGGCGCGCGCGTTGTCTTCTTCCATGGCATGGCGGCGCAGGCTCCGCACCTTGGCGGGCGTGGCGCGTTGTGCCAGTTCGGCGGCCAGCGCGGGCTCGACCACGCGGCGCGCCTGGAACACCTCGCGCGCTTCGTCCACGGTCGGGCTGGAGACAAAGGCGCCGCGGTTGGGCACCAGCGTCACCAGCTTCTCGTGCGCCAGGCGCGCAAACACCTGGCGGATGCGCGCCCGGCTGGCGCCGGTGACTTCGCACAGCCGCTCCTCCACCAGCTTGGTGCCCGCCAGCAGGCGGTGCTCCATGATGGCGTAGAGCAGGCTCAGGTAGATCGCCTCGGTGGCCGACGCCTCGCCGGCGGCGCCTTCCGTGCCGGTCTCGTCGTCCGGGGCGGCATTGGCGGCGGCTTTGGTCGCGGCTTTCGGCGGGGCCTTCGGGGTAGCCTTGGCGGCGGCCCGGCGCGGGGCTTTGGCGGCGGCGCCGGGCGCCGCCTTTTTCGATGTGGTTGCCATATCAGGGTACGGACATTGAGCCTGTCGCCGGAACTGGCGACGAAACACGGCTCTATCGTACACAACTATGGCGACAGCGAAGCTGCAGGGTCAGGCCGGCGCGGTTTCCCTGCAGGCAGGGAGCGCTGCGGCGGCGGTGTCGCGCGCCTGGAACGGATGCACCTGCGCCCAGTGCCGGGCGATGTCGACACGGCGGCAGATCCACACCTTGTCGTGCCCCTGCACATAATCAAGAAAGCGCTGCAGCGCGCGGAAGCGGCCCGGGCGGCCGAGCAGGCGGCAGTGCATGCCGATCGACAGCAGCTTGGGGCTGTCCTGGCCGCTCGGGTCGCCTTCCTCGTACAGCACGTCGAACGCGTCCTTCAGGTACTGGAAGAAGTGCTCGCCGGTGTTGAAGCCCTGCGGCGTGGCGAAGCGCATGTCGTTCGAGTCGAGCGTGTACGGCACCACCAGGTGCGGCTTCTTCTCGCCGCCGGTGACTTCGACCTCGGTCCAGAACGGCAGGTCGTCGCCGTAGTAGTCGGAGTCATAGAGGAAGCCGCCGTGCTCGACCACCAGGCGGCGCGTGTTGGGGCTGTCGCGGCCGGTGTACCAGCCCAGCGGCAACTCGCCGGTCAGGTCCTTGATGATCTGCATGCCGATGCGCATGTGCTCGCGCTCGGTGGCTTCGTCGATGTTCTGGTAGTGGATCCAGCGCCAGCCGTGGCAGGCGATCTCGTGGCCCAGCTCGACGAAGGCGCGGGTCAGCTCCGGATGGCGCTGCAGCGCCATCGACACGCCGAAGATGGTCAGCGGCAGGCCGCGCTTTTCGAATTCGCGCAGGAGGCGCCAGACGCCGGCGCGCGAGCCGTATTCGTAGATGCCCTCCATGCTCATGTGGCGGTCGGGATAGGCCGCGGCGCCGACGATCTCGGACAGGAACTGCTCGGAGGCGGCGTCGCCGTGCAGCACGCAGTTCTCGCCGCCTTCTTCGTAGTTGAGCACGAACTGCAGCGCGACGCGCGCGCCGCCCGGCCAGCGGGCGTGCGGCGGACGGGCGCCGTAACCGATGAGATCGCGGGGATAGCGGGACTGGAGCATGGTGGTGGAAGCGGACAAGGTGCGGGAAGACATGGCGTTCAGTTCAGGGCATAGGGGGCCAGCATGCCGGCATAGGCCTTGGGCAGCGGCCGCGCCCAGTCGCCGCGCTTGCTGGTGCCCAGGCGCACCGAGACCAGCGCCTCGGCCAGCTTGACCGCGCACGACACACCGTCGATCACCGGTGCGCCGATGGCTTCGGCAATCTCGTCGCACAGGTCGGCCATGCCGGCGCAGCCGAGCACGATGCATTCGCTGCGGTCTTCGGCGAGCGCCACCCGGCAGGCCTCGGTGATGATGCGGCGCGCATCGGAGCCGGGGCGCTCCAGCTCCAGCACCGGCAGGTCGCAGGCGCGCACGTTGTTGCAGAAGCGCTTCATGCCGTAGCGCTCGGCCAGGTGCCAGGCGATATTGCAGGTGCGCGCCAGCGTGGTGACCACGCTGAAGCTGCTGCCGACCACGCTGGCCATGTGCATGGCGGCCTCGGCGATGCCGATCACCGGCCCGCGCGCCACTTCGCGCGCGGCGTACAGGCCGGGGTCGCCGAAGCAGGCGATGACGTAGCCATCCACGCCTTCCTGCTCGCCGGCCAGGATCTCGTCGAGGATGCCGGGCACCGACAGCGCCTCGTCATAGTGGCTTTCGATCGAAGCCGGGCCCATGCGCGGGCTGACCGCGCTGATGCGCGTGCCGGGCGCCGCCACGGCCGCTGCGCACTGCCCGATCTTGTCGGTCATGCTCTGGGTGGTATTGGGGTTGATGATCTTCAGCTTCATGGACGCGGCTCTGCCTGGTGCGGTCGAAATCATGCGGTGGAGATAGGGAGTGGGGTCAGGCCTGGCTGGCGGCGCGGCCGCCCTGGTGGCCGGGGATCATGCGCGGTGCCAGCTGCCGGTACAGCACCAGCGCAATGCCCATGCCGATAAACCAGCTGTAGTTGGCCGCCGCCTGCCAGGCTGGCACCACCACGCACAGGATCGGGATGATGGCCGCGGGAATCATGGTGGCCACCGCCGCCGGGTTGAAGCCGTTGCGGTACCAGTAGCGGCCGCGCGGGTTCAGCGTGTACAGGTCGTCGACTTCCACGTGCTGGCGCCGCACCAGGTAGTAGTCGGCGATCAGGATGCCGAACAGCGGGCCGATGAAGGCGCCCAGCACGTCCAGCGTGTAGTGGATCACCGCCGGATTGTTGTACAGGTTCCAGGGGGTGATGAAGATCGAGGCCACCGCGGCGATCATGCCGCCGGTGCGCCAGCTGATGTGCTTGGGCGACACGTTGGAGAAGTCGAACGCCGGCGAGACGAAATTGGCGACGATGTTGATGCCGATGGTCGCGGTCATGAAGGTGAACGCGCCCAGCAGCATGGCGAAGGTGCTGTCGATATGGCTGACGGTCTCCACCGGATCGGTGATCAGCTTGCCGAACACCGGCAGCGTGGCCGAGGTGGTGATCACGGTCAGCAGCGAGAAGCCCAGGAAGTTGACCGGCAGGCCCCAGAAGTTGCCGCGCCTGACCGACTTGAAATCCTTGGCATAGCGCGAGAAGTCACCGAAGTTCAGCATCGGGCCGGAGAAATACGACACCACCAGCGCGATCGCGCTCAGCATCACCGGCACCGCTTCCCAGCCGGTGTACTTGACGAAGCTCAGCGTGAAGTTGACGTTCTCCCAGCCGGCCTTGTTCACCAGCCAGATCGCCAGCGCGATCATCACCACGTACACCGCCGGGCCGGCCCAGTCGATGAACTTGCGGATGGTCTCCATGCCGGTCCAGAACACCAGCGCCTGCAGCACCCACAGCACCATGAACGCGGCCCAGCCCAGCGTCGACAGCCCGGCGAAGCCGTGCAGCTTTACGTCGGCATACGGCGCCAGCGCCGGGAAGAAGTGCAGCGCCAGCACCAGGAACGCGCTCGACGCCAGGTAGGTCTGGATGCCGTACCACGCCACCGCGATCAGTCCGCGGATGATGGCCGGGATATTGGCGCCGAGCACGCCGAACGAGGCGCGGCAGATCACCGGATAAGGCGTGCCGGTCACCTGGCTCGGCTTGGCCACCAGGTTGCAGAAATACTGCACGATCACGATCCCCACCAGCAGCGACACCAGCACCTGCCAGCTGGTCAGCCCCAGCGCGAACAGGCTGCCCGCGGTGATGTAGCCGCCCACGCTGTGCACATCGGACATCCAGAAGGCAAAGATGTTGTAGGTGCCCCAGGTCTGCTTGCGCAGCGGCGCCAGGTCCTCATTGGTCAGGCGTTCGTCATAGCTGGGCTTGATCAGGGCATTGCCGTGTGCGGCATGCCCGCCCTGCACGTGCGCTGCGTCGGCGGGTGTTGCGGTGCTTTGCATCATCTGAGTCTCCTGGCAGATGTGTGTCTTGACGATAGGCGACGCGCGGCCCTTCGGAGCTCTGTGCGGTGCGCCAGGGGCTGTTGTTTATGTGTCTACTAAATTGTCTACAAAATCGATTAAGTGTGTAGACGATGTTGTAGATCACGGATTTGTGATTGTCAACATTCGTTTTCCCTGAAGGGGGGCTTGGCCGGCGTGGCTGTTTCGCCCGCGCAGGCGAGCCCGGCAGCGTTTCGCTTCCCACCTGTTTCCTCCCCTCTCCCGCTTGCGGTGGAGGGGCGGGGGAAAGGGCCGGCGCATCCACGAAGTCAACGGCATCAACCACGCAACCTACGCCATTCCCCGGGGATTCGGCGACGACCAAAAAAAACCCGCTCCGAAGAGCGGGTGTCGGTGCGGGCGGGCGATGGCCTTCAATACGCGATCTTCGCCGTCAGGCTGATGCTGCGCGGGTCCGCCGGCTGGATGTAGTTCTCGTACTGGAAGCCCCAGTAGCGCTTGTTGGTCACGTTGTTCAGCGCGGCGCGCAGCGTAAGGTCCTTGCCGGCGACGCGGGTGCTGTAGCTGGCGCCGAGGTTGAACACCGTGTAGCCGCCGGCGTCGAGTGTATTGGCGGCATTGAGCTTGGTGCTGCCGGTGTATTTGCCATCGACGCCAAGGCGCAGGCCCGGCACGAACGGCACGCGGTAGCTGACGCGGCCGGCCATGATGAAGCCGGGCGCGCCGGCGACGCGGTTGCCGCTGTTGGCCACGCCCTTGTCGTAGTACGAATCGAGATACATCGCGCTGGCGCCGAATTCCCATTGCGAGCCCAGGCGGTACACGCCCGCCAGTTCCAGCCCCTGGTAGATCGAGGTGCCATCCTGCTGGCGCGTCGGCACGCCGCCGCTGATGCTGTCGTACTCGGCGCCGCGCTCGATGCGGAAGGCGGCCGCGGTCGCGCTCCACGCGGCCTGGTCGGCCTTGACGCCGATTTCATACTGCTTGCTGCGGATCGGGCTGAGCAGCTGGCGCGCGTTGGTGTAGCCGTCCGGCACGATCGAGCCCGGCTCCAGCGCCTCGACGTAGCTGGCATAGACCGTGGCCGTGGGCACCGGCTTGAACATCAGCGCCAGCGTCGGCGTGACCACGCCGGACTTGCTGTAGCTGGAGGTGACCGGCACATAGCCGTTCTGCTCGAAGTTGGTCACGCGCAGGCCGGCCAGCACCGACCAGCGCTCGCTCAGCTGCACGGTATCGCTGGCGAACACCGATTTCTGCGTGATGTCGCTGTTGCGCACCTTGTTGAAGGCGGTCGAGCTGTAATACGTGTTGGTGTTGGGCGCGAAGATATTGCCGGTGCCAATGACCGCGCCGAAGCCGTTGTTGTCATAGCGGTCGATCTGCTTCTGCCACGACAGGCCCGCCACCAGCTGGTGGCCGAATGGGCCGGTGCGGAACTTGCCTTCCAGCATCGCCTGCCATTGCCCCACCTGCTGGTTCTGCGCGGTGTCGTAGCGCTGGTCGATGTAATCGCCGGCCTGGTTCAGCAGGTTGTAGGTGCTCTCGTTGCGGCTGCGGTTGACCTTGGTGAAGCTGTAGCTGGTGCTGACCGTCCAGTCCGGATCGATGTGGTAGCGCAGGCCGGTGCTGTACAGCTGCAGGTTGGTGTTCAGGTGCTGGTCGGCGCCGGCGAAGTTGCGGATGCGCCCGGATACCGCGCCCGGCAGCGCCGTATCGCCATAGCTCCACAGGCTGAACGACGGCATCTGGCCGGTGGCGCGGCGGTCCTGGTAGATCGAATCGAAGGTCCAGGTCAGGTCCCGGGTGAGGCGCGCGTCCAGCCCCAGCGACACGCTGTCGCGCCGGATGTTGCGCGCGTTGTAGGGCGTGCCTTCCTCGTGCGTCGCGTTCAGGCGGTAGCCGAACATATTGTCCGGGCCGGCGCGGCCGCCCAGGTCAACGTGCTCGCTCCAGACATTGGCGGCACGGTAGCCCAGCTCGAACGACGCCGTGAAGGTGTCGGTCGGCTTCTTGGTGACGTAGTTGACGATGCCGCCCGGCGTGGCGAAGCCGTACATGAAGCCCGGCAGGCCCTTGAGCAGCTCCACCTGCTCCATGTGCTCGTACGGCAGCGTGATGCCGTAGGCCACGAACGGCAGGCCGTTGATCTTGAAGCCGTTCTGCCAGTCGATCTGCAGGCCGCGCACGCTCAGGTAGCTGGACCAGCTGTTGTAGCCGTTGCCGTTGTCGCTGACCGACGCATCCATGGCGAAGACATCGCCGAGCTTGGCCACCTGGCGCTCGGCCAGGTCTTCGCCGGTGACGATGGTGGTGGAGTAGGGCGTGTCCAGCTGCGTGCGCGAACCCAGCGCGCCGGTGCTGGCCTTTTTCTCAAGCTGCAGGCCGGAATCGTCCACCGCCGCGGCGCTCACGGTCACCGCCGGCAGCGACGCCGCGTCGGCCGGCGCCGCCGCTTGCTGCGCCAGCGCGGCCGTGGCCGGAAAGCCGGCGAGCACGGCAAGTTGCGCCAGCACGGCGAGATGGCGGGGTTGGGGTGCGCGCGCACGCGCGGCGCGAAGGACTTGGCGGCTCATGATGGAACAGCAGGAAGAGAGGCAGGCCTGTATGTAAATGTCAATACAAATGCGAATAATTCGCATTTAGGAAAGACCGAATGATGCCTATCCCATAGCGGCGGCGTCAAGGCGGCAGGTCGGGCTTCGTGGTGAAAGCAACGCGCGGATTGGTGCTGGCTACAGGCGCTCCACCGCCCGGTTGCTGCGCTCGTTTGGCACCCGGATCCTGGTCGGGCACACGCGTTTGCCGGCGCAAAACCCGATAGCGGCTGGTTATCGCGCCCGGCGAAAAATGACGGGGCACAAGGTGCTGCCCACGCAGATCTTCGATGCGCTCGATCCTTATGCCTTCAGCGACGCGGCGTTCGGCGCGGTCGGCTCGCTCCTGCGTGATTTCGAGCCCGACGGCAAGGGCGGCTTCCGCCTTGACGTGGAACTGAAACCGGAACCGGGCGAGACGCGCCTGCCCAAGCCGCCGTTGCCGTGAGGGCGCGGCGCACGTAGCGTGCGACAATGCCGCAGGCGCCCCGCCGCATCGGACCCGATAGCCCGGGCGGCGCGGACCCGCAAGCCCTCCGCGCCCTACACCATGAACCGACCACCCTCCCTCTCATGCTCCGACTGGGTGCGGCACGCCAGGCCGATGGAAGGCGTCGACCGTATCGAAGCGTGGTTTCACGGCAAGGCGTACGCCATGCACCGCCACGACACCTACGCGATCGGCCGCACGCTCGCTGGCGTGCAGCGGTTCAGCTACCGGCGCAGCCAGCGAGACAGCCTGCCTGGCAACACCATCGTGCTGCATCCCGACGAGCCTCACGATGGTCAGGCAGGCACCGATGAAGGCTTCCGCTACCGGATGATCTATGTCGAGCCGGTGCTGTTCCAGAACGTGCTGGGCGGGCGCGCGCTGCCGTTCCTCGAAGGCGGCGTCACGACCGACCCACGCCTTGCGGCGGCCACCGAGGCGCTGCTGCAGCATGTCGGCTGCGCGCTCGAGCCGCTCGAGCAGAGCGATGCACTGGCCGACCTGGCGCATGCGCTGGCCGCCGTCGCCGGCGCACCCGTGCGGCGTTCCTGGGGCGACTATCTGGCCGCGTGCCGTGCACGCGAGTATCTGCATGCCAACTGCACGCGCGTGGTCACGCTCGACGAGCTCGAGATGGCGACGGGGCGCGACCGCTGGAGCCTGTCGCACGACTTCCGCACGTTCTACGGCACCAGCCCGTATCGCTATCTGACCATGCGCCGCCTCGACGCGGTGCGCCACCTGCTGCTCGCAGGCAGGTCGCTGGCTGACGCGGCCGCCGCAGCGGGTTTCGCCGACCAGAGCCACATGACACGGCACTTCGCCAAGACCTTCGGGCTGACGCCGGGGCGCTGGCTGCAAGTGGCGGGAAACATCCGGGGCGGCTGAGAATCTCCCACGATCGTTCAATACGACCGCAAGGCGCATGCGTATCCTCATCCCGTCAACTTGTGAACGGAGAGAACGATGTCCCAATCCGCTAGCCATTCCCGTGCACCGGCCGGCCGCGGCCAGTGCCAGAGCATTGACCTGGTCGGCAAGATCGCGCAGATCGACGGACACTGGCAACCGCGCGTCGTGGCGGAAATGAACGACTACCAGTTCAAGGTGGTGAAGGTGGAAGGCGAGTTCGAGTGGCACCGGCATGCCGACACCGACGAAACCTTCATCGTCCTCGAAGGCGAGTTGCGCATCGATTTCCGGCAGGGGCCTGCGGGCGACGGTTCGATCCTGCTGAGGGCCGGGCAGATGGCGGTGGTGCCGAAGGGTGTCGAGCACAAGCCCTGTGCTGACGCGGAAGTAAAGTTGGTGCTGATCGAGCCGCGCGGCGTGGTGAACACGGGCGACGGTGCGGCGGGCGAACGTACCGTTGAAAACGACCAGTGGATTTGAGTGCGCGCCGAATAAAAAGCCTTACCCGCGGATGCCTCGTTGAACCTTTGTCGGGGGGGCTTGGGGTACTGCGGTTGGATTGTTTGTCGTGCTTGGCGGGCGTGGCTGTTTCGCCGGCGCAGCCGGCGACTTACTCTTTTGTCCGAGCGACAAAAGAGTAAAACGCGTCGCCTGGGCGGCTGGCCAAGGCGGCGTTGGTGGTTCGGGCGGTGGTGACTCGTGGTCTCCCGCTTGCGTGAGAGGGGCGGGGGTGAGGGCCGGCGCTGCGACGAAGTCAATCGCATCAATCCGTGCGCACCTGCATCACCCCGGAACTGTGCCGCACGCTACCGCTTGCTTACCGCTTGCCGTCTCACATACACGCGCTCGCCCGCCACCCACGTTTCCAGCACCTGCGTCTTCCAGATGTCGGTGGGCTTGACCTTGAACAGGTCCTGGTCGACCAGGATAAAGTCCGCCCACTTGCCTCGCTCGAGCGAGCCCAGCGCGGCCGGCATGGTGGCATCGCTCATGAACAGCCGGCCGCCTTCAAAGCGATGCGCCTTGTTGTTGTTGTCTTGCTTTTACTTGTTACTGCGGACTGCCAGGCGCCCGGCAACGGCGCCTATTCACCGGCCACCGGCACGGCGGTGCGCGGCGCGGCAGCAGCGCGGGCCGGCAGAGCGGGGAATTGCATGGCGGCATAGGACACGAAGCGCGTCTTGCGGGCGATGCGATAGCCCAGCCAGATCAGCAGGAAGATCGGAATGCCGATGTAGGTGGCGGCCACGCTGACCCAGTCGATCTTGCCGCTGGTAAAGGCCTGGTAGTTCTGGCCCAGCGTTACGACCAGGCACAGCCCGAAGGCAAAGATCGGCCCGTAGGGAAAGAACGGCGAGCGATACGGCAGGCGGTCCAGGTCGTGCCCCTGGGCGACAAAGCCCTTGCGGAAGCGGTAATGGCTGACGGCGATGCCGAGCCAGGCGATGAAACCCGTCATGCCCGACAGGTTCAGCAGCCACAGGTACACCGACTTGCTTTCGAACAGCGAGGTCAGGAAGCACAGCGCACCTACCGCGGTGGTGGCCAGCAGCGCCACCAGCGGCACGCCGTTGCGCGTCAGCCGGGCAAACACGCGCGGCGCGCGGCCTTCGGTGGCCAGGTTGTACAGCATGCGGGTCGACGCATACATGCCCGAGTTGCCCGCCGACAGCACCGCGGTCAGGATCACCGCGTTCATCACGCCGGCGGCAAAGGCCAGGCCCGCATGGCGGAATACCAGCGTGAACGGGCTCACGCCCACGGTCTGCACGTCGCTCTTGAGCAGGCTGGGGTCGGTGTAGGGGATCAGGATGCCGATGATCAGGATTGCCAGCACATAGAACAACAGGATGCGCCAGAACACCTGGCGCACCGCGCGCGGGATGTTCTTCGCCGGATCGGCCGATTCGCCGGCGGCGATGCCGATCAGCTCGGTGCCCTGGAACGAGAAGCCGGCAATCATGGCCACGCCGATCAGCGCGGGCAGCCCGCCGACGAAGGGCGCATCGCCGGTGGTCAGGTTGGCCAGGCCGTGGCTGGCCGCCATGTCGCCGCGCAGGATGCCGAAGATCATCAGCGTGCCGATGCCGATAAAGGCCACCACCGTCACCACCTTGACCAGCGCGCACCAGTATTCGGCCTCGCCGAAGCCGCGCACCGAGATGGCATTGAGCGCGAACATCAGGCCGAGAAACAGCGCGCTCCACAGCATCCCGGGCGTGTCCGGGAACCAGTACTGCATCACCAGCTGCGCCGCGGCCAGTTCCACCGCGATGGTCACGGCCCAGTTGTACCAGTAGTTCCAGCCGAGCGCGAAGCCGAAGCCCTCGTCGACATAGCGCGCGCCATAGGTGGCGAACGAGCCCGACACCGGCATATAGGCCGCCAGCTCGCCCAGGCTGGTCATCAGGAAATACACCATCGCGCCGATCAGGATATAGGCTGCCAGCGCGCCGCCGGGCCCGGCTTGCGCGATGGTGGCGCCCGAGGCCACGAACAGTCCGGTGCCGATCGAGCCGCCGATGGCGATCATGGTGAGATGGCGGGCGCGCAGGGTGCGGCGCAGCGCGGGGGCGGGTGCGCCGGCGGAGGAAGGCTGGGAGGGTTTTGTCGACATCGGGATCCGGTCTGGGCGCGCGCCGTGCGGTACAAGCCACGCAGGGACGCAAAGGGCGCGAAGGCGCGCAACTATGCCGGCATCGCCGGGCGGCCGCAAGCTGCGCCAGGCCGCCAGCCGCGCGGGCGGCGACACGTGCCGCAGGGCCTCCTCCCGGTGTACCGGCCGGTAATTGGGCGGCATCATAAGAGAAATCGCTGTGCAGGGAAAGCCGCTGCCGCCCGCCCAGGGAGGGTCCCGTGCATCAGATGCGGCACTCGCCGCGGGATGCTGGCCCGCCCGCCGGCCCTGCAGCGGTGTAGGACAAACTCCCGGCGCGGACAGGAATGGCACCGCTGCCGGGGCCGGCGCGCCGGGTATATCTTGCGAGGTAGCAGGCGCTGCACGCCGGCCGGCATGAGGACCCGGCCCATCCCCGTTCCTTCATTCACCGGCGCAGGGAGACTGACTGATGTTCCAGACGCACAGCCATGTTCCGTTCGACGCCCGGCGGCCGGCGACCGCGGCGCATACCGGCGCCGGCCGGTGCCGGCGCGCGCGCCTGCTGGCCGCGATCGCACTGGCCGGCCTGCTCGGCACCGCGGTGCTGGGCGGTTGCGCCAGCCTGCCGGCGCAGGCGGAGCGCACCCCCTCGACCGCGCCGGCCAATACCAGCGACACGCCGCTGGGCAAGGTGCTGGCGCCGCGCCTGGCCAAGCGTCCGGGCGAGTCGCTGTTCTACCCGCTGCAGTCCGGACCCGACGCGCTGGCCGCGCGGCTCGCGATGGCGCGCGCTGCCCAGCGCAGCCTTGACCTGCAGACCTACATCTTCGAGCCCACCGGCACCGGCGCGGCCGTGCTGGGCGACATCCTCGACGCGGCCGACCGCGGCGTGCGCGTGCGCATGCTGCTCGACGACCTGCATACCGGCGGCCTGGACAAGGTCCTGTCGGCAATCGATTCGCATCCCAATGTCGAAGTGCGGCTGTTCAACCCGTTCGCCAACCGCAGCGTGCGCTGGCTGGAAATGCTGGCGGGCTTCAAGCGCCTGGACCGGCGCATGCATAACAAGTCGATGACGGTGGACAACCAGATCACGCTGCTGGGCGGGCGCAATGTCGGCGACGCGTATTTCTCGGCGCGCACCGACATGGACTTCAGCGACCTCGACGTGCTGGTGGCCGGGCCGGCGGTGCCGCAGGTGTCCGCGGTGTTCGACGAATACTGGAACGACGCGTCCTCCTATCCTGTGGTAGCGCTGATCCCGGCAGGCAAGGAAGCGCCGGTGGAAATGCGCAGCCTGCGCAAGCGGCTGGAAGCGCGCGGCGACCAGGCCGTGGCCAGCCCCTACGTGCAGGAGCTGCTCGATTCGGGCCTGGCCAGAGGCATCGAAACCGGCCATATGCCCGGCTACTACGGCAAGGCCGCGGTGGTCTCCGACAAGGCGGCCAAGATCACCCACCAGACCCACGACGACCCGGGCCACGCCACCGCCCGGCTGGAGAAGATGATCAGCGGCGCGCAAAAGGAGGTGCTGCTGATCTCGCCCTACTTCGTGCCCGACGACGACGGCGAAGCCTGGCTGATCGCGCTGGCGCGGCGCGGCATCCGCGTGACCATCCTGACCAACTCGTTCGAAGCCACCGATGTCAGCCCGGTGCACGCCGGCTATGCGCCGCACCGCCGGGCGCTGGTCGCCGCCGGCGTCGAGCTGTACGAGCTCAAGCCCAGCGCCTACGCCGAACTGGCCAACCGCGGCAAGGCCGCGCGCGGCTCGCGCTCGCGCGCCTGGCTGTCGTCCAGCCGCGCCAGCCTGCACGCCAAGAACTACATCGTCGACCGGCGCCTGGTCTTTATCGGCTCGCTCAACATGGACCCGCGCTCGGCGAAACTGAATACCGAGATGGGCGTGGTGCTCGACAGCCCGGCGCTGGCCGAACGCATGACCCGCTCGACCGAGGACGCCCTGCTCGACATGGCTTACCGCGTCGGGCTGCAGAGCGATGGCGACGGCGGCAATCCGCGCCTGACCTGGACCACGCGCGAGAAGGGACAGCTGGTGGTCTACGATCAGGAGCCCGGCATGGGCCCGCTGCAACATCTGGGAGTCGGCGTGCTGCGCGTGCTCCCGATCAAGGAAGAGCTTTAAGGCGGCAGCGGCGGACGGCCAGTGGCTTTCCTGAACCTGGGTTTGGGGGTATTTTTTCCGGCACCGTAGCTCCCCTCCGGAGGAATTCCATGAAAGCTGCAGTGCTGCATCAACCCAGGACGCCGCTGGTGATCGAAGACGTGGCCATCGGCAAGCCCGGACCGCGCGAAGTGCTGGTGCGCACCGCCGCCGTCGGCGTGTGCCACTCCGACCTGCACTTCGTCGACGGTGCCTACCCGCATCCCGTGCCCACCATTCCGGGCCACGAGGCCGCGGGCGTGGTCGAGCAGGTCGGCGCCGAAGTCCGCACGGTCAAGCCCGGCGACCACGTGATCACCTGCCTGTCGGCCTACTGCGGCCATTGCGAGCATTGCCTGACCGGCCACCTGTCGCTGTGCACCGAGCCCGATACCCGCCGCCGCGAGGATGAAGCGCCGCGCTTGCAGGCCGCCCATGGCAACGCCATGCACCAGTTCCTGAACCTGTCGGCCTTCGCCGAGCAGATGCTGATCCATGAGCACGCACTGGTGGCGATCCGGCGCGACATGCCGCTGGACCGCGCCGCGCTGATCGGCTGCGCGGTCACCACCGGCATGGGCGCCGTGATCCATACCGCGCGGGTGCAGCCGGGCGAGACCGTCGCCGTGATCGGCTGCGGCGGCATCGGCCTGGCCACGGTCAACAGCGCCGCCATCGCCGGCGCCGGCCGCATCGTCGCCATCGACCGCGTGCCGGGCAAGCTCGAGCTCGCCCGCAAGTTCGGCGCGACCGACGTGATCGATGCCAGCGAGGGCAACGTGCTGGACGCGGTGCGCACCCTCACCGGCGGCGGCGTGCACCATGCCTTCGAGGCCATCGGCCTGAAGGAGACCACCGAGCAGGCCTTTGCCATGCTGCGCCGCGGCGGCACCGCCACGGTCATCGGCATGATCGCGCCGGGCGTCAAGATCGAGTTGAAGGGCAGCGATTTCCTGGGCGAGAAGCGCATCCAGGGCTCGCTGATGGGCTCCAACCGCTTCCCGGTGGACATGCCGCGCATGGTGGATTTTTATATGGCCGGTCGCCTGCAGCTGGACCAGCTGATCGCGCAGCGGCTGCCGCTGGAGCGCATCAACGAAGCCTTCGACGAACTGCGCCGCGGCGAGCTGGCGCGCTCGGTGATCCTGTTCGACTGAGTTTGCAGCCGGGCCGGCCCCCCGCCGGCCCGTCCCCGCACGCCAGGCAACGCCTCGACGCCAAGTTCAGAAAGGCTGGTCCGCCGGCCGCACCTCGAAGCGCAGGACCTCGGCCAGGTCCAGCATCTCTTCGTCATCCTCGCTGCGCGTGATCCAGCCGGCGTAGGCGTCGCCGCCGGTATCCCAGTTCCATAGCGTATAGCCGGCCACGCGCAGCTGGTTGTGCGCCAGCTCCATCAGTTCCGGCACGCTGGTGCTCTCCAGGAAGGCCTCGTCCTCGGGATCGTCGGTGCCCCAGTCGAGCTCCAGGTCCATGCGCTCGCACAGCTGGTTGAGGCAGCCGATAAAGGATTGCGCATCCTTCCAGTCGACCAAGAACCCGGACTGCCAGTCGATGACCTCGCGGATCACCCACAGCAGTTCCGGCCCGTCGGTGTCGTCGTCCTCGGCATCGAGCAGGGCATCCTCGAATATCGCCAGCTGCGCCGAAGTCTGGGCGCTGTCGCCAAGGTTGATCAGGGCGAAGAAACGCGCGATCGCGTCCTGCGTGTCGTCGTCCAGCGGTGTGGCCATCTTTTTTCTCCGGTTGCCGCGGCGCGCTAGGCCGCGATGCGGATGATCTCGCGTTGGCCCGCCGGTGTCACGCGCAGCGCGCGCGAGGTCCGCGTCGGCTCGACCCAGCCGCGCGCCAGCAGGCTGCCCAGCAGCGCCGCTCCCAGCGCGCCGCCCAGATGCGGCTTGCGCTCGCTCCAGTCCGGGCAGGTGCAGGCAAACTGCCGCCGCTTGCGGCGCGCCGCATCCACATCCACGCCGAGCCGCGCCAGCGCCTGCGCGCCGTCGCCGCCGAGCTCGACGCGTGGCCCGTCCAGCATCAGCCACCGTGACTGCGTCATGCGCTCGAACAGGCCCACGGCCAGCTCGCCCGCCAGATGGTCATAGCAGGTGCGCGCCTGCCGCAGCGCCGGCGGCGCCGTGCGCGAAACCGGCACCGCACGCAGCCGCGGCGGCTGGCTCGCCAGCGAGGCCGACGCCAGCGCCTCGATCGCCACGCCGATCTCCGGCGCCGCCAGCCGGTAATAGCGGTTGCGCCCGCGCGTTTCCGCCACCAGCAGGCCGCCTTCGGACAAGCGCGCCAGATGCCCGCTGGTGGATGACGCCGACAGGCCGGCGATCAACGCCAGCTCGCCGGCGGGGCGGGCGCTGCCGTCCATCAGCGCCCACAGCATGGCGGCGCGGCCGGGATCGGCGAGCAGGCTGGCGAGGTGGCTGATGCCGGGGGTGTAATCCATGGTTTGGGAATGGGTGAAGGGTGTGTGCGCAGTATAGGCGAGCGACCATTGGCTGTGACCGCGGACATTAAAGTCCTTCCTGAACGGGACGACACCCGCATAACGCGTAGTCCATCCGCAAGGAAGCGCTGGAGTGGCTGGCTGGCAGCGCGCGACCGCGTATTGCTTCTGGAAGCGCCGATCCCGTCTTCGAGCGGCCGATTTGGAGGTATGATTGCATTCAATATTGCATATCTCATTCTGACCTAGCCATACCGTGTCCACCGCAGAACTACAAGGCATCGACATTCCCGCCCAGATCGCCCAGGAAATCCGCAAGCTCATCAACCGCGGACAGTTGCCGCCCGGGCTGCAGCTACGGCAATCCGACCTGGCCGACCGCTTCGGCATCAGCCGTGTCCCCGTACGCGAGGCGCTGAAGCTGCTGGCGGCCGAAAGCATCATCGAGCACGATCCGAACCGGGGCTTTTTCGTCGCGCCGTTGTCGACTGACGAGGCACGCCAGCTTTACCTGATGCGCCAACTGCTGGAAGCGGAACTGCTGTCCACCATCGAGTGGCCCACGCCCGCGCAACTCAAGCAGTTCAAGACGATGCTGACCGAACTCGACGAACTGCTGTCGGCCGGTAACCGCTCGGAATGGATCGAGCACCATCGCGCGTTTCACGACGCGGTGTTCGAGTTGTCGCCGAACAAGGTGCTCAAGCGCGAGGCGCTGCGGCTGATGCGGCTGACCGACCGCTACCGCGCGCTGGCCGCCGATATCACGCTGCGCGACCAGCACCTGAACGCCAACATCGAGCAGAAGCTGGTGAAGGCGTTGAGTACCAAGAACCGGGAAATGTTGCTGGATGCCTATGCCGAAGGCCGCAAGATGGTGGCCGAGGGGCTGATGCAGATCCTTGCGGCGCGCGGCGTATGAAGTGGGGCACGCTCCAGCGCCCCGCGTACCGCCGTCAGAAGCGGTGCATCATGCCGACTGCCGCCACGGACTGGATCTTCCCGCTGGCAAGGATGTTGCCGATCTCCGCGGCATAGGCGCCGTTGGTGCGCTGGTAGACCCCCACCAGATAGACCGCGGTCCGCCTGGAAAAGGTGTAGGTCAACTGGAGCGCGCCCTGGTGGATGATCACGTTCTTCAGTTGCGCGTTGCCGTTCTCGTAGGTATAGGCGCCGCCGAGAATCAGGTCCGGCCTCAGTTCATAGCCGATGCCGCCAGCCAGCGCGTAGATCCTTGCTCCGCTGAATGTGTTGCGCGCCTGGCTGTACATGCCCGAGAAATCGAAGCGCGACACCTTGGTGCGGGCGCCGGCGATAAAGTTGGCGATGCCGCTCTGCCCGCCATTGACCGCGCCGTAGTTCTGCTCGGTATAGACCACGGCGGCGCGCGTTTCTCCATGGTGATACCCGATCGCCGCGCTCTTGCCTGACCCGTTCCGGAAGTCTCCCGCGACTTCGCCGAAGCTGTACATCAGCCCGGCCGAAAAGCCACCGATCTCGTCGGTCGTCACTTTGATGGCGTTCGACATCCGCTTGCCGCCCACGCGGTCCCAGTTGATGGCCGACATGCCCACCGGCGCGCCAGTGGCATTGGTGTACGGCGCGTATGGCGCACCGGCGGCAAGGCCGGCGCCGATCTGGGCGGGGCCCTCGAGACCGAGCAGGTCCGCGCCGAAGCTGCCGGTGCGGAAGTTCAGCATGCCGCCCGCGATGCCGGTGGCGGGGTCGATGGCGCCGATCAGGAAGTAGTCGAACGCGAAGTCGTTCTGCTGCCCGAGGCGGAAACCGCCGATCCCGACCTTGCGCATGCCGACCCAGGCCGAGTTCTCGAACAATGCGCCGCGCGACTGCGGATCGAGCGCCCCGGTGCTGAGGGAAATCATCGAGTCCAGGCTGAACGATGCCTGCAGGCCGCCGCCGAGGTCCTCGGTGCCGCGCACGTAGAACTTGGATGGGTAGATGGCGGAATCCTGCATGCGTACGTTCGAATGGCCGCCGTTGTCGCGATAGACGGCGGCACTCTCGTCCAGCAGGCCGCCGATGGTGACGCTGCCCTGCGCGTGCGTCACTGTGGTCGCGGCTGTCATTGCAATGCCAAATGACAGATGGCGAAGTGCCATGGCCGGCCTTTTCTTGCGAAAAGCCATTCCGTGTCTCCGTTGTTGGAATTTATTGTTGTGGTGCCCGCCCTGCAGGGATGCGGGCGGGAATTTTGTCGGCCGGCGGGTTTGCGATGGTCCGCCTCAGCCGGCCGGTTCCGGGTCCCATGTCGGAATCCAGAGCAGTTCCCGCGCCGCGGCAGCGTCGGTCGACGAAAACTCGCCATAGCTGCCGTGCGCATACAGCAGCGGCCGCGCGCGGTCGGCGCGCGGCATTGCGGTGTCGATGGCACCGAAGAGGATGCCGTGCGTGCCGACATCCACGGCACTGGCCACTCGGCAATCGAAGCTGACCAGCGCGTCACGGAGTACCGGCGCGCCGGTGCTGGCGCGTCCCCATACGCCGTCGGCAAACTTCTCCTCCGCCGGCATGGGACTGGCGAAGCGGTCGGCCAGCCGACGGCTTTCCAGCGCCAGCACGTTCACCGCGAAGATGCCCGACGCCTGGATGGCGTGGAACGACGCGCTGTTGCGGTTGACGCAGGCGAGCAGCGTGGGCGGATCGGCCGAGACCGAGCAGACGGCCGTGGCCGTCAGCCCCGCCCGCGACCCGTCCGCCGACAGCGTGGTGATCAGGCAGACGTGTCCGGCGAGGCAGCGCATCGCTGCCTTGAACTGGTTGGCGTCGATGCTCATGGCGAGTTCTCCGTCCCGAGGCTATGCGACCGTGCTAGCGGTAGCGAGATGGCGGGCAAAGTGCAGCACAGTGCGACCATGCGCCTGCATCGCGGCGAGCGGCTGATAGCTGGCACGCTCCCAGCAGTTGAAGCCGTGGCTCGCGCCGGGATAGACGAAGAACTTCGCCGTGTCCCGGTCGGCGAAGGCTGCCCTGACGCGCTCGACCGCGGCGAGCGGGATCATGGGATCTGTCTCGCCGTAGTGGAACAGCATCGGGCAACGCACGGCGGCCGCCTTCTGCAACTGGTCCTGGATCCCGCCGCCGTAGTAGCACGTGGCGGCCTCCACCAGTCCCGCAGCGGCAGCCAGGTAGGCCAGCCTGCCACCGATGCAGAAGCCGAGCGCGCCCACGCCGCCCGTGACCTCGGGACGCTCGCGCAGTGAACGCACGGTGCCTTCCAGGTCGGTCTCGATCTCTGCCATGTCGGCGCGGATGAGCATGTCGCGCGCGCGCGCGGCTTCATCGCCCACATAGCCGAACGATTCGCGCGGCGCCTGCCGCCAGAACACGTCGGGCGCGAGCACGACAAAGCCCAGTTGCGCGTACTGCTCGGCCACGGTCCGGATATGGCGGTTCACGCCGAAGATTTCCTGGAAGAGGACAATGCCGGGGCCCGTTCTCGCCGGCGGCAGGGCGAGATAGCCCTGGTACGCGCGGCCATCGGCAGCCGGGATGTCGATCCAGCTCGTGCAGATGGTCGCTTCTTCGTCGATACGTTGGTTCATGTCGTCCCTCTTTCCGCTCAGTTCCAGCCAAAGATGTCGAGCGTGGTCTCGCCCGCACGGAGCCGGCGGCACTGATCAGCCTCGTTCGCTTCTCGCGCAAGGCCGGCGTCCACCACCTTGCCCGCACTGTCGCGCGGAATGCAGACCACGCCGTCGCCGTCGCCGACGATCAGGTCGCCAGCATGGACGGTCACGTCGCCAAACACGGTCGGCGCATTGATCCAGCCGCGCGCGCCGAAATCCTTGCCGGTGCCGCGGATGCAAAGACCGCGGGCGAACACCGGGAAGCCGATCTCTTCCAGCAGCACGCCGTCGCGCACGCAGCCGTCGATGACCAGGCCGGCGAGGCCGCGCACCTGGCTGGCGGTGGACATGACTTCGCCCCAATAGCCGTGCTCGAAGGCGTCGCTGACCGACACCACCAGCACGTCGCCTGGTTGCGCGGCATAGATGGCGCGGTGCAGCCACAGGTTGTCGCCGCCCGGTGCATGCACTGTGACGGCGGGGCCGCACAGCCTGAATCCCGGTGCGACCGGCTTGATCGCGGACGGAAGGGCGCCGATCTTGCCGCCTGCCTCGTGCAGCGTGGCCGTGGGGATGGCGCGGGCGGCGTCGACGATGTGCGCAGCGGTACGCGCGAAATCCAGTTGCGTGGTGTCGCGCGGATCGATGCGGTCGATGGACAATGTCATGCTTTCGCTCCTTCGGCGCGCGTCTGCAGTTGATGGTAGCGGTACTGGGCGCGGGCCTCGTCCAGACGCATGCCGCCGGCGACTGCCTTGCGAATGGCGTCCTCGGCGGCTTCGATGTCTTCGGCGGCGGCGAGGATGCGCTCCTCGTGATCACGCGGGATCGATACCAGGCCGTCTGCGTCACCACGCAGGATGTCGCCCGGTGCCACGCGCACGTCGCCGATATTCACCGGCACATTGGTGGCTTCCACCTGCACGCGGTCCTTGCCGGTGCGCATCCAGTTGTCGCGCGAGAACACCGGGTAGCCGAGCGACAGGCAGAGATGCACATCGCGGTTGATGCCGTCGATCACGGTGCCGGCGATGCCGCGGCGATGGGCGATCTCCGTCATGATGTCGCCCCAGACCGTGGCATCGGTACGGCCACCGTTGTCCAGCACGATCACGTGACCGGGCGGCACGTCGTCAATGAAGTCGCCCACGGTGCCCGGCGGGCTGGCGGCGGGGCCGTATAGGATGGTGAAGGCGCGGCCGGCCATGCGGAAGCCGGCATCGCGCGGCTTGATGGCGCGGCACTGGCCGACGATGCCAAGGCGGTCCATGGCGTCGCTAAGCGTGGCGGTGTCGAGCCTGCCGGCGCGAGCGACGTTGCGGTCTTCGATCTGTTCTGACATGACTTAATCCTTCAGCATGAATTCGTAGTTGCCGCCCATGACCTGGCTGATCGGTGTGCCGGCCAGAACGGCCTTGGCCATGCGGGCTTCGCGGGCGACGATGCCTTCCGCGGCCTCGAGCACCCGGTCGATGTTCGCCGCGGCGATGAAGATGACAGCGCTGCGGTCAGCGAGAACGTAGTCCCCGGCATCGACGTCCACGTCCCACACGCGGATCGGCACGTTGGTGCCTTTCTCGACGATGCGGCCGCGCGCGGTACGAGCGGTGAGGGAAGAGGCGAAGACGGGAAAGTTCATCGCGCGCGCTTCGTCGATGTCGCGCACGGGACCATCGGCCACCACGCCCGCGATACCCTTCACCTTCGCGCCGAGCGACAGCATGCCTCCCCAGCTTCCCGCCTCGACGCCGGTGCGTTGCTCGACGACGATCACGTCGTCCGCGCCGCCGGCCTCAATGGCGGTGGTGCCGAGGTGACGCGGCTCTCCCGGTGGCGGCGCGCCCGTGCCGAGCTTCACGGTAATCACGCGACCGGCAATGCGGCCGTCACCGGCTTCCTGATGCACGCCGCTCACAACGCCCGGCAGGCCGAGCTTGTCGAGCGTGTCGGACACAGCGCAGCAATCCAGCCGGCGCAGGCGGCGCACGTATTCCTGGGGAGTGCTCATCGGATGGTTTCCTTGTGGTTGTCGGGCCGCCAGCAGGCGAACCCCATGGCATTGCCGGTCCCGGCTTCGCTGCGGTAGCACGGCACGTAGTCGATCACTTCCATGCCGAAGCCAAGTTCGTCCATCGCACCGGCCACGGGAATCCAGTTCTTGACCTCGGAGGTACCGGCCTGGAAGATCGCCTCGCCCAGTCCCTCCACGGGTGCGAAGTCATGCGCGCGCATGCTGTCGAGGATCAACTGGTCGACGTTCTCGTCGATGACGAAGTGGGTCAGGCCGCCCGAGGCGATGATGGCCACGCGCGCATCGCTCTCCCACGACCGGATGGCACGCGCCAGCGAACGTCCGAACGCATGGCAACGGCCGGCGGTCGGCTGGTTGGGCGGATAGAACGTGTTGATCAGCACCGGCACGGTGGGGATCACCTGGTCCTTCATCAATTGCCGGAACACGAAGCCGAAGGCGTGCGGCGTCTCTGTCGCGGCAAGGTGTTTCAGTGCCGTGATGTCGAAGCCGTCGGCCACGGCGCGTTCGATCAGGTGGCGGCCCAGCGCCGGCACGCCGGCATAGGTCGCTTCCGGCGGCATGTAGCCGGGCATGGCGTGGGCCACGCCGGGTGGCAGCCGCGACAGCTTCTCGTCGCTGATCATGTTGTTGACGATGGTCTCGCCCCACATCACGCTGAACGCGGGCACGAGCATGTCGTCGAAGATTTCCATCTGGTCGTTGCCGACGATCACTGCCACATCGGGGCGGGCTTCGGCCAGCACCTGCGACATGCGTTCGATGGCCTGCATGCAGCGGGCGTGCCGGGCCTCCCACACCTCCGGCGTGATCTGCGCGGCCAGGTTTTCCGACGCGCGATGCCGCACCAGCTCGTCGAACGTCCACGTCCGGCCCTGGTAGTGATGCAGGCTGCGGCGGTCGTCGGGCAGGCGCGAGCCCCATGTGTGCGGCGGCGTGACCAGCATGGGACCATGCGAGGTGCCCATGCCGAGTACGATTTCTGCCATGGTCGGTCTCCTCCGGGTCGCGCGCTTAGCGGTACGCCGCCAGGTCGAGATTGAACAGCTTCTGCGCGTTGCCGAAGAAGATCTGGTCCTTCTCTTCCGGCGACAGCCAGTCGAAGCCCTGGATGAACGGCTTGATGTCGTCGAAGGTGCGGCCGGTGGCCGGATTGGTCTGCGAGCCCACGCCCGGGCACTCCGCGCCGAACAGGCAGCGGTCCGCGCCGACGGTCTTGATCAGCAGGCGCAGCGATTCCTCCGAATACAGCACGGTGTCGTAGTAGAGATTGCGCATTCCGGCGAGGAAGTCGCGGCCCGCGCGCGCGGCGCCGGACTGGAAGCGGCCGATCTGGTAGGGGATCGAGCCGCCGCCGTGCGACACCAGGATCTTCAGCGACGGGAAGTCCTTGAACACGTCGGAGTTCACCAGGCCGAACACCGCGATGGTCTCTTCATTGATGAAGTGGACGGTGTACGGCGAGCGTGCGGAGTGCGAGCCGGTGGCGTGGATGTGGGCGGGAATGTCGAGCTCGCACAGCTTCTCGTAGAGCGGATACCAGTAGCGGTCGCCCAGCGGCGGCGCTTCGGAGCCGTTGTTCTCGAATGGGTCCGGATTGAGCAGCACGCCGAGGAAGCCCAGTTCCTTCACGCAGCGTTCCAGTTCCGGCAGCACCACTTCGATGGGATCGCCCGCCACCTGCGGCAGGCCACCCACGCCGATGAAGCGCTTGGGCAGCAGCTTCACCGTGCGGGCGATGATGTTGTTGGTCTCCTCGGTGAACCAGTGCACCAGCTTGCCCGGCTTCGTGCTGTGCATCATCTGGAACGGACGCGGCGACAGCAGCTGGACGGTGGTGCCCGCGCGGTCGAGCAGGTCGATGTGCCCGGCCGGACCCATCTCCTTGCGGTTGGCGTAGTGCAGGATCTCCTCGTCCGTCACCTCGGGCATCCTGCGCCCGTGCTCGCCGCGGTGCGACAGGATGTGAGCCTTGTAGACCCAGAGTTCGGCGGGCGGGCTGACGTGGCCGTGGCAGTCAATGATCATGGGATGTCTCCGGTTGGAATGAAATGACTTACAGATCGAGGACCAGCCGCTCGCCCTTGCAGCCCGAGCAGCAGATCATCATGGTGTTGTTGGCCGCCTTCTCCGGTTCGGAGAGGATGGCGTCGCGGTGGTCGGGAATGCCGGACAGCACGCGCGTCTCGCAGGCGCCGCACACGCCTTCCTCGCAGGAGTGCGCCACTTCCACGCCGGCATCCTTGAGCACCTGCAGGATGGTTTTGCCACCCGGTACCTGCAGCGATTTGCCGCTGCGCTTCAGTTCGACCGTGTAGCCGCCGTCCAGGGCGGCTTCCTGCTTCGCGGTGAAATACTCGACGTGGACCTGCGCCGCAGGCAGGTGGGCCGTGGCTGCCTCGAAGGCCGCCAGCATCGGGCCCGGGCCGCAGCAATAGAAGTGCGTGTTGGCCGGATGCGCCTTCACGACTTCGGCGATGTCGAGCACGCCGCCCGCTTCCGCGTCGATGTGCAGGTGCAGGTTCTCGTAGCTGCGCAGTTCCTCGAGGAAGGCGACGTCGACGCGGTCGCGGCACGAGTACACCAGTGTCATCGACCGGCCCAGCGCCTTCAGGCGCCTTGCCATGCACAGGATCGGCGTGATGCCGATGCCGCCCCCGACCAGCACCGAATGCTCGGCCTCTTCATTCAGCGGGAAATTGTTGCGCGGCGGCTCGACCTGGATCACCGCGCCGGGGCGCAACTGCTCGTGCATGAAGCTGGAACCGCCGCGGCTTTTGGGGTCGCGCTTCACCCCTACCTGGTAGCGCCGCGGCTCGCGGCCGCCTTCGAGCAGCGAGTACTGGCGCACCAGGCCATTGGGCAGGTGCAAGCCGATATGGGAACCCGGTTCGCACGGCGGCAGCGCGGCGCCCACCGGAGACGCGAAGGCATAGAGCAGCGTGTCGCGAGCGAGGAATTGAATCGACTCCAGGCGCAACTCAAGGAGGGCGCCCATGGACTGGGGCAGGTCGTTCATGTGTGTCTCCAGTGACGACGTTCAGTGATGCGGCGAGGCGTATGCCTGCCGGCGCCTGGCGTCCAAAGCGGGCGGGTGGGCTGGGCCGTTGTCGCTCGCTTCGTCGTTGACGCGAAATTCTTTTTTGCATATTATTTCGACTAACAAGAAAAAAGTCAAAGCATGTTGATGCACGGACTTTCCCGGGCATCGGCCCAAAGGCACATCACTGGCGGAAACCTGCGGCGGCATCGTGCAGCGCAGTAGCACCGTCCGCGTCACATGGAAATGGAGAACAAATTGATCGCAGTCCTTTCTTGCAACGGCGGCACGGTCACAAACGGCAGCGGCCCCGCTACCCAACTCTTCGTCGCCACCTTGCGTGGCATGCATGTATTCGAGCGGACAAGGCAGGGCGCGCCCTGGCAGCGGACCCGCTCGGCGCTGGAAGACCGTCACGTGAGCGCGCTGCTGTTTGAGCCGCAATCGGGGCTGATGTTTGCCGGCGCGCACGGCAAGGGCGGCATGTGGGTCAGCCGCGACCTCGGCGTCACCTGGGAGCCGCGCGGCAACGGCCTGAAGAGCGATCACATCTACACGCTCGCGGCCCAGCAGCGCGAGGGCCGCGTGGTGCTCTATCTCGGCACCGAGCCCTCGGCCCTGTATCGCAGCGACGACCTCGGCGAGAACTGGGTGGAAGTCTCGGCCATGCTGTCCGTGCCGGACCAGGACAAGTGGACGTTCCCGCCGCCGCCGCACGTAGCGCATGTCAAGAACGTGGCCTTTCATCCGGCGCAACCGGGCACGCTGTACGTATGCATCGAGCAGGGCGCGTTGCTGAAGACGACGGACGACGGCGCCACCTGGACCGAGCCGCGCAGCTATGAGTCCGCGCAGGACAAGTTCTATCACGACAACCACCGCGTGCTGATCCGTCCGTCGAACCCCGCACAGCTCTTCATGTGTGGCGGCGAAGGCCTGCACTACAGCGCCGACGCCGGCGAGACCTGGACCCACCTGATGACGCGCGCGGACCGTATCGGCTACCCCGATGCCATGTTCATCGACCCGCGCGACGAGAACGTGCTGTACCTTGGCGGCCCCGGCAACGCGCCGCGTGATTGGGGCGCCAAGCGCAGCGCCGATGCCACCGTGCTGCGCAGCCGCGATGGCGGCGCAACGTGGCAGGAAATCCGCAACGGCCTGCCCGCAGAAGTCATCGGCAACATCGAGGGCATGGGCTTGTATCACTGGGACGACCAGCTGATGCTGCTGGCCGGTACCGCGACCGGCGAAACCTACGCCAGCGAAGACGGTGGCGAGAACTGGTACACGGTTGCCGACGACCTGCCCCCGATCTCGAAGGGCGGTCACTACCGCTGGTTCCTGCAGGTCGACGAGCGCGAGAAGGTAGAGGACCGCATGCGCACCGGCACCTGACGGCCGCCCCCGGCCGAACCATTCAGAAACGACGAACCTTGCCTCGCCGCGGCGTCACCGGCGCGCGGCGCGGAGACGTACGTCCTCACACAGGAGACAAGACGTGAGCACATCCCCCCTGGCAACCTCTTCCGGCAGCCTGCCCGTACTGGCCAGCCACGACGCCGCCATGGCCGCGGCGCGTGCGCTGCACGAAAAGATCCGCGCGCGCGCCGATCGCACCGAAAGCGAGCGCATCGTATCCGCGGAGACCATCCGCGACCTGATGGATGCCGGCCTGTTCGGCGTCGTGACGCCGCGCATGTTTGGCGGTTCAGAGCTGGGCTTCGCGACGCTGGTCGACGTGACTGCCGAGATCGCCTCCGCGTGCGGCTCGACCGGCTGGGTCTATGGTGTCCTGGCCGGGCATAGCTGGATGCTGAACCTGTTCCCGCTGCAGGCGCAGCGCGAGGTGATGAGCGCCGACCGCGTGCTGACCGCGACGGTGTTCCGTCTCGGCGGCACTGTCACCGAAGTGGACGGCGGCTATCGGCTGGTCAACGGCGACGGCCGCTTCTGCTCCGGCATCGACCACGTGCAATGGGTCATCGTCGGCAATGCGGTGCAGCGCGAAGGCCAGCCGCCCGAACCGCGTTTCTTCGTGGTGCCGCGCGAAGACATCGAGATTGTCGACGACTGGTTCACTGCCGGCATGCGCGGCACCGGCAGCCGCTCGATCCGCATCGCCGATACGTTCATCCCGGCGCATCGCTCGGTATCGGTGAAGGACATGATGTCGGGCATGGCCGATGAAACCGGATCGGTGCGCGCACCGATCTACCGGATGCCGTTCCAGAACGTCACGCCGTTTTCGCTCGTGGGCGCGCCACTAGGCATGGCGCGTGCGGCGGTGCGGTCGTTCTCGGAAGGGCTGGCGGCGCGCCTGGCCACGTTCAGCAGCGAACAGGCAGCCGAGCAATCGGCCACGTTCGCACGGGTGGCGGAATCGGTGGCCGAGATCGACGCGGCGCTGGCCGTGGTGCGCGAGGATGCGCGCCGCGTGGACAGTGCGGACGATCCGCGCTCGATCAGCGATCTTGACTGGGCACGCATTCCGCGCGACTGGGCCTATGCCGCGCAGAAGGCGCGCTACGCGGTGAACGCACTGTTCGAAGCCGCCGGCGGGTCCGGCATCTACAACAGTTCCGAGCTGCAGCGGATCTGGCGCGACGTAAATTCCGCGGCCCAGCACTTCGCCTTTACATGGGACAGCGCCATGACCGGCTACGGACGTGCGGTCATCGGCCTGCAGCCCTCGAAATTCGGCCCCAAGGGCCGGTAACGGCGCGCAGAGTGGAGAGCCCCATGCATGCCGACGAACTGACTTCCATCGACGACTACTCGGCCGCCACGCTGTCGTCGATCTGCGAGCGGATGGCGGTCTCCCGCGAAGTGGAACACATGATCTACCGGGAATCCGAACTGGACGAGGTCTGGCGCCTGCTCGACGCCGACGTCGCCAACGCTGCGCGCGACGGGCGCAGCCCACAGCAATTGCAGCGCCTGGAGGCGATGCGCTCGCTGGTGATCGAAGCACACGACCTGGTTGGCAACGACGGAGACACCGTTGCCGCCCGTGAACGACTCGGCCGCGCCATCGCGCTTCTGGACTGAAGCCGGCGCACGCCGTTTTTTCCCACAAAGACGATACCCCGTTTCAAGGATAGGAGGACCTATGCTCACTCGCGAAGACAACAATGTGCTGACCCAGGTTGGCCGCGGCACCCCGATGGGCGAACTGATCCGGCGCTTCTGGATTCCGGCGCTGCTGGCAGCCGAGATTGCAGAGCCCGGTGGCAAGCCGGTGCGCGTGCGTTTGCTCGGCGAAGACCTGGTGGCCTTCCGCGATACCGATGGCAAGGTGGGCCTGCTCGACGAGCAATGCCCGCATCGTCGCGCGTCGCTGGCGCTGGGCGACAACTCCGACGGCGGCTTGCGCTGCCTCTACCACGGCTGGAAGTTCGCCACCGACGGCACCTGTCTGGACACGCCCACCGAGCCGTCGGGTTCCGCCTTCTGCTCGCGCATTCGCGCGCAGGCTTATCCGACTCGCGAAGCGGGCGGCGTGATCTGGACCTACATGGGCCCTGCCGCCGAGGAGCCGCAGTTCCCGGAATTCGAGTGGCTGTCGTACCCGGCCGTCAACGCCGTGCCTTTCAAGGTGCTGGAAGACTGCAATTACGCGCAGGCGGTGGAAGGTACCATCGACTCGGCCCATGCCGGTGTGCTGCACCGCGAGCAGCCGTGGAGCGCGCCCGCCAAGTACGACCATGAGCGCGACCTGCAACCGAAGATCGAAGTCGAATACACCAAGTACGGCCTGCGCTACGCGGGCGTGCGCAACTTCCGCGAGGAAGGCAAGCTGCATGCGCGCGTGACCGAAGTGGTGCTGCCGTTCTTTACGCTGATCCCGCCCGACGGCTTCGGCGTGCGCAAGAACCGCCGCATGGCCAACGCCTTCGTGCCGCGCGACGACGAATCCACGTGGCACGTCCAGTGGTTCTTCGACGATACCCAACCGGTGGATGTTGCCTATCGCATCGAGGAGGGCGGCCACTGGGTCGACGAGAACTTCCGCAAGAAGCTCAATATCGACAACTGGTACCAGCAGGACCGCGAGTGGATGAAGACGGGGTCGATGTCGGGCATCAAGGGCATCCTGACGCAGGACCACGCGGTCAGCGAAACACAGGGCCGCATCCTGGACCGTACCAAGGAACACCTCGGCACGTCCGACGTGGCCGTGGTGGCCTGGCGCCGCCAGATGATCCGCACGGCCCGCGCGCTGGCCGAACGCGGCGAGGCGCCCAGCGTGCTGACCGCGCCGATTCCGTTCCCGCAGATTCGCGCGGCAACGGTGATCTTCAGCAACGAGCGCACGTGGAAGCAGGAAGTCCCACTCAATCCGGACGTGGCCCTGACGGCTTGACGGGGCGAGCGGCGATGCTGATCGACAGCCACGCGCATGTCTCGCCGGTCTGGTACGAGCCGGTGGAGACGCTGCTCGGCCAGATGACGCGCCACGGCGTGGCGCGCGCGGTGCTGACGCAGATGATCGGGCAGGCGGACAACCGCTACCAGGCGGATTGCGTCTGCGCGCATCCAGGCCGCTTCGCCAGTGTGGTCTGGATTGACCCGGCCGCGCCGGACGCTCCGCACGCGCTTGCCAGGCTGGCGGATGAAGGTGCCGCCGGCGTGCGCCTGCGCCCGGGAGCCCGCTCCCCCGGCGACGATCCGCTGGCGATCTGGCGGGCCGCAGAAGCTTGCGGCCTGCCGGTCAGTTGCGTCGGCAATGCCGAAGCGTTTACCGCCCCCGCCTTTGCCGACCTGCTGCAGGCGGTGCCGGGCCTGACGGTCGTGCTGGAGCATCTCGGCGACACCAGCAAGCCGATGCAGACCGTGGCCGATGGCGAATTGCGCTACACGGTGCTGCGGCTGGCCCGCTTCAACAATGTGTGCCTCAAGGTTCCCGGCCTCGGGGAACTGGCGCCCCGTGCGCCCGGCGCGCTGCGGGACGGTCCCACGTTCGGCGGTGAGGCGGCGGCGCTGCTGGAGGCCGCCATCGCAGCGTTCGGCGCGCAGCGACTGATGTGGGGTAGTGATTTTCCTGTGGTGAGCAGCCGTGAAGGCTATGGCAATGCCCTGGCGCTAGTGCGCGAATGCCTCCTTGACCATCCGGCAGTGGTTCGCGAGGCCATCCTTGGCGGTACCGCGCGCCGAATATTCTGGAAGGAGAACTGACATGACAAGGAAAGTACTGGCGGCAGTCAAGACTGGAGTCGAGACGACCGAGCTGAGGGAGTTCGACTACCCACTAGTGCAGCCGGACTCAGGCATCCTCAAGGTTGAGGCGAGCGGCGTTGGCGGCAGCGACCCGGAGCTGTATCGCAAGTCGGAGCACGCTCCTGTCATCATGGGGCACGAAAACGTCGGAACCATCGTCGAGCTTGGCCCCGTTGCGCAGCAACGCTGGGGCGTGAAGGCCGGCGACCGCGTGGCACTGCACGAATACCTGCCGTGCTGGCATTGTGAATGGTGCATGAAGGGCGACTTCCGGCTGTGCATGGAGGTGGACTTCTTCAATGTGAAAGACCGGCTCAACACCCTGCGTTTCGGCATGTCGACCTGCACCATTGCCCCGCACCTGTGGGGCGGCTACGCGCAGTACATGCACCTGCCGCTGAACACGGTCATGCACGTGATCCCGCCCGACATGCCCGCCGTCCACGCCACGCTGGCAGTGCCCTTCGGCAACGGCGTGCAGTGGGCCTGCAATGACGGCGGCGCCGGGCCCGGCAAGACTGTGCTCGTATTTGGTCCCGGACAACAGGGATTGGGTTGCGTGCTGGCGGCCAAGGCTGCAGGGTCATTGACGGTGATCCTGGCCGGCATGACACGCGACCGCAGCCGGCTCGACCTGTCGCTGCGCCTCGGTGCGGACCATGCCATCGACGTGCAGAACCAGGATCTCCATGCCGAGGTCATGCGCCTGACGAAGGGGCGCGGCGTCGACGTGGTAGTAGATACCACCGGCGACCCGACTGGCGAGGTGGCCCAGCTTGCCATTGGCCTGGCTGCCAAGGGTGCGTACTTGAGCCTGAACGGCCTGGCGCAGAGCGTACCGATCGGCGAGATCAAGAAGCGCTACCTGACCGTGCGTGCCCCGCGCGGTCGCAGCTACGCGGCGGTGGAACTCGCCCTGCGCTATATCGGTTCCGGCCGCTATCCGCTCGATGAAGTGTGCTCGCATACCTTCGGACTGGCGCAGACGCATGAGGCGATCCTGGCCACGGCCGGTCGCGGCGTGGAGGGCGCCGTCCACGTTACGGTGGACCCGTGGAAGTGAACGGCCAGCTTTTCTCTCCAGCTCGAAGGAGCGGGGCGCAAGAAACCGGACACCACTTCACTTCATTACTCACAGGAGACAACGCCAAATGATCGACAGTCATGCACACCTGATTTCCGCTGATGCGGAACGCTATCCGACTTCGCCACTGAGCGGAGAGCTGGAGCCCGGCGCGCTCGACAATCCCGTGACAGCGGAGCGCCTGCTGGCGCTGATGGACGAGCAAGGCATCGAGCGCGCGCTGGCGGTGCAACGTGCGCACATCTACGGCTTCAACAACGCCTACGTGTGCGATTCGGCCGCGCGCTATCCGGAACGCCTGCGCGCGCTTGGCATGGTCGACGCGCTCGACCCGGACATCCGCCGGCAGGTGCGGCACTGGGTCGGCGAGCGCGGCGCGGTCGGCATCCGCCTGACCGAGCCGTTCAAGGGCGCGGACCCGTCCTGGTTCGCATCGCCCGAAGCCATGGCAGCCTGGGAGACCGTGTCGGAACTGGGCGGATCGGTGCGGCTGCACTTCTATCGCTGGAATCGCGAGGCTGCCCTGAAGGCGCTCAAGCCGGTACTGCTGCGGTTCCCGCAGACCACCGTGGTGCTCGATCACTTCTCCAATATCGCGGGCGAAAGCGGCGCGCCGGACCACGGCGTCGATGCGCCGCTGCTCGAGATGGTGGAGCATCCCAACGTCTGCCTGCTGTACTCGATGATCAACCTCGGCAAACTCGCCGCCGCCCAGATTCCGGCGGCGCCGATGGTCGAGCGTGTGGTGCGCGCGTTCGGCGCGGATCGCGTGATGTGGGGGTCCGACGTCGCGCAGTCCAAGGGCAGCTACGCGCAGATGGTGGCGCTGGCGAAGGAGTCGGTGTCGATGCTGTCTGAAGCCGACCAGCGCAAGGTTCTGCACGACACCGCGCACGCTGTGTACTGGGGAACGCGCTGAGATGGGCCGGCGCGAGGTGTTCGATCCTCCCGCGGGCGTCACGCCTCGCGCCACCGATACCGATATGCCGTCGCGGCTCGCGGCTGATATTCGGGAACTGATCAACGAAGGGAAACTGTCGCCAGGACAGCAGTTGCGGCAGCAGGACCTGGCCCGGCGCTTCGGCATCAGCCGGGTGCCGGTGCGGGAAACGCTGAGCCTGCTGGTGGCCGAGGCCGCGGTCTGCCACGACCCGAATCGCGGCTTCTACGTTGCGCCGCTGTCGGGTAGCGAGGCGCGGCAACTCTATCGCATACGCCATCTGCTCGAGACGCAACTTCTGTCGACGGTGAGATGGCCCGACGCCGGCGAACTGGCGGACCTGCGCGTGCGGCTCGCGCTGCTCGACCACCATCTCACGGAGCGCGCCAGCGCCGCGTGGGTTCGCGCCCACCGGGAGTTCCATGCTGCCATCTTCGCCTTGTCACCCGACGCGGTGCTCAGGCGCGAAGTGATGCGACTGATGCGGCAGACGGATCGCTATCGGGCGATGGCCGCGCCAGATATTGCCGGCTATCGCTTCCCGGCCGATCCGGAACATCATCTCGTCGAAACGCTCGCCGCGCAAGACCGCGCGGCGTTGCTGGAAGCCTACCGCCGCGACCGCAGCGCGGTGGAGGAGCGCCTGCTGGCGTCGCTGAGCGCGCGCGGTCTCTGAAGTCACATCTCGACGCTGGATATCTCCGTGCGCGCCCACACGCGGCCGGTGACGGCGCTCGTCCGCGCGTTTGGTGGGGTGAGGGAGGAGCGGGGTTTACCCCGTAATGCCAAAGAAAAGATTGAAGTACCGCTTGTCGCTGTATAAGATTCGCAATACTAAATTGAATATTATTTTGACTGAAGGGAACGGAGGAATTCCCTTCCAGGTCAAGAGCACCTTCGGACACAGCGGCCAGAGACGCCGTTGGCCAGAGTATGTAGCCCCCAATGCCAGCCCACTGGCAAGAACATAACGACTAGAAGGAGACGACGTGGACAAAAGACTCGCCGGAATCGCGGTTGCCGGCTTTTTCCCCCTGGCCGCATCTGCCACCAGCGTGACTATCTATGGGGTCGCTGACAGCTTTGTCGGCTATTTTCGCAATTCGGAGCAGAGCGTCACGGGCCTGAACAGCGGTGGCCTGGCTGGCTCGCGCTGGGGTATGCGCGGCACCGAAGACCTGTCGGCGGATCTCAAGGCCGTGTTCGTGCTTGAGGGCGGCTACAACATGGATACCGGTACCAACGCGCAGGGCGGCCGCCTGTTCGGCCGTCGCGCAACTGTCGGCATGCGCAGCAATACCTATGGCGAGATCGCGCTGGGCCGGCAGCCCACGCCGGGCTACGACTTCGCCGCGATCTTCGATCCCGTACTGATGGCTCCGGGTTCGGTGGCAGCGTCGCTCACCGGCGAGTCGAGCAATCCGTGGATGTTCAACCCGCTCAATGATCCGGCCCGCTCGGATAACGCGGTCCGCTACAACTCGCCATCCTTCGGCGGCGTAACGGTTTCGGCAGCGCATGTGTTCAGCGAGAATGCGGGCACGCCGGTCAACCGCAACTACGACATCGTCACGTTCCTCTACACGGCCAACAAGCTGAGCGCCGGCTACGGCTTCGCGCGCGCCACGGGAACGACCAACCTGACACCGGACACCAGCCGTCAGCTCGAGCACGCCTTCGCAGCTTCTTACGAAACGCCCTGGGCCACGCTCTACGCCAACTATCAATTGCGCTACCGGCTGGGCGCGGCGCATGACTCGGCGTGGCAAGTCGGCACCACCATTCCGGTTGGCGCGGCGGGCAATCTGAAGCTTGCCTACGGCATGCGCGACACCGGAGTGACGAACGGTCTCCCGGATAACACACCGACGGCGGACGTCGCCGCCTGGGCCATCGGCTACACCTACGAATTATCCAGGCGCACGACGCTCTACGCGTTCTTCAAGCGGCTCGAGAACCGCGGTTCGTCAAGGCAGACGATTTATCCACCCGGCGGGCTCGCTGCACCCACCCAGTTGCACGAGAAAGTGAACGCACTTGGCGCGGGCATCTATCACCGTTTCTGACGCAGCCGGAGTTCCTCGATGAAAACGAATACCGCAATGCATGCGAGCAAGACCCGCGCGCTCTCCATCGGAGTCGGCATCGCGATCGCACTATCGTTCGCTTACAGCCTGCATTTCAATCCGCGATGGTATGGCGACAACGGCCCCGGCGTGGGAAAGCTCCCGCGCACTATCGTGCTGGACTATATGAAGCAGGCATACGACAACGGTCGGGGCGCGCAGGCCGCGCAGGGATATTTCTCGCCAAAGATAGTCGACCACAATCCCGGCTCGATCGAGCTGCGCGATGGCCCACCGATCCGCCACGAGATCCGGCAGGTGATTGCCGAAGGCCTGGTTGTCGCTGTTTACCACCGTGTGGAAGCGGCGCGAGGCGAGCCCGCTGTCGAAGTGATTGACGTGTTCAGGACCGGCGCCTATACGGGCCGGATCGCCGAAAGGCGGCGTTTCGTCCAATTCCCGCCGGCCGGCGAGGCCGCGAAGACTGCCCATTCCGGAGATGCTAAATGAGTACACCGTCCCTTGCGAAAAAGTGGCTGGACGCTGCCATCGCAGGCCGTCTGGTCATCACCCTGATGCGGCTGGTCCTCGGCGCCTGGATGATCAACAGCGGTCTTAGCCATTGGCTGACGAACTTTGGGTTCCTGCCCATCTTCCCTCAGCCACTTGGCACCCTGCCCGCTTCGAACGCGATGCTGGTCACGCTGATCGAGACCGGTGTGTTCGACATCGTCAAGGCGTGCGAACTGATAGCGGGCTTGCTCCTGTTGCTTGACCTGTTCGTCCCCCTCGCGCTGGCGATGACCTTGCCGATCTCGTTCATGGTCTTCTTCAACGCCATTGTCCTTAACCTGCGGTTCGGCATGCTGCTCAGCACCTCCATGAGCGTGTGGTGCCTGTATCTGAACGTCATCCTGATTCTGGCCTACCTGCGCTACTACCTGCCGATGCTGGCGTGCCGGACATCGCCGGGGGGTGTCGAAGACTTCAAGCGCCTGCCGGCTGCGGTCTTCACTTCGTGTTCCGACGAACAACAAAGTACGTGAACCTCGCACATCAAGGTAGCCGATCCTCAAAACACAACCTGGAGTAAAGAAATGTTCCTTCGCAATTGCTGGTACATGGTCGGATGGTCTACTGACTTTGCCGACGACGCCATCGTGCCCTTTACCGTGATGGACGAGCCGCTGGCCATCTATCGCAAGACCGACGGAAGCCTGGCTGCGCTGGAAGATCGCTGCTGCCACCGCCTTGCGCCACTGTCGGTCGGCCGCAAAGAGGGCGACGAACTGCGCTGCATGTACCACGGCCTGAAGTTCGCCGCGGACGGGCGTTGCACGGAAGTGCCGGGCCAGGACCGCATCTCCCCGCGCGTGTGCGTGCGGGCCTACCCGATCGTGGAGAAGCACGGCGCGGCATGGGTGTGGATGGGCGAGGCGGAGAAGGCAGACGAGGCGCTGGTGCCGCCCATCATCGGGCCGGACAACGCCGAGTGGGCGATGCAATGCTCGACCTTCGACATGGACGTGAATGCCGAACTGATCTCCGACAACCTGCTCGACCTCTCGCACGCGCCGTTCGTGCACGAGGCCACCTTCGGTGCCAGCGATCCGGTCGCGCTGAAGATGATGAAGGAAAGTGAGACGAAACGCGGCGTCACGCAACTGGAGCGCGGCGTGCTGGCCGACCGCTGGCAGCTGGGCCGCCAGTCCAATCCGTACTTCGGCGCGCGCCCGTGCGATGACCGCGTCGTCAGCCTGTTCCTGGTGCCGGGCGTGTTTATCCTGACCATCACTTCCTACGAGCCGGGCGTGCTCGAGCGCAGCGAGGGCGGCGACGTAACCGAGATGCCGATCTTCAAGCGCTGCACTTGCCAGATGATCACGCCCATCAGCAAGAACAAGTCGCGCTTCTTCTTCAACTTCGGGCCGTGGGCCGCCGCAGCCGACCTGAAGCAACACTGCTTCGGCATCGCCGACGCCGCTTTCCAGGAAGACAAGCGGATCATCGAGGCGCAGCAGGACATGATCCACCGTTCGCCTGGCCGCAAGTATGTGTTGCTTCCGATGGACCAGCCGATCGTCCGCTACAACGAGATCTATGCCCGCCTGCTGTCCGACGAGCAGCCGGTTGCCGAGCCGGCCTGAACCGATAGGACCCTGAGATAAGAAGATGGTACAGAAGACGCATGCAGTGAACTGGTCGCCGCCGGCGTGGGACGACGAGGCCGACATGGTGGTGGTCGGCTACGGCGGCGCGGGCGCAACGTTCGCCTTCGCAGCAGCCGAGGCCGGTGCCGAGGTGCTGGTGCTGGAAAAGGGCGATCGCGGCGGCGGCAATTCGGTTTGCGTCGCGGGCGGGCTCATCATGACCTCGACCGACGAGGACGCCACGTTCGACTACATGAACTGGCTGTGCGCCGGCCAGACCGACGAGCCGGTTCTGCGCAATTTTGTCACAGGCCTGAAGGACATCCCGGCCTTCCAGCACAAGCTGGAGCTGCCGCTGAAGGACAACCCGCGGCCCTTCAGCGCGCCGGGATTCTTCCCCGAGTTTCCGGGCGCGCCGGGCGCCGCGAGCATCCACGGCATGAGCGTGGTGGCCGCGCCCGGCGGGGCAGGGCTGTACAACGCCATCGCGGCGGTGGCCGAGAAGCACGGCGCGCGCGTTCAGTGCAATACCACGGTGACGCAGCTCGTGCAGGATCCGGTGTCGCGCGCCATCCTCGGCGTGCTTGCCCGCACCGTCGACGGCCGCACCATCGCTGTCAAGGCACGCAAGGCGACCGTGCTTGCCAGTGGCGGCTTCGAGTTCGACGCCGAAATGTGCCGGCAGTATCTGACACCGTGCCCCATCCATTTCCTTGGCAGCCCGAACCTGACCGGCGACGGCATCCGCATGGCGCAGGAAGTCGGCGCGCAGCTCTGGCACATGAATGCCGTGGCCGGGCCGCTGAACTGGGGCATCAAGGTGGATGGTGGTCGCGTGTACGTGACGTACGACCTCAACAAGGTCGCGGGCTTCGGCTACAACTCGGGGGCCTTCAAGGAAGGCGGCAGCCTGATCTGGGTGAACCGCCAGGCAGCCCGGTTCCACAACGAGACCACCGATACGGCCGATGTCCGCCACGGCCTGGGCAATCGCGCCACCTGGCTGGCCACCAACCCCGATGTGCCCGAATTCATCAACGTGCCCGCCTTCCACATCTTCGACGAGAAGGTCCGCGCCGGCGGCGCCGCCATGACGACCCTGAACTCGCGCACTCCTCCCTGGAGCCAGGACAACCTCGCCGAATTGGAGAACGGCTGGATCATCCAGGCCGACACGCTGGAGGAGCTGGCGCTGAAGTGCCGCTGGGACGCCGAGCCCGGCGCCTGGCCCGCCGGCCATCTCGACCCCGATGCGCTGAAGGCCACCGTGGCGCGCTACAACGCGCAATGCGTAGCCGGCGAGGACACCGACTTCGGCCGCAAGAACTTCCTCGTCCCGCTCGATAGGGGACCGTACTACGCCATCGGCCCGATGCTGCCGACCTTCCTGAACACGCATGGCGGCCCTCGTCACGACGCCCGCCAGCGCGTGCTCGACCAACGCGGCGCTCCCATCCCGCGCCTGTATGCCATCGGCGAATGCGGCTCGCTGTGGGGCCCTTACTACAACTCGATGGGCGACATTGCGGAGTTCATCGTGTCGGGCCGCACCGCCGCGCGCGCGGCGGTGGAAGAAGCCGCCTGGGACCGCTGAGGCCCGGGCAACGAGAGTTCGAAGAACCGAAAACCGGAGACAATGATGTTGGAAAGCCCCACCACAATCCAGTCGCCGCCGCGCAGGTCCGCAGCGGTCGCGCCGGCGCCGGCGAAATCGGCGGTGGCGCCAGGCGGCTGGGTCTTGCTGTTCGTGCTCACCCTGGTTTATATCGTGTCGTTCATCGACCGTGGCGCCATCTCGCTGGTGGTCGGCCCCATCAAGCAGGATCTCAACGCCACCGACCTGGAAGTGAGCTGGCTGCTCGGGCTGTCGTTCATGCTGCTGTACAGCGTGCTTGGCATTCCCGCTGGATACCTGGTCGACCTGTACAGGCGAAAGTATCTGCTGAGCGGCGCCATCCTGATGTGGTCCGGCGTGCAGATGGTGTGCGGACTGAGCAATACGTACTGGCAACTGTTCCTCGCGCGTATCGGCCTGGGCGTAGGGGAGGCCATGCTGCCGCCGGCGGCATCGTCGATGATCCGCGACGCCTTTCCGCCGGAGCGGCGCGGGCTGGCGTTCGGCATCTATAACATCGGGCCGCTGCTGGGTAGCGGGCTCGCGCTGGTGCTTGGCAGCTTCCTGCTGACGTTCGCGGCCAGCGGCAAGCTGGCCGGCGTGCCGCTGCTGGGCACGCTGAAGCCCTGGCAATTCGTGCTGATCGTGCCGGGGCTGCTGGGCGTGCCGCTCGCCGCGTTGATGCTGCTGCTGCGCGAGCCACCACGACGCGATGCCGTCGCCCAAGCGGATCGCGTCACCTATCCGGCCGCACTGCGCTTCGCATGGCAGCACCGTGCCGTCTACGGGCCGCTGTGGATCGCCATCTGCCTCTACGGTATCGCCATCGGCAGCCAACTGGCGTGGCTGCCAGAAATCATCAACCGCTCGATGGGCATCGCCCGCCCCGAGATCGGCAAGGCGCTTGGTGCGATCAGCGTAGTGGCTTCACCGCTGGGCCTGCTGTTCTTCGGCAGTGTGGCGGACAAACTGCAGAAGCGGTGGAGCGACGCACCGGTTCGCGTCGCGATCGGTTCGACCGCCGTGGCCGCGCTTATCACCGCCTGTTTCCCGCTGATCCACAGCGCCCAGCTCGGCGCCATCGCCTACGGCGCACAGACCTTCTTCTTCGTGATCTTCGCCGTAGCCGGCGGTGCCACCATGGCCAATTTCACGCCGGGCAACATGATGGGCAAGCTGACGGCCCTCTATTACCTCATCACCAACCTGCTTGGGCTGGCGCTCGGTCCCACCGTCTGTGCGCTGGTGGCGCGGCTGTTCTTCGACGGCCCCAACGCGCTCGGCCATGCCTTTGTGTGGTGTTACGTAGTCTCGGTCGGCATAGCCGTGTGCCTGCTGGTGTGCGTCTCACGAGCGCTCGGGGCAGCAAGTCAGCGTCGCTCCTCCTGATCTACGGCCTCGTGCCGCGCCGCGCCCACCATCCATTTTGTCTGACCGCAAAAAGGAAACTGCAATGCATGCCGCCGAGAAATCGCCATGGAAATATCTTGTCCTTTGGCTCAGGTTGTACTTCGCCATTCACTATCTGGCTTCAGGCTTGAATTACGTCATCTTCAACTTCGTTCCGGACTTCAGTCATGCCGGGCGCGTCGGGCCGTACCTTCATGCCATGGCGGATATCGGCTTTTACCAGGTAATCAAGTACCTCGAGGTCGTGCTGGGGACGATGTTGCTTTTCAATCTGGCAGTGCCGCTCGCGCTGATCGTGATGGCCGGCATCAGCGTCACGATCATCTACTTGAATCTCTTCATTTCTCCCGCGCCGCGGCAGTTGTTCACCGGGCTCCAGGAGTTGCTTCTTAACGGCGCCCTGCTGCTCGCCTACGGGGGGTACTACGCGAATTTCTGTCGGGTCAAGACCAGGCCGTTCTGGCTTTGGGACGGGTTTTCGCACCCGTCACGCGCTGCAGCGAGAGAGTAAAGGCGACTGGCAGGACGGCATGCCGTCAACGCTTCGGTTCAAGCAAGCCGCCCGATTGGCCATGCAGCGCCGGTCTGGCAGGAGGAGATAAACGTGATCAAGGATCTAGTCATTGTTGTGGCAGTGATCGTGGCGACGATACTCATCGTCATGGCTGCCTCTACCAGCTTCGGCGCAAGACCCCTGCGGATCTACGACTACGGCCCGCCGCTGGCCGCGGGCGTGGTTGCCGTGGTTGCACTGCTCCGGGACGCCAGAAGGAAGTGAAGGTCGCCATGAAAATCACCAAAGTCGAATGCATTCCGGTATCGATGCCGCTGAAGAAGCCGCTGCGATTGCCGAATGTCACCATCACCAAACTCGATACGCTGCTGCTGCGACTGCATACCGATTGCGGCCTGGTGGGCGTCGCGGAATCCGGCGATACGTCCTCGTGGTACCGCGGCGAAAGCCAGGCCTCGATGGTCGCCATGATCTGCGACATATTCGCCCCGCGCATTCTGCTCGGCGAAGACCCGCGCAACATCGAGAAGATCGTCGGCGCGATGGACACGCTGGCGCGCGACAACAACCAGGCCAAGGGACTGGTCGACTGCGCGCTGCACGACCTGAAGGGCAAGGCGCTGGGCGTGCCGGTCTACCAGTTGCTCGGCGGACGCACACGCGAAGCGGCGCCGCTCGGCTGGGTGCTGTCGGCCGGCGCGCCGGACAAGGTGGCCGAGGCAGCGCTGGCAGCCCGGGAAGCTGGTTTCGTCGCCTTCAAGCTGAAGGTGGGGCGCGGCACCTTCGACAACGACGTGGCGACCGCCGCAGCCGTGCGCGAGGCGCTGGGCGACAGCGCGCGCATCTGCCTGGATGCCAATGGCTCGTGGAACTACGAGCAGGCCCTGCGCACGATCCGACGGCTCGATGCGTATCGACTCGACTTTGTCGAACAGCCCCTGCCGCATTGGGACATCGAGGGCATGGCGCGCCTGCGACAGCGCATCGAGACGCCCTTGTACGCCGACGAGGCGGCACAGGAGCTGCATCACCTGAAGGAAATTGCCGAGCGGCGCGCCGCCGACGGCGTAATCCTGAAGGTGCAGAAGGTCGGCGGCCTCTTGAAGGCCCAGCGCTTCCTCGCCGTGGCCCAGATGTTCGACCTGCCGGTGATGTGCAGCACGCTGATCGGCTCCGGCGTGGAGGCCTGCCCGACGGCCCACCTGTGGGTGGCGAACCAGTGGGCCTGCCAGTTCATCAGCGAGAGCACCGGGCCGCTGGCCGTGCATGGTGTCTGGAACAGCGAAGACATTGCGCAGGGTGCGGACCTGGCCCTGCAAGGCGCGCGATTCCATCGCGGCCATGTATCCCCCGGCGACGGACCGGGCCTTGGCGTGGAACTGAACGAGACACTGCTCGCGCAGATTCGCACCGAGGGCCGTCCGGCGCGGGTGGTCAACCTGTAGGGCCCCCTGATCCCGCCAGGATTTCAATTCATCTCAAGGAGACAGACATGAGCAGGGCCAATCAATCACCTTGGAAGTACGCGATCCTGTGGTTGCGTATCTATTTTGGCGCGCACCTCTTCTACTCTGGTGCCCGCTTCATCCTGACCTCGTACGTGCCCGAGATACCGGGCATCGGGGGCGCCTATGTAGCCGCGGCCTCGGATATCTACATCTTTCAGATCATCAAGTATATGGAATGCGTGCTGGGCCTGATGCTGCTGACCAATCGCGGCGTGTTGCTTGCGCTGGTGCTCGAGATGCCGGCTACGGTCAACATCTTCTGGCTGAACACCTTCATCGTGGCCACGCCGCGCCAGCTCTTCACGGGCCCACAGGAGTTGTTCATGAATGGCGCCCTGCTGCTTGCCTACGGTGGGTACTACGTGTCGGTCCTGCAGGCGAAAGTCGAGCCGATGTGGCTGTGGGACGGACTGAAGAAGGTGGCAAGCGCGCGCGAACGCGGCGAGCCCGCGCCTGCCTCGGCCCAACAGATTGAAGCCTGACAAAAGCCTGAACCGGAGACTGCAATGAAGAAAGAGATGTGGATTGGCGTGGCCATGTGCGTGTTCTTGTCCGTGGCTGCCTGCATCGGCTCGACAGGGCTGGGCTATGCGGAATATCGCCCGCTGCGCAATTTTGACTATTTCGCGCTTGGGGTGTCATGGACCTTCCTGATCGTGACGCTCATCAAGGATCGCGACAGCAACAAGTCATGAGCGGGGCATCGGCATGACGCCGGTGTGTCGGGGGCGCGCCGGCCGGGGCAGTAGTCGCCGGCGGCGCCCAGGCGGCCGAAGTCGCCGACGGTGAACAATAACTAAACAGAGGAGACATCAAATGAACAGGGATGTGCAATCCCCGTGGAAATACGTGGTCGCCTGGTTGCGGATCTACTTTGGTGCCAACCTGATCTATTCCAGCGTTCGCTACCTCGCCACCGGCTTCATTCCGGAGATACCCGGAGCCGCCGGCGCCTATGTGGATGCGGCGAAGGCTATCTACATTTACCAGGGCATCAAGTTCCTCGAATGCTTCTGCGGGATCTTGCTCGTGACCAACCGGAACGTGCTGCTGGCCCTGCTGCTGGAGATGCCGACCACCTTCAATATCTTCTGGATGAACACGTTTATCGTGGGCACGCCGCGCCAGTTGTTTTCCGGCCCGCAGGAACTGCTGATGAACGTCTCGCTGCTGTTGGCGTATGGCGGGCACTACGCGACCATCCTGCAGGCCCGGGTCGAGCCGGTATGGCTGTGGGACGGATGGAAGGCGCTGATGCGATCGCGCGAAGGCGCCGGTCGGGCGCGCGTGGTTCGGCAGGCCGACGCCTGAACCGGGAGACTGCGATGAAGAAACCAATGTGGATTGCTGTTGGTATCTGTCTGCTCATCACGCTCGCCGCGTGCATCGGCTCGACCGGACTGGGCTATGCGGATTATCGTCCGCTGCGCTATCGCGACTGCTTTGCGCTGGTAGCGGCATGGCTCTACATCTTCGTGATGTTCGTCAAGGATGGCCGGGCCAGCCGTTCCGGCGGGGCGAAGCGTGGCAACGCCGATGGCTGATCATTAATTATTGACTTCTCGTGCTCGAGAGTTGGGCGGCGCCTGGAAACGGCTGTCGCTCTTTTTTCTTATGGTGTCCCTCATGCAGTTACCCCACGGCCTCCGCGCACTCTCCTCCCGCAGCTTCCGCCTGTTCATGGCGGGACAGGGTGCCGCGCAAGTGGGCAACTGGCAGCAGTTGATCGCCACGTCCTGGCTGGCCTATGGGCTCTCCGGTTCGACGCTGGTTCTGGGCCTGGCCGCCTTCGCGCTGCAGATTCCCTTCCTGCTGATGGCGCCGGTGACGGGGCCGCTGCTGGACCGTCTCGATACCCGTCGCGTGCTGATGGTGGCGAATGCCGTCGCGTGCATGCAGTCGGTGGCGATGCTGTCGCTGGTGGCAACTGGCCTGCTGCGGCCCTGGCATATTGTGGTGGCGAATCTGGTGCTCGGCATCGTGAATGCGTTCGATTCGCCGGCGCGGCAATCGCTGTTGACGCAGATGGTCGAGCGCAAGGAGGACCTTCCCAATGCCATCGCGCTCAATTCCAGCATGATGGCGGGCGCCCGTTTCGTCGGCCCGACGATCGCGGGCGCCATCGTTGCCACATTCGGCCAGGTGTGGGCGTTCGCGGCCAACGCTATCCTGCGCTTTGCGATCATCGCGGCGCTGCGCGCCATGCGCCTGGCGCGCGCGCCGCGCACGACGCAGCCGGAGCCTTGGCTCAGGCAGTTCGCGGCTGGGCTGCGCTACGCGAATCGTTTCACGCCGTGCCGCAACAGCCTGTGGCTGCTGGCAACGATGAGCTTCACCATTCAGACCCATGCCGCAATGATGCCGTGGTTCGTGCGGGAGCGCTTCCACGGGGACTCGCGCACGCTCGGCATGCTGCTTGGCGCGGCCGGGCTTGGCGCGCTGGCTGGGATGCTGTATCTGGCGATGCGGCGCGGTGTCGGCTGGCTGTTGGCGACGATCGGCTTCGCCTCCGTCATGGCGGCCTGCGCCACCATCGGGTTCGCCCAGGCGCCGGTGGTCTGGATGGGGTTCGTGATGCTGTTCGTCGTCGGCATGGGCACCATGCTCGCAGCGGCTTCGGTCAATACCCTGATCCAGCTCGCGGCGCCAGATGGCTTTCGCGGCAGGGTTGCGTCGCTGTACGTGGTGGCGTTCCTGGGCATTTCACCCGTGGGCGCCTTGTTCTGGGGCTGGACGGCGGAGTACGTCGGCACGCCGGCCGCGCTGACGACGTGCGGCGTGGTGTTGTTGTTAGCATCGGCGCTGTACATGACGAACGTCGCGGCCATGCGCGCGCAGGTCCAACCGGTGTACAGTCGCATGAACCTGTCATGATTGCAGGCGTCCCCGTCCGTCCTCCGCTGCCGACCATGAACAATGTAGAAGTCAAGGGCGTCGATCTTCCGGCCCAGATCGCCCAGCAGGTCCGCAAGCTGATCAATCGCGGCACCCTTGCCCCGGGACTCCAGTTGCGCCAGTCAGATCTGGCGGATCGCTTCGGCATCAGCCGCGTGCCGGTGCGGGAGGCCCTCAAGCTGCTGGCGGCCGAAGGCATCATCGAACATGATCCGAACCGCGGCTTTTTCGTTGCTCCGCTTTCCGCCGACGAAGCCCGCCAGCTCTACCGCTACCGGTTCCTGCTGGAGCGGGAGCTGCTGAAGACAGTCGATTGGCCGGACAGCACGCAGATGAAGGCACTGAAGGCCATGCTGGAACGGCTCGACAGCTACCTCGACAAGGGTCAGCGCGCCGAGTGGATCGACGAATACCAGGAATTCTATGCACTGCTGTTCGACCTCTCGCCGGCCAAGATCCTGCGGCGCGAGGCGATTCGCCTGATCAGGCTGACCGACCGCTATCGGGCTCTGGCCTCGGAGGTGAGGGTGCCTGGCGAGCAACGGACCGCGCACCTGGAGCACACGCTGCTTGCGGCCATGTCGAAACGAGACCGTGGCCAACTCATCCGCGGGTTCGAACGTGAGCGCGAGAAGATCCTGACGTCGATGCTGGCCAGGATCGATGCGCGCGGGCTGTAGCCTGCTTCAGAACATCGTGGTGATGCCGAGCCGGCGGGCGCGCTGCTGGTTCTCGGGGAAAGGCGTGAGCGTATTGATCGTTGCGCTGGCGCCGGCATTGGAGCGCTGCAGGACCGACATCCCACAGAGGCAGGCGCCTCGACAAATACAACCCTTGGAAAAGACCGCCGCCTTAGCGGCGCACCGTGCCCTCGCGGCCTTGTCGCCATGACGACGTCGAGGGGGATTGAGAGATGTGGGTCGCGCAACAGCGGTTCGGCAGCTTCAGCATCCCGGCCACCAGCGCGTTGTCATCGCGCGATCCTTGAGGCTATCCCGCGCCACTAGCCCGCCGAAGCGGCCGCGGTGCGAGTGCATTTCTCGCGCACGCTGCAACGCCTATCTGACTGGGCACTCCTTGATTAAGTATTCATAATTGAATAATATCTAGCATACAAAGCGGGTTGGACCGCGCTCGTGGATGCCGCGTGCTGCCATATCGGTCTACCTTCGGTGGCCTCAAGGGGGAAGCTGTGGCGGCAGAGTTCGTCAGTGCCAAGTCAGGCATCGGCATCCTCATCTGGAATAGCTGGCAGGTATTCGAGGTCGAGAAGATGCAGGTGGGATTGGCCGCGAGCGCGATGCTGGGCTTCTTGGTGTCACTGGGCTTCGACCTGCTGGAGTGGGTGCTGCTGTCATGGTGCGTGGGCGCTCGTCGGCATGAGCGACGGCGGCCCTGAACGCTGCGCCCCAACGCGGCCGATGCTCGCGGCCAGGTACAAGAAATCACTACGGAGACATTATGGACGCACGCCAGCCCGGCCCCGATCGTGCCGCTTATTACGCCGATATCAGTCGCAGCCACATGAGCGCCCTCTGGGAATCGCTGCACTCGCTGGTACCCCCGCAGCCCCGGCCGCAGGTTCTGCCGGCGATCTGGAAGTACAGGCAGATCCGCCCGCTGGTAATGCAGGCTGGCCACGTCATCAGCGCAGAGGAAGCCGTGCGCCGCGTGCTGGTACTGGAAAACCCGGGCCTGCCTGGCAAGTCGAGCATCACCGGTTCGCTCTACGCCGGGCTGCAACTGATCTTGCCCGGCGAAGTGGCGCCGAGCCATCGCCATACGCAGTCGGCGCTGCGCTTCATCGTGGAGGGGCAGGGTGCCTGGACGGCCGTGAATGGCGAGCGTACGACCATGCACCCGGGCGATTTCATCATCACGCCGTCGTGGACGTGGCATGACCACGGCAACCCGGCCGTTGAGAGCGGCGGCGAGCCGGTGGTCTGGCTCGACGGGCTCGATATCCCGCTGGTGCAGTTCTTCGACGGCGGCTTTGCCGAGAATTACCCCGAGGCGCAGCAGCCGGTCAAGCGGCCAGAGGGCGACAGCTTTGCCCGCTTCGGCCACAACATGGTGCCGGTGCGCCACAAGGTTTCCGACCCGAGCTCGCCGATCTTCAGCTATCCGTACGACCGTTCCCGCGAGGCGCTCGACCAACTCTACCGCAACGGCGAACTCGATGCCTGGGACGGCGTGAAGCTGCGCTACGTCAACCCCGCCACCGGCGGCTGGCCGATGCCGACCATCGCCACCTTCATGCAATACCTGCCTCCCGGCTTCCAGGGCCGCACCTATTGCAGCACGGACGCGACCGTCTACAGCGTGGTCGAGGGGCGCGGCACCGCGCGCATCGGCGACGAACAGTTCCAGTTCGAGCCGCGCGACACCTTCGTGGTGCCCTCGTGGGCTCCTGTGCAACTCGCTGCGCTGGACGACGCCGTGCTGTTCAGCTACTCCGACCGTCCGGTGCTCTCCGCGCTGAACTTGCTGCGCGAATCGCGTACCTGACCCGATTTCCCTTCGACAAGAACCACCGGGTCGCGCCGCCGCAGGCACCGCATCCGGCCCGCTCAACCTGCGTTTGCCCGAACCTTCAACCGAGTCCGACATGTCCTACGTCTTCACTCCGCCCGCTCCCGTCGCCATCGCCGTTGCCGGCAGCGACGACACTTTCCCCGTCCGTCGCGTGTACTGCGTCGGCCGCAACTACGCCGCCCATGCCCGTGAAATGGGGTTCGATCCCGACCGAGAGCCGCCGTTCTTCTTCTGCAAGCCCGCCGACGCCATCGTGCCAGTGCAGGCCGGTCAAGTGCTGGATCTGCCGTATCCCGCGCAGACCACCAACTACCACTATGAAGCTGAACTGGTGGCGGTGATCGGCCAGGCCGGCTCCGACATCCCCGTCGACCGGGCGCTCGAACATGTGTGGGGCTACGCGGTGGGCCTCGACATGACCCGCCGCGACCTGCAGATAAAGATGCGCGAGATGGGCCGTCCATGGGAAATCGGCAAGGCGTTCGACGCTTCCGCTCCGGTCGCACCGATTCACCCGGCCAGCAAGATCGGACACCCCACCGACGCGGCGATCTGGCTGTCAGTCGACGGCGAGACGAAGCAATGCAGCAACGTCACACACCTGATCTGGTCGGTGGCCGAGACGGTGGCGTACCTGTCGCAGTTCTTCCGGCTGGAACCGGGCGACGTGATCTTCACCGGCACGCCGGAAGGCGTGGGCCCGGTGAAGGCCGGCGAGACGATGGTGACGGGCGTGGACGGCCTCGGCGAACTGACCGTGCGCGTGGTCTGACGGAAATTCACGGGAGTCGGCATGCAGCTCTACAGCTTCTTCAATAGTTCCACGTCATACCGCGTGCGCATCGCCCTCGCGCTCAAGGGCCTGTCGTACGAGTACCTGCCGGTGAACATCCGCGTCGGCGAGCATCATGACGGGGCGTACGTGAACGGAATCAATCCCTCGGCGTCGGTACCGGCGCTGATCGATGGGGACTTCGCGCTCGGGCAGTCGCTGGCAATCCTGGACTACCTCGATGCGCGCCATCCTGAGCCGCGCCTGCTGCCGGCGAGCGACGAACTCCGCGCGCGGGTGCTCGAACTGGCGTATCTGGTGAGCTGCGACATGCACCCGGTGAACAACCTGCGCATCCTCAAGTACCTGCAAAGCGAGCTGAAGCTGTCGCCCGAGCAGAAGGACGCGTGGTACCGCCACTGGATCGACCAAGGCATGGCCGGCGTCGAGCGCCTGCTTTCCCGGTATGGGGAAGGGCCGTGGTGCTTCGGCTCGCAGCCCACGCTGGCCGATGTCTGCCTCGTGCCGCAGATCGCCAATGCCCTGCGCATGGGATGCGATCTTTCCGCTTACCCGAAGGCGATGGCCGTCTTTACCCACGCCAGCGCGCACCCCGCTTTCGCCCTGGCCGCCCCGGCGCGGCAGCCGGACTACACCGCCTGAGCGCAAGAACGCCCAGGTCCAGGAGACGACCCATGCAATTGAATCAGTCCGACAGGAAAGTCTTGATCATCGGCGGCGGCATCGGCGGCCTTGCCGCGGCCCTCGCGCTGGCGAAGCAGGGCATCCGCATCGAGTTGCTGGAGCAGGCCGACCAGATCGGCGAGATCGGCGCCGGCATCCAACTCGCCGCCAATGCCTTCGCCGCGCTCGACGCCCTTGGCGTTGGCCAGGCTGCGCGCGACCGGGCCGTGTTCACTGACCAGATGATCTTGAAGGATGCGCTCGACGCCAGCGACGTGGCCGTCGTGAACGTGGGCACATCGTACCGCGAGCGTTTCGGCAATCCGTATGCGGTCATCCATCGCGCCGACATCCACCTGTCAATCCTGGAAGCCGTGCAGGACCATCCGCTAATCACGTTCCGCACCCGTACCCGGGTCGGCAAGCTGGAGCAGGGCGAGCGCGGCGTGACGGTGATCGACCAGCGCGGTGAATGCCACGTCGCCGATGCCGTGGTGGGTTGCGATGGAGTGAAGTCCGCTATCCGCCAGACGCTGATCGGCGACGAGGCGCGCGTCACCGGCCACGTCGTATACCGTGCCGTGGTGGACGTAGAAGACATGCCAAAGGACTTGCAAGTCAACGCGCCCGTGGTATGGGCCGGCCCACATTGCCATCTCGTGCACTACCCGCTGCGCGGCGGTCAGCAGTACAACCTGGTGGTCACGTTCCACAGCCGCGAGAAGGAAGAGTGGGGGGTGAAGGACGGCAGCAAGGACGAGGTGCTGTCATACTTCGAGGCTATCCATCCGCTCCCGCATCAGATGCTCGACCGGCCATCGTCGTGGAAGCGCTGGGCCACGGCCGATCGCGAACCGGTCGAACGCTGGAGCTTTGGCCGCGCTACCGTTCTCGGCGACGCTGCGCATCCGATGACGCAGTACGTCGCGCAAGGCGCATGCCAGGCACTCGAAGACGCCGTCACGCTCGGCGCAGCCGTGCGGGAAGCGAATGGAGACTTCGAGGCCGCGTTCACGTTATACGAGCAGGCCCGCATCCCGCGCACCGCGCGCGTGCTGTACGCAGCCCGCGATATGGGCCGCATCTATCACGCCAAGGGCGTCGACCGCTATGTGCGCAACTCGCTGTGGACCGGCCGCACGCAATCGCAGTTCTACGACTCGCTGCAATGGCTGCATGGCTGGCGGGCTGAGAAATGCCTGAGCCAGACGCCGTGGCTGTGAGAAGCGAGGCAGGGAAAGGAGCGCGAAAGGAGATAGGGATGCTCAGGAATTCAGCCGTATCGGGTCTGCTTAGCTTATTGACGTCATTAAGGTATAGGCGAAATCTTGCAAGACTCGCTTGTTGCATCCCATTATCCGTACTGGCAACCGCGGCGGCGGGAGAGCCTCTCTCCACGGCGAAGCAGGCGTCGAGAATCATCCATATCGCTGATTACCGTGGATATCTCCAGGCGGACCACCCGGTGCGCCGTGGCATGAACAAGTTCTCCGAACTGGTGGCCACCCGAAGTGGTGGCCGCATACTCGTGCAAGCCCCCTCAGAAACCATACCGGGATCTCCATCAAGCCAGATCGCATCCTTGCAGGCGGGAGATGGCAGAACGCCAGAGTTGATGCTGCAAGCTACGATCGGGCTGGCTGACGTCGAGAAGGGCTTTGGTCTGATTGATCTTCCGTTCACGCTCGGCAATGAAAAACAGGCCAATGCGTTGCTCGATGGCCCTTTCGGCGCCACCCTGCTGGATCGTCTGGCAAGCCGTAATCTGATCGGACTCGCATGGTGGGAGAACGGTTTTCGACATATGACGACTTCTACCGGCCCCATCCTTCATGCGGACAGCTTCAATGGCTTAAGGATTCGTGTCATCCCTGCGCCAATCTTCGTTGAGAGCTTCAAGGAAATTGGGGCAGATCCCGTTCCATTGCCATTTTCTGAACTGCATGCGGCGTTGAAATCCAGGAGCGTCGCAGCGCAGGACAATTTCTATTCCCAGATAGTGACGGGCAAACTATATGAAGTCCAGACCTATCTGAGTGTCACCCACCACTCCTACGGTGCTATGACATTGATCGCGAGCAAGCGCTTCTGGGACACGCTGGCGCCGGCTGACCAAGCACTGTTGCGCGACGCCGCGGGAGCGGCCGGCCAGTACCAGCGGCGCCTGATTCGCGATGAGAATGCCAGGATGCGTGCGGACCTTGAAGCCCGAGGGATGCGTATCAATGAGCTGAATCCAGCCGAGTTCATAAAGTTGAGCGAGCGAGTGCGGCCGGTGCTGGCCCGCATTGCCAGGGACTATGACTCTTCCCTGCTTGACTTGTATCAGGCCGAACTAGATAAGATTCGTATGCTCCACTGAGCAAGAAGGTGTTCTTGGTTCTCGATAACCTGAGGGCGCATCACAGCCAGCCGCTGAAGGCCCGGGTCGCCCGCGTCTGATAGAGGATTTCCCTAATCGGGATGCCGCGCTCAGCGCGTAGAATGCTGAGCGAGCCAATGCTCACACAATTTCGGCCAGCAGGCTTCCTGCTCCGAAGTTTCAAAAAAAATTGTGACTTGAGGAGAGCGACATGACCGTACGCAAATTGCCCGCAATTGGTTTTGCATTCCTGATGGCACTTACTTCTCTGGCAGTGAATGCGCAGTCGGCACCAGCACCCCAACAGGGAGCGGCGCCAGGCGAGATCCCGAAAGCACCACCGACTACGGCACAGGCAAAAGCCTTGATTGCGGAGCGATTCAAGGCCGCCGACGCCAATCATGACGGCAAGCTGAGTCGCGACGAAGCGCAGGCAGGCATGCCGCAGGTGTACGAGAATTTTGACAAGATCGACGTCAAAAAGTCGGGAGTCGTCACGGAACGCCAGATCGGTTCTTATTGGATGAAGAAGACCAAGGACCAGATGCAGAAGGAAGCTCCGATCTGGAACTAATGCGCTGAGGCGCCCCTACCTACCCCAAAGGACGGCATCCGGTGCCCTTCGAGGCGACGCCGTCCTGGCCCGGTGTTCGAGTTCGATTTGGAACGGTGTATCGGGAAGAAATGAACGATTGCACCGCCTGCTTTGGCGTCCAGCGGGCGGCGCCGGGCAGTCGCGCCACGAGCTGGCCGATGGGTTCATACCTGCTCTACGGGCAAGTCGCGTTCGTCAGTTCGAGGCGCGGCTGCCAGCTTTTTGTGGGCAAGCAACAGCAGCGGGGTTGCGGCCATCGATAGTGCGACCACCGCCGTCACGACGGACAGTTGCTCGTCGTTCAGCAAGCGTGCGTCCTGGGCCGCCGCCATTACGACAAAAGCAAATTCTCCGCCTTGAGATAGCAAGATGGCGAAGTAGGCGCGCTGCCCCCTTGGCAATCCGAACCGGCGCGCCAGAAACCAGAGCGCTCCCCATTTGGCGCCGACCAGCGCGACCACCAGTACGGCGACCATCACCGGCTTGTGCAGCAGCACGCCGAAATCGATTGACATGCCGACGGCCATGAAGAAGAGGCCGAGCAGCACTCCCTTGAAGGGCGCCATGTCGGATTCGATTTCATGGCGGCCTTCGGAACCGGCTAGCAGCACGCCGGCGATGAAGGCGCCGAGCGACATCGACAGCTGCACACTATGCATCAGCAAGGCGATACCAATCACCCAGAACAGCGCGAACACCGTGAACATATCGCGCGCGCCGGTGCGTCGAATCGCAGGGAGGACCATTCTCAGCAGGAAGCGTCCGCCTACGACGACGGCTGCAAGCATGCCCAGCGCCTTGAGTGCCAGCGCCCAGCCGGCCGCTGACGTCGTCTCGACCACCGGCGTTGGGGCGAGCAGAGGCAGCAGGGCAATCATCGGGATTGCTGCGATATCCTGGAAAAGCAGGATGCCGAAGCTGGTGCGCCCGACTGGCGAATCGATCTGCCCGCTCTGTTCCAGGATGGAGATCACCATCGCCGTGGACGAGAGCGAAAGTGCCAGGCCGGCAGCCACGCCAACGCGCCAGTCCACGCCGAAGGCGATGAAGATTCCTGCCAGCAGCACGCCACATAGCGTGACCTGGATGCCGCCATAGCCGAAGATCGACTGGCGCATGTCCCACAGCTTCCCGACGTCCATCTCAATGCCGATGACAAACATCATCAGCATGATGCCCATTTCCGATATGTGGAAAACAGGGTCGACAGCGACCACAAGCCCCAACACCGAGGGACCGATGAGGACCCCGGCTACCAGGTAGCCGAGCACGGAGCCGAAGCCCAGGCGCACCGACAACGGCACCATGATCAGGGCTGCCGCGAGGAATACGACCGAATCAAGAAACAGGTCGATGATCATTCGTTGTCATCCTGTGGAGAAGCGGGTTCATTCTAGGGGCAAAAGCATTTTCCGGGTACGGCAAGGTTCCAGGGATGGATCCAGATAAAACCGATAATCCGTGATCCTGCCGCAATTGGAACCGGCACGACACCCGGGGTTGTGCTCGAGCTTTCTGGATGAAGCTTCCGACGCATGTCGGAGTTTCCTTGCCCGCAACCCGGATTCACCGTTGTCTTTTTTTCCGCCTTTCAATCCAAGGTGATGTCAAGGACGTCCATCCTTCCGCGTTATGAATGTTTTAGAGGCGAGACTTCCCAAATGGGCCATGAACCAAGGGTGCCCGAGCATAAATCACTGGTCTTGAGTGTCGCATGAGGCTCAATCAGGCGATTCAAGGCCCATCGATATGAAAGTTTTCGTTCACATCGGCAAGCCAAAACCGAAGCCCTTAAGATCGGCTGTGGTCTTCTATGCTCCTGCGCATCGTGGGGTAGCTGCAGATGCACGTATTTGAGTAAGTCACGAACCAAGAAATAGATTGAGGAGACCATCGATGTCGCAAACGCCTTTGTCCGGGCGCGTGCTGTCCCGGGGCATGCTTGACGTCCTGATCCGCGCCGGGCTGATCGCGGTTCTCGTTATGTTTTGTTTTCGCATATTCCGCCCGTTCCTCGACCTGATGGTTTGGGCCATGATTCTGGCGGTTACGCTTTACCCGCTGCAAACGTGGCTTACGGCGCGATTGCTTCGCAGTGACGGGAAGGCGGCCACCCTGATCGTCGTGGTGGTAATCACCATCATCATGGTGCCCACGTACCTGCTGGGCGCCGCCATTGCCGATTCTGCGGAGAACGTCCTGGCAATAGCCAGGACCGGCGAATTCAACATTCCAGCACCGGCAGATTCGGTGGCCGCGTGGCCAGTGATCGGCCAACGCGTCTACGACCTGTGGTTGCAGGCCTCGACCGATCTGACCGGGCTGCTGCAGAAAGTTGCGCCTGGATTCAAGGATGCCGGCATCGCCCTGCTTGGCACCGCGGGCCGCTTCGGCGCAGCGCTGCTGGTCTTCTTCGGCGCGCTGATTGTTGCCGGCATCTTCATGGCTTATGGCGAGCAAGGCAGCCACAGTGCGGTGCAGATCGCCTCGCGCATTTCCGGCCCGGACAGGGGGCCGCGTATCACTGCTCTGTGCACGGCAACGATTCGAGCCGTGGCGCAAGGCGTGGTCGGCATCGCGTTCATCCAGATGCTGCTGATCGGCGTGGCGTTCGTGGTCAAGGGCGTGCCAGGTGCCGGTCTGCTGGCCCTGGCCGTGCTGTTGCTGGGGATCATGCAGTTGCCGGCCACGTTGGTCACGATTCCGGTCATTGTCTACGTGTTTGCTGCCGACGGCGCCACCATCGCCAGTATCGTCTTTGCCGTGTATACGTTCGTCGCAGGACTCGCCGACAACGTGCTCAAGCCACTGATGCTCGGTCGTGGCGTAGACGTGCCGATGCCGGTGGTGCTGATCGGCGCCATTGGCGGGATGGTGTCGGGCGGCGTGATCGGCCTGTTCATCGGACCGGTGATGCTCGCCGTCGGCTACCAACTGTTCTGGCAGTGGGTCAAGGACGTGCCGCCGGAAATTGCCTCAGGTGGTCAAGCGCAGATGTGATGGCCGGGAACTGAGGCATGTCGTACTTGTCCAGCCCGCGCCGGCTGCTATCGGTCGGTGCGCTGCTTCTTGCCGGCTGCATAAGACTGGGACCTGACTTCAAGGCGCAGCAAGAGCCCTGGAGCGAAGCCTGGAGCAGCGCGTCCGTGGCGCAGGCCAGCGAGCAGCGCGAGCAACCGGGCATGCGCGAATGGTGGCAGGTCTTTGCGGATCCCATTCTTGAGCGATTGATCGAAGCGGCCGATGCCAACAATGCCGGCGTCCGAATCGCCGGCTTGCGCGTGGTCGAAGCGCGCGCCCAGCTTGGTATCGCGCTGGCGGGTCGTTATCCGCAACTGCAGCAGGCCGGCGCCGACGCCCTGTACGTGCACAGCAAGCAGACGCCTGCTCCAGGACAGGGCGGTCGTGTGTGGCAATACAGTGCGGGCTTTGATATTGGTTGGGAGCTGGATTTCTGGGGTCGTTTCAGCCGCGCCATCGAATCGGCCGATGCCGCCTATTTTGCGGCAAAGGCGAACCACGAAGACGTGCTGGTGCTGCTGCACGCGCAGATGGCACAGACCTACTTTGCCTTGCGCACGGCCGAGGCCCGCCTGCAGATCGCGCGCGAAAATGCCCGGTTACAGAAGCGCAGCTTCGAGATCACCGAACGGCTTTTCAAGGGCGGCGAAAGCGACGAGCTGGACCTGCAGCAGGCCAGGACCCAATATCTGGGCACGTTGAGCAGCATCCCGGAGCTCGAAAGTCAGATCCTGCGCACCCGCAATGCACTGGCGATCCTGGTCGGGCAGCCTCCCGGTGCGTTGCCCGAGCTTGCCAACCCGACCGGCAGGGAAGGCGTGATTCCGCTGATCGACCGCGCAGTGTTGCAGGACGTGCCCGCCAACCTGCTGCTGCGCCGCCCGGACGTGCGCGCGGCCGAACTGCAGATGGCCGCGCAGTCGGCGCTGATCGGCGTGGCCAAGGCCGACCTCTATCCGTCCGTGTCGCTGCTGGGCAGTATCGGCTGGTCAGCGACGTCACTGCCAGGAACGCCGAATGGCTGGGTGTTGGTCGGTGGCCCGAGCATGCGCTGGAACGTTCTGGACTACGGCCGCATCCGCAACAACGTTCGGGTGCAGGATGCCCGGCTGCAGCAACTGATCGTCGTGTACCAGGACAGCGTGCGGCAGGCAGCGCGCGAGGCCGACGACGCGGCCAGCGGACTGATCAAGTCGCTGGAGCGCGAAAAGATCCTGCGCGAGGCCTCACAAGCCGCGAACCGCTCGTTGACGCTCGCTAACGCCTTGTTCCGCGAAGGGTACTCGGATTTCCAACGCGTACTCGACGCGCAGCGGGCGCTGTTCGCGCAGCAGGATGCCTACCTGGTCAACCGCAGCAACGCGGTGAGCAACCTCATTGCCCTGTACAAGGCCCTCGGTGGCGGCTGGCATACCGGACAGCCGCTGGTCGATTCCGCTACCCGAGCGCAGATGCAGCAGCGCACGGACTGGAGTGACCTGCTCGACGAATCCGTCCGCCAGCACCCTGACCGCAAGCTGTCAACACCGCAAGTGAATACCAATGAGTGATACGCCGCAGCCTCCCGCACCGCCACCGGCGGACAACCCGGCGCCCGGCGCCGATTCGTCGAAGAAAGGTATCAGGTGGGTAGTTGGCCTGATCGTCCTGAGCCTCGCCTGGTACCTGCTGGCCGATCGCTTCACCCCCTACACGCAACAGGCGCGGGTCCAGGCGCTGGTTGTCGCGGTCGCCTCGGAGGTGCCGGGGCGCGTGACGCGGGTGCACGTGCGCAACAACGAGCGCGTCCAGGCGGGAGCCGTACTGTTCGAGGTCGATCCGCAGCATTACCGCATTGCGCTGGAGCGGGCACGGGCCGACCTGGAATCGATGCGCCGGCAGATCGGAGCCAGCACTGCCGGCATCGCTTCTGCGCAGGCTGGCCTGCGCGCGGCGCAGGCCAACGCGCTCAAGGCGCGCCAGGACAGCGAGCGCCTGGAACGCCTGTATAGCGAGGACCAGGGCACGGTGTCGCTGCGCCGCCTGGAAGTCGCTCGCGCGACGCACGCGCAGGCAGTCAGCCAGGTCGACGCCGCCCGAGCCGAGGTGGAGCGTGCGCGTGAGACGCAAGGCGGCAGCGAAGACAACAACGCCAAGCTGCAAAGTGCTGCCGCCGCGGTGGACAAGGCCGAGCTGGACCTGGCCAATTCGCAGGTGCGCGCTCGCACGGCCGGATTGATCACGGACTTGCGCACCGAAGTCGGCCAGTATGCGTCGGCGGGCAGTCCCGTCATGACGTTGATTGCGATTCAGGATGTCTGGATCAGCACGGACATGACGGAGAACAACCTCGGTCACGTCAAGCCCGGCGCGCCGGTCGCCATCGTGCTGGACGCATATCCGGGCAAAGTCCTGGAGGGACGCGTGCGCAGCATCGGATATGGCGTCAGCGTGGGCCAGAGTCCGCCACCGGGGACACTGCCGACGATCCAGAACAGCCGCGACTGGCTGCGCCCGGCCCAGCGGTTTCCGGTGATCGTCGAATTCGCACAAGGCGAGCTGGACCAACTGCAGGGCGTCCGGGCTGGTGGGCAAGCTGAAGTCATGGCTTTCCCCACAGAAGGCAATCCGCTCAACCCGCTCGGGCGCCTCTTTCTGCGCGTCATGAGCTGGCTGTCCTATGTCTACTGAACCGAGCCATGCCGAATGACCGCACGACCCGCTCAAGGCGTGCGCTACGCCTGGCGCTCGGCACGGCCATGTGCCTGGCAATCAGCTTCGGCCTGGGCTGGGCGATCCCGATGGTGGCCCCGGTGCTGGGCCTGTTTGTCCTGGCTTCGATGAACCGACCGGTGCCGCTGAAAGCTGGTGTCGGACTGGCACTCGTGCTGCTGCTGACCACTGGCAGCGGGCTGCTGCTGATCCCTTTCCTGCGCTATTACTGGCTTGGTGGCGTGATGCTGACAGGCTTGCTGCTATTCCTGGCGTTCCGCTACGGCTTGGGCGGAGGTAACAACCTGGTCTCAACCTTCCTGGCTGCCGGCCTGACCATGATCTCGGCGGCAGGCACGGCGGATTTCACGCTGGCGGTTACGGTAATCGGCGCACTGGTCAAGGGACTGTTGCTTGCTGTGGCGGTGCTGGCACTGGTCCACTCGGTATTCCCGGACCCGCCCGGGACCGCGCCGCCGCCCGTCGCGCCGCGGCCGCCGGCAAGCGAGGCAGCCTGGATGGCGCTGCGGGCGACGCTGGTGGTCCTGCCCGCCTACCTTCTGGCACTCAGCGACCCGGCCGGCTACATGCCGATCATCATGAAAGCCGTCGGCCTTGGCAGACAAAGCTGCACCACCGCGCGCGGCGCGGCACGGGAGTTGATCGGCTCCACGCTGCTCGGTGGGCTGTTGGCGATCCTGCTGTGGTCGGCGCTCAGCCTGTTCGTGCATTTGTGGATGTTCTTCCTGTGGACGCTGCTGTGTGTCATGCTCGCGGGGCGCCGGCTCTACGGGCTCAGGCCAACACGCCATCCGCCAAGTTTCTGGCTGAATGCCCTGGTCACCATGGTGATCCTCCTGGGGCAGTCGGTCGAAGACAGCGCGGCCGGCAAGGACGTCTACACGGCTTTCGCCGTACGGCTAGGGCTCTTCCTCGCCGTGACACTGTATGCCTGCCTGATGCTTCGCCTGCTCGACGACCGCGGCCGCGTGTCGCCGCGCGTAACCTGACCACAGAGGCCACCATGCTGCTTCCACTTCTCGCGGCTGCACCTGTCATGTTCCTGTGCCTCGCACTACAGGCGGTAGTCGTGGCCGCCTGCCTGCGCCGCTATGCCCGCTTTCGTCAGCGCTGGCTGCGCAGCGAGCCTTTGTGGGTGGACATCCTGCTGCTGTCTGCAGTGATGCTCCTGACTTTGCTCTGCAACTTCGCCCAGATGGCAATCTGGGCGGTGCTGTTCTTGCTGCTTGGAGAATTCCCGGATTTCGCCGGGGCGCTCTATCACTCCGCGGTCAATTTCGCCACGCTCGGCTACGGCGACATTGTCATGTCCGGAGACTGGCGCGTGCTCGGGCCCATCGAGGCGGCCAACGGTATCCTGATGTTCGGGGTGTCGACCGCGGTGATGACCGCGGCGGTGCTGGACGTCGTCAAGTACAACAAGGCCCACCAGGAAGCATGACTGGCAGACGATGGCACCCCGGGCAGCATCATGCGTCTTGCCGGCAGTCAGAAACTAGCGGCCAGTCCGAGGGAGGCACCTGATACGTTGTTGCCAAAGACATATCTAAGCACGGCGCGCACGCGCGTGACAAATACCTCATGCGCACTTGTGTCAAGTTCCAGGCCGGTCCCGAGGGTTGTCAGTCGATTGAAACCTAGGATGCCTGCCTGGCTGCCCAAATACTGGGAATGGGACAGTTCGAGGACATAGCGAAGAGGGCGATCCAGTGCCCGCAGTCCGGTCGGAGCACGCCAGCGTGCCCACAGACTGGCGGTCTGAGCGCTGGCCATGCCTTTTACCGCGTCGGAACTGCCGCCAAAGCTCTGCAAATGAATGTTGGTGTAGCGCAGTTCGACATCTATTTCGTAGTTGTCTCGGTAATGCTCGAGATCCAGCATCACTGAACCGCCCAGTCCATAGGCGTTCAGGGTGCCATTGTCGAGAAAGCTGATCTGCTGATCGGTAACGTGCTCGGCGATTGCCTTGCCGACCGCGAGGTCGCTGGCCACATGGCCCAACGTAAAATTGAATATCGGGCGAATCACCAGTTCGCGATTCGCCAGCAACGGAAAGTCCCAGCCAATACCGCCGGTGCCGGTGACGGTATTCCACCTGGTAGGAATATTGCGAGACTCGCTGCCGTTGGACGCGACGAAGGTTGGATCGTAGCGAGAGTAGGCGATAGCGCCTTCCAGATAGAGCGGCACCGATTTGCTGATGGTGGCACCGCCTCCAAGCTGGGTCATCGTCACGCCTGGATCTCCGGAGGTGGCGTTGTCGATGGAGAGCGAACTGGAGGCGAGATCCGGCACGGCAGAATAGGCCATCAGCGCGAGCACGGCGTTGGCACGCTTCTGAACATTGGCGCCGGGAATGAACAGACCTGAACCTGCCTGGGCATGCGCGCCAGCCGCTGCGAGACTCCACCAGACCGCTATCACCCAGGTGCCCGCCGAACCGGCGCGGCGTGGGCCACGACGCGGCCCGGGATATCGTCCGGCCGCATCGGTAACCGTCTTGTCTGAAAAACACGACATCTTTGCCCGGCTGGCGAAAAAGGTTCGGATCCCAAGCATCGACAGTGAAATCAAATCGTGACTTCCCATGACGCGGGCTGAAACGCGTCGCGATAAAAGCACCTTTTCGGGCGATCAAGCGAGATCTGTGCAGCTACCCGGTCCTAGTAGGCTGCGCGGTGCAATTTAAAAATACGAAAAATCGCCAGCCATCCACCTCTTTGTTTAAACATGATTAGAGGATCTCTTTGCGGCGACCAGCCGAAAACTGCATTTTCAGTGTATCACTGCAACCGGCTCGCTGGTAAGCATCGACACACTAAAACTTTAAGATCAAGCTACGAAACATTTCATGTGAAGTTGCCAAATTTAGTCGGATAAAGTTTGGCGCGAGTGCTCGCGACGCTTCCGCCGGAATAACGTGAGCTCATATGCGGCCGACACTGGCCGAAAATGAAAAGGGAGAAGTCATGATTAGGAAAACTCTGCTGGCGGTGGCAGTGGCCATTGCCGCCGCCGGTTCCGTGAACGCTCAACCCGAGGCGAAGGTGGAGGTCAAGCGGGCGCCGGGGCAAGCCACCGCGACAGGTACGGCAAAGGTGACGGCAAAGATCGTCAGCATCGACCCGGCCACGCGCTCCGTTTCGCTGAAGGCCAGCAACGGAAAGACCATCGCGTTGGTGATCGGTGAAGAAGCCAGGAACTTTGAGCAGCTCAAGGTCGGCGATGCCGTTACGGTGGAATACAAGGAAGCGCTGACGCTCAGCCTGAAGAAGGGCAGTGGGCCGCTTTCTATCCAGGAGCGGGAAATCTCGGATCGTTCTGCCCCAGGTGCCAAGCCCGGTGGGACGGTCGGGCGTGAAGTCAAGGCCGTCGCAGATGTCGTTGCGGTCAATACCAAGGCCAATACCGTCACCTTGAAGGGGCCTAAGGGGAATACCATGGATCTGGTCGTCGATGACCCCGCCCAGCTCAAGGGCGTCAAGAAGGGGGATCGTGTCGAAGCGACCTATACGGAGGCCATGGCGGTATCCGTGCAGCCTGCGACGGCCAAGTAAAAGCACCCAGGGCGGAGAGGGCCGCGATCATACGAGAACGGCTCTCTTCTGGATCGCTCGCGTGTTCTTCGAGCTTTCACTCGTTCGGCAATGCGGCCATCGACAAGCTGAAGCACGGATCCATGGCAGGTCGCGGAAGGTAAATAGGTCCGTGTGAGCGCCAGGCACCCGGCAAGACTCACACCTCAGCGGCGGGCCGTCGGGACCTTTGTATGACAACGTATCCGCCCAACCCGCCGATACAAGCGAATACATGGAGTGCCGGCCTTTGCTATCGCCGGGATACATCCGCATCGTTCAATGCTGCTTATGCAATGCGTATCCGCCGCGATGGCTGGATGGCTTGCAGACCATCCGAACAGAAGGACACTCCAACATGCATTTCGAAAAGTTTGCAACAGCCGCCATGGCCGTCGTCTGCCTTGCCGCGACCATTCACAGCGCTCAGGCACAAACACCGGCGGTCCATCGGGCCGACCTTGTCAGCCATGACCTCAGCGTCGCGGGCAAGGAAGGCATACAGGTGCGCGTGGATTTTGATGCGGGGGCCTTCGCGCCCAAGCACACGCACCCGGGTGAGGAAATCGCTTACGTGCTGCAAGGCAGCCTGGAGTATCAGCTTGGCGAGCAGCCGCCGGTGCGGCTGAAGGCAGGCGAGGCGCTGTTCATTCCGGCAGGCACGCCGCACTCGGCCCGGAATGTTGGTAGCGGGCAGGCGTCGGAACTGGCGACCTATATCGTCACGAAAGGCGCCAAGCTGGTCGTGCCCGCGAAATAAGGAACACGGCCGCACTCCTGCCGGACAAGCCCCGGGGGATTCACCGGTACCTTGGCCATCCCCATCCCCATCCCCATCCCCACCCCCTAACGCACAGCACCAATTCCATGCAGTGGAATTGTGGGGCTGTGCGTCGGCCCGCCGGGGCCTAAGCTGCCTGTAACAAAGAAACGCGCCCGGTGCATGCAATCTGGTGGCCGCGGCGTTCCGACTTGTTCCAGGAGACACAGCATGCATCTGTTCCGTACCGGGCGCTTCCGCTGGCTTGCCTCGGCCGCCATCCCATGCCTGATGGCAGCGCCCTTGCCCGCGCTCGCAGCCTTTCCCGACAAGCCAATTCGCATGGTGGTGCCTTTCGCTGCCGGCGGCGGCACGGATCTGGTGGCGCGTGCGATGGGCATCACCATGGGCGAGGACCTGGGCCAGCCCGTCGTCGTCGAGAACAAGCCCGGTGGGGGCACCATCATCGGCACCGATGCGGTGGCCAAGAGCGCGCCAGACGGGTACACGCTGGTGATGGCGACCATGGCTCACGCGGTCAACCCGAGCCTGCACAAGAAGCTGCCGTTCGATACGGAGAAGGCCTTCGCGCCGGTGATGCTGGTGGGCCGCTCTCCCAACGTGCTGGTGGTGAAGCCGGACAGCGCCATCAAGACCGTGCAGGACCTGATCGCCGCCGCCAGGGCGAAACCGGGCAAGCTCAACTACGCCTCGCAAGGCCCCGGGACCTCGGCGCACCTGGCCGGCGAGCTGTTCAAGAAGATGGCCAGGGTCGACATGAACCACATTCCCTACCGTGGCGCCGGCCCGGCGATCACGGACCTGCTTGGCGGGCAGGTCGATGTGATGTTCGCCACGGCGGCCGCGGTCGCGCCGCACCTGGAGAGCGGCAAGCTGCGCGCGGTGGCGGTCACGACCGCGCAGCGCTCGCAGGCGCCGGCGCTGAGCAAGGTGCCGACGATCGCCGAAAGCGGCGTGCCCAATTACGCGGCGGATAGCTGGTATGGCCTGTTCGTGCCGGCGGGCACGCCACCGGCGGTGATCACGCGGCTGAATGCCGCGGCGAAGAAGGCGGTGCACAGCGATGCCTTCCGCAAGCGCGCCGAGCAGGAAGGCCTCGCCGTCAGTGGCGGCACGCCAGACGAGTTCGGCCGCTACGTCAAGGCCGAGAGCCAGCGCTGGAGCAAGGTGATCCGGGACGCCAACATCACGGCCGACTGAGCGCCACCGCATACACGACCGATCGCACCGAACGCAAAAGAATCGAACCGGACAAGACCATGGACAACTATTCCCTGATCGAACTGAAGCTTGAAGCTGGCATTGCGCTGCTTGCCTTCAACCGCCCCGACAAGCGCAATGCCATGAGCGACGACATGCGCTCGGAATTCATCGATGCCCTGGAACGGGTGGCGGCGGACAAGGCGATCCGCGCGCTGGTGCTCACCGGCAACGGCAAGGGCTTCTGCGCCGGCGGCGACGTCGCCGGCATGCAGCGCCGCATGGATGCGCCGCAAGGCGAGGTCGGCTTCAACGGCTGGAGCCGCCAGCAGCGCGTCCATCACACCGTCAAGCTGCTGCACACCATGCCCAAGCCCACCATTGCCGCGGTCAACGGTGCCGCGGCAGGGCTGGGTGCCGATACCGCGCTGTGCTGCGATTTCGTGCTGGCGTCCGCAGCGGCGTCGTTCTCGTGGTCCTATATCAACCGGGGCCTGATCCCGGACGGTGGCGGCATGTATTTCCTGCCGCGCCGGGTGGGGCTGGCGGCGGCAAAGGAACTGGTCTTCACGGGCCGCAAGGTCGAGGCGCAGGAAGCGAAGGCGCTTGGCATCGCCGACCGCCTGAGCCAGCCCGAGGCGCTGATCGACGATGCGCTGGGCTGGGCGGCGGAACTGAGCCGGGGCTCGGCTACGGCGATCGCGCTGGGCAAGAGCATCATGAACCAGTCCTTTGAACTGCCCGCCGACCAGGTCTTCGCCCAGGGCAGCCAGGCACAGGGCATCTGCTATACCAGCAGCGAGCACCGCGAGTCCGTGCTGGCCTTCCTCAACAAGACCGCAGCCAGGGCCTGACACCATGAACGCGATCCAACGACTTGTCACGCCGCGCAGCGTTGCCGTGATCGGCGCTTCCGCCGATCCGGCCAAGACCGCAGGCCGTCCGGTTTCCTACCTGCGCAAGCATGGCTTCGGCGGGGCGATCTATCCGGTCAATCCCAGGGTCGAGTCGATCGACGGGCTGCGCTGCTATCCCGATATTGCCTCGCTGCCCGAAGTGCCGGATGTCGGCATCGTGCTGCTGGGCGCCGAGCGCGCGCACCTGGCGGTGCGCGAGCTGGCGGCGCGCGGCGCGGGCGCGGCGATCGTGCTGGCGAGCGGCTACACCGAGACCGGCGCCGAGGGCGCGCGGCGCCAGGCCGAGCTGATCGAGGCGGCCGGCGGCATGCGCCTGCTGGGGCCCAATACCATCGGCCTGGTCAACCTGACCGACAACATCCCGCTGTCGGCCAGCGGCGCGCTGGAGATGGACCAGTTTCCGGCTGGCAGCATCGGCGTGGTGTCGCAAAGCGGCGGCATCCTCGGGGCGTTGCTGTCGCGCGCCGCGGCGCGCGGCATCGGCCTGTCCAAGCTGGTGTCGACCAGCAATGAAGTCGACCTGGACCTCGCTGACTTTATCGATTACCTGGCCGATGACGAGGCCACCCGCGTGATCGCGTTGTATGTCGAGAGCGTGCGCAATCCGGAAGCGTTCCGGCGCGCGGCGCTGAAGGCGGCGCGTGCCGGCAAGCCGGTGGTGGCGTTCAAGATCGGCCGCTCCGAGAGCGGCGCGCGCGCCGCGGTGTCGCATACCGGCGCGCTGGCCGGCGCGGACCGCATGTACGACGCGCTGTTCGAGCAGGTCGGCGTGATGCGCGCGCAGACCTTCGCGGACCTGCTCGACATGCCCGCCGCGCTGGCGACCGGGCGCAAGCTGGGCGGCAAGCGCGTTGCGATCCTGACCTCGACCGGCGGCGCCGGCACGCTGGTCTCCGACAGCCTGGGCGTAGCGGGCTTCGAGACGCCGGCGCCGGACGCAGCCACCGCGGCGAAGCTGCGCGCGCTGCAGCAGGGCGACCACGCCGCGCTCGACCGCAATCCGATCGATGTGACGCTCGCCGGCTTGCAGCCAGATCTGCTGCGCGCCGCGATCCGCATCCTGCTCGACAGCCCGAGCTATGACGCGGTCGCGGTGATCGTGGGCTCGTCCAGCCTGGCCATGCCGGACCTGATGGCCAATGCCATCCGCGACTGCCTGCCGGGCAGCGACAAGCCGGTGATTGCCTACGTGAGCCCGCATGCGCCCGAAGTCGCGTCGCTGCTGAATCGTCGTGGCGTGCCGGCGTTTGCCGCGCCGGAAGCCTGCACGGTGGCGATCGACGCGATGCTGCGCGCCGGCAGGCTGGGCGAGGTCGACGAGGCGGGGACGCCCACGCTGCCGTTGCCGGATCTCGCGGCCTATGGCTCGGGCTCGCTCGACGAAGCCGCGGCCAAGCGCCTGTTCGCCGGCTTCGGCGTACCGGTCGCAAAGGAGGTGGTGGTTGCAACTGGCGACGAGGCCACGGCGGCAGCGCAGGCCTTCCGCGGCAATGTCGTGCTGAAGATCCTGTCCGCCGAGATCACCCACAAGAGCGATGTCGGTGGCGTCGCCGTCGATGTCCCGCCGGCCGAGGTGGCGCGCCGGCTGACGCGCATGGCAAGCGACGTGCAAGCTGCCACGGGCAGCGCGCCGCGGCGCTTCCTGCTGCAGGAAATGGTCAAGGGCGGCGTCGAAGTCATGGTCGGCATGCACCGCGATGCGCTCGGTACCGCGATCCTGCTCGGCATGGGTGGCGTGACCGCGGAATTGTTCGGCGATACCACGCTGCGGCTGCTGCCAGGGGCGCGCGGACTGACGCGCGAGGCCGCGCTGGAGATGATCGCGCGCCTGAAGACCGCGCCTTTGCTGCGGGGCTTCCGCGGCCGCCCGCGGGCAGATGTGGACGCGTTGGCCGATGCCATCGTCGCGTTTTCGCGCATGGTCGCCACGCTTGGCGACCGGCTCGTCGAGGCGGAGATCAATCCCTTGTTCGTGCTGCCCGAAGGGCAGGGCGTAGTGGCGGCCGACGGGGTGGCGGTGCTGGCCGGCAATGACAAGCGTTGACGGGATCCCGCCATGGGCAACGGGCGCGAGGATGTGCTGGTGACTTCGATCGATGGCTGCGACGTCGTCTGGCGCAGCCTCGGCGACGGTCCGGCAACGGTGCTGCTGCATGGCGGCCATGGCAACTGGCAGCACTGGGCCCGCAATATCGGGCCGTGGTCGCGCCACCGGCGGCTGCTGGTGCCGGACCTGCCGGGCTTTGGCGAGTCGGGTGCGGCGCCGCGCGCCGACCTGCCGGGGCTGACCGATGTCCTGGCCCGGTCCCTGGCGCAGTTGATGCCCGGCCGTATCGACGTGGTGGGATTTTCCTTCGGCGCGCTGGTGGCGGCACATCTCGCCATCCATGATGGCCCTGACGCTATCGAAGTCGGCCGCCTGGCATTGCTCGGGCCGGCGGGCCACGGCGGTCCGCGCCGGATGACGGCGGCGCTGGCCGACTGGCGCCGCTGCGCGGACCCGCTTGCGCTTGCCGAGGCCATGCGCCACAACCTGGCGGCCTTCATGATCGCCGATCCGGCCGCGATCGACAGTGAAGCGGTGGCTATCCACACTCGTGCCTGTCGCGCGACGCGCTTCCACAGCAAGTCGCTCTCGCGCGGCGGCGGACTGCAGCAGGCGCTGGCGCGGTTTGCGGGGCCGGTATGGATGATCTGGGGCGAAGCCGATGTCACCATGTCGCCCGCATCGATTGCCGCAATCGCGCGCGACTCGCGCGGCGCCTCGGCCGATGCGCCGCCAGTCCGGGTCAGCGTGGTGCCCGGCGCCGGGCACTGGGTCCAGTACGAGGCCCACGAGCCAATCAACGCACTGTTGCAGGACTGGCTGCAGCAGTCCCCCGGCACGCCGGCGCAAGCCGGCTGAGGAGACCATCTTGCATGCAACCGAGGCCTTCGGGCCCTTCTTCGGCATGATCCAGGCCGGGCCGCTGCCCGCCGAGGTGATGCATCATGCGAAGCGCGCCCTCGTCGACTGGCACGCGGCGCTGTACCCCGGCGTCGGCACCGACGCGGTCCAGCGCCTGCAGCGCGTGCTGGCGGAAGAGCTGGGCCGCGGCAACGCCATGCTGCCGATGGGACAACGTGCCACCGCGCGCGCCGCGGCGCTGCTCAATGGCGCCGCCGCCCACGCTGCCGAGATCGACGACAGCTTCCGCGACGCGATGTACCACCCTGGCGCCGCGACCATTGCGGCCGCCATGGCGGCCGCACAGGACGCGGGTGCCAGCGGCGAGATGCTGCTCAAGGCCATCGTGGTTGGCTATGAAGTGTCGACGCGCATCGGCGTGGTGCTGGGCCGGGCGCACTATCGCTTCTGGCACAGCACCGCCACCGTCGGCACCTTCGGCGCGGCGGCAGCCGCGGCGTTCGTCCATGGCGCGAGCGAGGCGCAGCTTGCCCATGCGCTGGCGACCGCGGCGACGTTTGCCGCGGGATTGCAGCAGGCGTTCCGCATGGACTCGATGTCCAAGCCGCTGCATGCGGGCCGCGCCGCGGAGGGCGGGCTGCTCGCCGCGCGCGCCGCCATGGCCGGCATCACCGGTTCGCTCGATGTGCTCGATGGCGCGACCGGCATGGGTCGCGCGATGTCGGATGGCCCCGACTGGAGCGGGCTGGCGTCGACGCTCGGGCAAGACTTCCATGTTTGCCGGCTCACCTTCAAGAACCACATCGGCTGCGGCCATACCTTCGCGGCCATCGACGGCGCGCTGGCGCTGAAAGCGCAGCTCGGCATCGAGGCCGCCCAGATCCGCCGCATCCGCGTCGCCACCTATCGTCCGGCGCTGGATATCGCCTGCTATCCCGATCCCAGGAGCGAGAACGAAGCCAAGTTCAGCCTCAGGTTCATCGTCGCCGCGGCGCTGGTGCACGGCAGCGTGCGCCTGTCGGCCTACACGCCGGAACGGCTGCGGGATGGCGAGACGCGGCGGCTGATGGACTGCATGACGGTGGCGGTCGACCCCGAACTCGATGCCTGGTTTCCCGGCAGGCGCGCAGCGAGGGTGGAGATCGAAACCATGGACGGAGCCACGGCGCACTACCTGCAGCCGAATCGCAAGGGCGATCCGGAGGAGCCGCTGACCGACGCGGACCTCGACGGCAAGCTGATCGAACTGGCGTCGCCGGTGATCGGCGCCGATGGCGCGCGCCGGCTGGCGCAGAAGATCTGGCGCGTCGAGACGGCGCCGGCGGCCGTGCTGCCTGGCTGATGCTGTCTGGCCCAGTCCCGGCGGCCCGATTCGCTGCCGAGGTATGGTACGGTGTCCCAAGGCGGCTGGCCGCGGGACCGTTGGCCGGATGCCGCCGTCCGACCCAATGGTGGCAGGCAGCGCTTACGCGTCATGGCAAACAGCATCGTCAACGCCGAACGGATCAAGCCCGGCCAGGGCAAGGCCACGCCTAACCGCTCGCTCGAACGTGGCATTGCCGTGCTGCGTGCCTTCCGTGCCGGCTCGCCCGTGCTCGGCAACAGCGAGATCGCCGAGCGTACCGGCCTGTCGCGCTCCACGGTCAGCCGCCTGACGCAATCGCTGGTCGAGACCGGCATGCTCGAGTACATCCCGAAAGCGCGGGCCTACCGCCTGGGTGTTCCGGTCCTCTGCATGGCGCATGCGATGCGCGACAGCTCGCAGGTGCTCAAGATCGCGACGCCGATGATGGTCGAGGTCGCGATGCAGCACCGCATCAATGTCGGACTGGCGGTGGCCGAGGCCGACGAGATGGTCTACCTCGAGTCGTTCCGCTACAACCGGCGCCAGTCGCTGCGCACGGTGGTGAGCGGGCAGCGCATCCCGATGGCGCTGACCTCCCTTGGCCGCGCGCACCTTGCAACGCTGTCCCCCGCTGCTTTCAGCGCGATGATGCGAGCCCTGGCCGACAAGAACCGCGGCCGGGGCTGGGAAGCGCTGCGCCGGCAAATCGAGGCCGCGGTGGCCTCGGTGCATGCGAAAGGCTACTGCGTCGCGTCATGGCAGCCTCAGGTCGTGGCCATCGCGGCACCGATGCGCTTCGAGGGCTATGCCGTCCATGTGCTGAACGTAAGCGTCGCCACGCCGCTGGATCCCGCCGCGGTCGAGGCGGCCCTCGCGGGGCCCCTGATGAAGCTTGCAGCCGCAATACAGGAGCGGGTGGCGCGGGAAGCATAGGCGTCGATCCATCGATGCAGCCGGATGCGGCTCCGCTGGCGCCGGACGGTGTTTGTATGTAATATACAAAATATCACCATATTGGTGCGGCCGCCAAGCCGCCCGCCGGAGACGCCCATGCTCGACCCGTCCTTGTTCGGCCGCATGTCCTTTGCCGCCGCGGCGCCGCACGCCGGACCGCTGCCCGCCGGGCGCCACCGGCTCGGCGTGGCCGATGAACGCGATGCCGTGCTGTTCGTACCGGACCGGCTGGCATCCCAGGCTCCCGTGCCCCTCATGGTCATGTTCCACGGCGCCGGCGGCTTCCCCGAAAAAGTCCTGCCGCATCTCGAAGCCCATGCGCAGCGGCATCGCTTCCTGGTGCTGGCGCCGCATTCGCTCTATCCCACCTGGGACATCGTCATCGGCGGCAATGGGCCGGACCTGCAGCGGCTGCAGCAGGCGCTGGCCGCGGTGACGTCGCGCTACCGCATCGATCCCCGGCGGCTGGCCTTTGCCGGATTTTCGGATGGCGCCAGCTACGCGCTGTCGCTCGGCATTACCAATGGCGATATCGCCAGCCATGTGATCGCGTTCTCCGGCGGCTTCATGTCGGTGTTCATGCAGACCGGCGTTCCCAGGGTATTTGTCGCGCATGGTCTGGCTGATGAGCAATTGCCCATTGCCAGCGGGCGCGCGCATGCGGCCAGGCTGCGCGCCGCGGGCTATGACGTGGAATACGTCGAGTTCGACGGGCCGCATCTCATCCATGGGCCGGTGGTCGAGCGCGCGATCGATTTCTTCCTGCAGTGAAACCCAGGCGCGCTGGCCGGCGCGGCCACGCCATTGAACGGGAGTGCGGTACATGGATTTCGAGATTCCGGAGGCGCTGATCCACCCCTTGCTGGCGCTGATCGAGAACGGGTCGCCGCTGGCCCGCCAACTGCAGCAGCATGGCGTGTGCCACGGCAATATGCTGGTATCGAGCAAGCTGTTCGACGCGCACGCGCTCAGTTCGCTCTATACGCTCAGCAAGACGCAGAACGAGCGCGCGCTGATGTTTCAGATGCTGGCGCTGGACAATATCTACAACGCGCCGCAGGCGCGCGTAATTCCGGCGCTGGACCAGCTGGTGGCGGGGCTGGCCGCGTACCTGTCGCGCGATGCCATCGACGGCTGGCTGTACCAGCGCAACCGCGACGGCGTGCTGCTGCCCTGGCTGGTGCGCCGCATGCGTTATGTGTTGCCCGAGCAGGGCATGCCCTACGTGGTGGTGGACCTGCTCGCCAATACGATGCAGTCGGCCAACTCGGCGCTGACCGACCACCACCTGCGCCGCTCGGGCATGACCACGTCGATGGTGATCAACCGCGACGATATTGCCAACCGCACCATCCCGGAGCTGCTGGCGGAGTTCGGCTTCTACAAGGAGTGCGCGGAGTTCCGCCAGGAATATGAGTTGCACGCGCAGCGCTTCGTGCGCTGCCAGCGCGGCTTTGGCGCGCAGTTCGTGGCGACGCGCGCGGCGTTCTCGCTCGATGCCAAGGGCGCGGCCGAGCTGATCCCGATCGCCGACGCCGCGGGCGCGCGCTGCGTGAACGACGAAGAGCGGCTGGAGCGCCGTTTCGAGATGACCTGCGACCCGTCGTTCTGGCGCGACGCGGGCATCATGGAGGGCTTCGAGCGCGTGCCGCTGCATGGCTACGTCCACCTGTTCCACCTGGACTGGCACCGCAATATCTGGGTCCATGTGCAGCACCTGGCCGAGTACCGCTACCAGCCCGCACTGCGCGACAAGCTGGTGCTGCCCGCGCACCACCGCGACCTGATCGACATCCTGACCTCGCACATGGACATGCTGGCGCCGGACTTCGTGCCGGGCAAGTCCGGCGGCACCACCATCCTGTGCCAGGGCGCGCCCGGGCTGGGCAAGACGCTCACCGCCGAGGTCTATGCCGAGGTGGTCGGCAAGCCGCTGTACCGCGTGCACTCCGGCCAGCTGGGCACCACCGCGGCGTCGGTGGGGGCCACGCTGATGGCGATCCTGCGCCGCGCCATGCGCTGGAACGCGATCCTGCTGCTGGACGAGGCCGACGTCTATATCCGCCGCCGCGACAACGACCTCGAGCACAACGCCATCGTCGCCGAGTTCCTGCGCACGCTGGAGTACTTCAGCGGCCTGCTGTTCATGACCACCAACCGCATCGGCGACGTCGACGATGCCATTTTGTCGCGCTGCATCGCCACCATCCACTACACCACGCCGTGCCGCGAGGATGCCGTGCGGCTGTGGCGGCTGCAGGCGGCGCAGTTCGGCGCGGCCCTGGACGATGCGCTGATCGACGCGCTGACCGACGCCTACCCCGCCGCGAGCGGGCGCGACATCAAGGAGCTGCTGAAGCTGGCCACGCGCTACGGCAAGGCCAAGGGGATCCCGCTGTCGATGGACGTGTTCCGCCTGTGCGGGCAGTTCCGCGGCATTGGCTGACCGCTGTGGCATACCGGCGAAGGACAGGGCGCGGGTATGATGGCGCATCCGTCCAGGCAACCGCCCGCTACCCGATGAGCCTCGACCCCGCCGAACTCCAGGCGCTACGCCCCTATCTGCTGCGCTTTGCGCGCCTGCAACTGCGCGACCAGGCGGTGGCCGAGGATGCCGTCTCGGACACGCTGCTGGCGGCGCTCGAGCACCCGGAGCGCTTTGCCGGCCAGTCCGCGCTGCGCACCTATCTGGTCGGCATCCTCAAGCACAAGATCATCGACGCGCTGCGCAGCGGCAGGCGCGAGCTCAGGCTGGCGCTGGCCAGCGACGGCGATGGCCAGCCGCAGTCCGACGACGACGCCTTCGATGCCCTGTTCACGCGCAACGGCCACTACCAGGACCCGCCGTCCGACTGGGGCGACCCGGAGCGCGCGTTCGAGCGCCGCGAGTTTTTCGAAATCCTGCAGCTATGCGTGGACCGCCTGCCGGCGCGCACCGGGCGCATCTTCATGATGCGGGAATGGCTGGAGCTGGACACCGAGGAAATCTGTCAGCATTTGCAGATCAGCGCGACCAATGCCTGGGCGATGCTCTACCGGGCCCGCATGCGTCTGCGCGAATGCCTGGAACTGCACTGGTTCGGCCAGCGTGGCCGGCCCGGCAAGGCGGGTTGAGCCCGACGCCGCGCCCACGCCACCGAACCGCCGCCGAGCCGCCACCGACCAACATGCCGGAAACGCCACCTTCCCGCCCGCCGCGCCGGCTGCTGCCGGACTGCGAAGAGGTCCATCACCTGACCATGAAGAGCCTGGACCTGCCGCTGTCCTGGGCGGAGCGGCTGCGCATGCGCTCGCATCTGGCGATCTGCGATGCCTGCACCCGCTTCAGCGCGCAGATGCGCACGCTGCGCGAAGCCATGCACAGGCTGGGGCGAGACGAATGACAAAAGGCCAGCGCTGGCGCTGGCCTTCCTGCTGGTGGTCTCGCTGGCGCCAGGCGTTGGCCGCTCAGGCGCGGGCGCCTTCGCCGTAGGGGTCGAACTTGCCGGCACGGCTGCCTTCGGTAAAGGGGTCGAAGCTGCGCGCGGGCGATGCCGACACGCCGCTGCGGTCCAGCCCTGCCAGGGTGCGGGCGCCGTCGGTGAAGGGATCCGCCTTGCCAGTGCGGGCACCGTCGGTGAAGGGATCGGCCTTGCCGGCGCGGGCGCCGTCGGTAAAGGCGTCGTGGCTGCGGAATTCATAACCATACTTGTCGCCCGGCACGGTGCTGCGGAAGTTGTAGCCGTACTTGTCGCCGGGCAGCGCTTCGCCGGCGGTGGCAGCCTGGGCGGCGCCCAGCGCGGCCAGGGTCAGGAGCAGGGCGGAAGCGAGGCGGGCGGTCTTGGTCATGGTGGTTCTCCGTTAGTTTGTTGAATTTGTCAGAAGGCTTTGCTTTGTGTGCGTGCCGTTCATGTACGGAACTATAGGAGTCAACGGCCCGGCAATGCGGGGATATTGCCGGATGATTTATTCAAAAATACTGAACAAAAGACCAAGGCAGTGGGCGCCGATGCCATGACGCAAATGTAATGACCGCATTGCCGGAATGCCCGCCGCGCCTCGGTTAAACTTGCGGCTCGCTGCCGCGCCCCTGTCGTCATCGCGGCAGCGCCGCTCTCACGATTCATGCAACGGCTCCTCCTCGTCCTCCTTGTGCTCGTCCTGCCGCTCCAGTTCGCCTGGGCGGGAGCCGCCGCGTATTGCGGGCACGAGGTCGCGCTGTCGGCCAAGGCGCATTTCGGCCACCATGAGCACCGGCACCAGGCCGGCAGCAGCAAGCAGGACCAGCCTGCCGACCCTGCGCAGGAGAAGGCCAAGCTCAATCTGGCCGATCCCGACTGCGGCGTCTGCCATATCGCCTCGCTGCCCTTCGCGCCGGCGGATGCGCAGGACGTGTCCGCCCTGCACCGCGTGGAACTGGCGCCGCCGCTGCCGCAGCCCCGCTTCTCCTCGCACAGCGCAAGGGCGCCCGACCGTCCGCAGTGGCCAAGTCTCGCTTAGCCGGCGAGACGACGCTTCCCCCGCTTTCCCGATCGAGTTCCGATCGCCTGCTGGTGCGTCATGAGCGCATGACGCCGGGCGTCTCGCCGAATTTCCCCGGTTTTCTTCTGGTGCAATTCGATGCGAAGACTTTTGCTGCCGCTCGGGCTGGCAGCCGTGCTATCCAGCCCTTTCCCCGGCGTCGCGCAGACGCCGGCCCCCGCCGTGGCGTTGCCCTCGGCTCCCGTGCCGGCCGGCCCAACGCAGCCGGCCGGGATCCTGACTCTCGATGCCGCGCTGGCGCTGGCTGAGGCCGGCAGCTTCACGCTGTCCGCCGCCGGCAAGGAACTCGACGCCACCGAAGGCGACCTGATCCAGTCGCGCGTGCTGCCCAATCCGGAGCTGGCGGTGTCGATGGAAGACACGCGCAAGGCGTCGCGCTCGACCACCGGCCAGGTCAACCTGCCGCTCGAGCTCGGCGGCAAGCGCGCCGCGCGCATCGGCCTGGCCGAGCGCGGGCGCGAACTGGCGCAGGCCGAGCTGGGCAGCACCCGGGCCGAGCTGCGCGCCGCGGTGATCGCGCGCTTCTTCGGCGTGCTGGTGGCGCAGGAGCGCGTGCGGCTGGCCGAAGGCTCGCTCGGCATCGCCGGCCAGGCCGCCGACGCCGCCGGCCGGCGCGTGGCCGCCGGCAAGGTGGCGCCGCTCGAAGCCACGCGCGCCAGGGTGGAGCAGGCTAACGCCGAGCTGGAGCTGGCCGAGGCCACCGGCGCGCTGCAGACCGCGCGGCAGTCGCTGGCGGCGCTGTGGGGCGAAAGCGTGCCGCGCTTTGCGCAGGCGCAGGGCGATCTTGATGCGCTGCCGTCGCGGCCCGCGCCGGCGGCGTTGCAGGCCGCGCTGGCGGACTCGCCGCTGCTCGAGGCCAGCCGCCTGACGGCGGAGCGCAGCCGTGCCGAAGTGGCGGTGCAGCGCAGCCGCCAGTATCCCGACGTGACCGTGAGCCTGGGCGCCAAGCGCGACAACGAGGCCAACCGCAACATGGCGGTGCTGGGCGTGGCGATTCCGCTGCCGCTGTTCGACCGCAACCAGGGCAACCTGTACGCGGCGCTGCGCCGTGCCGACCGCGCGCAGGACGCGCACGCCGCCACGCGCGTGCGCCTGCAGGGCGAACTGCAGCAGGCTTCGACGCAGCTGTCGGTGTCGCGCGCCGCGGCGCAGACGCTGCAGGCCTCGGTGCTGCCGGCGGCGGAACAGGCCTACGCCGCCGCGTCGCGCGGGTTCGAGGCCGGCAAGTTCAATTTCCTCGACGTGCTGGACGCCCAGCGCACGCTGTTCCAGGCGCGCATCCGCTACCTGGACGTGCTGGCCCGCACCTATGACGCGGCGGCCAGCATCGACCGCATCCTCGGACACTGATACGGAAGCTGCAGACATGGCAATGAGCAAGCAACAACGGGCCGCCGTGGTGGCCATCCTGGTCGCGGGGCTGCTGGGCGGCGCCGCGATCCTGCTTACCGGCAAGGGCGGCGGCGCCGGCGGCGAGGCCGCGCACGGGCATGCCGGACACGGCGACGAGCACGGGCACGAGCACGGCGAGGAAGGAGGCAAGGCGGAGACCAAGGCGGGCGCGCATGCCGACGCCAGCGCGCCGGCGGTGCGACCGCAAGCCGAAGGCAAGCCGCACGTGATCGCGCTGACGCCCGCGCAGATCGAACAGGCGGGCATTGGCATGGCCACCGCCGCCGCCGCGGCGCTGCGCAGCAGCGTCGACTTCCCCGGCGAGATCCGCTTCAACGACGACCGCACCGCGCACGTGGTGCCGCGCGTCGCGGGGGTGGCGCAGGCGGTGCCGGCCAACCTTGGCCAGCCGGTGCGCAAGGGCGAGGTGCTGGCGCTGATTGCCAGCACCTCGGTGGCGGAGCAGCGCAGCGAACTGCTGGCCGCGCAGAAGCGCGAGGCGCTGGCGCGGGCCACCTATGCGCGCGAGAAGACGCTGTGGCAGGAGAAGATCTCCGCCGAGCAGGACTACCAGCAGGCGCGCACCGCGCTGGAGGAGGCGCAGATCGCGGTGCAGAACGCGCGCCAGAAGCTCACCGCGATCGGCGCCGCCGAGCGCGGCGGCGCCGGCGGCGCGCTGAACCAGTTCGCGCTGCGCGCGCCGTTCGACGGCATCGTGGTCGAGAAGCACCTGGCGCTGGGCGAAGCGGTCAAGGAAGATGCCAGCGTCTTCACGGTCTCGGATTTGAGTTCGGTATGGGCCGAGTTCGTGGTGTCCGCGCGCGACCTGGACCGCGTGCGCGTGGGCGAAGCGGTCACGGTGCGCTCCAGCGCTTCCGCAACCCAGTCCGAAGGCAAGGTGTCCTACGTCGGCGCCTTGCTGGGCGAGCAGACCCGCACCGCCAAGGCGCGCGTGACGCTGGCCAATCCGGGCATGGCGTGGCGGCCGGGGCTGTTCGTCACGGTCAGCGTGCGCGGCGCGCCGGAGCAGGTGCCGGTGACGGTGGCGGCCGACGCGGTGCAGCAGGTCGACGGCCAGAGCGTGGTGTTTGTCGCGGTGCCGGACGGGTTTGCGGTGCAGCCGGTCCAGACCGGGCGCAGCGACGGCAAACTGGTCGAGGTGGCCCGCGGCCTGCAGGCCGGCGCGCGCTACGCCGCGGCCAACAGCTTCATCCTCAAGTCCGAGCTGGGCAAAGCCAGCGCCGGGCATGAGCACTGAGCGGGAGGCGCGCATGTTCGAACGCCTGATCCGCTTTGCCATCGCGCAACGCTGGCTGGTGCTGCTGGCGGTGCTGGGCATGGCCGCGCTGGGTCTGTACAGCTACACCCGGCTGCCGATCGACGCGGTGCCCGATATCACCAACGTGCAGGTGCAGATCAACACCGCCGCGCCCGGCTATTCGCCGCTGGAGACCGAGCAGCGCATCACCTACCCGGTCGAGACCGTGATGGCGGGCCTGCCCGGCCTGGAGCAGACCCGCTCGCTGTCGCGCTACGGGCTGTCGCAGGTGACGGTGATCTTCCGCGACGGCACCGATATCCACTTTGCGCGCCAGCTGGTCAACCAGCGCATCCAGGAGGCGCGCGACCAGCTGCCGCCCGGCATCACGCCCGCGATGGGCCCGATCTCGACCGGGCTGGGCGAGATCTACCTGTGGACGGTCGAGGCCGAGCCCGGCGCGCGCAAGCCCGATGGCGCCGCCTACACGCTGTCCGACCTGCGCGAGATCCAGGACTGGGTGATCAGGCCCCAGCTGCGCAACGTGCCGGGGGTGACCGAGGTCAACGCCATCGGCGGCCATGCGCGCGCCTACGTGGTGGCGCCGGACCTGGAACGCATGGCGTCGTACGGGCTGGCGCTGGCCGATGTGGTCGGCGCGCTGGAGAAGAACAACGACAACGTCGGCGCGGGCTATATCGAGCGTCGCGGCGAGCAATACCTGGTGCGCGTGCCGGGCCAGGTGCGCTCGCTCGAAGAGATCGGCGAGGTGATCGTCGGCAACGCGCAGGGCCAGCCGATCCGCGTGCGCGACGTGGCCACGGTGCAGACCGGCGGCGAGCTGCGCACCGGCGCGGCCACCGAGAACGGCCGCGAGGTGGTGCTGGGCACCGTGTTCATGCTGATCGGCGAGAACAGCCGCGCGGTGTCGCAGGCGGTGGACCGCAAGATGGCCGAGATCAACCGCACCCTGCCGACGGGGGTGAAGGCCGTCACCGTGTACGACCGCACCACGCTGGTCGACAAGGCCATCGCCACGGTCAAGCAGAACCTGCTGGAAGGCGCGGTGCTGGTGATCGCCATCCTGTTCCTGTTCCTGGGCAACCTGCGCGCGGCGCTGATCACCGCGCTGGTGATCCCGCTGTCGATGCTGTTCACCTTCACCGGCATGGTTCACTACCGCATCAGCGCCAACCTGATGAGCCTGGGCGCGCTGGACTTCGGCATCATCGTCGACGGCGCGGTGGTGATCGTCGAGAACTGCGTGCGCCGGCTGGCGCATGCGCAGGCCAGCCAGGGGCGCGCGCTCACGCGCGCCGAACGCCTGCAGGAAGTCTTTGCCGCCGCGCGCGAGGCGCGCCGCCCGCTGCTGTACGGCCAGCTGATCATCATGGTGGTGTACCTGCCGATCTTTGCGCTCACCGGGGTCGAGGGCAAGATGTTCCATCCGATGGCCTTTACCGTGGTGCTGGCGCTGCTGGGGGCGATGGTGCTGTCGGTGACCTTCGTGCCCGCGGCGGTGGCGCTGTTTATCGGCAACCGCGTGGCCGAGCGCGAGAACCGGCTGATGGCGTGGGCGCGCCGCCGCTACGCGGTGCTGCTGGAGCGCGCGCTGGCTGCGACGCCGGTGGTGCTGGCCGGTGCCGGAGTGGCCGTGGTGCTGTGCCTGGCGATCGCCACGCGCCTGGGCAGCGAATTCGTGCCCAGCCTCAACGAAGGCGACCTTGCGGTGCAGGCGCTGCGCATACCCGGCACCAGCCTGACGCAATCGGTGGCGATGCAGCAGCAGGTCGAAACCGCGCTGAAAGCCAGGTTCCCCGAGATCGAGCGCATCTTTGCCCGCACCGGCACCGCGGAGATTGCCTCGGACCCGATGCCGCCGAACATCTCGGACGGCTACATCATGCTCAAGCCCGAGTCGCAATGGCCCGAGCCGCGTCGCACGCGCGACGCGCTGATCGCCGCGATCCGGGCTGAAGTCGGCAAACTGCCGGGCAACAACTACGAGTTCTCGCAACCGATCCAGCTGCGCTTCAACGAGCTGATCTCGGGGGTGCGCTCGGACGTGGCGGTCAAGGTGTTCGGCGACGACAACGCCGTGCTGGAGCAGACCGCCGGGCGCATCGCCGCGGTGCTGCAGGGCATTCCCGGTGCGGCCGAGGTCAAGGTCGAGCAGACCACCGGGCTGCCGATGCTGACGGTGCAGATCGACCGCAACCAGGCCGCACGCTACGGGCTGAACCTGAGCGATATCCAGGACGCGGTGTCGATCGGCATCGGCGGCAAGGTGTCCGGCACCTTCTTCAGCGGCGACCGGCGCTTCGATATCGTGGTGCGCCTGCCCGAGGCCGTGCGCGCCGACGTGGACGCACTGCGGCGCCTGCCAGTGGCGCTGCCCAGGGAAGCCGGGGCGCGCACCAGCTATATCCCGCTGAGCGAGGTCGCCAGCGTGGAGATGGCGCCGGGCCCCAACCAGGTCTCGCGCGAGAACGGCAAGCGCCGCATCGTGGTCAGTGCCAATGTGCGCGGGCGCGATATCGGCAGCTTCGTGCCCGAGGCCGAGGCCGCCATCCGCGCGCGCGTGGCCATCCCCGCCGGCTACTGGACCAGCTGGGGCGGGACCTTCGAGCAGTTGCAGTCCGCCACCGCGCGGCTGCGCGTGGTGGTGCCGCTGGCGCTGGGACTGGTGTTCGTGCTGCTGTTCGCCATGTTCGGCAACGTCAAGGACGGGCTGCTGGTCTTCACCGGCATTCCGTTCGCGCTGACCGGCGGCATCCTGGCGCTGTGGCTGCGCGGCATCCCGCTGTCGATCTCGGCGGCGGTGGGCTTTATCGCGCTGTGCGGGGTCGCGGTGCTCAACGGGCTGGTGATGCTGTCGTTCATCCGCTCGCTGCGCGAAGCCGGCCATGGCCTGGACCACGCCATCCGCGAGGGCGCGCTGACGCGCCTGCGCCCGGTGCTGATGACGGCGCTGGTGGCCTCGCTCGGCTTCGTCCCGATGGCGCTGGCCACCGGCACCGGCGCCGAGGTGCAGCGCCCGCTGGCGACGGTGGTGATCGGCGGCATCCTGTCGTCGACGGCGCTGACGCTGCTGGTGCTGCCGGTGCTGTACCGGCTGGCGCATCGCAACGATGCGCCGGCGGCGGCGCGCGCCGATGGGCAGGTGGCGGCGATGGAGAGGTGACGAGCGCGCCCGGCGGCTATTGCGGCGTGCCGGGCAGCGCGCCGGGCGTCAGCACGCTCCATCCCGAGACTCCGCTCGAGGAGGTGCGGCGCTGGCTGGTGAGGACTCCGTTCGGGTCGAACTCGAACAGCACCGTCGAAGCGCGGATCGCGCCGCCCGCAAACAACGGCCCGATGATGGGGATGAAGCTCTCGGGGTGGGGATGCGAGGTGGCGAACGAGTAGACCAGGATGGTCGAGCCGTCGCGCAACGTTGCCTGCGACGAAGGCGGGCCGAGCTGCGAGGTGACGTCGCCAAGCGTGGAGAAGCCGGGCAGGAAGTTCGACATGTGCTCGGGCTTCACGTCGACGCCGGTGGAGACGCACGCCGTCAACATGAGGCCGGCCACAACCACTGCGTGAACACGCTTCATGTCGTCACCCGCCGTACCTGGTAGGGCGTGGCCGCGCAAGGCGCCCGGCACGCCATGCTCAAAGCATATACAACCAGGCGCCGGCCCGCAGCGTGGCTGCCTGCATTCGACCCTTCACGCCACCGTGAAGCTTCCGGCCCGGCCGCGGCGGCATGATGCCGATGTGCGCCCGAGCTTGCGGCGCAGCCCGCCAACACATGCGATTCGCGCCGCCATGCCAGAGACCATCACCGCTAACTTCACCGGGATCGACCCGCTCAGCGCCGTCACGCATCCCGACCCCTATCCCTACTACCGTGAACTGGCCGCCACCCGGCCTTTCTTCCAGGAGCCGCGCCTGGGCTTGTGGGTGGCCGCCGGGCCGCGCGAAGTGGCGGCGCTGCTGGCCCATCCCGACTGCCGCGTGCGTCCGCCCGCGCAGCCGGTGCCGCCGGCGCTGGCCGGCACCGCCGCCGGAGCCCTGTTCGGCCGGCTGATCCGGATGAACGAGGGCGCCGCGCATGCGCCGCTCAAGGCGCTGCTGATGCCGATGCTGGCGGCGGTGGATCCGGGCGTCGCGGCGCAACGGGCCGGTGCGATGGCCCGGGTGCTGGATGCAGGCGAGGCAGCGCACGCGGCCATGCCGGCCGCGTCGGTCAATCGCTGGCTGTTCGCCTTGCCGGTTGTCAGCTTGGCAGCGGTGCTCGGCCTGCCGCTCGCGCGCGACTGCGGCATGGCGCTCGAGGGCGCGCGGCAGGTGGCGGCCTTCGCCGCCGCCCAATCGCCACTGGCGGACGCGGACACCGTGCGCGCCGGCACCGGGGCGGCGCGGTGGCTGGGCACGTGGCTGGCCTCGTCGCTCGCCGGCAGCGTAGCGGCTGATGGCCCGCTGCCGGCGCTGCAACATGCGGCACAGGCCGCCGGCATCGAGGCGCGGGCGGTCGCCGCCAATATCATCGGCTTGCTGGTCCAGGCCTGCGAAGCGACTGCGGGGCTTGCGGGCAATACTCTGCTGTGGCTGGGCCGCAATCCATCGGCCGGCGGGATGCCGTTGCAAGGCGTGGTGGCGCGCGTCGCGCAGGACGACCCGCCGGTGCAGAATACGCGCCGATTTCTTGCTGCGGATAGCGAGCTTTGCGGCCACGCCGCCAAGGCCGGCGACACAGTACTGGTGCTGCTGGCCGCGGCTTCGTGCAGCGGCCTTGCCGACGATGCGCGGGCGTGGACTTTCGGCCACGGCCGCCATGCTTGCCCCGGTGACCGGCTGGCGCAGGCGCTGGCTGCGGCGACGGTGTCGGCGCTGCGCGCGCGGGGCGCCGAGCCGGCTGCGCTGGCGCGCGCCTTCCGCTATCGTCCGTCGCTGAGCGCGCGCATCCCCCATTTCCTTTGATCCCACGGAGGCAACCATGATCGCCGTCATTTTCGAAGTCGAGCCCGCGCCGGGCCGGCAGGACACCTACCTCGACATCGCCGCGCAGCTGCGCCCGCAACTCGAGGCCATCGATGGCTTTGTCTCGGTCGAGCGCTTCCAGAGCCTGACCAATCCCGGCAAGCTGCTGTCGCTGTCGTTCTTCCGCGACGAGGCCGCGGTGATCGCCTGGCGCAACACGCTGGCGCATCGCCAGGCGCAGGCCGCCGGGCGCGGCGGCGTGTTTGCCGGCTACCGGCTGCGCGTGGCGCAGGTGCTGCGCGACTACGGCCTCGATGCGCGCGCCGAAGCGCCGGCGGACAGCCGTGCGGTGCACGACCGCGACGCTGGCTGAAGGTGCGGCGATGACGATGGAATCGATCAGCGCGCAGGCCGCGTTTATCGGCCTGACCTTCCTGCTGGCGGGGTTCGTCAAGGGCGTGGTCGGGCTGGGTTTGCCCACGGTCGCGGTGGGCATGCTGGGGCTGGTGATGCCGCCCGCGCAGGCGGCGGCGCTGCTGGTAGCGCCGTCGATGGTGACCAACGTGGTGCAGCTGTTCAGCGGACCGCGCTTCGGCCTGCTGGTGCTGCGCCTGTGGCCGATGCTGGCGGCGATCTGCGCCGGCACCTGGCTGTGCGCGGCACTGGTGCCGGCCGGCCTGATGACGCACGCGACTTCGGCCCTGGGTGTCGCGCTGGTGCTGTACGCAGTGGTGGGTCTGGCCGCGGTAAAGCTGACGGTGCCGGCCGGCGCCGAACGCTGGCTTGGGCCGCTGGTCGGGCTGGTCACGGGCGGCATCACCGCGGTCACGGGCGTGTTCGTGATTCCGGCGGTGCCCTATCTGCAGGGGCTGGGGCTGGACAAGGAAAGCCTGGTGCAGGCGCTGGGCTTGTCGTTCACGGTGTCGACCGTGGCGCTGGCGGTCAGCCTGGCGCTGGGCGGGGCGCTGCTGCATATGCCGGTGCTGGGCGCGTCGGCGCTGGCGCTGGTGCCCGCGCTTGGTGGGATGTTTCTGGGGCAATGGCTGCGCCAGCGCATCAGTGCCGAACGCTTTCGCAAGTTGTTTTTCTGCGGGTTGCTGGTGTTGGGTGGGGAACTGGCGATGCGTGCAGTGTCGTGAAGAGTTGCAACAGGTGTTGGTAAGCCTCCAGTACTTCGCCATGCCGCTGGTTTTCTTCCCTCTCCCGCGAGCGGGAGAGGGAGTACCCAAGCGGCGTTGAAGACTTGCTAGCAGGCCGCGGTCTCTCAGCGGCTGACCTGCACCGTCCGGCCATTCAGCGGCTGCACCGGCCGCGCGTTCATCGGATAAAGCCGGCGGAATGCCGCCAGCTGCGCCGGCGAGACTTCCACGGGGGTCTTGAGCACCTGCCAGCGCACGTCCTCGCTGCACGGCGGCGTCGTCAGTGAACCGGTGAAGGCCCAGTAGGCCTGCTGCGCCGGCAGCAGCGCTGCCACGTCCAGCGGCGCGGCGAGTTCGCGCGACTCTCCGGCGTGGGCCGGCAGGCTGGCGAAGACCGGCTTGAGCGCGGCGTTCTCGCGGCCCGACTTGAACAGCACGGCCACCACCGCCAGCTTGCCTTCGGCATTCTGGTGCACCAGGTGCGCCACCAGCGGATAGGTCTTGCCATTGACCTTCTCTTCGCTGGGCGTGTGGAAGTGGAACTGCAACAGCTTGTACGCCACGCCGTCCAGCTCGATCTGTCCCGCCGCCGGCAGGTTGACCTGCACGGTATGGCCGTTGTTGACCACGGTGCCGGGCGCCGCGGCGTAGCCGAAGCCGATCGGCTTCAGGTCTGCGGCGCGCGCCTTGCCGGTGCGGATGTCGATCGGCGACTGGTGCTTGCCCAGCGCGCAGGTCTGGTAGGCCTGGTCCAGCTCGGCCCAGTGGCTGGTGCCGGTGGGTCCGGTGTAGCTCCAGTGCGTCTCGTTGCCGGCCCATGCGGACGAAGCCAGCAAGGCGGCGCAAACCGTGAAAAGCGGCAGCTTGGTGTTCATGTATCGATGCGTCCTCGTGTTGACAAACCCCTTGTTTTCCGACGTGGTGTTATCGATCTGTCCCAGTCTTGAGTGCCGGGTCGTACCCCGGCCGGAAATCATGCAGCAAAACTGCCGGCCGGCGAACAAGGCATTGCTGAATTCCGGTCTGCACTGCGCTTAACGCGAGTAAGGGCCGCATGCGTGGGCGCGATTGATGCGTGTCGCTCATGCTGTCACGCAAGCGACATCAAGCCGACATATCGGCCCACCACCATGGCGCATTGCCCAACTCCAGGAACCCTGCAATGCGCCTGAGCGTCTTCCCTTCGCGCCGGACCCGCGCGGCACTGGCCAGCGCCGCGGTGGCGGCATCGCTGCTGGCGGCATGCGGCGGCGATGACAGCGACAACGGCAGCGACAGCGGCACGCCCGCAGTCAGCGCGCCCACGCTGGTGGGCCGCGCCGTGCTGCCCGCCGCCACGTTTGCCAGCGGCCCGCAGTCGGGGCGCTATGTGACCGGCGACCTCAACGGGCAGGCCGCGCCGTTCGCTTCGCAGCCGGTGCAGGGTTTCTCGGCGGTGCTGCGCAATCCGGACGGCAGCTTCATGGTGATGGCCGACAACGGCTATGGGTCGCTGGAGAACTCGGCTGACTTCAACCTGCGCGTCTACACGGTGGCGCCCATGTTCAGGACCGCGGCCGGCGGCGCGGGCAGCGTGGCGGTGCGCAGCTTTATCGAGCTGAAGGACCCGAACCGGCATGTGAAGTTCGCGATCACGAACCAGTTCACCAGCGAGCGCGTGCTGACCGGGGCCGACTTCGATATCGAGAGCATGCAGCGCGCCAGCGACGGCACGCTGTGGTTCGGCGATGAGTTCGGCCCGTTCCTGCTGCATACCGATGCCAACGGCGTACTGCTGGAAGCGCCGATCCCGCTGCCGGATTTCGAGAACCCCGGCAAGGATATCCTTTCGCCGCAAAACCCGTTCAACGAAGAGGCCACGCCGGTGCGCGTCATGAACGCGGTGCGCGCGCATGCCTTCGCGCATGGCGGCACCCGCGCGCCGGTGTTCGCGCCTTATTACGTACAGCTCAAGTACGACCTCAACGGTGTCAGGTCGAGCCCCGACGCGCACTACGCGCGCGGCAGCAATCCGCAGCCGGGGCTGGCGCCGGCGGTGTCCGACACGCTCGACCTGGCCTCGGTCAAGGCCGCCGGCTACAGCGTGGTGACCTGGACCGTCAACGACAGCGCAAAGATGGCCGAGCTGCTGAAGGCCGGCGTCAACGGCATCATCTCGGACCGGCCTGACCTGCTCTACGCGGCCGTCGCCGCGTACGATGCCAACGGCGACGGCAAGCCTGGCGATTACCTGAGCGCCGACGGCCTGATCGATGCCGCCAAGTTCGACGCGCAGGGCCACCGCGGCGCGCGCGACCTGCGTCCGGAGAACACCCTGCCGGCGATGGAAGCCGCGCTGGACAACCTGATGACCACGCTGGAGACCGATGTCGGCATCACCGCCGACGGTGTCGCGGTGCTCAAGCACGATCCCTATATCGAATCGGTCAAGTGCCGCCGCGCCGACGGCGCGCCCTACGGCGCCGCCGACGAAGTGCTGATCAAGAACCTGACCGTGGCACAGATCCAGTCCACCTACATCTGCGACAAGCTGTTCCGCGGTCCGAGCCAGCGCAACGATGTGGGGCTGTCGCCGGTGTCGGCGGCGGTGGCGGCGGGCAAGGGCTACGCCAGCCCCTACGTGGTGCCGCGCGCGCAGGACGTGTTCGACCTGGTCAGCGCCTATGTCGCGTACTACAGCACCGGCGCCGGCCAGGGCCATGCGCAGGCGGCGCGACGGGTAAAGAACGCGCAGGCGGTGCGCTTCAATCTCGAGACCAAGCTCAACCCCCGCAGCGACAGGGACGGCAAGGGCAACGTCTACAAGGACCGCACCGTCGGCGCCGAGCAGATGGCCGACACGCTGGCGGGCGTGATCAGTGCCGCCGGCATGGCGCAGCGCGTTGATATCCAGAGCTTCGACTTCCGCACGCTGCTGCGCGTGCAGGAGAAGTTCCCGGGGATCCGCACGGTGTACCTGTTCGGCGACTTCCCCATCTACGGCGACCCGGTCAACAGCGACGACGGCACCAACATGCAGGACGAGGCCGGCGCCAACACGCCGTGGATGGCGGGACTGTACTGGCCGTACCGCGCCACCGCGACGTCGAACCCGCCGCGCGCGAAGCGCTCGGGCGGCTTCGAGGGCATGGCGATCAGCCCGGACGGCAAGAAGCTCTATCCGCTGCTGGAACTGCCGCTGGCCGGCCACGACGGCAAGACGCTGCTGATCTCGGAGTTCGACATCGCCACGCGCCGGTACACCGGAGTGCAATACAAGTACCGGCTCGACGAGCGGGGCACCAATATCGGCGATTTCATCCTGTTCAACGCCGGCGAGGGCCTTGTCATCGAGCGCGACGGCTCGCAGGGCGACCTGAACGGCTTCAAGAAGCTGTTCCAGGTGACGCTGGGCAAGCCGGGCGACTATGTCGCCAAGTCAGAACTGGCCAACCTGATGGCGCTGCGCGACCCGTCGGGCATCAGCGCCGGCGGCGCCCCGGGCGACGTGGCGCTGGGCGATCCATTCGGCATGCCGTTCAACACCATCGAGGACGTGCTGGTGCTGGACGCGACCACGCTGCTGGTGATCGACGACAACAACTTCCCGTTCAGCGTGGGGCGGCATGTCGGCAGCAGGATGCCGGATGACAGCGAATTCATCCAGATCCGGCTGCCCAGGGCGCTCAACCTCGGCGGCTAGGACGCCAGGCTGCGCAAGCTGCTGCGGGCTGGCATCCCCGCCAGGTTGGGGATGTCAGCCGGAGCGGGCGCCCGCGTGCTGCTGTTCCAGCTGTGCGCGCACCGCCGAGATATGATCGCCGGCCTGGTCGACAGCATTTTCCAGGTCGCTGGTGCTGCAGCCGAGCTCCTGGCACCAGTACTGCACTTCGAGCGGATCCATCAGGTTGATGCGGCCCGGATCCAGGGGCCTGAACTCGCTGGTCACATCGCTCATGCTTGCCTCCGGTTCGTGTCTGGGGGCGACACGGTCCTTGCATTGTAGCCAGACATCCCGCGCGCGTTGCATGCAAGTTGCACCGGCGGCAGCGCATATCATGTGGCGGTGATCCCTTGCACAGGAAGCCGCATGCCCCGCTCCCCCGGCGCGAAGCTCTGGTCCGCGCTGAACAAGACCGCATCCCGCCACGCACGCCAGATGCAGCGCGCCGTCAACAAGAACCTCACCAAGCCGATGACCGAGGCCATCGTGCGCAACGCGGTGAAGCAATCGGCTGCAGTCACGGCCGCCACGCAGCGCGCCTTGTCCGGCGTGGTCTCGCCGGTGGCGGCGCCGCAAAGCCGCGGCAGCGGGCGCTGGGAAGAGGGCGCGTGGGGTGCGCCGCTGGCGCCGCGCCGCTACCGCATCTTCGTGCCGGCGGGCGCCACCGCGTCGCGCCCCGCGCCGATGCTGGTGCTGCTGCACGGCTGCGGCCAGGACGCCGCCAGCTTTGCCGCGGTCACGCGCGCCGCCGCGGTAGCGCGCGAATCGGGCTGGGTGGTGCTGCTGCCCGAGCAGAGCTCGCAGGCCAATGGGCAGCGTTGCTGGAACTGGTTCCGGCCCGCCGCGCAGGGCACCCTCGAGGCCGGGCTGCTGATGACGCTGGTCGAGCAGGCCTGCCGCCGCCATCCGGTCGCGGCGGACCGCGTCAGCGTGCTGGGCCTGTCCGCCGGCGGCGCGATGGCGCTGATGCTGGGGCTGCGCTACCCGTCGCGCTTTGCCGCGGTGGGCTCGCATTCCGGCGCCGTGCCGTGGAGCGCCGGCAATGCGGCACAGGCCACGCGCGCCATGCGCGGACAGCGCGGGCCCGACGCCAAGGCCATGCAGGCACTGCGCCTCGGCCTGGCGGGACGGCGCCCGCCGCCGTTGCTGCTGCTGCATGGCGATGCCGACCACGTGGTCGACTTCAGCAACGCCACCGCCGCGGCCGGCATGTGGATGCACCTGCAGCCCGAAGGCACACCGCCGCTGGCCGGCGTGCCGGCGCGGCGCATCCAGCGCGGCCAGCGCCGTGCCATCGATGTGTTCGACTGGTACGAGGGCAGGTCGCCCTACCTGCGGCTGGTGCGGGTGGAAGGCCTGGGCCACGCGTGGAGCGGCGGGACCGGCGGGCATGCGTTTTCGGATCCGGCGGGGCCGGATGGGTTGAAGCTGGCGTTGCGGTTTTTTCTGGCGGTTGAAGTCTAGGGGAAACGGCGACTGCAGCGGGCGCATGGATAGTTGGCTTGCTGGATAACGGCTACATTGAACTGGCCATCCGCAGCGATCATCGGTAGCGATCGATTGCCTTCCCCCGGTTCACAAGGATCCGGTTGACCGGCTTCTCGTTGCCCAGGGGACCGTGGAAGGCCTGACGCTGCTGACTTCGGATCCGCTCGTTGCCCAATAGCCGGGGCCCATTCGGCTAGTCTGATCGCAGCTATCCCAGCCGGACCGGCTCAAACACCACATCACTCGCCGGACAAGCCACGCAGGGCAATATCAGCCCCTCGTCCTTCTCGTCCGGACTCAGCCCCGGCCATTCGATCCGGTAGCGGACCGTCCCCGCGTGCAGCCGGCTGGCGCAGGCGCGGCAAGTGCCGTTGCGGCATGAATTGGGCAGCGCCACGCCTTCGAGCAGCGCCGCTTCCAGCAGGCTTAGCGCTGCCGGCGCCGCGAAGCGGGCAGATCCCGGCAGCACCTGTGCGGTGAATTCGGCGCTTTCGTCCGGGGCGGCGAGGTCAGCCATGGGCGTCATCCTCGGCCTGGGGAAACTGCGCGCGCCCATGGGTGGCGTCCCGCAGCGCGTCGCGCGCGGTGTCGAGCTGCGTGGCGGGCATGCGCAGCACCAGTGTGGCCAGCGCGCCATAGCCGGTTTCGGCCAGCGTGCAGCCCGCGGGCGCCTCGTAGTCCAGCCAGCGGCGCACGCGCGGCTCGTCGGCATAGTCGACCGCGACCGCCAGCGTGCCGAAGGTGATGCGCTCGACCCTTTCGGCGCCTTTCAGGGCCGCGGCGATGGCATCGGTGTAAGCGCGCACCAACCCGCCGGCTCCCAGCTTGACACCACCGTAGTAGCGCACCACCGCCGCCAGCACGCCGTCGAGGTCGTGGTGGCGCAGCACTTCCAGAATCGGCCGCCCGGCCGTGCCGGACGGTTCGCCGTCGTCGGACATGCCGGAGGCGCCGCCGGCCAGCAGCGCCCAGCACACGTGGGTGGCGGTGGGGTGCTCGGCGCGCAGCGCCTGCAGCGCGGCCATGGCGGCGTCGCGGTCGGCAACCGGCAGCGCCAGCGCCAGGAAGCGGCTCTTGCGGATCTCGATCTCGGCGTGGACGGGAGTGGCTAGCGTGTAGGTGGGCAAGGGCGGGCAGCGCGGAACTGGTACGGGAATCCGCGCCGGCCGGGCCGCGGAAGCAAGGCCGCAGTGTACCGCAGCGGCCCGGCTCGCCCCAGGCTCGCAGCGCTTTGTGTTGCATCGTCAACCTGGTGTCACAAACGGCGCCTACGATCCGCCCCGGACGTGCGCGATGACGCCCGCCGCCGCCTGTGCAACAGGTGCCTGGTTCCACCCCCCGGGACTGGCGCAAACATGCAGTGAACCATTCCTTTCCTTTCCCCGGATCGAAAACATGCTTGAACAACCCAATGCTGGCCGTCGCAAGACCCTGAAGCTATTGGCCGGCGCGCCCATGTTGCCGCTCGGCTTCGCCTCCACCAGCCTGCTGGCAGGCTGTGGCGGCGGCGATGACGCCGCCGTCGCGCCGGCACCCGCCCCGGCACCCGCGCCGGGCCCGGCCGCCACCTTCACCACTGCCGAGTTCGTGCCGATGAGCGCTCCGACGCTGGCCACGCCCGAGGCCATGGCGACCACCACGGTCGGCTCCAGCCTCACGGTGTCCTTCAGCGACGGCAGCAGCCAGACCTACAAGCTGGCCTACCAGCCCTTCTTCGTCACCGGCGACAACCTGCCCGACGGCAAGGGTGGCACCATCCTGGCGGGCGGCTACTACGACATCAACAACCAGCCGATCATCGATACCTCGGTGCCCGGCAAGGAGCGCCAGTTCTTCTCCGACGCGCCGGACGGCAGCTCGCTGCTGACGCTGGCCAACCCGACCGTGCCGGGCGTCAAGGGCAACACGGTGTTCGCGGTGGTGCAGTTCGAATACACCACGCGCAACCAGGGCAATGCCAGCATGTACGGGCTGCTGCCGTCGCCGATCGCGGTGCTGACGCTGGACCAGGACCCGGGCAGCGGCAAGCTGACCCCGGTCAAGTACCACAACGTCGACACCTCCGGCGTCAACGGCCTGTGGATCACCTGCGGCGCCAGCCTGTCGCCGTGGAATACCCACCTGTCGAGCGAGGAGTACGAGACCGACCTGATGGATGCCAACGCGGTCACGCAGCTGCAGGGCTACAGCCGCAACCTCTACGGCGACCCGGCCCGCGCCAACGCCTACAACTACGGCCACCTGCCCGAAGTCACGGTGAATCCGGACGGCACCGGCACCATCAAGAAGCACTACTGCCTGGGCCGCATCTCGCACGAGCTGGTGCAGGTCATGCCGGACGAGCGCACCGTGCTGATGGGCGACGACGCCACCAACGGCGGCCTGTTCCTGTTTATCGCCGACCAGGCGCGCGACCTGTCCGCCGGCACGCTGTACGTGGCCAGGTGGCACCAGACCTCGGGCACGGGCCCGGGCAGCGCCACGCTGTCGTGGCTCCGCCTGGGCAGCGCCACCAGCGCCGAGATCCGCGCGCTGGTCGACGGCGGCATCCGGCTGGCCGACATCATGGACGTCAAGACCGCCGACCCGGCCGATGCCAGCTACGCCCGCATACTCTACAACGGCAAGCCGAACTGGGTGAAGCTGATGCCCGGCATGGAAAAGGCCGCGGCGTTCCTGGAAACGCACCGCTATGCCGCGCTGGTCGGCGGCAGCCTGGGCTTTACCAAGATGGAAGGCACCACCGTCAACATCAAGGACAAGAAGGCCTATTCGGCGATGTCGCGCATCGAGTCGAGCATGCTGGCGGGCAACGCCGCCAATGCCGTCGACATCCAGGTGGAAGGCCCGTACTCGGGCGCGGTCTATGAGCTCAACCTGAAGGGCGGCCAGGCCGACAAGACCGGCACGGCGATCGCGAGCGAATGGGTACCGGTCGACATGGCGGCGGTGCCGGCGCTGGTCAGCGAAGACCTCGGCGGCGGCAAGATGAAGCAGCAGGACGCGCTGGGCAACTTTGCCAACCCCGACAAGGTGGCCACGCCGGACAACCTGAAGTTCTCGGAAAAGCTGCGCACGCTGTTCGTCGGCGAGGACAGCAACACCCACGTCAACAACTTCCTGTGGGCCTACAACGTCGACACCAAGGTGCTGAGCCGCGTGCTGTCGTGCCCGGCCGGCGCCGAGTCTACCGGCCTGCATGCGGTGGACGAGATCAACGGCTGGACCTACGTGATGAGCAACTTCCAGCATGTCGGCGACTGGGAGTCGCCGCTGCACGACAAGGTGAAGGCGCAGCTCGATCCGCTGGTGCGCGCCAACTACAAGGACCGCTTCGGCGCGGCGGTTGGCTACCTGACCGGCGACCCCACCGGCGTCAGGCTGGCCAGGGCCTGACGCGCGGCTGCGTGCGGCGATGAGGACGGCGGGCTTCGGCCCGCCGTTTGCATTGGGGCGTCGCTGTCTGTAATCGCCCGCGGATCCGCTAGCACGCACGATCGGTTCAGGCGAGCCGGGGCTAACCCGCATCCGTTGCAACGGCCCCAGCGCGTCGAGGATGGCCTCCATGCGGCTTGCGCCACCGTGTCCTACAGTGGTGGGGGCGCCCGCCACGGCACTTCGCCGGCGCGCCATCCGCCCAGGACAACAAGATCCGCATCACAAAGGAGACCAGGCATGAAACGAGCTGTCGGGAAAGCCGCGATGCTGTGCCTCGCCGCCACGCTGCTGTACGGCTGCGGCGGCGATGACGACGAGCCGGCGCAGACCCCGCCGCCCCAGGCCGAAGCAAAGCGCCCGCAGGACGACCGCACCTTCACCATGGATGCGGCCACGCTGCCGTTCGCGGCGCTGGCAGGCGCGCCCGAGGCCGACCGCTGGTGGGGCGTGCAGGATGGCGCCGGCTACCGCATCGAGGTGCCGAAGAACTGGAACGGCCGGCTGGTGATGTATGCCCACGGCTATGCCGGCACCGGCGCGACACTGTCGGTGACCCTTCCCAGCATCCGGCGGCACCTGCTGGCCAATGGCTACGCCTGGGCTGCGTCCAGCTATGCCAAGAACTACTATGACGTGCGCGCCGGCCTGGAAGACACCAATGCCCTGGCGCTGGCTTTCACGCGCATTGCCGCGCAGAACGGGCGCACGCTGGCGGCGCCGGCGCGCACCTATATCGTCGGCCATTCGATGGGCGGCCATATCTCCGCCGCGGCGGTCGACGAGGAGAACATCCAGGCCGCCAACCACAAGGTGCGCTACCACGGCGCGGTGCCGATGTGCGGCGTGCTGGGCGATACCGAGCTGTTCAACTACTTCGGCGCCTACCAGACCGCCGCGCAGCAGCTGGCCGGCTATCCGGTAACGGCGTGGCCGGTCGCCAACTGGGCGCAGATCGCGCCGGCGGTGCGCGCGGCGCTGTTCACCACCTATCCCGGCCAGACCACGGCGCAGGGCGACACCCTCAAGGCGATCGTGCGCAACCTGACCGGCGGGCAACGGCCGCTGTTCGACTGGGGCTTCGGCGGCCCGGGCGCGCAGGCGCTGCAGGACGCGGTGTGGAGCACCTTCGGCCAGGACGGCTCGGTCAATGGCATCCTGACGCAGAACGTGGTCAATACCACCGGCATCAGCTTCCAGTTCGACAACGACCCGGCGCAGTCGCCGGCGGAGCAGTCGTTCAACACGGGCATCTTCCGCGTCACCGGCAGCGCCGAGGCCAACCGCGCGCGCAGCGACGGCCTGCGCTGGATTCCCGGGACCAATGCGCGCATCGGTGTGCCGGTGGTGACGCTGCATACGCTGGGCGACATGTACGTGCCGTTCAGCATGGAGCAGATCTACAAGCGCCGCGCCGATGCCAACGGCACCGCGCAATGGCTGGTGCAGCGCGCGATCCGCGGCGTCAGCCATTGCGACTTCACCGTGGCCGAACAGGCCCGGGCCTTCGACGACATGGTCAACTGGGAGCAGAATGGCGTGAAGCCGGCCGGCGACGAGGTGCTGGACGCCGCCACCGTGGCCAGCCCGGCCTACGGCTGCAAGTTTACCGACAACACGCTGGCAAGCGGCGACGAAAGCCCGACCACGGCGGCGCTGCGGCCGTCGGTGGCGCAGGCGTTCCCGTGCGCGCCGGGCTGATCTGCTGATCGGCGGAGCGGCAGCCTGACGGCGTGGCGCGCGGCGCGGTCCGCGCGCCGATTCTGCTACGCTAGGCCCGTTTCCTTGCTTGCGCCTGCACCTGCCATCATGACCGCTCCGACCCACGACCCCGACGCGCGCCGCATGGCGCCCGCCACCGAGCGCAACCGCGAGCCCATCCTCGCGGTGCTGCGCCAGGTGCTTCCCGCCAGCGGCACCGTGCTGGAAATCGCCAGCGGCACCGGCCAGCACGCGGTGCACTTTGCGGCGGCGCTGCCGGGCATCACCTGGCAGCCGAGCGATCCGGACCCCGCCGCGCGCGCGTCGATCGCGGCCTGGACCGCGCACACCGGCCTGGCCAATGTGCGCGCGCCGCTGGCGCTGGATGTCTGCCGCCAGCCGTGGGGCATCGACGCCGCCGATGCGGTGGTCTGCATCAACATGATCCATATCGCGCCGTGGGCCGCGGCCGAGGCGCTGTTCGCGGGCGCCGGCAGGCTGCTGGGGCCTGCTGGCGTGCTGTTCCTGTACGGCCCCTATCGCCGCGGCGGTGCGCATACCGCGCCCAGCAACGCCGCCTTCGACGCGCAGCTGCGCGCCACCGACCCCGACTGGGGCGTGCGCGACATGGAGGCCGTGATCGCGCTGGGCGCGACGCAGGGCCTGCGCTGCGACGAGCCGGTGCCGATGCCGGCCAACAACTTTTGCCTGGTGCTGCGCAAGTAAGACGCCGCGCGCGGATTAGCGGGGTGCCCCGGCCTTCAGCCGCGCACCAGCATCACCACCGCGGTGGCGATCAGGCACACCGCAAACAGGGCCCGCAGGCGGCGCTCTGGCATCCGGTACGCCAGCGCCACGCCCCAGGAGATGGTCAGCATGCCCCCCAGCGACAGCGGAATGCCGCTGGCCCAGTCGACCTGGCCGGCATGGGCATAGGTGGCCAGTGCCACCACCGCGCCGGGCGTTACCAGCGCCAGCGCCAGGCCCTGTGCCGCCGCCTGGCGCAGCCCGAACAGGCCGACCAGCGCCGGCGCGGCCACCACGCCGCCGCCCACGCTGAAGAAGCCCGAGAACAGGCCGCCGACCACGCCCACCAGCGGCATCCAGCGCGGCGAGACGCGCGCCTGCGACGCCGTTACCGCGCGTCCCGGCAGCAGCCGCCACAGGAAGTACAGCGCCATGCCGATCATGAACAGCGCGAAGATCCGCCGCAGCAGCTGCGCATCCATCGCGGTGGCCGCGCGCGCCGAGAGCCACGTCGCCAGCACTGCGGACAAGCCCAGCACCACCGCCGTGCGCAGCGCAATGTCGGCGCGCTTGCGGTATTGCCAGAAGCCGATCAGCACGTTGGGCGCGATCATTACCAGCGCGGTGCCCTGCGCCAGCTGCTGGTCCATGCCGAACAGCAGTCCCAGCGCCGGAATCGCGATCAGCCCGCCGCCGATGCCGAACAGCCCGCCCACCGCGCCGAGCAAACCACCAAGTCCGAAGATCAGCAGGGAGGACAGCAGCAGGTGGTCAGGCATCGGTGCAAGGGGGCAATGCGGGGGGATTACAGGCCGGATTCCGGAGCAAGCGGGGCACGGCGCGGTGGCCTCAATCATACGCGCGCGGCCCCGCCCGGCGCTTTGCACTAAAATCGGCGGGGTCATTCGACCCTGCGCTGCGCGGCCTGCCAGGCTCGCCCGGCACGCACCCGCTACGCACCCGCTACGCACCCGCTACGCACCCGCCCGCCACGGAGAACACGATGAAGGTCCAGAACATCCTGCAGACGATCGGCAACACCCCGCATATCCGCATCAACCGGCTGTTCGGCAACGGCCACGAGGTCTGGATCAAGTCCGAACGCAGCAACCCGGGGGCCTCGATCAAGGACCGCATCGCGCTGGCGATGGTGGAAGACGCCGAACGCCGCGGCGTGCTCAAGCCTGGCGGCACCATCATCGAGCCGACCTCGGGCAACACCGGCATCGGCCTGGCCATGGTGGCCGCGGTCAAGGGCTACAAGCTGGTGCTGGTGATGCCGGACAGCATGTCGGTGGAGCGCCGCCGCCTGATGCTGGCGTATGGCGCCACCTTCGACCTGACCCCGCGCGAGAAAGGCATGAAGGGCGCGATCGCGCGCGCCGAGGAACTGGTGGCCGCCACCCCGGGCGCATGGATGCCGCAGCAGTTCGAGAACCCGGCCAATGCCGACGTGCATGCGCGCACCACCGCGCAGGAAATCCTGAACGACTTCCCCGAGGGGCTCGACGCGCTCGTCACCGGCGTCGGCACCGGCGGCCACCTGACCGGTTGCGCGCGGGTGCTCAAGGAGAAATGGCCGCGGCTGAAGGTGTTCGGGGTCGAGCCGGTGGCCTCGCCGGTGATCTCCGGCGGCGCGCCGGCGCCGCACCCGATCCAGGGCATCGGCGCAGGCTTTATCCCGAAGAACCTTGATACCGCCTTGCTCGACGGCGTGATCCAGGTCGACGCCGAGCCCGCGCGCGACATGGCGCGTCGCTGCGCGCGCGAGGAGGGTATCCTGGTCGGGATCTCGTCGGGCGCCACGCTGGCGGCGATCGCGCAGAAGCTGCCGGAACTGCCGGCGAACGCGCGCGTGCTGGGCTTCAACTACGACACCGGCGAGCGCTACCTGACGGTCGAAGGCTTCCTGCCCGCCTGAGCGGCGATCGCGGGCCGGCCGCGTTCCGAGCGCGCGCTCAGAACGCTTCGTTGATCTGGAAGTAGACGCCGCGCGTGCTGCGGCCGAAGCCGGCATCGAGCCGCACGTTGACGCGCGGCTTGAACTCGAAGCGGTAGCCGATGCCGGCGTTCGGCAGCCAGTGCGCCGAGGCCAGGTCGCCGGGCTTGGGCGCGATCGCGCCGGTGCCGGCCCACAACACCATGCCCTGTCGGCCGGCGATATGCAGCCGGTATTCCACCTGCGCCATGACCACGTTGCGGTCGCGGTACTGCCCCAGGAAATAGCCGCGCATGCGCTTGTTATCGCCCAGTTGCGACAGCATGTTCCACGGCACGTCGCCCCAGCTGAAGCGGCCGTAGAGGTCGAACGCCAGCACGTCGCGCGCGCGCAGGCGATGGTAGCGGTCATAGGACCATTCCAGCGTCTCGAAATCGGTATTGCTGCCCAGCGCGCGCCGGTACACCGCGGCATTGGCGATCAGCGCCTGGCCGGCATAGGGGTTGGGCAGGAAGTCGCGCGTGTCGTACGAGAAATGCGCGGTCACGCCGGCGCTGAACACATGCGGCCCGTTGGCATCGGTGGCCAGCGCGCTGGCCGCGCCGCGCTGCAGGCTGGTGGCATCGTCGTTCTGCACCGAGAAGCCGGCGCCGACATAGATGTTGGGCCGCACCCGCATCAGCAGGCGCGGCTGCAGGAAGAACTCGCGCCGGGTATAGCCTTCCTTGTTGGCATCGTCGCTGGCGCGGTCGTAGCCGATGCCCCAATAGAAGGTCGGCATGTTGAGCACCGCGCCGGTGACCACGAAGCGGTAGCTGTCGTCGGCAAAGAAGGTGGTGTTGTCCACGCCCAGGCCGATGGCGCCGCGCGTGGTGACGAAGCCGTGCAGGGACGCGCCCAGCCGCGTCAGCAGCCGATCGTCCCGCCGCAGCCCACGTCGATGCCGAAGAAGCGCTCCAGCTCAGTCAGCGACGAGAAGCTGATGCCGATATCGCCGCTGCCGCGCACCGAGCCGAGCATGCCATAGACGTTCATGAACGGGAACAGCCAGGCGCCGACCTGCACCTGGTTCGAGGTATTGCGGATGCGCGACTGGTCGAAGCGCACGAAGTCCGCGCTGCGCAGCGGCGCGCTGCCCGCCGAAACGCTCAGCCCGGTGAGCTGGTAGCGCTGCTGGCCATCGAAATACGAATAGCCGATGTCATAGGGATTGGGCAGGTCATAGCCCTTGTCGATCACGCGCTGGGCAAAGAACGGCAAGGCCCGGTCCCATTGGCGCGGGGTCGCGGCGGCCTCGCCGGTGCCCGGCTGCGCGGGCGGACCGACATAGCCGCGGTAGGGCCCGGCCGAGGCGCTGCTGCCTGGCACGGCGCTGGTGGTCGCCGCCACCTCGCCGCCGTGGCCGGCCACCCAGGCTCATGCGGCCATTGGCATGCACGCCAGCGCCGCCAGCAGGACCGCCGTGCCCGCGGTACGCGGCCAGCGTGCGGCGCACCCGGTGCGGCGTTGCGTGGCGGCCGCGGCGGCACCTGGCGGCATGGCTCTCCCTGGCTGTTCTGCATGGTGGTCGCCAGAAGATACCGGTGCGCGCCGCGCGAGGCAATGCGCGCGGCGGCCAATCCGTGGCAATGGCCGCGTCGGCAAGAAAGAATAAGATCTCCCGCCGAAAACGTTCAGATCGCGCGGGCCCGGTTCAGCGCGACAGCAGGCCGTGCCGCCTGTGCCAGTCGGCCAGCGAGTCCTCCGGCCATGTATCGCAGTGCAAATGGCCCTTGCCGCGCGGCACGTCGACCCACGGCGCCACGGATTCCAGCGAGGCCTCCACCACCTCCGGCGGGCGCGGCAGCGGCGTATCGATGGCCGAGGCATGGGGATACAGCAGCTCGGGCCAGCGCGGGTCCCACAGCCACAGCGCGCTGCCGCACTTCACGCAGAAATGCCGCTGCGCCGGCGAGCGCCGCGCGCGCTTGCCGGGCTCGCGCAGCACCGCATGGTAGACGCCCAGGTGCTTGCGCCCGCGCACGCGCAGCGTGGCGGCGTCACCGCCGATGTTGATGGCATAGCCGCCGCCGCCCGCGGTCTTGCGGCAGATCGAGCAATGGCAATGCATGTAAGGGCAGGGCGAATCGGATTCGAGCGAGAAGTGGACCGCGCCGCAATGGCAGGAGCCGTCGAGATGCATGGGAGGAACCTTGGCAGGGTGGCGTCCGGGACAGTCCATTGACTGTAGAAAACCGCCGGCAAAGTGCCAAGGCCGGGCTGGCGCCTAGCGCGCCTTGCGGAACGTCAGGTTGATGCGCAGCGGCCCCAGCAGCGGATGATCGCCGTCGGCGAGCGGCGCCACGCCGTGGAACGCCAGGCGCGATGGCCCGCCCCATACCACCACGTCGCCGTGCGCCAGCCGTACCCGCTGCGGCTTGTCGGCACGGCGCATGCCGCCGAACAGAAACACCGCGGGCAGCCCCAGCGACACCGAAACGATGGGCGCGGTGAAATCGCGCTCGTCGCGGTCCTGGTGCAGCGACAAGCGGGTGCCGGGCACATAGCGGTTGATCAGGCAGGCATCCGGCGCAAAGCCGGCAAAGCCCGCCTGCGCCGCCGCGCTGGCGGCCAGGTGACGGAAACTCGCCGGCATTCCGGGCCACGCTTGTCCGCTCAGCGGATCGAGCGGGTCATAGCGATAGCCGCGCGCGTCGGAGACCCAGCCGAGCGCGCCGCAGTTGGTCATCGCCACCGACATCTTCAGGCCGCCGGGGGTGACCATGTTCCGCCAGGGGGCCACGGCCACGATGGCCTGCACGTCGGCGAGCAGGGCTGCGGCATTGGCCCGTGCCGCGCCGCGCAGTACCATGGCGCCGTCGGCGGCGAGAGGCTCGATGGCGGGGCTGGTGGCGCGGTCTTCGGGCAGGTCGTCGAACAGGTCGAACGTCATGGTGGGGGAATGCTGCGGTGGCCTGGCGCGCTCAGGCGACCTTCAGTTCCAGCCGCTTTCCCAGCGCCCGGAACGCGGTTTCGATCGTGTCGATCTTGGTCGCATGACCAAGGTTGACAATGCGCTGCACTTCTTGCTTGCGGGTATGCAGCCGGCGTGCCAGCTCCGCCTGCGTCACACCCTGCGCGATCATCTCGTTGAGCAGCAGCACCTTTGCCGACATGCTTGCCGGCAGCTCGACCAGATGCTGGCCGCGCGCGACCTTCGAGGGCAGCGGCACCGGGCGGCCGTCCTCGAAATAAAACTCCATGGCCGTGGCCAGCGCATCAGCGGCCATCTCCTGGGCCTGCTCGATGGTAGCGCCACCGGTCAGGGCTTCCGGGATATCGGGAAACGAGACCGCAAAGCCGTCGCCGTCGGGGACGATGTTGGCGGGAAAACGCAGCATATTGGAACTTCTCCCACGTCAACGGAGCCTTGTATGGTAATCAATAATGCTTACCACTGCCAGCAGCCATCCTCAACGCTGCACTGCGTGCCGCCGGCTGTGCGCAGCGTCGGTGTACTCCCTCTCCCGCTTGTGGGAGAGGGTTCGGGTGAGGGCCAATGCTTCGACGAAGTGACGTGCGATGGTATGCCAGCGCCCGCCCTCACCCCCCTCTCCCGCAAGCGGGAGAGGAGAGAAAACCATCGGCGTGGCAAGCGTTGCCTTTGCAAGGCGCTCTCACGCAAACGTATCAATCTCCCCCAGCCCCAGCACACGCGCTGACCGTACCGCTGCACTGGCCGTTGGCACCGGCTCTGCCGCCGCCACCGCAGCGCCACCAAAGCTGGCTTGTGTGCGCCCGTGCCCAGTCCCCTGCTGTTGCTGCCCGTTGCCGTTGCCGGCCTGGCTGGCAAAGCCATCGGCGCCGACCGAGGTGTGGCCCAGCTGGATGCCGTTTTCCGACAGCGCGGTGCGCAGGTGCGGCAGCGCGGCTTCGACCGCGGCGCGCACGGCCTGATGGGGCGAGACGAATTGCGCCTGGGCCTGGTCGTTGACCACGTTGAGCACCACCTTGAGCGGGCCGAGGTCGGGCGGGTTCAGTTGCAGTTCGGCGCTTTGCTGGCCTTGCGTGCCCAGGCGGACCATCTGCTGGCCCAGGGCCTGCGGCCACTGGCTGTCGTGCAGCGGCGGGGCGACCATGGGCCGGCTGGCGGCAGCGGCGGCAGAGGCCGGAGTGGGTTGGCCGGCCATCGTGGCGGCCATGGCAGGGGCGCTGTCGGGGCTGGTCGCGGCGGTCTCGCCTGCGCGCGCGGCGGCGAACTGGCCGGCAGCGGTGCGGAAATCCTGCGCGGCAGGATTGGCGGCGAGCGGATCGGCGCGATGCTGGCCGAGACCGCTGTCGGGCCGATGCCCCGATCCGCCCGCGGAGGCGCCGGTGTCCTGGCCCGGCATCTCCCCTTGACGCACCGCCAGTGCGTCGCCCGCAACGGCCGGCGTGGCGCCGGCTGTGGCATCGGCGCTGGCGCCCGGCTGCAGCGCCGCGCGCTGCGAGGCGATGGTGGCCAGCGTGTCGGCGACCGACGGCGGCGCCGGCCGGGACCCGGCGGCGACCGCCTGCAACGGGTCGGGCAACGCGGTGCCGTCAGCCGGGCCTGCCGGGGTGCCGGCGTCGACCCGGGTTGGCGTGGTGGTATTGGTCGCGCTGGTGCCGCTGAGCGCTGCCTGCAGCGCCGCGGCACTGCCGGCGTCGGCCATGCCGGCGACAGCGGCGCCTGCCCCGCCGGCTGGCACGGTCGTGGGGTTTGCTGGCGCTGCGGCGGGGAGCATCAGCGCCAATGCGGCCGCTGCGGCGGCGGCATCCGTCGGCGTTGCCGTCGCCACGTCTTCCTTGTCCTGCTCCTGCTCGGCGGCAGCGGCCTTCTTGCCGCTGGCTGCGGCATGCTGTGGCTTGCCGGCGTCTGCCTGCGCGACAGCAGGCCGCGCCGCGGGTTTGTCGCGCGCCACCGTTTCTTTTGTGGCGGGCGCCGGTGCGGCCGCCTTGTGGCTGTCGCGGGCCTGCGACAGCGCGTCGCGGAAGCCGCTGGCGGTGTCGGCGCTGGCGCGCCGGGCGCCTTCCACCGCGTTGGCGGCGCTGCTGACAATCTGGCTGATATCGATCATGGGGATTCGCTACGGTGTGGCCTGGCGGGTGGTTGCCGCCCGGGCGTCGTTCAGGCTTCGCTCAGGCGGCTGGCTGCGGTGCGGGCCAGGCGCGCGGCGTATTCGTCGTTGGCGCGCTGCTCGCGGCGCGCGGCCACCTGTTCCTGCTTCGCTTCCGCGCGCGCGATCAGCGTGTCGAACGAGTTCAGGCGGCGCTTCTGGTGCTGCCAGCGGTTGCGGCCGGCCAGCAGGTCGGCCTCGGCCTTGGCCAGGGCCGCGCCCTGCTGGCGGATGGCCTGGTCCAGCGAATCGAGGAAGCGCGAGAAATCCTGCCAGCGGCTGGAGGTGATGCCCTGCGCCGCCACCACCTGCATGCGCTCGCGGTATTCCTGGCGGTACTGCGTGAGCTGGTCGAGCTGCAGCTGCGCCTGCGTGCGCAGGCCCTGCAGCCGCCCGAGCTCGCGCGCGGCGGCGTCGGTGTCGGTCTGGGCCAGGTCAGCCAGCGTGTTGAGCGGTGAATGCTTGAGCATGTTCACTCCTGTCGAAGAGGCTGTGCAGCGCGGCGATGGCGTCGGCGTAGCCGGCGCGCTCGTGGATGTCCTGCTGCAGGAAGGCTTCCATGCGCGGATGCAGCTGGATTGCCAGGTCCAGTTCCGGGTCGTTGCCGGGCACGTAGGCACCCACGCTGATCAGGTCGCGGTTGCGCTGGTAGCGCGACATCAGTTGCTTGAAGCGGCGCACCGAGCAGAACTGTTCATGCGGGATCAGCGCGGTCATGGCGCGGCTGATCGAGGCCTCGACGTCGATGGCCGGATAGTGGCCGGCTTCGGCCAGGCTGCGCGACAGCACGATATGGCCGTCGAGGATGGCGCGCGCTGAATCGGCGATCGGGTCCTGCTGGTCGTCGCCCTCGGTCAGCACGGTGTAGAACGCGGTGATCGAGCCGCCGCCCTCGGGGCCGTTGCCGGTGCGCTCGACCAGCGTCGGCAGCCTGGCGAAGACCGACGGCGGATAGCCCTTGGTGGCGGGCGGCTCGCCGATCGCCAGCGCGATCTCGCGCTGGGCCATGGCGTAGCGCGTCAGCGAATCCATGATCAGCAGCACGTGCTGGCCCTGGTCGCGGAAATACTCGGCCAGCCGCGTTGCATAGGCGGCGCCCTGCATGCGCAGCAGCGGCGAGCAGTCGGCCGGCGCGGCCACCACCACGGAGCGGCGGCGGCCCTCCGGCCCCAGGATGTTCTCGATGAACTCCTTCACCTCGCGGCCGCGTTCGCCGATCAGGCCGACCACGATCACGTCGGCGCTGGTGTAGCGCGCCATCATGCCCAGCAGCACGCTCTTGCCCACGCCGGAGCCCGCGAACAGCCCCATGCGCTGGCCGCGGCCGACGGTCAGCATGCCGTTGATGGCGCGCACGCCGGTGTCGAGCACGGTTTCGATCGGCGCGCGCATCAGCGGGTTGATCTGCTCGCCCGCCAGCGGCACTTCCATCGCCGCGTCCAGCGGGCCGAGCCCGTCCAGCGGGCGGCCCGCCGCATCCAGCACGCGGCCCAAAAGGCCGGCGCCGACCGGCAGGCGCTTGGAGCCGGGCTCGCGCGGCGCGCTGGTGCCGGCCGGTTGCGGCGACGGCTCCAGCGGGTAGACGCGCGCGCCCGGCAACAGCCCGACCACGTCGGACTGCGGCATCAGGTAGAGGCGGTCGGCACCGAAGCCGACCACCTCGGCTTCGGCGGTGCGCGGGCCGTTGCTGTCGGTGGTGAACTGCCCGGCGGGCAGCTCGATCAGGCAATCGCTGCCCACCGGCAGGCGCAGGCCCACGGCTTCCAGCACCAGTCCGGCGGCGCGCGTGAGGCGGCCGCAGCTGCGCTTGCTGTCGATCCCGGCGATGCCGGCGGCGGCGCCGTTGAGCGCGCCGATCCAGCGTTGCGTGTGGGCGTGCGCGGCGTCGCGGGTGTCCTGCGCGGTATCAGCCATGCGGCGGCTCCCATGGGTCGTCGCGGCCCAGCGCCCGCACCACGCGGGTCCAGCGCGTGGGCAGCGTGGCATCGCGCTCGCCGCTGGCGGCGCTGGCGATGCAGCCGCCGCGCGCCACCGACGGATCGGCGCGCACGGTCCAGCCCGCGGCGGCGAGTTCGCCGTGCAGGTGGGTCTCCACCAGCACCACGTCGTCGGGGTGCAGCAGCAGGCTGGGCGATCCGGACAGCGCCGGTTCGCTGGTCAGCAGCTCGCGCACCGCCGGCAGCAGGGCCGCGGGGTCCTGCGCCAGCGTCGCGCGCACCAGCTGGCGCGCGACGTCGAGCGCCAGCGACACCAGCGCATGCGCGACCGCGTCGTCGACCTTGCCCAGCGCGCTGCGGAAATTGCCGGCCAGCGCGTGCAGCTGCGCGGCCTCATTGCGGGCGGCTTCCAGGCCGCGCGCATAGCCTTCGCGATGGCCGTCGCCGTAGCCCTGGGTCTGGCCCTGGGTGTAGCCCTGGGCATAGCCTTCCTTGCGCGCGCCTTCGCGCATCGCGTCGAGGGCGGCAAAGTCGATCGGCGGCGGCGCGGGTTCGGCCGGTACGGCGGCCAGCGTCTCCAGCGGCCCGGCATGCCGGGGATCGAGCGAGCCCATCTGCCAGCGCTGCCAGCCGGCCGCACCGCCACGCGCGCGGCGCGGTGGCTCGAACGGCGCGAAGCCGCCGGCAGCGGCGGCCGTGCCGTTGCCCGCCAGGGAGGAGAGCGGATCCGCGCCCAGCGCGCGGCGCGCGTTCCCGCGCTCGGGGTCTGCCTCAGACATAGGCATCGTCGCCTCCGCCGATCTGCACTTCGCCCGCATCCGCCAGGCGCCTTACCACCTGCAGGATGGCCTTCTGCTCGGCCTCGACCTGCGACACGCGCACCGGGCCCAGCGCTTCCAGGTCCTCGCGCAGCATCTCGCCGGCGCGGGTCGACATGTTGCGGATGAACTTGTCGCGCAGCTCCTGCGGCGCGCCCTTGAGCGCGACGATGAGCGATTCGGTGGCGATTTCCTTGAGCACGCGCTGGATGCCGCGGTCGTCGACCTCGAGCAGGTTCTCGAACAGGAACATCTCGTCGATGATCTTCTGCGCCAGGTCGCCGTCGTGCAGCCGCACGCCGTCGATCACCGCCTCTTCGTGCGCCGTGCTCATCAGGTTGATGATCTCGGCCGCGGTGCGCACGCCGCCCATGCGGCTGCGCTTCAGGCTCTGGCCCGCCAGCAGCTTGGTCAGCACGTCGGTCAGTTCCTGCAGCGCCCCCGGCTGCACGCCGCCGAAGGTGGCGATGCGCAGGATCACGTCGTTGCGCAGGCGGTCGGTGAACAGCCCCAGCACCTCGGACGACTTCTGGCGGTCCAGGTGGATCAGGATGGTGGCGATGATCTGCGGGTGTTCGTCGCGGATCAGCTCGGCGATGGCGGTGGCATCCATCCAGTTCAGCGAGTCGATGCCGCCGCCCGGATCGCGCGACTCCAGGATGTCCTCGATCACCGACTGCGCGCGCTCCTCGCCCAGCGCCTTGTTCAGTACGCTGCGGATAAACGCACTGGAATCGACGTTCAGCGCCAGGTACTGCTCGGTCTCCGCGCGGAACTCGCCCAGCACCTCGGCCATTTCCTCGCGCGTGACCGAGCTGAGCGTGGCCATGGCCGAGCCCAGCTCCTGCACTTCGCGCTGCGACAGGTGCTTGAACACCTCGGCCGCGGCATCTTCGCCGATCGCCATCATCAGCACCGCGCTCTTCTGCAGGCCCGATTCAGAGATGCCCTTAGCGGTTGTCATTGCTAATCCAGTTCTTGATCACGCTGGCGACCAGGCGGGGGTCGCGCTGGGCGGCGTCGCGCACCAGCGCGAGGTCGCTTTCATACTTGGCGGCAAGCCGCAGGATTTCCGGATTGGCCGGCTCTTCCGGCGGCAGCAGCACCGCCTCGGTCTCGTCCCTGGGTTCCGGCGCCGGCAGCGGCGGCGCGGTGTAGCGGCGCAGGATCGGGCGCGCCACCTTGAACCACGCGAACAGCGCCAGCAATGCCAGCAGCAGGTAGCCGGCCAGGCTCTTGCCCAGCGCAATCATGTCGGGCTGCTTCCACAGCGGCAGTTCGGGCTCGGCCTTCTCGCGCTCGGCGGTGAAGGGGCTGTTGACCACGTTGATCGAGTCGCCGCGCTCGGCCGAGAACCCCATCGCTTCCCTGGTCAGGTTCTGGATCTGCGCCAGCAGCGCCGGCGGCAGCGGTTCGGCGACGAGCTTGCCCTTGGCATCGGCCTGCTGGCGGTAGTTGACCACCACCGCCACCGACAGCCGGCGCACGCCGCCCGGGGCCTGCTGCACGTGGCGCACCGAGCGGTCCAGCTCATAGTTGACGGTGGAGTCGCGGCGGTTGCTGCTCGGGCCGCTGGATGCGGTGGCGGTGGCGCCCTGCGCGGCCTGGCCAGGCTGGCCAGGTTGCCCCGCGGCGGGTGCGCCGGCCTGGCCCGGCGCCTGGCCCGCGCGCGGTGTCTGCGGCGTGGTCACGGGCGCGGCGGCGGCGGCGGGGGGCTGGTTCGACAGCGCGCCGGGCACGCCGCCCGGCGGGGTTGCGCCCTGCTGGGTCGATTCGCTGGTCTGCTGGCTGCGGATCGCGGTACGGCTCGGGTCCTGGTTGGGCTTGTAGCTCTCGTCGGTGTGCTCGACGATGGAGAAATCGACGTCGGCGGTGACTTGCGCGCGCACGTTGTCCTTGCCGACGATCGGCGTCAGGATCGTCTCGATGCGCTTCAGGTAGTTCTGCTCCAGCGCCTGCACGTACTTGAGCTGGGTGGCGTCGAGCATGCGCTCGTTGCCGGTGTTCGACAGCAGGTTGCCGTGCTGGTCGACGATCGAGATCGACTTGGGCGTCAGCTCCGGCACGCTCGACGACACCAGGTGACTGATCGCCGCCACCTGGCCTTCATCGATGGCGCGGCCCGGGTACAGCTGCAGCACGATCGACGCGGTCGGCTTCTGGCGCTCGCGCACGAACAGCGTCGGCTTGGGCATCGCCAGGTGCACGCGCGCGGACTGCACCGCGGCGATCGATTCGATCGAGCGCGCCAGCTCGCCCTCCAGCCCGCGCTGGTAGTTGACCTGCTCGGCAAACTGGCTGATGCCGAACTTCTGGTTGTCCATCAGCTCCATGCCGGCGGTGCCGCTCTTGGGCAGGCCCTGCGAGGCCAGCCGCAGGCGCGTCTCGTGCACCTTCTCGGCCGGCACCATCACGGCGCCGCCGCCTTCGGCGAACTTGTACGGCACGTTCATCTGCTGCAGCGACTGCAGCACCGCGCCGCCGTCGCGCTCGGACAGGTTGCTGTACAGCACCTTGTAGTCCGGGCCGCGCGACCACAGCACGCCCACCGCGATCGCGGCGGCCAGGGCTGCGCCGCCCAGCATCAGCGGCAGCTTCGGGTTGGCCTTGAGGCGCTCCAGCATTTCGGCCGGACGCCCGGGCATTGCCACTGCCGCGGTCATGCGCGTGCTCCGCATCCGGCACCGCGACGCTCGCGGCGGCACGGGCGATGCTGACCGCCTTGGTCGTCGGCGCGGCACACGGCACGGCTCACATTACGCTGCAGAGAAAACACGCGTACTCCCGAATCGATGGTTGTCTGGTCAATGCCGGCGGGCGGCGCGGGTCGAAGGCCCGCGCTCCTCCGGCACGGTGGCAATGATCGGCCAGACTTGAGCGGCACAATCCGGTGAATAGACCGGGTTTTCCGGCGGATTTCGGTCCATGGGCCGGCGCCGGCGGCGGGTACTCTGCGGGGGCTGAAACTGGCTGTGGAGCGCCTGCCGCAGCCCGGCAACCGCGCCAGCGGCGCGCCACACCATCCACCGAGCCGGCCCGCCGGCGCATGATCACCCACATGACCACACTCTCTTCCATCGAGGGCATGCTGCAGCAACTGCGCGGGATGTCCCAGGTTGCCCCGGGCAACCCTGCCAGCCAGTCGGCACCGGTTGCCGGCGGCGGCTTTGCCGGCGAACTGCAGCGCTCGCTCGGCCGCATCAACGCCGCGCAGGAGCGCGCCTACGGCCAGGCCGAGGCGTTCGAGCTGGGCAAGCCCGGCGTGGCGCTCAATGACGTGATGATCGACCTGCAGAAGGCCAATGTGTCATTCCAGACCGGCGTACAGGTGCGCAACCGGCTGGTGGCGGCTTATCAGGAGATGATGAATATGCCGGTGTAAGGCGAGTGCCTTGGCTGGAATAGGAAGCCCCCGGGGCGCGTAAGCGGCCGGGGGCTTTTTTGGGGGCGGGGTACCGAGGTTGATTTGTTTGTCGTGCTTGGCGGGCGTGGCTGTTTCGCCGGCGTAGCCGGCGACCTACTTCTTGTCCGAGCTACCTGGAGGCGCCTGGCGTTCGGGGGCGGATGGACGAACCCGACTTTAGGTCGGTGGCCGCCTGCTTATCACGCTATTGGTGGGACGCCTTCGGCTGCGCTGCGTGCGCTCCCTATCTCAGGTCAACTGCTCTGGCACGGAGTGCGTCGCTGCGCTCGCACGCGTTGTCGCGGGCGATCCCAAAGGATTTTCCCTTCCGCTTGTTTTCTCCCCTCTCCCGCTTGCGGGAGAGGGGCGGGGGTGAGGGCCGGCGCATCAACCGCATCAATCCCTGCGCATCCACATCATCCCCGGCATTCGACGATGAACAATTTTTTTGGGCCGGCGCTCAGGCCAGGCCCGGCGCGTCGGGATCCAGGCCGGATTCCAGTTGATAGATCCACGCCAGCAGTTCGGCCACCGCCACATAGAGCTGCGGCGGCACGTGGCGGTCGAGGTCGACCTGCATCAGCAGGTTCACCAGCGTTGGCGAGTCGTGGACGTAGACGCCGGCCTCGCGTGCGCGGGCGATGATGGCTTCGGCAACCACGCCGTAGCCCTTGGCGACCACGCGAGGTGCTTTGTCGCTGTGCTGGTACGACAGCGCGATCGCTGCGCCGCGTTGGTGTGCTGCGTCGCTCATGGCATTGCGCCTTGCGCCAGGCTGTCCCAGGTCTGCACGCTCAGGCGCTGCACGGCAATGCCATGCGCCTCGAGCTGGCTGCGCAGCTGCGGCCGCGCCGCGATCAAGCGCGCGGCCACGTCGGTTTCGGGCGTGGCCACGCGAGCGTCAAGACCGCCAGGGCCGAGGGTCAGCACCGCTTCGACCACGCCGAGGTTGGGCAGCTGCAGGCGCAGGCGGCTCGACCACGGCCGCGCGGCTTCGCCATGCCCGGCCGTGGCGTCCGGCTCCGCGCGCAGCAGTTCCCATTCCATCGGTACCCCGGGCCAGGCTTCGCCGGCAAGGCGGAACTGCTGCGTGGCGAGCAACTCCAGCTGCTGGCGGACCACACCTTCGGTGGCGGGATGGATGGCCGGGCCGGCGGCGGCCGGAGCGGATGGCGTACCGACATCCGATGCGCGCGCCGGCTGGCTGGCCAGGCTGTCCGGCGCGGCCAGGCGCCCGCCGGCTTCGGCTGTCGATTGGTAGGCCTGCGTGGCCAGCATGGCGGCCGAGGGGCGCGGCGCGGCCGGTTCGGCGGCGTCACCGCGGCGGTAGGCGGCCGTGGTCGCGGTGCCTTGCCGCAACGCCTGCTCGGCCGCCGCATGGCTGTGGGCCACGCGCGGATTGCCGGCCGAGGCCAGCGCTTCGGCCAGCACCTGCGAGGCCGGCAGCAGCGGCGGCATGGACGGCCGCGCCGGTTCCGCCCCTGCGCCGCTGCCGGCATAGGCCAGCTGCAGCGACGGCGGCGCGGCAGCGGCGCCCTGGCTGGCACTGGCCGGGACAGCGGGGCGGCCCGGTACCGGAACCTGCGCCTGCGGCTCCTGCCGCAGGCTCGCCAGCCCGCGCGCGCCGGCCACCCACTGCGCCAGGTGCGATTCATAGAACAGGCCGCTCTGGCCGACCGCATTGGCCAGGGCCGCGGCGGTGGCCTGCGCCGACGCCGCCGTGGGCGCCGCCGGCAGCAATGAGCCCTTGCTGCGCACCAGCTGGGCTTCGGCACCGTCCATCACAGCCAGGATGGCCCGCGCCGCCGCACTCAGCGATTCCTGCGTCGACGCGCCCGGCAGCAGGGCGCCCTGGCCGGGCATGGCATTGGGGCCGCTTGCCAGCGCGCTGTGGCGGATGGCCTGGCCGGTGGTGTTCTGGACATTGGACTCGGTCGCCTCGGCCACTGGCTGCAACGCCGCGACCTGGTCGACGGCGATGGCGGTGCGCAGGGCCTGGGGGTCCGGGGCCTGACCGGGTGCCAGGCCTGGCGGCAGGTGGATGCCGGTCATACGGGTCGCATGAATCAGGGATGGCGGGCGCTGTGGTCCGCCGGAACGAGGAAGCGGCGCTCAGTCTGCCTCAGGTGGTGGCGCCGGTCGTGGTGCCCGCCGTCGCACCATAGGCGGCGCTCAGCTCGAACTGCCGGCGCGAGCTGGTCAGCATGTCGCCGAGCCGCTTGAGCTGCGGCAGCGCCAGGTCGCGGATGCGGGCGTCGTAGGTCAGGATGCGGTCCAGCAGCTGGTAGCGCCGCATGCGCTCGGCATCGGAGAAGGGGGCGTCGTGGTCGAGCCCGCGCAGGCGCTCCACCTGGGCCAGGTAGGCTTGCTGCAAGGTGGTGACCGTGTCCCAGTCGGCGCCCTGCGCCGCCTCATGCATGCGCGCGGCCAGGGCGAGAATTTCCTCGTAGCAGGCCACGATCGGCGAAAACACTGGAGGGAAGGCCATTTTAGTTGTCCTGTAAGGCGGGTTGCCGCTCGGCCCCGGCGGCCGCGTCATCGATCTGCGCCCAGGCCGAGGCCAGGTTTTCCAGCAGCGCATCGACCTCGGTCAGCAGCGCTGCGTCGCTGCGCAGGTTGGCCAGCATCAGCCGGCGCACCATGTATTCGTACAGCGCTTCGAGGTTGGCCGAGATCTCGCCGCCGGCGTCGTGGTCGAGCACGGCGCGCAGGCCGTTGTCGATGATGTCGATGGCCTTGGAGATGGCATTGCCGCGCTCGGCGACGTTGCCGCCTTCCAGGTGGAACCTGGCCCGCGCGATCGCGGCGCGCGCGCCGTCGTACAGCATGGCGATCAGCTTGTGCGGGCTGGCGCTCATGGCACCGGTCTGGACGCCGACCTGGGCGTAGGCGTTGGCGGATGCGCGGGCGAACATGGCTGGGTTCCTTGTGGCGGTGGATGCGGCGGGTTATTTCTTGATGCTGTTGTTGAGCGCGTTGAACTGCTGCGTCAGGTAGCTGCTGGTGCGGTTCATCTGCGCCACCATCAGGTCCAGCTGCGTGAACTGGGCCTTGTAGCGGTCGACGGTGGCGGTGACGCGGTCCTGGACGCGGTCATAGTCGTCTTCCAGGTCCTTCAGGGTCTTGGTGATACCGTCCTGCGCTACCTTGAGCGCGCCGTCGGTCTTGCTCAGGCCTTCGATATAGGTGGTGGCGCGCTTGCCGATGCCGCCGTCGCCGGTGGTGCTGGAGAACAGCGAGGTGACCCCGCCGAGGTTGTCGTTCAGCGCCTTGGTCAGCCTGGCATCGTCCAGCTTCATGGTGCCGTCTTTCTGGAACGTGATGCCGACGTCGATCAGCGTGATGGTGCCGCCGTTGCCATCGTCCATCGCGCCGCCCAGCATCGAGCGCAGGCTCGACTGGATCGAGCGCAGCGTGCCGTCGCCGGTCAGCGCGGCCGACGTGCCGGCCTTGGTATCGAACGCCGTCAGCGACTTGGCGGTGCTCTGGATATTGTTGTACGCAGTGACGAAGGCCTGGATCGAGGCCTTGATCGCGTCGTTGTCGCGCGTCACTACCAGCGAGGAGGTGCCGGTCCTGGACAGGTTCATGGTCACGCCCTGCGCGGCGTCCACCACCGCATTGCTCTGGCTGACCACGTCGATGCCGTTGATCTTCAGCGTCGCGTTGGCCGGCGGCACCTTCTGTTCCATCTTGTTGGCGGCGGGCGCGGCGGCCGGGTCGAAGGCGACCACATTGTTCAGCGCCGGGTCCGTCGACGACACCCGCATGGTGGCCTGGGTGCCGGTCTTGTCCGAGGTCAGCACCAGGCGATACGGGCTGGCGCTGCCGTCATTGACGATGCTGGCGGTCACGCCGATGCCAGCCTTGTTGATGGCATCGCGCATGCCTTCGAGCGACGAGCCCGCAGGGATGGTGACTTTCTTGGTGCTGGTGGGGGCGCCGCCGGTGGCCAGTGCCTCGCCGAAGTCGAACACCAGCTCGCCGCCGCCGATCGCAGCCTTCTGATCGGCGACGTTGCCGCTGACCAGCGACTGTGCGGTTGCCAGCGTGTTGACGGTGATGGTGTAGTTGCCCGGCACGGCATTGGCCGCGGTGGTCACTGACAGCACGTCCGGCGTGCCGACCGTGGCCTTGACCGCGCCAAAGGTGGCGGCGCTGGACAGCTTGCCGGCGGCGGCCTTGTAGGCGTCCAGCACGCTCTGCACCTGGCTGTAGGCGGACAGCCTGGTCTGGTAGCTCTTGGCCTGCGTGTTGATGGCCTCGAGCGGCACCTGCTCGGCCTTCTGCAGCTGGTCCAGCAAGGTGCTCAGGTCCAGGTTGGAGCCGATGCCGATGGAGGAGATCGTTGCCATTCTTATTGTCTCGTCTTCAACTGTTGATCAGGTCTCAGGCCGCCTGGCTGACGAACAGCCCCTGCAGCTTGTCGATGGCGCGGGCGATGCGCAGCACTTCTTCGGTGGGCATCTGCCGGATCAGGTCGCCGGTTTCCTTGTCGATCACCTTGGTGACGACGCGGTGCGTGGCCTCGTCGATCTCGAAGCGCAGGCCGATCGAGGTGGTCCTGAACGCTTCGACCAGCTCGCCGATCGCGGCGGAGGCGGCCCCGGCCTGTGCCGGGCCATTGAGGGCGTCTTCTTCCGGCGCGCGCAGGCCGGCGCGTGCGGGGCTTGCCGTCGTGCCGTGGGCCGGCGCGTCGGACGGCAGGCGCACTGCGGTCGGGTTCACGGTGGGAAGAAGCGCCATGCTGTGCTCCGTGGACGAGTGGCGGGTTCAGGTTGAAACGCTTGGCAGGCAGTGGTCTGCCTGCGAAACGCTCCAGCGCGTTGCTGGCGCTGGCAAAAAGGCCGGGCCTTGCGGCCCAGCCTCGTATGCCAGTCTGCGGATGCGATTAACGCAGCAGCGACAGCACGTTCTGCGTGGTCTGGTTGGCTTGCGCCAGGACCGAGGTGCCAGCCTGTTGCAGGATCTGCGCGCGGGTCATGTTCGACACTTCCGTGGCATAGTCGGCGTCCTGGATGCGCGAGCGCGACGAGGACAGGTTGGTCACGGTGGTGCCCAGGTTGGCGATGGTCGAGTCGAAGCGGTTCTGCACGGCACCCAGCGAGCTGCGCAGGTCGTCAACGATCTTCAGGGCCGCGTCGATCTTCTTCAGCGGGTTGACCGTCGAAGCGCCGGCGAACTCGGGCGTAGCGCCGACGCCGCTCAGGACGATGTTGGCCGTGGCGGCGTCGTCAACCGGGGCAGCGCCCTCGTTGGTCTTCGCGCTTGCCGCAAGAGTGAAGTTACGACCCTGGACAGTAGCGTAGGCGGTCACAGCACCAGTGCTGCTCACACCGACCTTGACCAGTTGGTCGGCAAGGTTGGTGGGAGCCGTCACGCCGTTGGTCGGGTCAGTGAAGGTGAGGTCGGCCTTGTTCAGAACGACGGCACCAGTGGTGTCATCAACGGAGGCGGAGTAATAATCGTCGCCGGACTTGACGACGAAGTCGGCGGTGGCTACGCCATTTGCATCCAGCACATTGTGCAGGCTAAGGCTGCTAGCAGCGACGCCCAGATCCGTTGCGGCTGCGGACAGATTCGCTGCCTTCGGCGTGCCACCGAGGTTGGTCTGGGTGATCGCTTCGCCAACGTTCAGGGCGTTGCTGCTCAGGCTGAAGCCCTTCAGGCCCAGCGTTGACGAATCGATCTGCTTCAGGTCGATGGTGATGGTTTCGCCGTCGTTGGCGCCAACCTGGATGGTCAGCGGCTTGGCGTTGCCCGACAGGACCTTCACGCCGTTGAAGTCGGTCTGCTGCGAGGTGCGGTCGATTTCCGACAGGCGCTGCGAGATTTCGTCCTGGATCGACTTCAGGTCCGAAGCCGAGTTCGAGCCGTTGGCGGCCTGCACGCTCAGTTCACGGATACGCTGCAGGTTGTTGTTGACTTCGGTCAGCGCGCCTTCGGTGGTCTGCGCCAGCGAGATGCCGTCGTTGGCGTTGCGCTGGGCTTGCGTCAGGCCGCGGATGTTGGCGGTGAAGCGGTTCGCAATCGCCTGGCCGGCGGCGTCGTCCTTGGCGCTGTTGATGCGCAGGCCCGACGACAGGCGCTGGATCGCCGTGTTCAGCGACGATTGCGAAGCGTTCATGTTGTTCTGAGTCATCAGAGACAACGAATTGGTGTTAATGACTTGCGCCATGGTACGACTCCTATATGCAAAGTTTTGGGCATTCCGGCTAGTGCCGTAACGTTGGCGGCCTGCTTTGCAGGGCGTAGAGTGCCTCCGTTGCTTGGGTTATCGACCGGGCAAGGCAAAGGTTTAGAGTGATCTCCGCGAGAGTTTCGCGGGGTGGCGGCAGGGCGGTAGGAGGCGCCGTACGGCGGCGTGGGCGGAGGTGGAAAGGGGGGCGACCGTGCGCCGGCCTAGCGGCGCTTGCGCGTGCGCGGAATATAAAGCGGAACAAAGTCCGGCGTGGCGGCAAGCTCCGGCGCCACCACTGCCGCCTCGGTCGCATCCGCCGACATCACCAGGCAGATGGCGCGCTTGTAGACCACCGTGGGCTGGGCGTCGTCGGGGCGCCGGCCGAGCAGCAGCACGAAATCGTCGGCGGCCAGCACCAGCCCGTGCAGCCGGGCGCCGTTGGACAGGTGCACGATCACCGGGGACTGGGTGATGCGATAGGCGGCGAATTGCTGGGACTGCAGTTGCCGTCGGCTGGTTTGCTTGGGCCGGATTTCCTTCTTCTTCACAACGACTCCGGAAGAGCCCGCAAGGGTTCTGGCGGCTGATAACGGTCCGTTGGCCGGCAGCTTCGGGTGCGGCACGGCCTGGGCGGCAGGGGAAACATCCGCTCTCGGTAACGGCGACCGGACTGGCCGCCTGGATTGCGCCGAGACCCGGCCCCGCATGCGGGCCCCGGAATATCGCGCAATGGCCGGCGGTTGGCGCTGCCAGAAGAGAAGAGGAATACTTCAGCGGTGAGGGTAACAAAGTTTTACAAGCGTTAACGGAGGGCACCCGCGCGCATGATGTAGATGCAACGCTCTACCAATGTTGTTGCTTTTTTCTATGTGTTGAGGTAGGGCGCGGCGGCCGGGTGGGCAAGCGGGGGCGCGCCTGTGGCCGGCAAGGACAGGCGGCAATGGGCTGGCAGGGGATTTGCCAGCCTCTGCAAGAAGTAACCTGAAAATGATTTCAGGGGCAGAAATGCCAGAAAAACGCAGCAGCGGTTTCGCGCTAGGGGAATCCCCTGATAGAAGCGGGATTTACACCTCATGTAAGCGCGTTTATATTCGTCACAAGAGCTGTTTGGCTCGAGCAGTCCTGGAAAGCCTACGAGCACCCCGCGCGTGGGCTTCTTTTTTTGCCCGCGTCGTTGGAATCGCGCTCTGCGGCGCCTGGCGACGGTCGCATTAGCTGACCGGCCGTTCGGAATGCCGAGCCACATTTAACGCCACTTTCTGGCCATCCGATTCCCTGAAATGCGGGGGATTCTGGCGCTAATTCTGTTTTCTCGGCCAAAAGCGTCCGCTGATCGGCCCGGGTGGGGCGCCAGGCACGGCGTCAGCGGCCGGTCCGTCCTCAATCGCTCAACCCGTCCGGGCCTCCGCGCCCCGCGCGACGCGTCGCCGGGCCCGTGCGGCCAGGCCAGCGCCCAGCGCCCAGCGCAGTGCCGGGGCGAGCACATGCATGCCGGCCAAGGCAGCGGAGCGGCGCACCGATGGCCCGTCCAGTTCGAGCTGGCGGCGCGCCCAGGGTGGCAGCAGCGCGATGCCGGCGTCGACCATGATGCTGACCGCCGGCTGCAGCAACGGATTGGCCACCGGCATCTTCCTGACCAGCCGCACCACTTCGCGGGTGCGCTCGCTGGCCAGCAGCGCGGGCCGCATGGATTCGAGATAGGCCGCCACGTCGGCGCGCGAGCGCGGCACGTCGGCCGCCCCGAGCAATTGCGCGATGCGGGCCACCTCGGCGTAATAGCGGTCCTGCTCCGCAGCGCCGAGCGGGCCGACATAGCGCAGATAGCCCGCCAGGAAGCTCGATACCTCGGCCACGTGCACCCAGGTGAGCAGTGCGGGGTCCGAAGCCGCATAGGGGCGCCCGTCCGGCGCCACGCCGGAAACGCCGGTATGGATGCGCCGCACCCGATCGATCAGCGCCATGGCGTCCGCGCGGCTGCCATAGGTGGTGCCGGCAATGAATTGCGCGGTGCGGCCGAGGCGTCCCTGCATGTCGGTGCGAAAACTGGAGTGGTCCCATACCCCCGCCAATGCCAGCGGATGCAGGGTCTGCAGCAGCAACGCGCTGACCCCGCCGGCCAGCATCGCAGGGAAATCCGCATGCACGCGCCAGCAGACCGCTTCCGGGCCGAACAGGCCGGGGTCGCCGGGCGGGTTGTCATAGTCGAGGCTCAGGCCCGAGTTGCTGCGGGTCAGCGCGCGCACGTGCGCACCGGCTTGTTCACGCAGTCTCGCGGAGAACTGCTGCAGCGGGCCGCGGCGCTGCGGCCTGGCGCTGCCCGGGGCGGGGTCGGTGACGCTGGACAAAGCGGGAACTGCCTGGAAGGCGAGAGGGTTGGAGGGATGGGGTCAGGGCCAGCATACACGGGATGGCGGCGACCTGCGCGAGCCAGCCACCGCGCCCCGGCCGCAAAAAGGGCCGGAGCCCCATTCGGGGTTCCGGCCTGCCAATCTCCGGCGTATGCCCCTGCGTCAGCACCGCATGTTGCTCACGCACATACCCGGATAGCTGCCTTGTTGTAGCGGCTGGGTGTTACTGCTGGCGTTGTCCGCCTTGTCCGCCTTGTCCACCTTGCTGGCCACCCATCTGCCCGCCCTGGCCGCTTTGCTGGCCGCTGCGCTGGCCGCTTTGCTGGCCAGGCTGCGAACTGCCGCGGTCCTGCTGCTGTTGTTGGTCCTGCATGCGGTCCTTGTCGCCCATCTGCCCGCCGCCTTGTTGTCCCGGTTGCTGCTGGCTGCCGCGTTGGCCAGTTTGCGATTGTTCATGCTGCTTCTGGCCAGATTGCGATTGGCCCGACTGCGATTGACCCGGCTGTTGCTGCTGTCCCATTGCTAGCTCCTTGACGCGGCGAACTGCCGCAGACCTAGCTTCGCAATCGCCATGCCAAGCACGACAGCGCCGCCACGCCGCCTGAGCAGGCGCGGAAGCGCGCGATGCGCCACGCGCGCGCCGCGGCGCTTTTACAACGCGTGGCCCGTTTTACACAGCATCCCGCGCGCCGCCATGGGCATGACCCGGGCCGGCGTCCGGGTATGGAGCTTGCTGAAAAATGCCTTGCCAGTGGCGCCGTTTGCCCGGCCGGCAGCGGTGTGCGCTGGACCGTCTCAAGGAGAAAGCCATGCGATTTTCCCGAACCACCGCGCGCACCCTGCGCATGGCCTGCGCCGCGTCGGCGCTGGCGGCGGCTGCCGGTAGCGCGCTGGCGCTCGACAAGAGCGGGCTGATCTTCGTTGCGGCCGACGATGCGCCGGTGGCACCGGTCAACTCGGCGCCGGGCATGCCCGGGCGCCCCGATCCGGCCACCAGCGCGGCCACCAGCGCGGCCAACAGCGCGGTGACCGGGGCCGACCAGGCCAGGCAAAGCCTCGAGGACAGCGCCATCACCACGAAGATCAAGACCCGGCTGCTCGGCACCAAGGAGCTCAAGGCCACCGGCATTCATGTGACGACGCAGCAGGGCGCGGTGGAGGTCAGCGGCACGGTGCCGACGCAGCAGCAGCATGCGCTTGCATTGAAGACGATTCGCAGCGTCGAGGGCGTGACGTCCGTGAATGACAAGCTAAAGGTGTCGACGCGCTGACCGGTGGGCGATCTTCGGCCTGTTCACTTCATTGAGGTGCCGGCCCTCTCTCCCGCCCTCTCCCGCAAGCGGGAGAGGGAGCCCCAGGCGGGAGTTTTTTGCGGCAGTGTGGCCAGCCTCGTGCGTTCAGGCTGCGCGCTTTCTGCCGGTCGTGCCGGCGCTCTTGCGCGCGGCTGGCGCATGCGATTCACCCTTGGCGGGCGCGCGCTTGCTGCCTGCGGTTTTTGTGCCGGTACTGCGCGTGCGCTTGGCCGGCGTGGCGCTGGTGCGCTTCGCGGCGGGCTGCTTGCGTGCGGCGGCGTGCCGCGCGGGGGGCTTGCGGCGCGCCGGCTCGGCTTCGGCTTCGGTCTCGGCCTCAGTCTCGTCTTCCTGCTTGCCCTTGCCGCGCTTGCCCAGGCTCTGGCGCAGCAGCGCCACCATGTCGATGACCTTGGCGCCCTGGCGCGGGGCTTCTTCCTCTTCCGCGGGCGGGGTCAGCTGGTGGGTCTTGCCGGACTCGATCTTTTCCTCGATGCGCGCCATCAGGTCGTCGCGGTAGGTGTCGCGGTACTGCTCCGGCGCCCACTCCTCGGTCATGTCGTCGACCAGCTTGGTGGCCATCTCGATCTCGCGCGCGTGCGCGCCGGTGGGCTTGCCGCTGGCGGCCTTGGGCAGGCGCAGCTCGGCGATCGGCAGCACCTCGTCGGCGAAGCGCATGGTGTTCAGCACCAGCGCATCGTCGTGCACCAGCATCGCCGCCAGGTGCTGGCGCGCGCGCAGCACCACCAGTGCCAGCGCGGCCTTGCCGGTGCGGCGCATGGTTTCGTGCAGCAGGGCATAGCCGCGCTCGCCCCGCTTGTCGGGCTCGAGGTAGTACGGGGTGTCGAAGTAGTACGGCGGAATGCTCTCGGCATCGACAAAGCTGACGATGTCCACGGTCTGCGTGGCCTCGACATTGGCCCGGCGGAAATCTTCCTCGTTGAGCAGCACGTACTCGTCCTTGGCGTACTGGTAGCCCTTGACGATATGCTCCTTGTCGACCGGCTTGCCAGTGCTCTTGTTGATGCGCTGGTAGCCTACCGGGGCCATGTCGCGCACGTCTAGCAGGTCCAAATCGAGCGACTGGCTGCGCGACGCGGGGCGCAGGACGACGGGGATGTTGACGAGACCGAAGGCGATGGCGCCTTTCCAGATGATGCGAGACACTTGATCGCTCCTTTGCCACGGGCGCCGGCGCGTTGCGGCGGCGGTGGCGGCATGTCGCCCGGGGGCGGGTCTTCCACGGGTTGGGGCGGGCCCGGCGGCGGCTCCGGCGGCGGGACTTCGGGCTCGCGGGGCGGGATGTCGGGATCGGGCGTGGTATGCACGGATAGCTCCTTAGTGAAGGCTCGGGAGAAATTTTCGGCCGGTGCGGCCCTGGCGCTAGGCGCGCTCCTGGTCCAGCTCATCGAGCAGCCGCGTCAGCGCGTCCAGGTCGGCGGGCTTGACCAAATGCTGGTCGAATCCCGCCGCCAGCGCGCGGCGGCGGTCCTCGGGCTGGCCGAAGCCGGTCAGCGCGACCAGTTTGGCGCCGCGCAGTTCGGGCAGCGCGCGCAGCCGGCGCACGGTTTCAAAGCCGTCCATGGCCGGCATGCCCAGGTCCAGCAGCACCAGGTCCGGGCGCGCGTCGCTGGCGCGCGCCAGCGCGCTGGGGCCGTCGGGCGCGGTCACCACGGTGTGCCCCATGGCCTGCAGCGCCATCGTCATGGCCTCGAGCGCGTCGACGTTGTCGTCCACCACCAGGATGCGGCGCGGCGCGCTGCGCCGCGGGCCGGCCTTGCCGGAACCGGGATGCCAGTTCTGCCACGGCTCGACCGGCAGCATTACGGTGAAGGTGCTGCCCTGGCCCGGACCGGCGCTGAAGGCGCGGATGGTGCCGCCGTGCAGCTGCACCAGCTTTTGCACCAGGGTCAGGCCGATGCCCGGCCCGTCATGCGGGAAGGCGCTGTGCGCTGCCTCGGTGGGGGCGTCGTGCTCCCCGGCCGGATCGTGCGGGGCCAGCGGATCGAACAGTTGCCGCTGCAGTGCCGCGGACAGCCCGGTGCCGTTGTCGCGCACGCGTACCGTGACCTGCCCGCCCGAGACCGCATCCGGCACGGTCTCCGGCGCGCTCTCGTCGAAGCTGGCTTCGACCGAGATCACGCCGCCGGCCGGGGTGTACGCGGCCGCGTTCTGCAGCAGGTTGCTGAAGATCTGCGTCAGGCGCACCAGGTCGCCGCGCACCGGCAGCGGCTGTTCGGGCAGCGACAGCCGCAGCGTGTGCCGGTAGGCGTCGAGCACCGGACGCATCGCTTCCACCGCGGTATTGAGCGCGGTGCGCAGTTCCACCAGGTCTTGCCGCAGGGTGATGCGGCCCTGGTTGAAGCGCGAGATATCGAGCAGCTCGTCGACCAGCCGGGTCAGGTGATGCAACTGCCGGCCGATGATGTCGCGCGCGCGGAACATGTCCTCGCGCGTGGGCGCGAGCTGCTGCAGCAGGTCGGCGGCACTGCGCAGCGGCGCCAGCGGATTGCGCAGCTCATGCGCCAGCATCGCCAGGAACTGGTCCTTGCGCCGCTCCTCGTCGCGCAGCGTGCGTCCGGCGCGATTCTGCAGCGTCACATCCTGGCAGATCCCCGCAATGCGCAACGGCGGACCGCCCGCCGCGGCTTGCGCGCCCTCGGCGTCGTCGGCGCCGCCACGGCCGCGCATGGGAAAGGCGCGCGCGCGGACTTCGCGCGCCTCGCCGCCGGGCAGGGCCAGGGTGAATTCGATATCCATGCTGCCGTCGCGCAGCATGCTGTCCACGGCGGCTTCCACGCGCGCGCGGTCGGCCGGCGCCACGCGTTCCAGGCACCGGCGCGGGTCGGCCATCAACTGCTCGGCCGAGTAGCCGCACACCGTCGTCAGCGACGAACTGGCGAACAGCAGCCGCCGCGTCGACGGATCCAGGATCCACACCACATCCGCCAGCGATTCGGCCAGCTGGCGGAACATGTCCTCATGCTCGTGCAGGGCGCGCGAGGTGCGGTGATAGGCGTCTTCGGCACCGCGCAGGCGCAGCAACGCCTGGATGCTGGACAGCAGTTCCTCGGGTTCGGCGGGCTCGACCAGGTAGCCGTCGGCGCCACAGTTCAGCGCCTCGACGCGCTGGCGCGACTGGGCCAGCCCGGGCGAGGTCAGCAGCACCAGCGTGCGCGCCGTCTGCGGCTCTTCTTTCAGCAGGCGGCACACTTCCAGGCCGCTGATATCGGGCAGCTTTGCCGACAGCAGCACCAGCGACGGCGCGTGCTGGCGCACCAGCGATAACGCCGAGTGGCCGGTGACGGCTTCGATCACCGAGAATCCACCGCGATGCAGGATGCGGCTCTTGACGTAGCGGGGTCCTTCGCGATCCTCGACGTTCAGGATCAGCGGGGCGCGGTTGGCTTGCGGCTTCATGGCTGCACACTGAGCGGCGCCGCGGGGCGCGCCCCCGATGAGCGGCAGCAGGCAGCGGCCGGGCCGTGTAAATGCGCGCCGGGCACGACGCCGCGCGTGTAAGGCTTACCACGGTGGCGCGCACTGCCTTTGAAAATCCTGCAATCCCCCATCCCCCAGATCATCGCCGTCCCCTTGTTCATCAAGATGGCCGCGGAGTTTTGCGCGGGCCGTTCCGCTTCGCCGTGGCAAGACGCGTGCCGGCCTGGCAACGTCGTGGGCCGCGGGGACAGCGCGGGGCGGCATGCCGGCATCGAGACCGGCCGGGCCGGCGGGCAGGCTGGCGGGCTAGCGCCGCGCCGCCTCGCCGCTGTGGGCCTCGGCGCTGGGCGAGGTGCCCCCATGCGGGCCGGTGGAGCGCGGCGCTTCGGCAGCCTTCTGCGGGATCTTGCCGGGCTCGGTCCAGCCCTTGTAGTCGGTGCCCTTGCCAAAGCGGGCGGCAATGCGGTCCTGCACCGCGGCCAGCGCGTCGGCTTGCTGCTTGGCGGTTTCGGCTTCCTTGGCCTTCTTGGCTTCGGCTGCCTGCTGCTGCTCGGGCGTGGGAGGGGGCAGCTTCGCCTGTACCGGTGCGGCCGCGCAGGACAGCATGGCGCAGGACACCAGCAGGCGGCGCAGGCTGCGGCGGCTGCGCGGGGCCGCGCCGGTGGTGCCCGCGGCGCGCAGGTTCGCGATTATCTTGAGTGAGGGCATGGTCTGTCTCCGTAGGGCGTTGCCGGCCCGGCGCGGTTTGCTGCGGGGATCGCGCCGGGACACGCTCGCCACCAAAGGGCAAGAAATATGCCGCCGGCCATGGCCGCGACAGCCGGCCCGCGCAGGGGCTAGCCGGCCCGGGCCAGCCGTGCCGCGGCGCGCGTGATGGCCTGCCGGGTGCCGGCGTAGTCCGCCCACGGGTCGGCCGCCTCCAGCGCGTCCAGCCGGGCTTCGACGTTGGCGACGGTCCATTGCGCGGCGCTGGTCAATGTGTCCAGTTCCTCCCACGCGACCGGAATCGAAACGCCCAGCCCGGGCCGCGCGCGCGCCGAGAACGCCGCCACCGTGGTGGCGCCCATGCCGTTGCGCAGGTAATCGATGAAAATCTTGCCGACCCGGTTGCGCGCGCCGCTCTTGGCGACGAAGCGCTGCGGCAGCGTCGCGGCCACATGCAGCACCACGTCGCGCGCGAAATCCTTCAGCTCGTCCCAGCCCGCGCGCGGCGTCACCGGCACCACCACGTGCAGGCCCTTGCCGCCGCTGGTCTTGAGGAAGCTGGCCAGACCGAGCTCGTCCAGCAGCGCCTTCATCAGCGCGGCCGCCTCCTGCACCTGTGCCCACGGCACGCCCTCGCCGGGGTCGAGGTCGAAGATGATGCGGTTGGGCCGGTCGATGCTGCGCTTGCTCGCATTCCAGGTATGGAATTCCACCACGTTGAGCTGCGCGGCCGCGACCAGCGCCTCGGCGGAGGCGATCTCCAGCAGTGCGGGATGTCCGGGCCACAGGCCGGGATCCAGCACGTTGAGGCCGTCCACGCGCAGCGTGTCGCTGTGGCGCTGGAAGAACTGCTCTCCGCCCACGCCCGATGGCGCCCGCACCATCGCAATCGGTCGTCCGCGCAGGTGCGGCAGCATCAGCGGCGCGGCGCGTTCGTAGTAGCGCACCAGTTCGCCCTTGGTCAGGCCCGACCCGGCATCGATCACGCGCTCGGCGTGGCTGATCGAGACCTTGCCGCCCACCGCGGTCTGGCGCTTTGCTGCGCCCGCCTTTGAGCCGGGCGCAGGCCTGCCTGCTGGCCTGTCCCGCGTCGTGGCTGCGGCCTTGCCCTTGCCCGCGGGCGCCGCCGCCTGCTCGACCGAAACCGCGCCGGCGGGCTTGTCGGTGCGCAGGCCGTGGAACACCGCATGGCGCACCCGGCCTTCGCGGGTCCAGCTGCCGAACGAGACTTCGGCCACCAGCCTGGGCTTGACCCAATGCCCGCGCACGCCGGCCGGCACCGTGTGGAATGGCGACGCATCGGCGCGCAGCGCATCCAGCTGCGCGCGCAGCGCGTCGAGCGTGCGGGTGTCGAAGCCGGTGCCGACATTGCCGGCATAGCGCAGGCGCCCGCCACTGTCGTGCACGCCCAGCAGCAGCGAGCCGATGCCATTGCGGCTGCCCTTGGGATCGGTAAAGCCCGCCACCACGAATTCCTGGCGCAAGGTGCATTTGAGCTTGATCCACGTATTGCTGCGCGCGCTGACGTAGCCGGAATCCACGCGCTTGCCGATCACGCCTTCCAGCTTCATGCGGCAAGCGGCGTCGAGCATGTCGCCGGCGCTGGCTTCGAAGTCTTCGCTGAACTGCAGTCGCGGCGAGGTGTTGTGCTGGAAGATCCGGCGCAGCAGCGCGCGGCGCTCCACCAGCGGCACCTTGCGCAAGTCATGGCCGGCGAAGTAGGGCAGGTCGAAGGCAAAATACTGGATGGCTTCGACGCGCGAGGTATCGAAGGCATTCTGCAAGGCCTGGAAGTCGGTCTCGCCGTGCTTGCCGAGCACTACGATCTCGCCGTCGAGCCAGCCGTCGGGCAGGCCCAGCGCGCCGACATCGCGCGCCAGCGCGCGCAGCTTGCTGGTCCAGTCATGGCCCTGGCGCGTGAACAGCCGCACATCCTTGCCGTCGACGCGCGCCAGCAGCCGGTAGCCGTCGAACTTGATCTCGTAGCGCCAGGCGGCGGCGTCGGGCGGCGGCTTGTCGACCAGGGTCGCCAGCTGCGGCGCCAGCGCCAGCGGCAGCGCCGCACGCGTCGCGTCGGGCGGCGGCTTCAGCGCGCGGATGGCGTCATGCGCTGCCGGTGTCGTCGATCGGTCCGCTGCGGCCGGCTCTGCCGCCTTGCCGGCGCCGGTGCGCCTGGCCGCGGACTTGCGCTGGGTGCCGCCCAGCACGCTGTCGGGCATGGCCTCGACCACGTCGAACTCCGACGCCGGCACCGCGGCGTCGTCGCGCTCCTTGATCAGCAGCCAGGCGTCCTGCTCTTTCTGCCGGCTGCCATGCATGCGCACCAGGGTCCATTGGCCGTGCAGCTTTTCGCCGCGCAGCTCGAACTTGAGCTTGCCGCTGCGGTAGCCGGCCTCGGGGTCGCCGACCGGGACCCATGTGCCGCGGTCCCAGACGATCACCGTGCCGGCGCCATAGTGACCGGCCGGAATCACGCCCTCGAAGCCGGCGTAGTCCATCGGATGGTCTTCCACATGGACCGCCATGCGCTTGTCGGCGGGGTCCAGGCTGGGCCCCTTGGGCACGGCCCAGCTCTTGAGCGTGCCGCCCAGCTCCAGCCGGAAATCGTAGTGCAGCCGCCGCGCCGCATGCTTCTGGATCACGAACGACAGCGCCGCGGCGCGCTGGCGCGGTGCGGCGCGGGCAGCGGCGCCGCTGGGCTCGGGCGTGGCGCCGAAGTCGCGCATGCGGCGGTATTTTTCCAGCGCCGCGGGCATGCCCGTGGTCGCTGCCTCGCCGCGTGCCGCCGGGCGGGCGCTGGCGGCGCGCCTGTTTGTGGGCCTGTTTGTGGGCCTGGTCGCGGGCTTGGTCGTGGGGCTGGTTGCTGACTTGGTTGCAGGCTTCGCCGAGGGCTTCGCCGCGGTCGTCTTGCCGGGCTTGCCGCCCGTCCTGGCGGCAGGCTTCGCCGCGCGCTTGCCAGCGGTGCGCGAGGCGTGCGAGGTGATCTTGGCCATGGCGGTCGCCGGTTGCGTCGATGCATCCAGCTTAGGCAGCACCTGGCCGCGCTGAAATCGGCGCCCGTCCTACATGCCGCATCGCGCGCGCAAGCCGGAACGGCACGGCTACGGCCATCACCGCGATGCGCCCCCGGCGCCATGTGGTTCTTACCAGGCGTTGTAAATCTGCCGTGGACGTCATGCCTGGGCGCCGCGGTCACAGCGGCTCCGCGACGGGAACGCTCCTTGCGACTTCCCACCGATACGCCCGGCGCCGGGCCGGGCCTCCCCACCGGAGGAAGCGGCAGATGAAACCCACCTTGAAGAGAATCAGCTCGCAGGTCATGGTGCTGACCGGCGCCAGCAGCGGTGTTGGGCTGGTCACCGCGCGCAAGGCGGCGCAGCAGGGCGCGCGCCTGGTGCTGGTGGCGCGCAGCGAGGGGTCGCTGCACCAGCTGGCGGAAGAACTGCGCGAGCAGGGCACCGAAGTGATCACCGTGGTCGCTGACGTCGGCCGGCACGAAGAGGTCGGCAAGGTGGCGCATGCCGCGATCGAGCGCTTCGGCGGCTTCGATACCTGGATCAACAACGCCGGCGTGACCATCTTCGGCCGCCATTGCGATGTGCCGCTGGAAGACCAGCGCAGGCTCTTCGACACCAACTACTGGGGCACAGTGCATGGCTCGCTGGCGGCCGCGGCGCACTTGCGCGAGCGCGGCGGCGCCATCATCAACATGGGCAGCGAGGCCGCCGACGGCCCGATGCCGCTGCAGAGCGCCTACTCGGCCTCGCAGCATGCGATCAAGGGCTTCACCGATTCGCTGCGGCTGGAGCTGGAGCAGGAGCAGGCCCCGGTCAGCGTGACCCTGATCAAGCCCGCCGGCCTGGAAACCCCGCTGGCCATGCACGCCAAGAACTTCCTCGACGTCGAGCCGCGCCTGCCGCCGCCGCTGTATGACCCCGCCATGGCCGCCGACGCGATCCTGTTCGCCGCGGAAAACCCGCGCCGCGAGCTGTTCGTCGGCGCCGCGGCCAAGGCCTTCTCGGCCGCCGCGTACCATGCGCCGCACACCTTCGATCGCTTCATGCGCCGCTTCATGGGGCGCGCGCAGCAGACCCGCCATCCGGCCGGCCCGCTGGAGGACAATGCGCTCTACGGCAGCGGCAGCGGCCTGCAGGAACGCACCGGCACCCGCGCCGCGCTGCATTCATGCCCGTACACCACCACCGCGCGCTACCCCATGCTGACCACCGCGCTGGTGGTCGGCGCCTCGGCCGCGGTCGCGGCGATGGTCCAGCTGCGCCGCCGCTAGCGAGCGCCCCCGCCGCGCGGTGGCGGTGACGGCCGCCGCGCGGCACGCCGCCGGTCCGCTTGCCACCGGGAACGGGCCGTGGCCTGAGTCACTATATCGGGTGGCGCATGGGCCGCCAGCGCCTATCATTGACTGGAATGCCCGCGCTCGCGGGCATTTGGCCCTGTGCGCCGGCACGGGCCGATGGCGGCCCGCGATGCGGGCCGGACCACCGTCAATACAACCCTGGCGAAGGTGCTCATGTCCGGGCTGCAAGCGTCACCCGAGGTTCGCGCAATTCCCCTGGAAGCGTCCGGCGGCTCGCCCGCGGACGATGACCCCCTGCAGCTGGTGCAACGATACCGGCGCCTGCTCGACGCGGTGCAGGATTGCGCGGTATTCGAGCTCGATGCGCACGGCGTGATCGTGGCGTGGCCCGAACCCGCGCGTGGGCTGTTCGGCTACAGCGCCGCGGAGATCGCCGGCAGCCATGTGTCGCGGCTGTACCGTACCGAGGATGTCGATGCCGGCCTGCCGCAGCAATGGCTCGACGCGGCCGCGCAGGCCGGCCAGGCGCACGACGAAGGCTGGCGCGTGCGCCGCGACGGCAGCCTGCTGCGCGCCAGCTGCGAGCTACGGCGCATCGACGCCGCCGACCTGCCCGCGACCGCGCCCGCGGCAGCAGGCGCGTTTGCCGACGGCGCAGCGGGCGCCGGCTTTATCGTGTCGTGCCGCGACACCACGGTGCAGCAGGCCGCCGCCGACCATGCGCGCCTGTCCGCCGACAAGCTTCACCTGCTGGCGGACAACCTGCCCTGCACCGCGGTGTGCGAACTCTCCCTCGACGGCACCATCCGCAGCTGGAACGCGGGCGCGCGCGCGCTCGCGGGCCACAGCGCGGAAGAAGCGGCCGGCCAGCCGCTGGCATGGCTCTATACCCGCCAGGATGCCGCCGCGGGCCGTCCGCAGGCCGCGCTGGAGGCGGCGCGGGCCTGCGGGCAATGGGCTGGCGAAGAACGCCTGGCGCGCAAGGACGGCTCGGTGGTGCGCTGCGCCACGCGCATGGTGCTGGTGCGCGACGCGGCGGGGTGCCCGGAAAGCCTGCTGTGGACCGCGCGCGACCTGAGCGACGCGCTGCGGCTGGAATTGCTCGATGCAGGCAATCGCCGGCTGCAATCTTTCCTGGCCATCCTCGGCCACGAGCTGCGCAATCCGCTGGCGCCGGTGCGAAACGCCGTGGAAGCCATTGCGCTGACGCCAGACACCGGGCCGCGCGTGCGCCGCTGCGCCGAGATCATCGACCGCCAGCTGCGCCAGGTGGAGCGACTGGTCAACGACCTGCTCGATGTCGGGCGTGTCGCCGCCGGCAAGATGAAGATGGAGCTGACGCCGACGCCGTACCACGACGTGGTGAGCACCAGCCTGGAGGCGATCCGTCCCACGCTGGAAGCGTCGGGCCAGCAACTGGTGGTGGCCCTGCCGGAGGAGTCGCCATACGTGCGGGCCGATGCTGCGCGGCTCGGCCAGGTCTTGCTGAACCTGCTCAGCAACGCGGCCAAGTACACCCCGCGCGGCGGTACCGTGTGCGTGCACGTCAGCGTCGAGCCGGCGCGCGTGATCACCGCGGTGTCGGACACCGGCCGCGGGCTGGAGCCGGCGGCGCTGGACCGGATCTTCAACCTGTTCGCGCAGGAGGGCGACGCCGGCAGCCGCAGCGGCCTGGGCATCGGCCTGGCGCTGGCCAAGGCCATCATCGAGGCGCATGGCGGCGCGATCCAGGCCGAGAGCGCGGGTGTGGGCAAGGGCAGCACCTTCACCGTGATTCTGCCGCGCGCCGCCGCGCGGGCGGCCGAGCCCGCCACGCTGGCGCGGGGCAAGGCGCCGCGCCGGCGCGTGCTGGTGGTCGATGACAATGCCGACTCCGCCGACAGCATGGCCGAGCTGCTGACCCTGCTCGGCCACGAGGCCCGGGCGGTGCACGGGGGCCAGCAGGCGCTGAGCGTGGCCGCGGCGTTCCGGCCCGACTGCGTGCTGCTGGACCTGCAGATGCCCGACATGTCGGGCTATGAAGTCCTGGAAGCGCTGCGCAAGGATTTGCGCGGCCGCGCGGTGCAGTTCCTGGCGCTGTCTGGACGCAGTACCGCCGAGGACCTGCGCCGCAGCAAGCAGGCCGGCTTCGATGCCCACCTGACCAAGCCGCTGTCGATCGAGGCCTTGTCGCGGGCCCTGGCCCGGCCGCTGCCGGCAAGGCCCGCGGGCCCGGCGCCTCACAGGGAGCGGTAGGCGTCGAGCCGGTTGTAGAGCGTCTTCAGGCTGATGCCGAGAGCCCGCGCGGCCTGGCGCTTGTCGCCGTCGAAGCGCGCCAGCGTCGCCATGATGATCTCACGCTGGGTGTCGGCCAGGGTGGTGCCGACGCGCACGTTGACCACGCCGTCGACGGTGGTGGGCCGCGGCGCCTGCGTGGCGAGGTTGGGGTTGCCGATCTCCACCACCTTGTCGGCGAGGATAAAGGCGCGGTAGACCGCGTTCTTCAGTTCGCGCACGTTGCCGGGCCAGTCGTAGCGCACCAGGCGGTCCAGCGAACCCGCCGAAAAGCTCTTGTCGGTGCGCTCCATCGCGTTGTATTCGGCCAGGAAGTGGCGTGCCAGCGGCACGATGTCGTCGGGCCGCTCGCGCAGCGGCGGGATATGCAAGGGGAACACCGCCAGCCGGTACAGCAGGTCCTCGCGCAGCTGGCCGCCGCGCACGGCTTCCACGGGGTCGCGGTTGGTGGCCGCCAGGATGCGCACGTCGGTGGCGATCAGCGTATCGCCGCCGACGCGGTGGAAGGTGCGGCCCTCCAGCACCCGCAGCAGCTTGATCTGCATCTCCAGCGGCATCTCGGTGACTTCGTCCAGGAACAGCGTGCCACCCTGGGCCTGCTCGAAGTAGCCCGCCTTCTGCTCGATGGCGCCGGTAAAGCCGCCTTTTTCGTGGCCGAACAGTTCGGATTCGATCAGCGTGGGCTGGATCGCGCCGCAGTTGACGGCAATGAAGGGGCCGTTGCGGCGGGCGCTGCGTTCATGCACCGCGCGCGCCACCACCTCCTTGCCCGAGCCGCTTTCCCCCACGGCCAGCATGGTGACATCGGTGGGCGCCACGCGCTCGATCTGCGCCAGCAGGCGCTGCATCGCGGGCGCGGTGCTTTCCCACAGCAGCGACACCTGCGACGGCACGGCGCGGCGCGGCGCGGGTTCGCTGGCCGGCGCGGTGCCGGCGGCGTGGCTGGAAGCGGCGGCGGCGCTGCTGCGCCGCGAAGTGCTGGCGGTCACTGGCACGGGTTGCGGGCCCGAAATCGGCCGATCGAGGGTTGCAGGCAGCGGGTTGCCGGGAGAAGTTCCTATGCTAGCCTTTGGCGTGAGGGCTTGCCATAGCGGCGCGCGCCTGCGCGGCAACTTCCGACAGCTGTGTCAGACGGACACCGGCAACGACCGTGCCTGCCCGGGCTTAGACTGGCATTACGCAGTGTGGACCCGCCCCCGCGGACCCGAATCCGCAGTCAGGGCCGTGCCCTCCTGTGCCTGCCCATGGCTGTCGTGCGCGCCACGCATGAGGCGCGCCGGCGGCTTTTCCGCACACCCGGTGCCAGTCGGCGTTGCGGTTGCGGAAGGCAGCGCCCGGAAGAGTTGCCTTGAGTTCCCATTAGGTCTCACTGACGGATCGTATGCCCCACATCCTGATTGTCGATGATGACGAAAACGCATGCGCCGCGCTGGCCGAGATCGTAGCCATGGAAGGCTTCACCTCCGCCACCGCCGGCACCCTGCGTGAAGCGCGGCTGCAGATCGGCTGGCGCATGCCGGAAGCCATCGTGGCCGACCTGCGCCTGCCGGACGGCAACGGCATGGAGCTGTTCGAGGAGGTCGGCGCCTCCGGGGTCGAGGTGATCCTGACTACCGGCTACGCCAGCGTGGAAAGCGCGGTGGAAGCGCTGCGCGCGGGCGCGACCGATTACCTGGTCAAGCCCATCAACGTCGCGCGCCTGCAGACCGTGCTCAAGCGCCTCGCCACCACCGGCGAACTGCGCGCCGAGATCCATTCGCTGCGCGGCGAATTGCGCCGCTACGGCCGCTTCGGCCGGCTGATGGGCAGCTCCGAGGTGATGCAGGCGGTCTACGACCAGCTGGCGCGCGTGGCGCCGACCGAGGCCACCGTGCTGCTGATCGGCGAAAGCGGCACCGGCAAGGAGCTGGCCGCGCAGACCGTGCACGAGCTGTCTGCGCGGCGGCGCCAGCCGTTCCTGGCGGTCAACTGCGGCGCGATCTCGCCCACGCTGATCGAAAGCGAGATGTTCGGCCACGAGCGCGGCAGCTTTACCGGCGCCGACCGCCAGCACAAGGGCTATTTCGAGCGCGCCGACGGCGGCACGCTGTTCCTGGACGAGATCACCGAGATGCCCGCCGAGCTGCAGGTCAAGCTGCTGCGGGTGCTCGAGACCGGCACCTTCATGCGGGTGGGCACCAACCGCGAGTGCCATGCCGACGTGCGCGTGCTGGCGGCGACCAACCGCAATCCGGAAGAAGCGGTCGCCGACGGCAAGCTGCGCGCCGACCTGTTCCACCGCCTCAACGTGTTTCCGGTGGAGCTGCCGCCGCTGCGCGCGCGCGGCGACGACGTGATCCAGATCGCCAACATGATGCTGGACCAGCTCAATGCCGAGCAGGGCGTGCAGCGGCGCTTCGCGCCCAATGTGCTCGACAGCCTGCGCCTGCATGCGTGGCCGGGCAACGTGCGCGAGCTGCGCAACTTCGTCCAGCGCGCCTTCATCATGGCCGACGATGACCTCATCACGGAGGCGCAGGTGCCGCTGCAGGTCGTGGCCACGCAGGCGCCGGGCGCGGCGGTGGTGTCGGTGCCGGTGGGGATGTCGCTGGCCGACGCCGACCGCCAGCTGATCTTCGCCACGCTGGAGCAGTGCGCGGGAGTCAAGAAGCACGCCGCCGAGATTCTCGGCATCAGCCTGAAGACTTTGTACAACCGGCTGGAAGATTATGCCGCCCGTGGCGAATTGCCAGAGTGGCTGCGGGCCTCGCGCAACGACTCGGGCCCGTCGGCAACCGGGTGACGGCGTGCGCGAGCGCTTGCGACCACGGGGGTGGCGGGCATGCGCGGCGGGCCCGGGGACCACTCTGGCGCGCGCAGCACGTTTCTTGCTTCCCAGCAGGGCAACGTCACCGGCCGATCCGGCCAGCCATGTCCACTGGCCAGTGCGGCCGCCTTGCACATGACGCAGCTATTTCCGCCGTCCGGCTCGCCGGGCACCCCTGAGCCAGATTCAGCGCAGCCGTCGGACGCGCGGGCGCCGAGCGCGCAGGCCGCGGCCGGCAACGGCAGTGCCCAGCCGGTGCGCAGCGTGCAGGAGGTCAGCACGCTGATCGAGCAATCCGCGCATGACCTGCGCTCGTCGCTGAACGCCATCCAGAGCTGGGCCTATGTGCTGGACCGCGCCTTCGATACCACGCCGGCGCCGGCGCAGCGCGCGCTCGACGGCATCCGCTCCGGCATGCAGCAGCAGCTCGCGCTGATCGAGGAAATGGAAGAGGGGGTGCGGCTGCTTGCCGACGAGACCCCGCCGCGCTGGCAGCAGCTGGACCTGCGCACGCTGGCGCTGCAGGCCATCGCCGACCGGCGCCAGGCGGCCGAGGCGCGCGGCGTGCTGCTGTCGCCGCTGAGCGCGGACGGGGCCGCGATCCGGTCGCAAGCTGCGACCGCATCCACCGCGGCATCCACTGCGCCGGATGCCGCCGCCTACCAGATCGACGGGGATGCCATGCGGCTGGCGCCGTTGCTGCGGCACCTGCTGGTGCACTGCATCTGGCGTGCGCCCGCCGGCGGCGCGGTCAGCCTGCACCTGTTCAGCGAGCCCGACTACGTCAAGCTGCGCATTACCGAGAGCCCGCCGCTGGATTCGCAGCGCAGCGCCAGCCGGCTGGCGGCGCTGACCGACTTCTTCGGCCGCCGCCCGCCGCACGGCGGCGAGCCGCCGTCCCGGCAAAGCAGCGCACTGCTGCTGACGCGGCGCATGGTGGAAATGCACGGCGCCGTGCTGAGCGCCGAGAGCGACGGCTGCGACAGCGACAAGGTCAGCGTCTGCATCGCGGTCCGGTTCCCGCGCCATATGCGCCCCGCCTGAAAGCGGCCGTGCCGCCGATTTCGATGTAGTTTTTACCAGGCCGGCGCCAACGCTACGCGTACCACTTGCCCGCGACGCCAGCGCGCCGCCAATGCGCGCCACGGCACGGCAGCGTTGCCACGCGCGCTGACAGCGCGTGCATTCGCGCAGGGTCGCCGGCAAGGTTCTGGCCCGCCCCTTGCATGGATCAAGCACCCTAAACCAAGGAGGGAACAACCATGCCCAACGCCAGCCGCAAGTCCGCCCAGGCCGAGCAGGTTGCTCAGAAGCCGTCCCGGGCCAAGTCCGCGACCGCGACGCGGTCCGCGCAGTCCACCAGGGCCACGCCATCGGCGCGCGCCGGCACCGCGCCGGCCGCCCGCAGCAGCGGCCCGTCCGCGGGCAAGGGCGCCGCCGGCAAGCCGGCCGCGGGTACCAGCCCACGCGGCAAGGAAGCCAAGACCTACCAGGCCGCGGTCGACGATTCGCTCGAGATGACCTTCCCGGCCAGCGATCCGATCTCGCCCAGCGCTGCCATGCACGCCGAGAAGAAAACGCAGACCGCGCGCGACGACGTCGACTGGAAGCTCAGGGAAGGCAGCCAGGAGCAGCCGGTAGGCGCGAAGCCGGCCGGCCAGCGCAAGGGTGCCGCCGCGGAGTCGGGGCGCTCGGCCAAGCCCGCGGCAAAGACGGGTGCGAAGGCAGGTGCGAAGGCGGGCGAGATGCCGGCCACCAAGCCGGCCACCAAGCCAGCCGCGAAGACACCGGCCCGGACCGCCGGCAAGTCCACGGCCAGGTCCGCCACGGCCAAGCCGGCCGCCAAGCCCGCTGCCAAACCCGCAGCCAAGCGCGCAGCCAGGCCTGCCGCGAAGACCGGGGCAGCGGCCGCGGGCAAGGCCGGGACCAGGACCGCGGCCAAGTCCGCCAAGCCGGGCAAGTCGGCCAAGCGCTGAGGAGCGTGCCTGCCCCCTTTAGTCCACCTTGAGTCCACGCGCCGCGGCGTGGCTGCCACCAGCCCCGCCGCGGTTCCGACCACATCGATGAACGAAAAGGAGCCACCATGTCCGCCATTATCGCTGGCCGCTTCGACAGCTTCGCCACCGCCGAAACCACCGCCAGCCGGCTGCGTGCGCAGGGGTTTGCCGACCACGACCTGAACCTGTTTTACGTGAACCCGCCCGGGCAGCATGCCGCCTATGCCATCGGCGGCGACCACGCCGCCGACGCTGGCGCGCGCCGATCGGGCGCGGGCGCCATCGGCGGGGTGCTGATCGGCGCTGCCGTGGGCGCCGCGGTCGGCGCGGCGCTGGTGGCCGCGCTGGACGCGACGCCACCGCTGTCGATCCTGGTGCTGGTATTCGCTATCGGGCTCGGCGCCTACCTGGGCTCGCTCGCGGGTGCGCTGGCGCTGGCGCGCCATGCCGGGCGCAACCCGCGCACCGGCCAGCCGCCAGTGCGCAATGCCGGGGTCGTGCTGGCGGCGCACCTGACCAGCCCCGACACCGCCACCGCGGACACGGTCGCGACCGTGTTGCGCCAGGGCGGCGCCAAGGATGTCGAGCGCGCCGACGGCGACTGGGTCGATGGCCGCTGGGCCGACTTCGATCCGCTGGTGCCGCCGGTGCCGGCCGAACCGCGCGAACGCCGCTAGCGTGCCGCATCCGCGCGCTGCATTTCGCACTTCGCCCAACCCGCTACCCGCGCAGCCAAACGGAGGTATCCATGAATCCAGTCCAACCTGAAACGCCCGGCGCCGAACAGCCGCACGGCGCCTCGATCGTGGGCGGCATCGACCGCAATTCGCCGGGACCCGGCCCCTTCGTGATGGCGGCCGACACGCTCGAGGGCAACAAGGTGGTTGACCCGGCCGGCGACGACATCGGCACCATCGACCACATCATGATCGACGTGCTCGGCGGCCGCGTCGCCTATGCCGTGCTGGCCATGGGCGGCTTCCTCGGCATCGGCGAAAAGCTGTTCGCGCTGCCGTGGTCCGCGCTGACGCTCGACACGCGGCGCAAGTGCTTCGTGCTCGGCGTGGAGAAAGACCGGCTCAAGGCCGCGCCGGGCTTCGACAAGGACCACTGGCCGACCATGGCGGACTCGCAATGGGCCACCAGCATCCACCAGTACTACGGCATCTCGCCGTACTGGGAGGCCGACCGCTATGATCCCTGGGGCTGAGCGCGGCTGGTCGGGCCATTGACGCAACGCTGACGACAAGGCGCCGGAGCAAACCTCCGGCGCCTTGACGTTCAGCGTTGGCGTTCAGACCTTGTGGTTCACCTGCCCGGCGGGCTTGTCGGCCGGATCGGCATGGCTGCCGCTGCCGGCGGGCTGGCCCTGCGGTTCGGGCGCAGGCGGCTGCCGCGTCGACAGCGCGTTATGCACGCCCAACACCCCGGGGCTTACCGCCGCGGCTTTTTCCACGCGCTGCGCGGTCGCGACGTCGTCCACGCAGCCGCGCACGGTCACGCGCCGGTCGGCCACCTCGAGCGTCACGCCGTCGGGAAAGCGGCCGTCGAAGGCCGCGGCAATTTCGGCGTGCACGGCTACGCGCAGGGCATCATCGGCGGAAGGGTTTGCGCTCATCGCGGCTCCTGGTCGATGCGGCTTCAGCGCGCGGGCGCCGAAGGGGTGGAGATCGACGCCAGCGTCTCGCCGGACTCGCGCGTGTCGGCACCCTTGCTGGCGAGGTCGCCCAGCGACAGGATGCCCACCAGGGTGTGGTCGTGGTCGAGCACCGGCAGGCGCCGCACCTGCGCGGCTTCCATCTTGTGCTGCGCGTCTTCGAGCGATTCGTCTTCGAGGCACCATTGCACTTGCGGCGACATCGCAGCGGCCACGCGCGTGGCCTGCGGCGGCTGGCCGCTGGCGATGGCGCGCACGGTGATGTCGCGGTCGGTCAGCATGCCGACCAGGCGCCGGCCGTCGCAAACCGGCAGCGAGCCGACGTGCAGGTCCGCCATCAGCTGCGCGGCATGCTGGATGGTCTCGTCGGGAGTGATATACGCCGGCTGGCGCGTCATGATGTCGGCGACCCGGCGCGGCGCGCGGGGTTGCGTGGCAGGGGACTGGAACATGGGTGGCTCCGTTCGCTGGCGGGACCGATGCCGGGTGCGGATCGGGCCCTGGTCAACAGGGAGGCGACTGGCCCCCGGCGCCGGGAGTCGCCGCTTCGTCGTGGCATGCGGCGCAAGAAGCGTTCCCGTCGCCCGCGTGCGCCCGCGCGCATCAACGCGGCCACGCCGCAGGCAAGATTTATCACCCGATGTAGAAACGAAAGATGCAGCGCGCGGCAAGTGCTGCGCCCGTTGTAGGACTGCGCCCGCTGCACATCGGCCATGCGCTCCATACAATGAAATCAGCATGCCGCCCAAGCAGGCGCCAGTCTCGGCGGCCCAATCCGGCGACTTCTCCGTGGGAGTGCAACGATGCGCAAATCCAGCCCCATCCTGCCCGGCGTTGGCCATCGGCCCGGTGCCGGCAAACGTGCCACCGTGCTGCACCTGTTCGACCGCTTTGCCGGCAGCGCCACGCGCCATGCCGGGTCGCCGACCGCCTTCGTGCTGGCTGTCGGCGTAGTGGCGGCGTGGGCCCTCACCGGCCCGATGTTCGGGTACTCCGAAACCTGGCAGCTGGTCATCAATACCGGCACCACCATCGTTACTTTCCTGATGGTGTTCCTGATCCAGCAGAGCCAGAACAAGGATGCCGTCGCGGTCCACCTGAAGCTCAACGAGCTGCTCGCCTCGCACCGCGAAGCCAGCAACATGCTGGTGTCGATCGAAGACCTGGACGAGGACGAGCTGCGCCAGCTGGTCAGCTTCTACCGCCAGCTGGCCGAGCTGGCCGACCAGGAAGACGGCATCAAGACCAGCCATTCGCTCGACGAGGCGCGCGAAAACCACGCCGCCAAGCGTCACGCGCGGGCCTCGCGCCGGCACCCGCCCGCGGCGCCTGCCGGCGGCGCAGCCGCCACTCCCGCCTCGGCAGCCTCGTAGCTTGCCGGCCAGCGGCCCCCTTCCGCAGGATCCATGCGACAACCCGAAACTGGAGCAGGCCGTGACCGCATCAAGCAACGCAAGCAAGCGAAAACCGGTGCTGCCGGCTGCAGGTGCGGCAGCCGTGCAGCAGGGCTGCCGCCCGGTGATGGCCTACGGCTGCGAGAGCCTGGACCAGGCCGACAGCCACCATGGCATGACCCTTGCCAATATTGCCCGCAAGGTGGCAGAGCTTGCCGGCCTGCCGTTCGCTGGCGGCTACGCGGTGCCTGCAGCGGGACACCCGGCGCCGTACCTGGTGCCGGCGCAGACCCTGGTCGGCGGTGAACTGGCGGCGAGCCTGGGTGTGCAGGGCGAGCACGATCTCTTCGGCGGCGTGGTGCCGTACGCGTTCGTCGCCACCAAGGCGATCACGCACGGCCTGGTCGAGCCGGGTGCCGCGGCACCGCGAGGCTGGTCCGAGGCGTTCGTGCGGCGCGTGGTGGGCGCCACGCTGCCGGGCTTTACCGCATTCAGCATCGGCGATGCGCGCACCGCGGCGCTGCGGCTGCTGACGCTGGGGCCGGTGCGGCTGAAGGATACCGGCGGAGTCGGCGGGCTGGGCCAGCGCGTGGTCGACGGCGAAGCCCAGCTGGAAGCCGCGCTGGCCGTGCTGGCCCCGGAGGACGTGGAGCGCGACGGCCTGGTGGTGGAGCGCGACCTGCGCGCGCCGCAGACCTACAGCGTCGGCAAGGTCGTGCTGGCGGGACTGGAGGCGAGCTATTGCGGCACGCAGGGGCTGACCGAGAACAACCGCGGCCAGAAGGTCTACGGCGGCTCGACCCTGACCGTGGTGCGCGGCGGCTTCGACGCGCTGCTGCAGCACCCGTTCGACGCCCGCATCCTGGCCGCGGTGCGCGCGGCGATGGTGTACCACGAGGCCGCGCTGGCCTGCTATGGCGAGGGCGGCGGCATGGTGCTGTCGCGCTGCAATTACGACGTCGCCTTCGGCGCGCCGGCAGGCAGCGCCAATGACGGGCAGATGCTCGGCGGTGTGCTGGAGCAGTCCTGGCGCGTTGGCGGTGCTACCGGTGCCGAACTGGTGGCGCTGGCGGCGCTGCGCGACGACCCCGTGCGCACGCGCGTGGTGGCGTCGACGCGCGAAGTCTACGGCAACGATGTGCGCGTGCCGGATGACGCCGAAATCTACTACCAGGGCGAAGACCGCCATGTCGGCCCCCTGACCAAGTACGCACGACTGGAGCCAGAATCCGATGGCAACGCATGAAGAAATGCTGCAGATTGAAAGCGAGGGCGGCACCATTGCCGGTACCCTGATCAGCCCGGAAACCAAGCTGCCGGGCGTGTTGTTCGTGCATGGCTGGGGCGGCTGCCAGCAGCAATACCTGGCACGGGCGCGCAAGGTGACGGGGCTGGGCTGCGTCTGCCTGACCTTCGACCTGACCGGCCATGCCGGCACGCGCGCGCAGTACGAGACCGTCAGCCGCACGCGCAATCTCGCCGACGTGGTGGCGGCCTACGACGTGCTGGTGCGCCAGCCCGAGGTCGACCGCAACGCGATCGCGGTGGTCGGCAGCAGCTATGGCGGCTACCTGGCCGCGCTGCTCAGCGGCCTGCGCCAGGTGCGCTGGCTGGCGTTCCGGGCTCCGGCGCTGTACATGGACTCGGGCTGGGACCTGCCCAAGCGCCAGCTGCACCGCGAGCAGGACCTGGTGACCTACCGGCGCAGCATGGTGCCCCCCGCGAGCAATCGCGCGCTGCGTGCGTGCACGGCGTTTACCGGTGACGTGCTGGTGATCGAATCCGAGCACGACCAGATCGTGCCCCATGCCGCGGTGATGAGCTACGTCGATTCCTGCATTCATGCCAATTCGCTCACCTACCGCGTGATCAAGGGCGCCGACCATGGCCTGAGCGACGAGGAATTCCAGCGCACCTACAGCAGCATGCTGGTCAACTGGCTGCGCGAAATGGTCACGGTGGCCCGCGCCGGCCCGGTCACCGCAGAGCGCGCGGCGGCGCCCGTGGCGAAGCCCGCGCCCAGGCCCGCCCCGCCCGCGCCCGACGCCGGGCTCGAGACCCCGCAGCCCGAGTCTGCCAGCGCGCCGGGCGCCGGCTGAGCGCGCGCGCCCATGGACGGCACGCTGCCCGGCACCGAAGCCCCCGCCGCGCTCGACACGGTGCTGCGCGACGCCGGGCTGCGCTATGTCGACGACGGCACCCCGGGCATCACGCGCCGGCGCCATGGCAGCGGCTTCAGCTATACCGGCCCGGACGGCAAGCGCGTGACCGATGCCGCCACGCTGGCGCGCATCGCGACCCTGGCGATCCCGCCGGCCTACGAGTCGGTATGGATCTGCCCCGATCCGCGCGGCCACCTGCAGGCCACCGGGCGCGATGCGCGTGGGCGCAAGCAGTACGTCTACCACCCGCAATGGGCGACGCTGCGCGATACCGACAAGTACGCGCGGCTGGCCGCCTTTGGCGCCGCGCTGCCGCGCCTGCGCGCGCGCGTCGCGCGCGACCTGCGCCGCAACGGCATGCCGCGCGAGAAGGTGGTGGGCGCGGTGGTGCTGCTGCTCGACGCCACGCTGGTGCGCGTCGGCTCGCCGCGCTACGCGCGCCAGAACCGCACCTACGGCCTGACCACGCTGCGGCGGCGCCACGTAACCGTGCGCGGCAGCCGGCTGCGCTTCCAGTTCACCGGCAAGAGCGGCATCACGCACGACGTCTCGGTCAACGATCCGCGCCTCGCCCGCATCGTGCGCAACTGCGCCGACCTGCCCGGCCAGTGCCTGTTCAAGTACCGCGACAGCGACGGCGAGATCCGCGAGATCGGCTCTGCCGACGTCAACGCCTACCTGCAGGAAGTGAGCGGCGGCGACTTTACCGCCAAGGATTTCCGCACCTGGGCCGGCAGCGTGCATGCGCTGGCGATCCTGCGCAAACTGCCGCAAGCTGCCAGCGAGAGCGCGCGCCGCAAGGCCGTGACCGATGCCATCCGCGAGGTCGCGGGCCAGCTGCGCAACACCGTCGCGGTGTGCCGAAAATGCTATGTGCACCCCGACGTCATCGATGCCTACCTAACCGGCGTGCTGCAGGCAGGCGGCCGCGCGCCCACCATGACACGGCTGCGCGCGGACGAGGCGCGGTTGCTGCAGTTGCTGGCGTCGGGCCGGCAAAAGCCTGCGAACGGCCAGCAGGGCAATAACGGGTGACCGTCCGCGGCGCGGGGCTCAGCACCCCAGCGCGCCGATATAGCCGGGCAGGGCCCTGGCTTCGCGCGAGTGCGCCAGGCGGAAGGCATTCGCCACCGCAAAGGCGAAGTGATGCGGTGTGTCGAACGGGCCGGGCACGTGGCGCCGGAAGAAGTCGGCCCAGCGGAAATCCGGGTAGGCGGTCTTGACCTTGCGATAGCCGCCCGCCAGCTGCACGAAGGCCTCCAGGCTGCGGTACGGATCATCGCGCATGTCGTGGATGGCCTCGGGAAGCTCGCTCAGAGGTTGGCGGCGGCCGTGCTCGTCGTAGGGGTGGACCAGGTGATTGGCGACCATGTGGCGCCAGAACGCGGGCACGTCCATGTCGCTCAGGTCGGCGCGCACGATGCCGGGCACATGGGTCAGTCCCAGGTCATGCCAGGCGCGCACCCAGTGGTGGTGATCGACCACATAGAGCAACTGCTCCGGCGCGATCACCAGGTGCACGCGGTGCCGGTCCAGGAACGCCGCGCGCGCCTCGGGCGCAACCCGCCGGGTAACGTGGATCTTCTGCGCCACGTGATAGCCGCCCACCGTGATCTGGGTGGGACGCAGCGCGTCCAGCGGCACCATCAGCTTGCTGTCCGGCGCCAGCTTGCGCGGCGCCCGCCGCTGGGCGGGCGCCGTGTGCGCGGGGGGCTGGGCGGAGGGCAAGGCTCAGCTCTTGTTGAGCGTGCGGTCCGGCGACGTGCCGCCGGCCGACGCAGTGCCGGTACTGCCGGCCGAGGTGTCGGTGTCGCCGCCGACCTCGGAGCCCGCGGCCCACGAACTGCCTTGCTGCCGCTGCACGCGCAGGCGGTTGTCGACCTCGGTGACGCCGAACACCGCATCGGCGATTTCCTCGACCACGTATTTCTCGCGGCGCTCGCCGACGGTGCCGTCCAGCCTCACGACGCCATTTTCCACTTCCACGGTGACCTCGCCGACGTCGATATACGGATTCATCGCCAGGCGCTCGCACACGTCCTCGCGCACGCGCTCGTCAGAACGCCGGTAACCCTTGGGACCGGTGGCGCGGCGGCCGGCATGCTGCCCGCCCTGCGTGCCGGAAGCGCCGGCCTGGCCGGCGAACGGGGTGCGGCGCCGGTAGCCCGCATCGTCCGGGTAGACACGCTGTCCGCCGCTGAACGATTGCCCGCCACGGCCCGCATCGCCGAAGTAGCCGCCACCGTAGCTGGGCTGTCCGCCCCGCTGGGCCCGGTCGCGTTCGCTGCCTTCCTGCCAATGCATGGCGCGCCCGCCTTCGCTGCGGTCGCGCTCGGCGCCCCAGACGCCCTGGCCGCGCTGATTGCGTTCGCCGCGTTCGCCGCGTTCGCTGCGTTCGTCGCGCTCATAGCGTTCGCCGCGCATGCGCGCTTCGCTGCCGCGCCCGCGCGGACCGAAGCGGTCCTCGTCGCGGTAGCCATAGCCCGATTCGCGTTCCTGGCTGCGGTAGCCGCTGTCCTGCTGCGACGGCCGGTAGCCGCCATAGGCGCTGCTGTACGGATGGCCACTGCCGCCGACATCGGCGGCGCCATAGCCGCTCTCGCCCCAGCTGCCGCGGCGCTGGCCGGCGGGCGTGTCCTGCTGATACCACGGGCCGCCGTGACGCGACGCTTCGCGCTCGCTGCCCATGCCGCGGCTTTGGCTGCGCGGTTCGCTGCGTTGTTCGCTGCGTTGTTCGTCGCGATCCTCGCGGCCTCCTTCTTCCCAGCGCTGGCGGCTTTCATAGCCATAGCCGCCATACTCGCCACGGCGCTGGCTGCTCTCGCCGCGCCAGTCCTCGCCCCATTCCTGCCCCCAGTCCTCCGAGCCGCGGCCCTCGCTCTCATCGCGCATCCTTTGCTCGGGGCCGCGATCGCGGCGTTGCGCTTCGGGCCGGCCGCGGCTGCCGCGGTCATTGCGGAAGTTGAACATATCTGCCTCCTGGCGGTGAGGCCCCGCGCGCCGGCATTGCCGCAGGCATGTGCGGCCGGCGCTGGAAGCCGTTGACGTTTCGGATATGGAGAGGGCCGCAAAATCCGTGCCCCGGCGCGTAGACGAAGCGGCGCAGCGCCGCCTGCGCGCGCGCTGTAAGGATTGCCGTGCGATGTAAGGGTTACGGGCAGCGGCGCCGGGCCCGCATGCCGCCGCGCGTGGGGGCATGCGGGCCCGGGCCTTGCGCATTGCGGCATGGAACTTGCGCGCCACCCTGGCATCTTGCATGGCCGCGGCGCGCCGTCACGTCGGCGTCGCTTTGCGCGGCCACCCCCGACAGGAGACTGCCATGTCCACACCCAAGAGCGTCCCGCCCCAGCACCAGTCGCGCCAGCCCGGCCTGGAAGCCCCGATGCGTCCGCAGCCTGACAGCGGCGCGGACGATTACGTCGGCAGCGGCCGGCTCGAAGGCCGCGTTGCGCTGGTCACCGGCGGCGACAGCGGCATCGGCCGCGCCATCGCGGTGGCGTTTGCGCGTGAAGGCGCCGATGTCGCCATCGCCTACCTGGACGAACATGCCGACGCGCGCGAGACCGTCAACCTGGTCGAGCAGGCCGGGCGCAAATGCCTGGCCATCGCCGGCGACCTGGCCGACTGCGACCACGCCGAGGCGGTCGCGCGGCAGACGCTGCAGCAGTACGGCAAGCTCGACATCCTGGTCAACAATGCGGCCGAGCAGCATCCCCAGGAATCGCTGGAGGAAGTCGAGGCCAGCCAGGTGGAGGCCACCTTCCGCACCAACGTGTTTGCGATGTTCCACCTGACGCGCGCGGTGCTGCCGCACCTGAAGTCGGGCGCGTCGATCCTGAACACCACCTCGGTCACCGCGTATCGCGGCAGCAAGCACCTGCTGGACTATTCCGCGACCAAGGGCGCGATCGTGTCATTCACGCGCTCGCTCGCGCTGCAGGTGGTGGAGCGCGGCATCCGCGTCAACGGCGTCGCCCCGGGCCCGATCTGGACGCCGCTGATTCCGTCCACGTTCAGTGCCGAGGAAGTCGCGGAGTTCGGCAAGAAGACGCCCATGGGCCGCCCGGGGCAACCGTTCGAAGTCGCCGGGGGCTACGTGTTCCTCGCCTCCGATGCGGCCAGCTATATCACCGGGCAGATCCTGCACATCAATGGCGGCGAGGTCGTGAACGGCTGAGTCACGGGCGCGCGCCACGCCGGCGCATGTAGTTCCGGGGGCCGCGTTTGAAAATATTGCATGCAGTGGCGCCGCCGCCTGCCATGCCGTGCAGATCCTGCGCGGGCGTGGCTCTTGCAATACGGGTGAGACCAGCCGAGCGCCATCGCCAATCTCTGGGAGGCATCATGTCATCGATCATCGCGGGACGTTTCGCTTCGCTCGCCAGCGCCGAGGATGCCGCGCGCACACTGTTCGCGCGCGGGTTCTCGGTGTGGGATGTTTCCATCGTGTCAGTGCGGGACCCTGCCAGGGACCAGCAGGACGACGCCGCGCCGCAGCCGGCGGACAACGTCATGCTGGCCGCGTGCGTCAACAACGGGCTCGGGTCGGTGGTGATCGACGTGCTGCGCGAAACCGGCGCCAGCCAGCTCGAGCGCGCGCAGGGTACCTGGGAATGCGGGCAGTGGACCGATTTCGATCCGGCCCGGCACGGCGAGCCGGTGCGCGAGGGCGAGGGCGAATACTGGCCACGGCCGCTGGCCAGCGACGCCACCGCCGAGGAGAGTACCGGCAACGAAGACCCCGGCAGCGAGCTCGAGCATTTCGTCAACCAGAAACGTGCCGAACACGACTGAACGCCCGGCCAGATCGGGCGAACCCATCGTCCCGGCGGTCACGCCGCGCTGCCCGCGCGGCAAGGCCATCGCCGAACTGGCGCGGCTGCGGCCGACGCAGCTGACGCTTGGCTACATCCACGTCCATCACAAGATGGAAGTCACGCAGCGCCACGCCGATCCGGAAGACCGCGAGGTGCTGCAGCGCTTCATGCGCCGGCACCGCATCAAGACCGTGGCGGGGCCGGGCGGGGAGCTCTATATCGTCGATCACCACCACTGGGCGCGCGCGTGGCTGGACCTCGGCTACCAGCTCGCACCGGTGCAGGTGCTGGAAGACTTCAGCGGCCTGGGCGCGGCCGCGTTCTGGAAGCGCATGCGCGAGCGGGGCCATGTCCATCCCTACGATGAACACGGCAAGCGGCAGGGGGTCAGGGCCTTGCCCCCGACCGTGCGCAGCATGCGCGACGATCCCTATCGCAGCCTGGCTGCCTTTGCCCGCGAAGCGGGCGCGTACCGCAAGCCGGACGGCGCCTACGGCGACTTCTGCTGGGCCGGGTTCCTGCGCGAGCGGGTGGAGCAGGACCTGCACAGTATCGCGGGCTTCGGGCTGGCGCTGGCGGAATCGATCAAGCTGGCGCGCAGCCCCGGCGCCCGGCGCCTGCCGGGCTATTGCGGCGCACCGCTGGAGGGCAAGACCGGCAAGCCGGCGAAGCCGATGAAGACCGGCAAGGGCAGGAGCGGCAGGGCCGGATAGCAACAGGGCAGGCGTGCGCCTGCCCTGTGCTGGTATGCCGCCGCGCTGCTGGCGCGGGTGCCGGCCTCTGGTGGAGGCCGGCGTGTACTGGTCAGCGTTCCGACTTGTGCTTCGGCATGCCCTTGGTCTTGGTCGAAGCCATCTTGTCGAGTTCCTTCTCGCTCATCGACTTGTACATCGAGCGCGAAGGTCCCTTGAGCGAACCGGCCTTCTTTTCGCCGCGCTTTGCGGAGAGCGCCGCTCCGGCGGCCTGCTGTTGCGCCTTGGATTTTGCTGGCATCTGAGTCTCCTTGCGAAAGGTGAAAAGGTTGAAAGGACCGCGCGCACGCTGACGCGCGTGCCCGCGCTTCGTTATAGGTGCCAGGCGCGGCCGCGACAAGCGCGGCCCGCGCGCGGCACTGCCGGCGCGCTCGGTGCCGCGGTTCGCTGCCGCCGGACGCTAGATCCGGCCCAGCACCACCAGCAGCACCACGATCAAAACGATCAGCCCGAGGCCGCCGCTGGGCCAGTAGCCCCAGCCGGAACTGTATGGCCAGGCCGGCAGGGCGCCGATCAGCAGCAGGACGAGAATGATCAGAAGGATGGTGCCGATTCCCATGGCGTGCTCCTTGTTCGTGGATCGGGGAAGCCGGGCGGCTTCCGGTCCGAGGCGGCTGCGCAGAGCCATCCGCTTACCGTTCAGCGTAGAACAAGGGGTGCGGGCATCCCTCCGGGCAGGGACTGATATCGGTGTAGGAATCGGACGACGCCCAAGTGCGGGCAAGGCGACCCGTGCACGTCGCCCGGCCGCGCTCAGGCGGTGTTCAGGCCGTGCTCCACCGCATAGACCGCCACCTGCACGCGACTGGCCAGGTTCAGCTTCTTCAGGATGTTCTGCACGTGGATCTTCACCGTGCTTTCGGCCACGCCCAGGTCGCGCGCGATCTCCTTGTTGCTTTCGCCGCGGGCCAGGCCCTGCACGATCTCGCGCTCGCGCGCAGTCAGCCGCGGCGCTTCCTCCTGACGCGGCGCGGCGGCCGGTGCGGGCGCGCGGAACTGGGCCACCAGCTTGGCGGTCATGCTGTCGGAGATCACCGGCTCGCCGGCGGCGGCGCGGCGGATGCCGGCGATCAGCGCCTCGGTCTCGATGTTCTTGATCAGGTAGCCGCGCGCGCCGCCGCGCAGCGCGGCGGCCAGCTCCTCGGCTTCCTCGGACACCGTCAGCACGATCACCGCGGTCTGCGGCAGGTCTTCGACCAGCAGCTGCAGCGCCTCGAGCCCGGACAGGCCCGGCATGTTCAGGTCGAGCAGGATCACGTCGGGGCGGTGCTGCTTGGCGCGCTTGATGCCTTCCACGCCGTCGGCGGCTTCGTCGACGATCTCGAAGTCGGCCTGGCGCTGCAACAGCGCGCGGATGCCCGAGCGGAACAGGGTGTGGTCGTCGATCAGCAGGATGCGGATGGTCATGGCTGGGTCTCGCTCGGGAGGGTCAGGCCGCTAAGGCTGGTAATGGGATTGGCGCTGCGCTCGTGCCGCGCGGCGCCCTGGCTGCCGGCGGGCAACACCAGCTCGATGCGCACGCCGCTGCCGGGGCTGGCCTGCACCTGCAGCCGCGCCCCCAGCCGAGCGGCGCGCTCGCGCATGATGCTCAGGCCGATATGGGCGTCGGCGCGGGTGGCCAGTTCGTCAGGGTCGAAGCCCTCGCCGTCGTCCTGCACCACCAGGCGGAAGTCGCGGCCATGGCTGAGCGCCACCGCCACGTGCGCCGCCATGGCGTGCTTGCGCACGTTGGAAAGCGCCTCCTGCAGGATGAACAGCACCTGCAACTGCTGCTCGGGCGACAGTGGCCAGGCGCCGCCGCGTTCGTCGATGGCCAGCGTGGCCTCGGTGCGGCATTGCCGGCGAAAGCGCTCGACGGTCTCTTCCACTGCCGGGCGCAACTCGCCGGTGCCCAGGCGCGAGCGGAAGTTGTTGAGCAGCTCGCGCACATCCTGGTAGCTCTCTTCCACGCCATGGCGCAGCATCGGCACCAGTTCGCGGGTCTCGGACAGGTCGTCGCGCGCGACTGCGTCATCCAGCAGCTGCACCTGCAGGTTCAGGTAGTTCAGGCCCTGGGCAATGCTGTCGTGCAGCCCCTGCGCCACCAGGTTGCGCTCTTCCACCACCGCCAGCTGGCGCGCGGTGGCGGACAGGCGCAGGTGTTCCAGCGCGGTGCCCAGGTGCTGCGCCAGCGTCTGCAGCAGTTGCCGGTCCGACGGCGGCAGCCGGCGCGGCGCGCGGAAGTGCAGCGCGAACATGCCGGTGGCGCCGCGCTGGCTCTCGATGCGGAAGGCCGCCAGCGACTGGAAGCCGTCGCGGCCGCACGGCGTCTCGTCGGCCGCGCCCGCGCGCGCCGTCCCGCGCAGGTCGACGATGGCGATCACGGCCTCGCGCGTGGCATCGCCGCAATGACAGCCGTTGGCCGAGGCGCAGGAATCGGCCTCCGCCAGCGCCGCCGGCAGGCCCGCTGCGGCCAGCAGGTGCATGCGGCCGTGGCGGCTGTCGAGCACGCGCACGCTGCCGCCGTCGGCATCGAACTGGCGCATCACCCGCGCCAGGAAGCCCTGCGCCATGGCTTCGGCGTCGGCGGCCTGGTTGAGGAAGGCGGCCATCTCGTACAGCGTTTCCAGATCGCGGTTGTGGCGCTCCAGCTCGGCGGTCTTCTGCGCCACGCGCGCTTCGAGGTCCTGGTACAGGCCCTGCAGCTCGCCCGCCATGCGGTTGAAGCCCTCGCTGAGCGTGCCGAACTCGTCGCGGCTTTCCACCGGCAGGCGCAGCGAGAATTCGCGCGCGGCCATGCGCCGCAAACCGTCCTGCAGGCGCAGCACCGGCAGGATGATCCACAGGTAGAGCAGGTAGATCACCGCGACCGTGCCGATGCAGGCCATCAGCGCCAGCGCGGTTTGCGACAGGCGCAGCAGGTCGGTCTTGCGCGCGCTGTCGTGTTCGATCATGCCGACCAGGCGATCGGCCTGGGCGACGAAACCCGGCAGCGCGGCGATGTATGCGGCGGGCGCTGCGTCGGCGCCGGCCAGAGGCCGCAGCCGCTGCTGCCAGTCATGGGTGACGTGCGCCAGTTGCGCATGGATGGCGGGCTCGTCCGGCAGGAACAGCGGCCGCGCCGCGTCGCCCTTCTTCAGCAGCGCCAGCGTGGTGTCCAGCGCCAGCGCCTGCGCGGCCAGGTCATTGGCGCGGCCTGCGTGCGCCAGTGCGAGTTCGATCGCCACGCGGTTGGCGCGCATGCGCAGGCTGCCGGCATCGTTGATGGCGGCGCCGGCGCCTTCCAGCTTCCAGGACAGCCACAGCGTGCCGGAGATCATGCCCAGCACCACCAGCAGCACGGCCAGCGACAGCGAGATGATGCGCGTGGAAAGGCGATGGCGCAGCGCCGGCAACGCGGATGCCGCCGTGGCTGGGGCGGCGGTAGGGTCGGTATCTGACATGACGGTATCGGGGGCTACCAGGGGGAGCCTGTCGTGCGCTTGTCGAGGGAGCCGGCGGCGATGGCGACAGAGTCACGCAGGAATTGGCAGCGATTTTCGCCGCTCGGCAAGCTGGGCTACCTGCGCCAGATCAAGGAAACCCGGCTTCGGCCCGCGTATGTGCGGGCAGCGGCGCATCGCGGTCATTGCGGGTGGCGCCAGGGCAGGTTCCATCACACAGTGATACTTCTTCCCCGGCCGGACTTGGCCCCGGTCAAATCCCTGCGCGGCGCGACCGCCTAGCATCGGGCCTTTTGTCGGAGCTGGTGAAAAGGAGCGATGGCCATGTCCACCTCAAGGGCGCAGCAATGCGTCACCGCCGTCACGCCAGAGGGACGGGCATGAAGGGCGCGGATCTCGACTACGCGCGCGCGCCGCGGCCTGCGCTGGTGTTCGGTTGCCTGATGCCGGCGCCGTGGCTGGGCGCGGCCGCGGGGCTGCTGCTGGCAGCGGGGCCGGCGCAGGGCTTGCCCGACCGCTTCGCGCCGCTGGCGCTGGCAGCGGTGCACGCGCTGGCGCTGGGCATGCTGCTGCCGGTGATGGTCGGGGCGCTGTTCCAGATGATGCCGGTGGTGGCGCGCGTGGATGTCCCCGCCGCCGGCCGTCTGGCCCCGTTCATGGCCGCTACCGGCGCCGCGCTGGCGGCCGCGCTCGGCTTTGGCTTTTTGCGCGGCGAGCCGGTGGCGATGCGGATTGCCGCCGCGCTTGGCGCGTTGCTGCTGCTGGTGGGCGCGGTGCTGCTTGCCGCGGGCCGGCGCGTGGCCGCGGTGGACGCCACCACGCGCACGCTGGCCGGCATTGGTGCACCGCTGATGGTGGCGGTGCTGGCCGGCATCGCGCTGGCGGGCACGTTCGGCGGGCTGTGGCGCGTGCCGGTGGCGCAGGCGCTTGGCCTGCATATGGCGTGGGCGCTGGGCGGCTGGCTGGCGGCGCTGGTCAGCGGGGTTGCGGCCACGGTGCTGCCGATGTTCTGGCAGACGCCGCGCGCGCCCGCGGCGCTGGCGCGCTGGCTGCCGCTGGGGCACTGGGGTCCGCTGGCGGTATTCAGCGCCGCGCTGGTGCTGTGGCCAGCGGAACCGGTGCTGGCACGGGCTGCGCTGGTGGTGTGGCTGTCGTTCGTGGCTGTGCTGGGAGCCAGCGGGCTCGCCGGCACGCTGCGCGCGCGGCGGCGCCACGATCCGCTGTGGCGGCTGTGGCCGGTCGCATGCGCGAGCATGGTCGGCGCGGCGGCGCTGGGTGCGGCGGCGGTGGTGCTGCCCGGGACGGCGCTGCCGCTGGCATGGTGGGCCGGCACCATGGCGCTGGTCGGCGTGGGCGTGCTGCCGGTGACGGCGATGCTGGGCAAGATCGTGCCGTTCCTGGTCTGGCTGCACCTGCGCCGGCTGCTGCCCCCCAGGGCGCGCGTGCCGGCGATGCAGGCGATCATCGCGCCAGGCCGGCAGCGCGGGCAGGCGTGGTTGCTGCTGGCGGCCTACGCGGCGCTGCTGGCGCTGCCGCTGGCGCCGGCGCCGCTGGCCCGCGTCGGCGGGCTGCTGCTGGCGGGCGCCAGCGCGTGGCTGGGGTGGCAATTGCTGGCGGCGCTGCGCTGCATGCGGCAGATGAGGAAGGGTGGCGGGTTGCCGCCGCGTGTTGCTGCGCGGATTGGCGTGCCGCTGGTTGGCTCCCCTCTCCCGCCGGCTGTATGGACCGGGGACATAGGTAACAGGTGTGCCAGGACATGGGTAACACTTTTCCCGCTTAGTCAGCGGGAGGAAAACGTTGCCCTGGAGCCAAACCACCGTGAAGCAGCAAAGAGAAGAGTTCGTCCGCCTGGCACGCCAGGCGGACGCCAATATTGCGGAGCTTTGCCGCCGCTTCTGCATCAGCCGCAAGACCGGCTACAAGTGGTTGAACCGAGAGGATCTGGACGACCGAACTCGGCGGCCACATAGCTCTCCCGGCCGAACTCCAGCTGCCATCGAAGAGAGCGTGCTAGCGATACGAGCCGAACATTCGGCCTGGGGCGCCCGCAAGATCGCACGCGTGCTGGAGCGCGACCACCGCATCCAAATCGCCCCGAGCACAGTCAATTGGGTGCTGCGCCGCCATGGCTTGATCGATCCGGCCGCCAGCGCGGCCGCTACAGCATGGCAGCGCTTCGAGCACGACCGGCCCAATGCACTATGGCAAATTGACTTCAAAGGCCACTTCGCTACCGACACGCAGAGGTGCCACCCGCTCACGGTCTTGGACGATCACTCCCGGTTCAATGTGCTGCTCAAGGCCTTGGGCAACGAACAGTTTGAATCCGTACAGGAAGCGTTAGAGATGGCTTTTGCGCGCTATGGGCTGCCCGAACGGATCAATGCAGACAACGGCCCGCCCTGGGGTTCCCCAGTGCCCCGAGCATTAACCACGCTGGGCGCGTGGCTGATTCGCCTGGGCGTGCGGCTCAGTCATAGCCGACCTGGCCATCCTCAGACCAACGGTAAGGACGAGCGCTTCCATCGAACCATGCAGGCTGAGCTGTTGGCCAACCAGCGTTTCCGGGATCTGGACGATGCCCAGCAGCACTTCAGCCATTGGCGCCACGTGTACAACTTCAAGCGCCCCCACCACGCGCTGGATATGGAGACCCCCGCAAGCCGCTATGCGCCTAGCCCACGGGCGATGCCGCGCGAACTCCCGCCCATCGAGTACGGCAGCAATGACATCGTGCGAAAGGTAGGCGACGGCGGGCGCATCTGCTTCCGAGGAAAGACGTTCCGGGTCGGACGAGCCTTGGTCGGAACGCCCGTAGCGCTGCGCCCTCGCGTGGATCTGGACGGCACCTTTGACGTCTACTTCTGCCATCAAAAGGTCGCCACAATAGACCTACAGCAGGCCGATTAAACTGGAGACTGGACTGTTACCCATGTCCTGGCACATGTGTTACCCATGTCCCCGGTCCATACAGCCGGCGGGAGAGGGGCAGGGGCAGAGGGCAGGCGCTGGCATACCGACGCGGCCGGCTTCGTAGACGCTCTCGCCCTCTCCCCCAACCCCGCTCCCGCAAGCGGGCGAGGGGAGCCTGGTTCGGGCGTTGTTGGCGACGGCGCGCATGGCTGGCATGCGCGCAGGGCTCAGACAACTGCGGCGCTTGCCGCCTCGTCCGGCGTCTGCGCCGGCGCCAGACCCGCCGGCTTCTCCCCCGTCAGCAGATAGTGCATCAGCTCGGCCACCGGCCGAATGGCCTCGCGGAACGGCAGCGCGCCGCGGCCGCGGAAGAACAGGCCGCGTTCGACATCGCCGCGCACCGCCTGCGCCAGCTTCAGGTCGATGCAGAACTGGCCGATGCGCGCGATGCCGTCGCGCAGCCCGCATGCCTGCAGGCAATCGAAGCCTTCCAGGCACTCGCGCACGCGGGCGCGGCGCTGCAGGCGCGCTTCGCTCGACAGGTAGCGCTGCAGCCATGGCGTCAGCACCGCGCGCGCGGGCAGGCCGGCCACGCTGGTGAACTCGCGCAGGGTTTCGGGCCGCGCCGTGGCCAGCACTTGCTTGAAGGCCGGATGCGCATCGCATTCCTCGGTCACGGCGAAGGCCGTGCCCAGCTGCACCGCGGCGGCGCCTTCGCCCAGCCAGTGGCGCACCTTGGCGTGGCTGTCGATGCCGCCCGCCACGATCAGCGGGATGCTGTCCCAGGCCAGGCCCAGCTGCGCAAACAGTTCGCGGCATTCGCCCAGCACGCGCGAGAACGAGAAGCGCGGCTCGGACAGGTCCTGGATGGTTGCGGCACCGAGGTGGCCGCCGGCGTGCGCCGGGTGTTCGACCACGATGGCGTCGGGCAGCCGGCCCTTCTTCATCCAGCGGCGCAGCACCAGGCCGATGCCGCGCGCCTCGGACAGGATCGGGATCAACGCCACCTTGGGATGGCCGGCGGTCAGTTCCGGCAGGTCCAGCGGCAGGCCGGCGCCCATGACGATGGCATCGGCGCCGCTTTCACAGGCTTGCCGCACCAGGGCCGCGTGCGAGCCGACCGCCTTCATCACGTTGACGGCAATCAGGCCGCGGCCCTCGGAGGCGGTGCGCGCGGCGCGGATCTCGCGGTCCAGCGCCTCGAGGTTGGCGGCCTCGATGGCGGGCTTGTCGCGGCTGCCGCGGGTGCGCGCCATCAGGTCGGGGTGGTGGTGGCGCAGGTCGATGCTGGCGATGGTGCCGACGCCGTTTTCGCGCGCGACGGCGCCGGCCAGCCGGTGGGCCGAGATGCCGATGCCCATGCCGCCCTGCACGATCGGCAGCAGGCGGCGGCCGGCCAGCTTGAGCCAGGGGTGATTCATAAACGGGTCTCCGGAAGAGGATGGGGGCCGGGCCGCATGGCGCCGGCGCAGGGATGACGCGCAAGCGTGGCACAGCGCCGCGGGCCCGCGTTTGCCGCAGGTCAAGCCTGGCGGGGTGGCCTGCCATCGGCCTACGCCGACCGGCATAGCCCGTCGCGGCGGGGGTGCTGTTGGCGTGGGTTTGCGCACGGTCAAGCCCCGGGCGCGGGCGCTTGGCTAGCATCGGCCGCTGTCTTCCTTCCCCCGCGCCGCCGCCGGCGCCATCAACCGATGACCAGTTCCACCCCCGCCCGACCCGACTCCCCGTCGGCCGCCGCGTGCGCGCCGCGCCGCCCGCAGCTGGTTGCGCCCGCCGGCTCGCTGGCGGCGCTGCGCATGGCCTTGCAGCACGGCGCCGACGCGGTCTACCTGGGCCTGCGCGATGCCACCAACGCGCGCAACTTCGGCGGCCTGAATTTCACCGAGGCCGACATCCGCACCGGCGTGGCCGAAGCCCATGCGCGCGGTGCCGAGGTGCTGTTCGCCATCAACACCTTTGCGCAGATGGGCGCGGTGGCGCAATGGCACCGCGCCGTCGATGCGGCCGCGGACCTTGGCGCCGATGCCGTGATCATGGCCGACGCGGGCCTGATGGGCTATGCCTGCGCGCGCCATCCCGGCCTGCGCCTGCACCTGTCGGTGCAAGGCTCGGCCACGCATGCCGACGCCATCGAGCTGATGCGCGAGCGCTTCAACATCCGCCGCGTGGTGCTGCCGCGCGTGCTGTCGCTGGCGCAGATCGGCAAGCTGGCGCGCCAGACCAGCGTCGAGCTGGAGGTGTTCGGCTTCGGCAGCCTGTGCGTGATGGCCGAGGGCCGTTGCCTGCTGTCGTCCTATGCCACCGGCGATTCGCCCAACAACAAGGGGGTGTGCTCGCCCGCGCATGCGGTGCGCTGGACCGAGCACGACGGCACCATGCAGGCGCGGCTGTCGGGCATCCTGATCGACAGCTATGCGCCCGGCGAGCCGGCCGGCTATCCGACGCTGTGCAAGGGCCGTTTCGAGGTCGAGGGCGAGCGCGGCTACGTGCTGGAGGAGCCCACCAGCCTGAATGCGCTGTCGCTGCTGCCGGCGCTGATCGACATGGGCATTGCCGCGATCAAGATCGAAGGGCGCCAGCGCAGCCCGCGCTATGTCGGCGACGTGGTCGGCGTGCTGCGCGCGGCGATCGACGCCGCCTGCGCCGATCCGGCCCGCTTCGTGCCGCGCCAGGAATGGCAGGGCACGCTGGGCCGTCACGCCGAAGGTGACCAGGTTACGCAGGGCGCCTATGACCGCCCCTGGCGCTGACGCCATGACAGCCACGATGGACCTGACGGAGCTTCCCATGCCACACACCGCCGCGGCCGCCATGCCGCACGCCGCAGCGATGCCCGGCTTCGGCATCGCGCTGGGCCCGCTGCTGTACTACTGGCCGCGCGAGGCCGTGATGCAGTTCTACGCGTTGGTCGCCGATGCGCCGGTCGAGCGCGTCTACCTGGGCGAAACGGTCTGCACCCGCCGCCATGAAATCCGCCATGCACAATGGCTGGAGATTGCGCAGATGCTGCGCGATGCCGGCAAGGAGGTGGTGCTGTCCACGCCGGTGCTGGTCGAGTCCGATACCGATATTGCCTGGATGCGGCGCGTCTGCGCCCAGGACGACTACCTGGTCGAGGCCAACGATCCCGGCGCGGTGCGTTGCATGGGCGGGCGGCCCTTCGTCGGTGGCCCGCATCTCAACGCCTACCATGCCGATACGCTGGCCTGGCTCGCCGGCCTGGGCGCGGTGGGCTGTGTCGCGCCGGTGGAGATGGATGGCGTCACGCTCGCCGCGCTGGCGGCGGCGCGGCCCGCCGGCATGCAGCTGGAAGCCTTTGTGTGGGGCCGCCTGCCGCTGGCGTTCTCGGCGCGCTGCTTTACCGCGCGCCACCATCGCCTGCGCAAGGACAGCTGCGAATTCCGCTGCATGGACTACCCCGATGGCCTGGTCGCCGCGACCGGCGAGGGGCAGGCGTTTTTCACGCTGAACGGGGTGCAGACGCAGAGCGCCACCTGCCTGGACCTGTGCGCCGAGGCGCTGGAAATGGTTCAGATGGGCGTGGGGATGCTGCGCGTCAGCCCCCATTCGACCGGCACGCTCGCGGTGGTGCAGCAACTCGCGGCGATCCGTGCGGGGCAGCGTGCGCCCGCGCCCAGCGGCATCACGCTGGCCGGCGCCGAGCCGTGCAACGGCTACTGGCACGGCCGCGCCGGCATCGCCTGGGAGGCCCCGGCATGAGCGCGCTGCACAAGCTGATGGCCGGCGTGCACCGGCGCCTGCCGGCGCGCGCGCGGGCGCTGCCGCTGGTGGCCGCGCTGGAGCTGGCGCGCCGCGCGGGCTGGCTGGAGCCGCCCGCGGCACTGGACGGGCATGCCTTCCTGCTGACGGTGCAGGACCTGGAACTGGCCGTGCCGTTCCGCTGCGAAGGCGGGCGCTTCCGCGCCGGCATTACCGACGCCGAGCCCGCGCTGACGCTGCGTGCCTGCGCGGTGGACTACCTGCGCCTGCTGGGCGGCGAGGCCGACACCGACACGCTGTTCTTCCAGCGCCGCCTGGTCATCAGCGGCGATACCGCGCTGGGACTGGAGGTCAAGTACTGGCTCGATGCCGCGCCGCGGCCGCCGTGGGTCAGCCAGGCCGCATCGCGGCTGGTGGCGCTGCACGGCGCCACCGCGGGCCGAGCCGGGGCCGCCTCCTGAGCGCGGCTCAGGCGTCGCCGTCCAGCATGAAGCGGTTGCGGCCGGCGCGCTTGGCGCGGTACATCGCGCTGTCGGCACGGTGCAGCAGCGGCTCCAGCCGCGGCGCTTCGGGCACCGCCCAGACCGCGCCCACGCTGATGGTCACTACCGGCTGCACCGGCGTGCCCAGGTGCGCAATGCCCAGCTCGCGCACCGCGGCCACCATGCGGCGCCCCAGCTCGCGGGTCTCGTCACGGCTCGCGCCGGGCAGCACCGCGGCGAATTCCTCGCCGCCCAGCCGCGCGCAGAACTGCTCGCCATGCAGCACGCCGCTGAGGGCGCCGGCGATCTGCCGCAGGCAATCGTCGCCGGCCATGTGGCCATGCAGGTCGTTGTATTGCTTGAACTGGTCCACGTCCAGGATCAGCAGTCCCAGCGGCTGGCCGCGCTCGCACGCGCGCGTCACGGCTGCGATCGATTCGCGCTGGAAGTAGCGGCGGTTGCGGATGCCGGTCAGGGCGTCGATGTCCAGGTCCGCCTGCACCTGCCACAGCTGCTCTTCGGTCTGCCCTAGCCGCGCGCTCAGCGCCAGCTCGCGCGACTGGAAGCGGCTGATGTCGCGCAGGAACAGCAGGCTGCCCATCTGCCTGCCGTCCAGGCGCGCGACGCGTTCACCGCTCAGTTCGAACGGCGCGCCCGGCGGCACGAAAGGCACGGCCGCGCCGTCGGCCGCGCGCTCGCCAGGCGCACGCCGCAGCGCCGTGTCCCAGCCGGAGGGCAGCGGATCGCCCCGGCGCAGCGCCGGCCACAGCTGCGACGCGGCGGGATTGAATTCGACGATGGTGCCATGGCCGTCGACGATGACGCAGCCTTCGCCGAGCGCATCGAACACGCGCAGCCGCGCGTAGTGGCCGATATCATCGAGATGCGTGCGCAGCCCGCAGAACCAAACCAGCGCCGCCATCAGCGAAAACGTCGCCGGGGTCAGGTCACCGCCCAGCGGCCCGGTCCAGCGGTTCAGGTAGGCGACATTGGCCACCAGCGGCAGGGCCAGGCCCGCGCCCAGGATGGCGCGCCCGCGGCGCGACAAGGCGCCGTTGGGCACTTCGGCCGTGACCAGGAAATACAGGCTCAGCGCCAGCAGCAGGTATGACCACGCCGCCACCACGGCATAGCCGATGCCATGGTCGAACACCGCGCCGGGCGAGACCCCGGGCGGCATCAGCGTGATGCGCGGCCACACCAGCCCGTGGCGCTCGTTGGTAAAGACCATCACCACCGTCACCACCGCCGCCAGCACCGGCAGCCACAGCCTTGACCACGGCACCACGTAGCGCGGGCGGCTCAGGTGCACCATCGCCACCAGCCAGCCGATCGGCACCGCGACGATGCCGAGGTACTGGATCTTGGCCCACAGGATGCGCCCCTCCAGGTCGGTCGAGCTGATCTCCAGCAGGCGGCCGCCGCTCCAGGTGGCCGCGCCGGCGGCCAGCACCAGGAAGGCCTGCACGGTCGGATCGTCGCGCCGCGGCCAGGTGGCGATGGCCATGCCGATGCAGGCAACCACGGCGACGGTAAGCAGGAGAACCAGTGAATATGAGGGCATTGAAGGCGGCGCGCGTGTTCGAGACCCGGGCATTGGTGCCGCCGCCCGGCCAGGCGCACGCCGGTTGCATGCGCTCCGCGATCTCGTCAGCCAGCATGATACCGTTCGGCATCGCCGGCTTGGCAGCGGGTGCGCCGATGCAACAGCGGCCGCGCGGCCGCCGCCGTACCGGTCGCGCCGCACCCGTATCCGGACCCGGTCAGGCCTGTCTCGGGGTTTCCCGCACCAGCCAGAAGGGAATATCGACGACGTCCTGCTGCAGGCCCGGCCAGTCGAAGCCCATGCCGCGCGTCAGCAGATGGCCCCAGCCGTCGATCCATTTCTGCTGGGCGCGCGCATACAGCTCCAGCATGGTCGAAGCGTATTGCAGCGGGGCGCCGAGCAGCGGTAGCTCGCTGGCGATCTCGCGCGCGTAGCGGGCTTCGGGGTCCGGCTCCATCATCGTGCCCATGGCGTCGAACTGGATGTTCTCGAACAGGGTGCGGGCGAAGTCCAGGTTGAGTTCGGCCATGCGGCGCCAGGCGCCGGCCAGGTCGGCCTGCATGGCCTCCAGCTGCGGCACGCCGGCGTAGACGGCGGGAAATGGCCAGAACACCGGCGGCCAGAAGATTTGCGTTGCAGTCATCATCACGGGATTCTCCAGTGGCGGGCCGTGCGCGCAGGGGGCGGCAGTTGCTGCACACGGCGATGGCGCCCTGCGTGGGCATCCGCATCAGCTTATGCGGTAATGGCGCGACTTGCCATGCCGCGGCACCGGAACCGGACTCGGATCACTTGCAACCCAGCCGCCTGGCCAGCTTGTGCAGGTTGCTGGCGTCGATGCCGAGCTGGCGCGCCGCCTGCGCCCAGTTGCCGCCTTGCTCGCGCAGGGCGTGCGCGATGCAGGCCCGCTGGGTGTGCTCGACGGCGTCGCGCAGCGTTGCCGCCGCGGGCAGCGCCGGCGTGGCGGGCGGGCTGGCCGCGCCGCTGCCGGGGCGGGTGGCCGGCGGCAATTCCAGGCCGTCGAGGTCGAGCAGTTCCGGCTCCAGCGTCACGATGTCATTGCGACCCGCGCCGCGGCTGACCGCGCGCAGCGCGGCGCGGCTGATCACGTGCTCCAGCTCGCGCACGTTGCCGGGCCAGCGGTAGTGGCGCAGCGCGTCCTGCGCGCCGCCCGAGAGCCGCAGGCTGCGCAGCCCCAGGCGGGCGCGGTTCAGCTCGAGGAAGCGCCCGGCGAGCAGCAGCACGTCGTTGCCGCGCTCGCGCAGCGGCGGGATCGGGATCGGGTAGACCGACAGGCGGTGGTACAGGTCGGCGCGGAACGAGCCATCGCGCACATGCTCGCGCAGGTTGCGGTTGGTGGCGGCGATCACGCGCACGTTGACGCGGCGCGGGCGGTCCGAGCCCAGCCGCTGGATCTCGCCGTTCTGCAGCGTGCGCAGCAGCTTGGCCTGGATCGCCAGCGGCAGCTCGCCCACCTCGTCGAGAAACAGGGTGCCGCCGTCGGCGGCCTCGAAGCGCCCCGGGCGCTCGCCGGTGGCGCCGGAAAAGGCGCCGCGCGCGTGGCCGAACAACTCGCTCTCGGCCAGCGATTCCGGCAGCGCGGCGCAGTTGACGTGCACCAGTGGCTGCGCGCGCCGGCGCGACTGGCGATGCAGGCGGTGCGCGAACAACTCCTTGCCCACGCCGGTCTCGCCCAGCAGCAGCACCGGCAGGTCGGTGTCGGCCACCACTTCCAGCTCATGCAGCAGGTTGGCGATGGCCTCGCTCTGGCCGATGATCTCGGCGCCGATGTCGTGCGGGGCCGCGCCTTCCTCGGACTCGGGGGTGCCGCGCGCAAGCTGCAGCGCGCGGATCTCGCCCTCGAGCCGGGTGGTGCGGATGGCGGCTTCGACGATCACCGTCAGGCGCTGCAGTTCGGCCTGGGCGGCGCCGTCGAAGGTGCCGACCGCGAGCGCGTCCAGCGTCAGCACGCCCCACGGCTGGCCGTCCACTTCCAGCCGGGTGCCCATGCAGTCATGCACCGGCAGCGGCTCGCCCACATGCTCGTCGATCAGGCCGTCGTAGGGGTCGGGCAGCATGCTGTCGTGATGGAAGCAGGTCACGCCGCGGCGCGCCAGGATCGCGGCCAGGCGCGGGTGCAGGCCCACCGCGAAGCGCCGGCCCAGCGCATCGCGCACCAGGCCGTCGACCGCCACCGGGCGCAGGTGGTCTTCCTCCAGCCGCAGCAGCGCCACCGCGCCGCAGCGGAAATGCGTGCGCAACGCGCTGACCAGCCGCTGCAGGCGCACCGCATGCGGCAAATCGATGACCAGGTCGGCCAGCAGGTCGGGATGCATGGTGGCTGAAATCATGGTGGAAAACACCTTACAGGGTCATTAGTACCGCGACAAGTATAGGGTAATTTGTACCCCGACATTTCCAATTCCTTGATTCAACTAGTTTTTTTTCTGGCACGCTGCTCGCGTATGTCTGACGGTCATCACTTCCACACGGAGAAACCGCCATGACGTTGCAAGACCATTCGCTGGGCCAGCTGGCCCGCCAGATTCCCGGTGCCACCCGCATCTTCCACGACCACGGGCTGGACTTCTGCTGCGGCGGCAAGCAGACCCTGCGCGACGCCGCGCAGCAGAAGGGGCTCGATGCCGCCGCCGTGGCCGCCATCGCCGCGCAGCTGCGCGCGCTGCAGGCCGAGGCCGATCCGTCGGCGCAGGACTGGAACACGGCCACCCCCGCGGCGCTGATCGAGCATATCCTGGTGCGCTTCCATGCCCGCCATCGCGAACAGTTGCCCGAGCTGATCCGCCTGGCGCGGCGGGTCGAGCAGGTCCACGGCGACCGGCCGGAGTGCCCGCTGGGGCTGGCCGACCACCTGAGCGAGATGCTGGGCGAGCTGGAATCGCATATGCAGAAGGAAGAGCAGGTGTTGTTCCCGATGCTGCTGCGCGGCCTGCATGCCGCCGCGAGCCGCCCGATCACGGTGATGCGCGCCGAGCATGACGACCACGGCGTGGCCCTGCAGCGGCTGGCCGAACTGACCCACGACATCACGCTGCCGCGCGCCGCCTGCAATACCTGGCGCGCGCTCTACCTGGGCCTGCGCACGCTGCGCGAAGACCTGATGGAACACATCCACCTGGAAAACAACGTGCTGTTCGAAGGCGCGGCGGCCACCGCTTCCGCCACCGCGCAGGCCAGCGGCTGCGGCTGCTCGGCACACGCCTGAGCCCGCCCGATACCATCCTCAACGACTTCGCATCATGGGTCCCTACCGCAAACTCTGGTTCCTGCTGATCGCCGTGCTGGCGGTCACGTTCTCCCTGCTCGGCTACTACGGCGTCGAGGTGTACCGGCAGGCCCCGCCCATTCCGGCCAAGGTGGTCACGGCCGAAGGCCGCACGCTGTTCAGCGGCGACGACATCCTCGACGGCCAGACCGCATGGCAGTCGGTCGGCGGCATGCAACTCGGCTCGATCTGGGGCCATGGCGCCTACCAGGCGCCGGACTGGACCGCCGACTGGCTGCACCGCGAACTGACCGCGTGGCTGGAGTTGGCCGCGCGTGACGGCTACGGCCGCGCCTTTGCGCAGCTCGACGCGCCGGCGCAGGCCGCCTTGCGCGAGCAGTTGCGCACCGAGTACCGCGGCAATGCCGCCGATGCGGCCAGCAACGTGCTGACCGTGTCGAAGCGCCGCGCGCAGGCCATCGCCGTGACCGCCGCCTACTACGACCAGCTCTTTTCCGACGCGCCGGCGCTGCACACCACGCGCGAGCATTTCGCGATGAAGGAGAACACGCTGCCGAGCGCCGAGCGCCGCCAGCAGCTGACGCATTTCTTCTTCTGGACCGCGTGGGCCGCGTCGACCGCGCGCCCGGGCCATGAGGCCACCTACACCAACAACTGGCCGCACGAGCCGCTGATCGGCAACCAGCCCACCAGCGAAAACGTGGTGTGGTCGGTGATCAGCGTGGTGGTGCTGCTGGCCGGCGTCGGCTTCCTGGTGTGGGCGTGGGCCTTCCTGCGCGGCAAGGAAGAAGCGCCGCCGCAGGCGCCGGCACGCGACCCGCTGCTGTCGGTGGCGCTGACGCCGTCGCAGCGCGCGCTCGGCAAGTACCTGTTCCTGGTGGTGGCGCTGTTCGTGTTCCAGGTGTTCCTGGGCGGCTTCACCGCGCACTACACCGTCGAAGGCCAGAAGTTCTACGGCGTCGACGTGTCGCAGTGGTTCCCGTACGCGCTGGTGCGCACCTGGCATATCCAGAGCGCGCTGTTCTGGATCGCCACCGGCTTCCTCGCCGCGGGCCTGTTCCTGGCGCCGCTGATCAACGGCGGCAAGGATCCGAAGTTCCAGCGGCTGGGCGTCGATGTCCTGTTCTGGGCGCTGGTGGTGGTGGTGGTGGGCTCGTTCGCCGGCAACTACCTGGCGATCGCGCAGAAGCTGCCGCCGCACCTGAACTTCTGGCTGGGCCACCAGGGCTATGAATACGTCGACCTGGGCCGGCTGTGGCAGATCGGCAAGTTCGCCGGCATCCTGATCTGGCTGGTGCTGATGATGCGCGGCATCCTGCCGGCGCTGCGCGCGCGCGGCACCGACCGCAACCTGCTGGCGCTGCTGACCTCGTCGGTGGTGGCGATCGGCCTGTTCTATGGCGCCGGCCTGGCCTACGGCGAACGCACCAGCCTGACAGTGATGGAGTACTGGCGCTGGTGGGTGGTGCACCTGTGGGTGGAGGGCTTCTTCGAGGTCTTCGCCACCACGGCGCTGGCCTTCATCTTCTCCACCCTCGGCCTGGTGTCGCGCCCGATGGCCACCGCCGCCAGCCTGGCCTCGGCCTCGCTGTTCATGCTGGGCGGGATTCCCGGCACCTTCCACCACCTGTACTTTGCCGGCACCACCACGCCGGTGATGGCGGTGGGCGCCGCCTTCAGCGCGCTGGAAGTGGTGCCGCTGATCGTGCTGGGCCACGAGGCCTGGGAGAACTGGAGCCTGAAGCGGCGCGCGCCGTGGATGGCCGACCTGAAGTGGCCGCTGATGTGCTTTGTCGCGGTGGCGTTCTGGAACATGCTGGGCGCGGGGGTGTTCGGCTTCATGATCAATCCGCCGATCGCGCTGTACTACATCCAGGGCCAGAACACCACGCCGGTCCATGCCCATGCCGCGCTGTTCGGCGTCTACGGCTTCCTGGCGCTGGGCTTCACGCTGCTGGTGCTGCGCTACGTGCGGCCGGCCTACCGGCTCAGCCCGGCGCTGATGAAGACCGCATTCTGGGGCCTGAACATCGGCCTGGTGCTGATGATCGGCACCAGCCTGCTGCCGATCGGCATCATCCAGTTCCTGGCCAGCGTCGAGCACGGCACGTGGTATTCGCGCAGCGAGGCCTTCATGCAGCAGCCGATCCTGCAGACGTTGCGCTGGGTGCGCACCTTCGGCGATGTGGTGTTTATCGTCGGCGCGGTGTCGTTCGCGTGGCAGGTGGTGCTGGGCCTGGCGAATCGCACGCCGCTGGCGGCTGATGCCGTGGCGACGGGGATGAAGCCGGCGGCACGCTGAATAACAGGGAGCGAGAAGCAGGTTTGGCCCGCCCGGGGTTCCGGTCGGGCCTTTCTTATCGTGGCGATGCGTGGCCGCTCAACGATTGCCCGCCTGCTGCGCCTCGGCAACGATTTCGCGGATGGCCTGCTCGAACGCCTCCACCGGCTGCCCGCCGGTCACCAGGTAGCGGTTGTTGAAGATGATGGACGGCACCGAGTTGATGCCCATGCGCTGGTATTCCTGGACTTCCGCGCGCACCACATCGGCATAGTCATCGCCCGCCAGCACCTTGCGCGCCGTTGCGGCATCCAGGCCGACGGCCTGTGCGGCTTCGGCCAGCACGTCATGGTTGCTCGGGTCCTTGCCGTCGGCATGGTAGGCGCGCAGCAGCGCCTGCTTCAGCGGCAGCTGCTTGCCTTCCAGCCCGGCCCAGTGCAGCAGGCGGTGGGCGTCGAAGGTGTTGTAGACACGGGTGCGCTGACCAAAGGCAAAGCCCACGGCGGCGCCGCGCTCGCGGATCATTGCCTGGGTCTCGGCAATCTGCGCCGGCGTGCGCCCATACTTCCGGCCGATGTAGTCGACGATGGCTTCGCCTTCGGGTCGCATGCCGGGGTTCAGCTCGAACGGATGCACGACGATCTCCGCGCCGACGGCATCGCCCACGCGCTGCAGCGCCAGCTGCAGCGAGGCAAGGCCGATCGCGCACCAGGGACAGGCGATATCGGAGACGAAGTCGATTTTGAGGGGCTGTGGCATGGCTGCTCCTGGGCATGGGCGGGCGAGGCCATGGCCCCGGCCCGGATTGGAAGTTGCCGACAGGGTAGCGTGACTGGCGAATCCTTGCAGGGGGACGCTTCAGCCGGTGGCCGCGCGTCCGCCCGCGATGCGGCAGGGTTCAGTCCCAGCGGCGCCCGTGGTCGCGGTCATCGTGGTCGCCATGGCGGTGCGCCCACTCGCGTCCGCGCCATTCGCGGCGGTGGTCGTGGTAGCCGTCGCGGTAGCCATCGCCGTAGTTGCCGCGATAATAGGCGCGGCGATAGCCGCGGTCATGGTCGTAGCGCACCGGCACCGGCGCCACCACCACGGGCCGCGGTGCCACCACGACCGGGCGCGGCGCGTAGGCTACGGGTGCGGGCGCATACACCGGCGCCGGCGCATAGACCGGGGCCGGATGGTAGACCGGCGCCGGCTGCGCCACCACCACGCCAGGCATGCCGATGCCGATATCGATATTCACACCGGCGTAAGCACCAGCGCTGGCCACCAGCATTGCACCGCCTGCTACCGCCATTGCGATGATTCGTTTCATGGCTGCCTCCCAAGGGGCGTTGGACATGGGCTCACTGTAGGGGGGCGGGCTGTAATATGGGGCGCGCGAAGTGTTGCAAGTGTGACGCGGTGTAACCCGCGCATCCGGCCGCGGCGTGCCGGCGCTGCCTGTATCATGCAAACCCTGCCCCGGCATTTCCGATCCAAGCTGCACATGCGCCGTATCGCCGCCACCCTGCTGGCACTGACCGTTTTCACCGCCATTCCCGCCACTGCCACCGCCGCCGCCGCCGCCGCTGATCTCCAGGCCGGCAAGGCCTTGTTTGCGACGCGTTGCGCCTCGTGCCACCACGTCGGGCGCAATGCGCGCGCGGGCTTTGGTCCGCAACTGAACGGTATCTTCGGCCGCGCGGCTGGCAGCACGCCGGATTTCCAGTATTCGGAGGCGATGCGCGCGTCGAAGGTGGTGTGGTCGCATGACACGCTGCGCGCCTTCGTCCGGTCGCCCGGCAAGGTAGTGCCGGGCACGAAGATGAGGTTCTGGGGGCTGGGCGACGATCAGCAGATCACCGACCTGCTGGCGTACCTCGAGACCTTCAAGTAAGCCGGCACGGCTGGGGCCGTGTGGCCTCACTCCGCGAAATGCGGCCCCGGCCCTTCCCCGGCCAGCGCGTCATGCGGATTGCGTAACGGACACGCCTTGAGCGACAGGCAGCCGCAGCCGATGCACCCGTCCAGCTGGTCGCGCAATTGCGTCAGCGTGCGGATCCGTTCGTCGAGGTCGTCGCGCCAGCTGGCGGAGAGCCTGCGCCAGTCCGCCACGGTCGGCGCGCGGCCATCGGGCAGCTTGCGCATGGCGTCGGCGATCACCGCCAGCGGCAGCCCCATGCGCTGCGCCACGCGAATCACCGCCAGCCGCCGCAGCACGGCGCGCGCATAGCGGCGCTGGTTGCCGCCGCTGCGGGTGCTGGCGATCAGGCCGCGGGCTTCATAGAAATGCAGGGCGGACACCGCAATCCCGGTGCGTGCCGCGACTTCACCGACGGAGAGCAGTTCTTGCGCAGGCGCGGGGCGGCGTCGGCGCGGGGTGGCGGGCGGTTGCTTGGAAGCCATGGCGAAGGGCAGGCGGTGCTGGAACGCAGTCACGCAGGAATGCCCATGCTACCACCATGGCCGCGCTTGACCTTAACCTAGCTTGAGGTTTGATACTGGCGGCTCCTCTGTTCGCGATGCCGTCCACAAGCCGATGACAACGTTTCCTTTCTCGCCCTTCGCGCCTTCGTCGCTGCGCTCGCCCGCGCTGCCTGCTTTTCCTGCAGCGCCCCTTGCGCCCGCGGTGCCCTTCGCCCGTCTTAATGACTCGCTGAGCCTGCTCAACCCCGAGGGCCTGTATGACCCGCGGCCCAACGGCTATTCGCACGTGGCCCTGGTCGAAGGCCCGGTCCGCATCGTCTATGTCTCGGGGCAGGGCGGCGAGGACGCGGCAGGCTGCCTGCCGCTCGATTTTCCGCGCCAGGTGGCGCGCGCCATGCACAACCTGCGCATTGCGCTGCAGGCGGCCGGCGCCGACGTCGGCGACGTGGCCAAGCTCACGGTGCTGGTGGTGGACCATTCGCACGACCGCCTGCGCACCTTCGGCGCGGCGCTGCGCGAGATGTGGGGCGACCGGCCGACGCCGGCGTGCACGCTGATCCCGGTGCCGCGGCTGGCCCTGGACAACATGCTGTTCGAGATCGAGGCGACAGCGGTGTTGCCGGCCTGAACCGCGGCCGCGAGGGCTCTGGAGCCCCGGCTCAGCGCGCCGCGGCGCTGAAGGTCTTGTTGACGATCTTCCAGACGCCGTCGATCTCGAGCAGCGTCATGTAGTCGGTGAAGGTCACGCCCGGGTATTCCAGCACCACCTTGGCCACCCCGGCATTGCCGACCACGTCGAACTGCGTGATGAAGCGCTTGCGCTGCGCTTCATCCGCGGCCGGATGGCCGGGGCAGCGCGCGGTGGCGAATTCCTCGACCGTCAGCGCATGCAGCTTGCCGTCGCGGAACGAGACGATGCGCGCGTCGGCGGCGAAGGCCTGGTACATGAATTCGGCCTTGCCGGTGATATGGCCCTGCAGGTAATCCTCGATCGGCGCGAGCGCGGCCACGTGGCGGGACGTCAGGCCCGTTTCCGGATACGTCATGGTCTCCTCCAAAACTGGGCGGCAGGGACGGCGCCCTGCCGCAACGTTGAAAGCGCTGATTGTATTCCAGTTTTGTATGCAAACAGGGATCCGGCCGGACTTACACCGATGTGGCGATGTGCTCACGCAGCCAGCGGTGCGCCGGATCCCGGTGCACGCGCTCGGGCCACAGCATCGACATCTCGTAGCCAGGCACTTCGACCGGCGCTGCCACCGCGCGCAATGCCGGAGCGCCGCGCACCAGCCGTTCGGGCAGCATCGCCACCAGGTCGGTGCTGGCGAGCGCGGCCGTGACAAACAGGAAATGCGGCACCGACAGCACCACGCGCCGCTGCATCCCGGCCCGGGCCAGCGCTTCGTCGGTGACACCGTGGAAGCCGCCGCCGTCCGGCGACACGATCACGTGCTCGAGCGCGCAGAATTGCGCCAGCGTGGGCCGCCGCTTCAGCCGCGGATTGCCGGCGCGGCCCACCAGCACATAGCGCTCGGTGAACAGCGCGCGCCGGTGCAGCGCCGGCGGCGAGCCGTCGGTGGTGTGGAAGGCCAGGTCCAGCTCGGCGCGCTCGGCCTGCCGGGCGATGCGCGTCGGCACCATCTCCACCACCGCCAGCCGCGCGCCCGGCGCCGCCTTGCGCAGCCCTTGCAACGCCGGCAGCACGATGGTCGATTCGCCATAGTCGGTTGCGGCCACGCGCCAGGTATGGGTCGACGTGGCGGGGTCGAACGGTGTGTCGGCGGAAACCGCCTGCGCCAGTGCGCCGAGTGCTTCGCGCAGCGGTTGGCGCAGCGCGTCGGCCCTGGCGGTGGGCCGCATGCCGCGCGGCCCCGGCAGCAACAGCGGATCGCCGAAGTGGTCGCGCAGCCGGGCCAGGTGGACGCTGACCGAGGGCTGGGACAGATGCAGCCGCTCGGCCGCGCGGGTTACGTTGTGCTCGGACAGCAGCACGTCGAGCGTCACCAGCAGGTTCAGGTCGAGCCGCCTCAGGCTGGACGCGGAATCAGTCATGACAATACCTGGAATATTGGATATTCATTTCCAATATACCTGACCGCGGCCTATGCTGGCTTCACTGAAATCCTTGAAGCCACCGACATGAAAGTACTGCTGGTCTATGCCCACCCCGAACCGCGCTCGCTCAACGGTGCCATCCGGGATTTTGCCGTGCAGCGTTTGCGCGACGCCGGCCACGAAGTCCAGCTTTCGGACCTGTATGCGATGCAATGGAAGCCGCTGCTCGACGCCTCCGATTCGAAGGTTCCCAAGGCCGACGAGCCATTCCACCCGTCGCTGGATTCGAAGCATGCCTTCGACCACGGGCTGCAGAGCGATGACATTGCAGGCGAGCAGGACAAGCTGCGCTGGGCCGACGCCGTGATCCTGCAGTTCCCGCTGTGGTGGTTCTCGATGCCGGCCATCCTGAAGGGCTGGGTCGAGCGCGTCTATGCCTATGGCTTTGCCTACGGCGTCGGCGAACACTCGGACCAGCGCTGGGGCGACCGCTATGGCGAAGGCACGCTCGCCGGCAAGCGCGCGATGCTGATCGTCACCGCCGGCGGCTGGGCGTCGCACTACAGCGCGCGCGGCATCAATGGCCCGATCGACGACATCCTGTTCCCGATCCACCACGGCATCCTGCACTATCCGGGGTTCGACGTGCTGCCGCCGTACCTGGTGTACCGGACCGGCAAGGTCGATGCGGCGCGCTTTGCGCAGATTCGCGAGGAACTGGGCGAGCGACTGGATGCGCTAGGGACCACCGCACCGATTCCGTTCCGGCGGCAGAACGGCGGCGACTACCTGATCCCGCAGCTTACGCTGCGCGAGGACGTGGCGCCCCAGGCCGCGGGCTTCGCCGCGCATGTGGACCGCGCGCGGCGCTGAGTGCGCGCCGCCGTGGTCATTCCGCGCGGATATCCGCCCGCGCCGCCACCGCCCGCATCTCCGGCAGTTCCTTTTCCACCCGCGCCTTCACCGCCGCCCCATTGCCATACGCCGGCGTCAACGCCAGCTCGACCATGCGCGCCTTCGTGGCCGGCGCGTTGGCGACGTCGGCCAGTGCCTTCTCCAGCTTCTGCTGCACCGGCGCGGGCAGGCCGGCGGGCGCCATCAGCGCGAACCAGGTGCCCATCTGGAAGCCGGGGTAGCCGCTTTCGGCGACGGTCGGCACTTGCGGCAGTGCCGGCAGGCGCTGCGGCGACAGCACCGCCACCGGCCGGATCTTGCCGCCCTTGATCAGCGGCAGGGTGGCCACCACGGTATCGACTGCCACCTGCACCTGCCCGCCCGCGAGCGCGGTCAGGCTGGGGGCGCTGCCGTTGAACGGCACGTGCACCATGCGGATGCCGGTGGCGGCCTTGAGCATCTCCGCGCCGAAATGCACCGACGAGCCGGCGCCGAACGAGCCGTAGGAGAACTTGTCCGGGTTGGCCTTGGCCTGCGTTACCAGGTCCTTCAGCGAGGCGATCTTCGTGTCGGGGTTGGCCACCAGCACCAGGCTCATGTCGGCGACCAGGCCCAGCGGGGTGAAACTCTTGATGGGGTCGTAGCCCAGGTGCTGGCGGATCGCCGGATTCAGCGTCAGCGTGGTGCTGGCCGCCAGCAGCAGGGTGTAGCCGTCGGGCGGGGCCTTGGCCACCTGGGTGGCGCCGATCACGGTGCTGGCGCCGGGCTTGTTCTCGACCACCACCGACTGGCCGAGCTTTTCGCCCAGGCCGACCGCCAGCAGGCGGCCGAGCACGTCGGTGGCGCCGCCCGCGGCGAACGGCACCACCAGCCGCAGCGGGCGCTCCGGCCACGTTTGCGCCTGCGCCGCGGGCGCGGGGGTCAGCGCCGCCAGGGCTGTGGCGCAGGCGAGAAACAGCTTCGGGGTCATTGCAGTCATGGTGGCACTCCTGCCGGCAGTTGTAGGAATGGAAGGCAATCGGAAAGCGATGCGAAATCCGGCGCGCGCCGCGCGGCGGGGTTCAGCCGAGCCAGGGGCTGCGCACGCGCGAAAAACCGCCGGCCTGGTCGTAGGCATGGCCCAGCTGCAGCACCGCGGCGTCGGCCTGCGCCGGGCCGATGATCTGGATGCCGGCGGGCAGGCCCTGCGGGCCGAAGCCGGCGGGCGCTGCCAGCGCCGGCAGCCCGGCCATGGTGGCCGGCACCACCGCCTGCATCCAGCGGTGGTAGGTGTCCATGTCGCGGCCGTCGATCGCATGCGGCCAGTCCCAGCCGGCATCGAACGGGAATACCTGCGCGGCCGGCAGCACCAGGTAGTCGAAGCGCTCGAACAGCACGCGCAGCGCCTGGTACCACGCGCTGCGTTCGGCCATGGCCTCGTACACGCGCGTGCCCGGCAGCGCCAGGCCGCGTTCGATCTCCCAGACCGCCTCGGGCTTGAGCAGCGCGCGCCTGGCCGGGTCGTGGTACAGCGCCGCGTTGGCGCCCGCCACCGAGAAGCTGCGCAGGTCGATCCACGCACGCCACAGGCGTTCCAGGTCGAAGTCGGGCAGCGCCGCGTCGATGGTGCAGCCAAGCGTACGCAGGTGCGCCAGGGCCTGCACGCAGGTATCGAGCAGGCCCGCTTCGGTTGGCAGGTGCCCGCCCAGGTCGCCGAGCCAGCCGATGCGCACGCCGGCCCAGTCGCGTTCGGGCGGCAGCGCAAAGGTGCCAGGCGCCTCGCCGCGGCGCGTCAGCGGCAGGCGCGCATCGAAGCCGGCCTGCACCGACAGCAGCAGGGCCAGGTCCGGCACGTTGCGCGCCATCGGGCCGGCCACGCTGAACTGCTGGAAAAACACTTCGTCGCCCGGGCCGTGCGGCACGCAGCCGACCGAGGTGCGCAGTCCGTACACATGGTTGAACGCCGCGGGGGTGCGCAGCGATCCCATCATGTCCGAGCCGTCGGCCACCGGCAGCATGCGCAGCGCCACTGCCACCGCGGCGCCGCCGCTGCTGCCGCCGGCGGAGCGGCCGGGATCGAAGGCGTTGCGGGTGGTGCCGTAGACCGGGTTGTAGGTATGGCCGCCGAGGCCGAATTCGGGCGAGTTGGTGCGTCCGACGAAGAGCGCGCCGCCGGCGCGCATGCGCTCGAAGATCACGGCATCGGCGTCGCTGACCTGGCCGGCGAAGATAGGCGAGCCCTTGGTGGTGACCATGCCAGCGGCCGGGCTGATGTCCTTGGGGGCCTGCGGGAAGCCGTGCAGCGGGCCGCGGCTGGCGCCGCGCGCCAGTTCGTCGTCGAGCGTGCGCGCCTGCCGGCGCAGCGTGTCGCGGTCGACCGCGGCGACGATGGCGTTGACGCGGGGGTTGTGGCGGTCGATCTGGCCAAGGAAGGCATCGAGCACTTCGGCGCAAGAGACCTCTCGGGCATGGATGGCGCGCGAGAGCGCCACGGCATCGAGGTCAGCGATCGGGTCGGTCAAGGTAGCAGGGGTCTGGGCAGTCGCCATGGCGCGGGGTCTCCGGTGATGTCGTGAAACAGCATACGGGGGACGCGTGCTTTCCCGCAATCGACGATTTTTTCAAATATCCTTGCGTAAAACGCAAACCGGCCAGGGAGCCCGCCCCCATGTTGTCGCATCGCCTGCAGGACACCTCGCTGCGCTATTTCCTGGAAGTGGTCCGCAGCGGCTCGCTGACCGAGGCCGCGCAGCGGCTCAACGTGACCGTGTCGGCGGTGAGCCGGCAGGTCGCCGCGCTCGAGGCCCTGCTAGGCGTGCCGTTGTTCGACCGCCGCCCGCGCGGCATGGTGGCCAGCGCCGCCGGCGAGCTGCTGGCGGCCTACGCGCTGCGCGGCGCGCTGGAAGCCGACCGCGTGGTGTCCGAGATCGCCGCGCTGCAGGGCCTGCGCCGCGGCCGGGTGCGGGTGGCCAGTTCGGCCGGGTTTGCGATCGAATTCCTGCCGCGCATCATCGCCGAGTTCCGCCAGCGCTATCCGGGCCTGCATTTCCACGTGCGGGTGGCGCCGCCGGCGGATGTGACCGGCATCGTGCTGCACGGCGACGCGGATATCGGCATCACCTACAGCCGCGCCGCCGAGCAGGGTATCCGCATCGCCCACCGGCAGGCCGCGCCGGTGATCGCCATCATGCGGCCGGACCATCCGCTGGCGCGCTTTCGCAGCGTCACGCTGGCGCAGATGCAGCCGTACCCGCTGGCGCTGCCCGAGGGCGACAACACCGTGCGCCAGCTGTTCGACCTGGCCTGCGGCGAGCGCGGCATGGTGTTCGAGCCGGTGCTGGTGACCAACCACTTCGAGACCCTGACCAGCTTCGTGCTGCACGGCGGCGGCCTGTCGATCTCGGGCAGCGTGACCGTGGGCGACCGCTTGCGCCGCGGCGAGCTGCATGCCGCGACCATCCGCGAACGCGGCATGCGTAGCCGGGCGATCGAACTGCAGACCCTGGCGGGCCGGACGTTGCCCGAGGGCGTGCGCGCCTTCCTGGGTTTTATCCGCGACAAGCTGGTGGCGGAGGCCGCGGCGGCCTAGCCCGCGCGCTTGCGCCGCGCCGCGGGGCCCAGCACCACCCACGCGGGCGCATGGTCGCTGGGATGCTCTTCGCCGCGCACCCAGCGGTCGACACCGGCGTCGCGCAGCCGCGGCGCCAGTTCGGCGCTCAGCAGCAGGTGGTCGATGCGCAGGCCGGAATTGGTCTCCCAGTGCCGGCGGAAGTAATCCCAGAAGGTGTAGATGGGCGCATCGGGATGGTGCTGGCGCAGCGCATCGGTCCAGCCCTGCGCCAGCAGGCGCGCGTAGGCGTCGCGGCTTTCCGGCTGCAGCAAGGCGTCCTTGCGCCACGAGCGCGGGTTGTAGATGTCCTGGTCGGTCGGCACCACGTTGTAGTCACCGGCCAGCACTACCGGGTGGCCGCTGTCGAACAATTCCTGCGCGTGCGTGATCAGCCGTTCGAACCACGCCAGCTTGTAGTCGAACTTTGGTCCCGGCTGCGGGTTGCCGTTGGGCAGGTAAAGGCAGCCGATCAGCATGCCCGCCACCGCCGCCTCCAGGTAGCGGCTGTGGCTGTCGTCGGGGTCGCCGGGCAGGCCGCGGCGCACTTCGACGGGCTCCGCGCCGCGCGCCAGGATGGCCACGCCATTCCAGGACTTCTGGCCATGCCAGATCGCGCCATAGCCGGCGTCGCGGATCTCGCGCGCCGGGAAGCTCTCGTCGGCGGTCTTCAGTTCCTGCAGGCAGACGATGTCCGGCGCTTCGCGCGCGAGCCAGTGGCACAGCGCACCCACCCGGCTGCGGATGCCGTTGATGTTGAAGGTGGCGATCTTCAGCGTGGACGCGGGCATGCGGTGCGGCCGGCGTGGGCGGCGTTGGCGGTCTGGGCGCGGACCGGATCGACAAAAAAAGCCGGCGGAAGCTTCCGCCGGCTACTGGCCTTATGCGCGCCAGGTGCTGCCCGTGACGGCGCTGGTGGTGCTGGTGGTGCTGGCCGCGCTGGTGGCGCCGCCGCCGGTGGCGCTGCCGCCGGTGGTGGCGGTCGTGCTACCCGGGCTGCCCGCGCCGCGGGTAGCGCCGGAAGACTCGCCGGTGCGCTCGCCGTCGCGGCGCACCCGGATGTCGTTGTTGACCTCCTTGACGCCGTAGGTGCCGTCAGCCATGTCCTCGATGTAGTACTTCTGGCCGCGGTCGCGCACGGTGCCGGTCAACGACACCACGCCGTCGGCGACGTCGACGCTGACATCACTGACGTCAACCCCGCGCGCGTAGCTCAGCCGCTCGCAGATCTGGTCGCGGATGCGGTCGTCGCTGCGCTGGTAGCCGCGCGGACCGGCGCGCCGTTCGCGCTCGTCCGGCGTGCCGAACAAGTCGCCGACCACCTCGCCGATGCGGCGTCCGAGGTTATAGAGCACGCCGTGCTCGCGCTCGTCGTCGCGCTCGTCATCGCGCGCGTGATCGGTCTCCCAGCCGCGCCGCTCCGCATACTGGCGGTATCCGGGACTGTGCTGCGCCGCGTAGCGGCGCGCTTCGTCCTCGTCGTCGTCCGCTTCGGTCCAGTAGCGGGTGTCGCTGCGCAGGTCGCTGAAATAGCGCTCGCGCCCTTCATAGCGCTCGCGCGGTTCGCGCGCGCGCTCGATACTCTGGCGCCACTGCCGTTCCGCGTATTCGTCGTCGCGTTCCCAGGCCTGGGGATCGCGCCATTCGCTGGCGCGCTCCCAGCCGTAGCCGCCATTCAAGCCATAGCGCAGGTCGCTGCCGTAGCGTCCTTCGCTGCCATAGCGCCCCTCGCGCGGATAGTCGGGGTAGCGTCCGGCGCCATACTGCTCGTTGAATTCCCGGGCCGGGCGGGCAGGGCCGCCGTAGCTGGTCTGGCCAGGGGTCATTTGCTGGCGTCTGCGTTGTGCCTGCCAGCGGTCGCGTTCCGATTCCGGCTGCCAGTCGTCATCGTCCCATGCCTGGCGGCGTTCACGTTGCGCGCGCGCTTCACGGTCATCGTAGTAATAGCCCATGCTGATTTCCTGACAAGGTAACGCCATGTGCGGAAACCGGCGCAACACTGCGCCGACACCGCGGGCGGGTATACGGCAAAGGGCAAGATTCGTACCGTGCGGCCGGGGGCCTGCACGGCCCCGGCAGACGGGAACCGGGCGGACCGGGGGTCCTTGCAATGGTTTCAGAGCGTGTAAGGGATGCAGGCCGGGTGGGTTGCTTGTGGCGTGGCCGGCACGCGGCGCCGCGGGCAAAGGGGGATGGAGCCGCTGGCGGATCCAGGCGGGCCGCCGGCGCCCGTTGCGCGGGAGAGCTTACTTCTTGCTGGTCTTGGTCGATTTCGACTTGGTGCTGGTGGCGGCTTTCGAGGGGGCTGCCGTGCTTGCCGGAGCCGCTTCGATCTTCGACTTGGCAAAGGCGAAATAGCATTCCTTGTTGCTGCTGTTGTACGTCTCGGAATCGCTGGTCGCCAGCACGCCGGTCACGTTGATCTTGTCCCCGGTCTGCAGGTTGCTGATCTTCTTCTGGTTAACCATCATCGCATCGCGCATCAGCGCCTTGCCGGTGCACTGCGGGGTGACCGAGTCCCTGAAGTAGACCGCGATGGTGTCGTCCGAGCGGCTCAGGCCATCGACCTTGGTGATGCGCGAGACCGTGCCCGACACCAGGATGGCCTGCGCGTCCCACTTTTTCTTCGCCGTGATTTCGTTCTTTTTCCAGTCGGCCCAGATGTCGCCGAGCGAAGCCGGCTTGGGGTCGGCCAGCATGCGGAAGTCGCCGCTGAGCACGTCGCCGGTGCCGTCGAGCACGCCGTTGATGGAGGACATGGCGCCATCCATCGATTCACAACCGGCCAGCAACCCGGCCAGGACCAGCCCTGCCATCAGTTTTCCCGTCTGCATTTTGCTTCTTCTCCAGGTCCGCCAGCTCTATCGGCCGGCGCCGGGGCATTGTATGCGTACATCTTGCAAAATCCAACAGAACTGACAAAAGCGCTGCAACGGTCGAGAACATCAGGCACCCATCCCCCGAACGGGTCTGGCGGGCGGGCTATGGACCGAACGGCAGCGCCAGCAATTCGTTGCGCAGCGCCGCGTTGGCGCGTTCGCGCCCGGATTCGACCGGTTCGGCCGGCCACGGCGAGGGGTTGGCCACGCCGCCGTGCTCGCCATCGAAGGCGGAATGCTCGCGGCCCCACGCCAGCGAGCAGTCGCCCTGGCGGCCTTGCAACAGCGCCGGGCGCGGCTTGCCGCCCGCGGCCGGGCTGAATTGCACCGCGGGCTGGGACAGCGGGGCGGCCAGCGCCTCGATGTAGATGGTCTTGGGCAAGGACGCCCAGTAGCGGGTATCGGCCTCGGCATTGGCGGCGCTGGACAGCGCCCCGGCGGCGAGGCTGAGCAGCGAGCCGGCCGCCCCGGCGGCGCCGAGGCCCTGGGCCAGGCCGGCGTTGCCGCCGCTTGCGCCCGACCACGCCGCCTGCGCCAGTCCCGCTGACAGCGCCCCGGCGGTGTCCGCCAGGGTGGCGGTGTTCTCCTTGAACACGGCCTTGCCGTCCAGGATGCCCTGGATCGGCCGCCCGCCACGGGTCAGCGCGACCCGGTCCAGGCTGGCGGCGGTTCCCGCGGCCAGCGGCTTCACCTGCGCGCCATAGCCGATCCGTGGCGCGCCCGGGGCCGTGCCTTGCGGCAGGAAGCCGAGCAGGCTCCTGGTCTCGCCGAGCGTCACCTTCTCCGGCCCGAGGCCGGCTTCGAACAGGCTCAGGTGCCGCGGCAGCGCGCCACGGGCTTGCGCGTAGAAGGGCTCGGCGGCGCCGGCCGCACGGCCTGCCAGCTCGGTCGCGCGGGCGGGGTCGTCGGCGCACTGCGAAGCCCATGCCGCCAGCCATGCCATCAGCGCAAAACTGCCCTGGCCGTCGGCGGCGCGCTCGTATTGCCCGAAGGCGTTCTGGATATCGGCCTGCAGAAACGCGGCGCGGGCGTTCTGGTAGTCGCCGGCGTGCGCGTAGAGCAGGCCGCGGTAGTAGAAGGTCATGGCGCGCTCGTACGGCTCGCCCTTCCAGTCCTTGACGCTCTCGGCGGACCACAGCGAGCGCGCCTGACGGGCGTTGGGGTCGTCGGCATAGACGCGCAGGACGCGTGCCGCGGCCATGTCGAAGGCGCGCTCGGCCAGCCGCGGCCGGCCGGCCTCGATCGCGGCCAGGCCGAGCAGGTCGAGGTTGAGCACGGCGTTCCACTCGCCCTCCATGTACAGCGTATGCAGGATGCGCTGCAGCTCGGCAGGCTTGTCGGCGACAAAGCGGTCCGCCTCGGCCGCGAGGCGCTTCTCGTCGCCGTCGAACCAGGCCGCCTTGCCTGGCAGCGGCGTGGCCAGCGCCAGGGCGAGCAGCGCCGCGCCGGTGCGCCGCCATATCCCGGCAGCGTGGAGCATCCGCATCGGCGCCCCTTACTGCTGCCGGGCCAGCGGCGCGGCGGTTTCGCGAAGGTCGGCCAGTTCTGCTTCGCCCGGCAGCTGGTAGCGCACGTGCATGGTGAAGCCGACGGCCTGGCCGGGTTCCAGCACCAGTCGCTGGAAGGTGAACTTCTGCACCTGGTCCAGGCGTTCATGCCGCATCGGCACCGCTTCGTCGGAGCGCGAATAGTTGTCCATGGCCAGCGTCACCAGCGACAGGAACGGCAGCCCGCTCAGCACGCCCTTGACCATGGTCTGGTCGGTGTACTTGTTGGCGCTGCCCAGCTTCACCAGGTCCAGCTCGGCGGGCAGCAGGTCATAGACCGTCAGGTCGCCGCGAAAGGCCTTGTCGCCGCGGTTGAAGGCGAGGAAGTGGATGGTGCGGTTGAACTCGTCCGGATCCTTGCTGTGCAGGTCCAGCAGGATCTCGCGGCGGATGAAGTCGCCGCGGTGCAGCTCGCCCTTGATGAATTCGATGCGCGGCGCGTCCTTGCGGTTGACCGTGAGCTGCTGCCGCTTGACCTCGGCCTGCGTCACCATGCCGTCTTCATACAGGGTGTAGACCAGCGGGGTCGAGGCCACCACGACCTTGTTGTTGCCGGGCGAAACGGCGACGGTATCGCCGACATTCAGGCCCGCCAGGTCAGCCTTGCCGGCCACGTCGGCGCGCACCACGGGCGCGCTGTCGCCGCCGGTGCGGGTGGATTTCAGCGCCATCGGCGGGGCGGCGCAGCCGGCGGCAAGGAAAGCGGCCAGCAGGGTGGCGAGCGAAGCAAGGCGTGGCATGAAGTGGGCAACGGTCATGGGTGGGGCGTGGAAAGGCGTCAGGGGAGGTCGGTGCTGCGGTGCGGGCCGGCCGTCACGGCCGCGCCGGGCCGGGCAGCACGGGATAGTGCTGTCCCGGCCGGTAGGGCTGCTGCGCGCGCTGGGCGTCAAGGATCTCCAGCGCGGCCGGCACGGAGCCGGCCATGACGGCATGCTCGGCGTAGTCGACCTGCGTGCGGGGCGGCAGCACCAGCGTGCGCCAGGCGCTGGGCGGCTCGCTCGCGACACCCGGCTGCGCCGCGCCAAAGCGCGTGCGTACCAGCAGCGCGACGTCGGATTCGGTGCAGTTGTGCAGGCCGGCGCGGACCGCGCCCTGCCCGCCGGCGTTAGGCGCGGAGGCGGTGTCGGCCTGAGGTATAGCCACCATGGCGGCCAGCTCCGGCGACAGGAACGAGACCGGCAGGGACGGCCGCGCGCGCTGCTGCTGCCACGGCGTGCAGCCGGTATGGGCGGGCGGCGTGGCGGCGCAGCCGGCCAGCAGCGCTGCCGCCAGCCAGGCCACCGGGTGCGCGCCGCGGCGGCTAGCGATAGGCCACATCGTCCGCCGCGGCGCGCTGGAATGCATAGATGTTGCTCCAGACCAGTTCGCCGGTTTCCACCTCGACCAGCTCGAACGAGATCTGCATGTAGCGCTGCACCATGCCGGTGGCGGCGCTGCGGCTGTCGAGCGAACCGATCCGGCCGGACAGGCTGTAGTCGGCGCCCAGCCGCGCGCGGGCCAGTCCCAGTGTGCCGGCGTCGGTGGCGCCGCTGCGCTTGGCCTGGCGTTCGCGCTCGACCAGCGCAGTCTGGCTGCTGACAAACTGGATGCGCGACTGCGCGGCGCGGTTCAGGCTAACGCGCAGCCGGTCGACGATCAGCTGGCGGTCCAGCGGCTGGGCACTGTCGTTGATGAAGTTGGCGCCGTCCAGGGCAATGCGCGGGCGCTTGCCATCGCGGCCGGGCGCGAAGCGCGGCTGCGCCAGGATGTCGCGCATCATCTGGTCGGCCATGGCGACGATGTCGTGGCCCTCCAGGCCCACGCCGGACACCGCGCCCTTGCGGCCGGGGTCCAGCTCCATGGCGGCCACGCCGGCGGCGTTCGGCGCGGTGGCGAGGCAACCGGCCAGCAGCATCGCCAGACCGCCTGCCGCCATCCCGCCGGCCAGCCGCAGCGCGGCCGCTGGCGGGATGGTGCGCGCGGCTTTTCCCCCTGCTTCCCCGATTTCCCGTGCGGCCGGTGTGCCGGCTGTCTTGTCTGTCACGGTCTTGCTCCCCGTATTCCCGTCATGGCTTTGTCGCCCGCGCTCGGAGCCGGGATCCGGACCGGCGGGGCTGTTTTGCCGCGATCATAGGAGCAGGCCCGGGCCGACGCCTCCCCAGAATATGGGATGGGCAACGGCGTGCGGGCGTGCGATCGGTACGGGCGGCGGCGTTTACCCTGAAGGGGCCCGCCGGGGCCGTCCGCGCGCGGGCGGGATATGTCAGAATCCGCCGTCGTGCCGGCGCAACGTGCGCACAGCGCGGCAATACAGGGGCGCACCGCGGCGTGGCTCGGGAATACAGGCATGGCAAGCACAACAAGAGTCCTCATCGTCGAAGACGATCCCCTGGCGCTGCGCCGGCTGGTGCAGGCGGTCGACCTGCATGCGGCGGATGCCGTGGTGCAGGGCTGTGCCGCGACCGTGGCGGAGGCGCTGGCATGGCTGGCGCAGCACCAGCCCGACGTGCTGCTGTGCGACCTCGGCCTGCCCGACGGCAGCGGCATCGACGTGATCCGCAACGCGCGCCTGCGCTATCCCGGCTGCGACTGCATGGTCGTGACCGTGTTCGGCGATGACCAGCACGTGCTGGCCAGCATCGAGGCCGGCGCCATCGGCTACCTGCTCAAGGATGAAACCACCGACCGCATCGCGGCCTCGATCGGCGAACTGCGCGCGGGCGGCTCGCCGATGAGCCCGCTGATCGCGCGGCAGGTGGTGAACCGGCTGCGCGGCGGGCCGCCGGAGGCGGCGCGCGATGCGGCCACCGGCGCGGCCACCGCTGTGGGTGAGGGCGCGGTGGTGCTGTCGGTGCGCGAGAACGAGATCCTGGACCTGATCTCGCGCGGCTATACCTACGCCGAAACGGCCCGCTACCTGGGGCTGAGCGTGCATACCGTGCAGTCGCACATCAAGAACATCTACGGCAAGCTGGCGGTGCGCTCGCGCGGCGAGGCCGTGTTCGAGGCGGCCAAGCTCGGCCTGCTCAAGTCCCTGTAAGCGCGCCATGCCGTCCTGGCCGCCCTCGCTGCGCACCGTGCTGGCCCTGCTGCTAGCGTGGGCCGGCCTGCTGCTGCCCCGCATGGCGGCGGCGGACACCATGGCGCTGGCCGAGGCCACGCGCGCGGCCACGCTCGCGGACGGCACCGTGCTGCCGGCGCGCGCGCTGACGCTGCCCGACTACTGGGACCGGGTGATGCCGGGCAAGTCAGGCACCGTGGTCTACGAACTGCGCTTCGACCGCAACTGGCCCGCGGCGGCGCCGGGCGGGCTGTTCGTGCCGTGGGCCGGCGGCAGCTACGAGATGCGCCTCAACGGCGTGCTGATCGCGGCCGGCGGGCGCCTGGACGCACCGGCGTCGGCGCTGGCCAAGCGCCCGTATTACGTCGCGGTGCCGCCCGAGCTGGCCAACACGCACGGCAACCTGCTGCGCATCACCGTAGCCGCGCGCGCCTATGCGCGCTCGGGCCTGCTGCCGGTGACGGTGGGCCCGGCCGCCGAGGTGCGCGCGCAGTATGAGCGGGCCTTCCTGCTGCGCGTGGTCGGCCCGTTGATCGCGGCGGTGCTCAGCGTCGTGCTGGGCGGCCTGGCGCTGCTGATCTGGTGGCGCCAGCGCGATCCGCTGTTCGGCCTGTACGGGCTGGCCGAGGTTGCCTGGAGCGTGCGCCTGCTCGACTACTTCGTCGATGACCTCGCCATTCCCGCGGAACTGCGCGGATATATCGTGGCCGCCGCGCGCGAAGTGTTCCTGGGTGCCATCGCCAGGTTCTGCCTGCTGGTGATCCGGGTGCCCTGGCGCTGGCTGCATCGCACCCTCAACGCCTACCTGTTGCTGGCGCTGCCGGTGCTGGCGCCGCTGGCCGCGATTTCCAGCCATCCGCTGGTGTTTCCGCTGAGCTGGCTGGTCAAGGTCGGCATCATCCTGACCGTGGCCGGCGCGATGGTGTGGGGCGCGTTGCGCCGGCCCAGCCGCGAGGCGACGCTGCTGGCCGTCACCGTGGGCGTGTCGGCGGTGCTGTTCCTGGCGGACTGGATCAAGGTCTGGCTGACCGGCGACTATTACTGGGTCCATTCGATGACCCGCTATGTCTCGGTGCCGTTCAGCGTGGTGATGGCGTGGATGCTGGTGGAACGCTACACCAGCGCGGTGCAGAGCCTGCAGAACGCCAACCAGGTGCTGACCGAGCGCGTCGCGCAGCGCGAGGCGCAGTTACGCGCGGCCTTTGCGCGCACGCAGAAGATTGCCGCCGAGGAGACCGCGCTGCGCGAACGCGGGCGCATCCTGCGCGACATGCACGACGGGCTGGGCAGCCAGCTGGTCACGACCTTGTCGATGCTGGAGTCGGGCAAGGCCAGCGGCCCGGAGGTGGCCACGCAGGTGCGGCATGCGCTGGATTCGCTCAAGCTTTCCATCGATGCGATGCAGGACACCGGCGGCGACCTGGCCGCGGTGCTGGGCAACCTGCGCTACCGGCTGGGGCCGCGCATCGCCGATGCCGGTCTGGAAATCCGCTGGGAGGTCGAACGCCTGCCCGCGCTGCCGCATTTCTCCGCGCGCAAGGTGCAGGAGCTGCAATACCTGCTGCTGGAAGGCATCACCAACGTGCTGCAGCATGCGGCCGCGCGCACGCTGACGGTGACCGCCCAGGCGGACCCGGCCGCGCAGGCGATCCGCATCACGCTGGCCGACGATGGCCGCGGCTTCGATACCCAGGCCACGCGCGGCGGGCGCGGGCTGCGCAATATGCAGGTGCGTGCCGCGGCGATCGGCGGCCGGCTGCAGATCCGCTCGGCGCCCGGCGGCACCGCGCTGACAGTAGAGGTGCCGCTGGCACCGGCGCAGGGCGATGAGGCGGGCACGCCCGGGGCAGGGGCCGCGCCCGCGGCATAGGCCTGGTTCCGGTTCACTGCGCCGCGCGCTTCGGCAGCAGCCGCACCGCCAGCGCGGACAGCGCCGCGGCGGTGGCCAGCGCCGCCACGCCGGTCCAGCCGAAGCGCGCCAGCGCCAGGCTACCGAGCGCCGCGCCGGCGGCCATGCCAGTGAACATGCAGACGAACAGCACGGCATTGAGGCGGCTGCGCGCGCCCGGGTCGATGCCATAGACGATGGTCTGGTGCGCGACCAGCGTCACCTGCACCCCCAGGTCGAAGCCGATGGCGCTGGCGCCGATCAGCCACAGCTGCGCCTGCGGCGGCACCAGCGGGCTCAGCAGCATGGCGGCAAACGACAGCGCCGCCAGCGCCGCGCCGGCGCGGGTCACCCGTTCCGGACCGCCGCGGTCGGCCAGGCGGCCGGCCAGCGGCGCGCCGAGCGCGCCGGCGGCTCCGGCCAGGCCGAAGGCGCCGGCGGCCTCGCTACCCAGGTGGAAGGGCGCGCCATGCAGCATCACAGCCAGCGTCGACCAGAACGCGCTGAACCCTACCGAAAGCAGCCCCTGCGCCAGCGCCGCGCGGCGCAGCGCGCCATGCTCGCGCCACAGCGTCACCAGCGAGGCCAGCAGCGCGCGATACGGCAGCGTCGTGGCCGGGGCGAAGCGCGGCAGCTGGCGCCGCGCCAGCAGCGCGACCGCGGCGATGCTGGCCGCCGCCAGCACGAACATCGCGCGCCAGCCGAAGTGCGCGGCGACGAAGCCGCTGACCACCCGCGACAGCAGTATGCCCAGCAGCAGCCCGGTCATCACGGTGCCGACCACCTTGCCGCGCTGCGCGGCCGGCGCCAGTGCAGCCGCGGCCGGCACGATGTCCTGCGCCAGCGTGGCGGACAGGCCCACCACCAGGCTCGACACCAGCAGCATGCCGATGCCCGGCGCCAGGCCCGCCAGCAGCAGCGCGCCGACCAGCGCCACCGCCTTGGCCACGATGATATGGCGGCGGTCGTAGCGGTCGCCCAGCGGCGCCAGCAGCAGGATGCCGATCGCATAGCCGAGCTGCGTCAGGGTGGGGATGGCGCCGGCGGTGGCATCGGTGGCGTGCAAATCGGGTGCCATCACGCCGAGCATGGGTTGGCTGTAGTACAGCGAGGCCACCGCCAGGCCGGCGCTGGTGGCAAGCAGCAGGACCAGGCGCCCTGGCACGGCCGGGCTGGCCGGCGTGGCGGCGGGCGAGGTTGCGGGCGAGGTTGCGGGAACAGGGGACATGGCGGGTTTGCGCGCTTCGCAAAGAGGTTGGGATGGCCCGAAGTGTTGTCCACGCGCGCCGATTCTGGTAGACGTGCGGGGTGAACAATGGCTATACGAGACGCGTATGAAAGGCCAGCCAGCCCCTAACCCCGCTGCCGCCCCGGCCGCCGCCCGCGCCGCGCCCGGCACGGACCGGATCGACCTGATGCAGACCTTCGTGCGCATCGTCGAGGCCGGCAGCCTGTCGCTGGCCGCCGCGCAGCTGCAGACCACCCAGCCCACCATCAGCCGGCGCCTGCAGGCCCTGGAGCGGCTGCTGGGCGTGCGCCTGCTGCAGCGTTCCACGCATGCGATGAAGCTGACCGCCGACGGCGCGCGCTGCTACGAGCGCGCGCGCGAACTGGTGGCCGACTGGGCCAGGTTCGAGGCCGAGGTGCGCGGCGTGGGCCACGCCCCCAGCGGCACGCTGCGCGTGGTGGTGCCGCACGCGTTCGGGCAGGAGGTGCTGGTAGGTCCGCTGGCGGACTACCTGCGGCAATATCCGCAGGTCGCGGTGGAATGGCTGCTGCACGACCGGACCCCGGACTTCATCGCCGAGGCCATCGATTGCGCGATCCATGTGGGCGAGGTGCATGAACCCGGCCTGGTGGCCGTGCGCCTGGCGGAAGTGCCGCGCGCGGTCATCGCCGCGCCGGCGCTGTTCGACGGCAAGCCGCTGCCGCGCCGCCCGCAGGACCTGGAAAGCCTGCCCTGGCTGGCGCTGCGCACGTTCTACCGCAACGAGATCGTGCTGCAGAACCCGCAGACCCAGGCGCGCCACGGCCTGTCCTTCGCGCCGCGCATGAGCACCGACAGCCTGTACGCGCTGCATGCCGCGGCCCGGCTGGGGCTGGGCGTTGCCGTCGGCTCGTCGTGGATCTTTGCCGACGACATCGCCAGCGGCAGGCTGTTGCACCTGTTGCCGCAATGGCAGGCCGATCCGCTGCCGATCTACCTGGTCTATCCGCATGCGCGCTTCTATCCGGCCAGGCTGCGCCTGTTCGCGGACGCCATGCGGCAGGCGATCCCGGCCGCCGGCATGGTCGAACGGACGCGCGTGCCGCGCGCAATGCCCCAGGCGCGCCGATAACGCCTATCCTGAATCGGCCACTACCTCCTCCGCCGCGGGCCGCCCCGCGCCCCAACCTCATGGTGCCTGCGTGAACCGCCGCGTTTTTTCCAGGTTTCGGACAAGGGGCCGCATGTTCGCGTTTGCCGCCGCCGTCGTGTTGCTTGCCCTGGCGGGCATCGTTGCCTACAACCTGATCGGGGGCGAGAAGCGCATCGAGCGCCGCCTTGACCGCCTTTACAGCCTGGAAGATCCGCAGTTCGCCCGTGAACTGGGGGTGTTGCTGGGGCCGCCGGTGGTCGACGGCAACCGCTACCGCGTGCTCCGGAACGGCGACGAGATCTTTCCGGCAATGCTGGGCGCGATCCGCGCCGCGCGCAAGACCATCAATTTCGAGTCGTATATCTACTGGTCGGGCGATATCGGCCATGAATTCGCGCAGGCACTGGCCGAGCGCGCCAGGGCAGGCGTCAGCGTCAAGGTGTTGCTGGATGCGGTCGGCAGTTCCAAGATCGACAAGGGCGCGCTCGCACTGATGACGAGCGCCGGCGTGGATGTGCGCCGCTACCACCCGGTGCGCTGGTACACCGTCGGCAAGCTGAACAACCGCACCCACCGCAAGGTGCTGGTGGTCGACGGCCGGATCGGCTTTACCGGCGGCGTCGGCATCGCGCCGGAGTGGACCGGCCATGCGCAGGACCCCGAGCACTGGCGCGATACGCATTTCGAGGTGGAAGGGCCGGTGGTCGGCCAGATGCAGTCGGTGTTCCTCGACAACTGGATCAAGGTCAGCGGCGCGGTGCCGCATGGCCCCGACTACTTCCCCGAACTGCCGCCGGTCGGCAGCGGCCGGGCGCAGATGTTCAGCAGTTCGCCGACCGGCGGCAGCGAGAGCATGGCGCTGATGTACCACCTGGCGATCACCGCGGCGGCGCGCACCATCGACCTGTCGGCAGCGTATTTTGTGCCGGACGCGCTGACCGAGAAGGCGCTGCTGGCGGCGCTGGCCAGAGGCGTCAGGGTGCGGGTGATCGTGCCGGGCGAGCATATCGACTCCGAAACCGTGCGCTCCGCCTCGCGCGGGCGCTGGGGCGAGCTGCTGAAGGCCGGCGCGCTGATCGCCGAGTACGCACCTACCATGTACCACTGCAAGGTGCTGATCGTCGACGACCTGCTAGTCTCGGTGGGATCGACCAACTTCGATAACCGCTCGTTCCGCCTCAATGACGAGGCCACGCTCAATATCCTCGACGCGGCGTTTGCCGCGCAGCAGACCCGGATCTTCGAGGAAGACCTGCAGCTGTCGCGCCGCATCACCTACGAGGCCTGGCTCAAGCGGCCGTGGCGGGAACGGCTGCGCGACCGCCTGGCCTCGCTGATCGGCGCGCAGTTGTGAGCGGGCCGGCAATGGCGGCAATGGCGGCAACACGGCTCGCCCACAGGGCAGCATGCCCCTGATCGGCGCGCCGTTTGCCCCACTTCAGCGCTTTTGCCGCACCGCATTTGCGCATCGTCAAAAAACCCTGACATCTGCGCTTCAGCCTCGCCAAAGCGGGCCGATAGCAGGGAAAACCAAGCCCCGCCGAGATGATCGATGCCCGCCGTGTTCCTTCCCGCCGAGCGCCTGATGGCGCGCCTGAATATCCACCGCAAGCTGGCCCTGATAGCCGTGCTGTTCCTGGTGCCGCTGGTCGGCGCGCTGTCGGTGGCGCTGCGCGACGCGGCGCAGGCGCGCAGCACCACCAGCCAGGAGATACGCGGGCTGGCGGTGGTGGGGCACGCGCTCGACTTCATGCGCGAGACCCAGGTACGGCGTGGCGCCGCGCATGCGGTGCTGTCGGGCAACGCCGCCTTTCGCGCCACCTTCGACCAGGCCGATGACAAGGCGGCGGCCAGCCTGGCCGCCCTGGCGCGCAGCATTGCGCAGAATCCCGGCTTTGACCTGGAAGCCGGGATGCGACAGCTGGAGCAGGACTGGCAGCAATTGCGCGGACCCGGCCTGGGCATCGCGGCCGCGCCGCTGTTCGAGCGCCACAGTGTGCTGGTGCGGCAAACGCAGGCGTTTGTCGCCGACGTTGCCGAGCGCTCGCAACTGGCGCTGGACAGCGACACGGGCTCGTACTACCTGGTCAGCCTGCTGGCGGGCCCGATGCCGCAGCTGGCCGAGCTGAGCGCGCTCGCGCGTGGACGCGGCGCCGGCATCATCGCGCGCGGCGGCTATACGGACGCCGCGCAGCAGGCGGGCCTGGGCGCGCTGGCCGAGCAGATCCACGCGGGGCTCGATACGATACGGCGCGACATCGCGCGCGTCGGCAAGGCAGCGCCCGCTAACCGCGAGCGCATCGATGCCGCGCTGGCACGGCTGGGCGCGATCGACCGTTTCCATCGCACCCTGCAGGTGCGCATGCTGGGGGCGACCGGCATCGACATCGAAGCCAGGGCCTATTTCGACGAAGCCACCGCCGCCATCGAAGGCGTGGCGGAAGCCAGCCGCGAGTTTGCCGCGATCGCCGCCGGGATGCTGGCGCAGCGTGCCGCGGCGCAGGCGCGGCAATTTGCGTGGCTGGCCGGGATCGCGCTGGTGACGGTGGGTGCCGCGTTCTACCTGTTTGTCGGCTTCAGCCGCGGCATGCGCGCCGACGTGCGCGAGGTCGCCGCGATGGTTGCGCGCATCAATGCCGGCGACCTGAGCGTCGGGCTTGCGGTGCGCGGCCGCGACGAGCTGAGCGAGATCAAGCGGCACCTGCTGGCGCTGGCCGCGGGCTGGCGCGCGCTGATCGGCGACACCAAGGCCGGCGCGCACAACGTGCTGGCGGCGGCGGACGAGATCGCGCAGGGCAATATCGACCTGTCGCAGCGCACCGAGCAGCAGGCGTCGTCGCTCGAGCAGACCGCGGCCAGCATGGAGCAGCTGACCGCCACCGTGCAGCAGAACGCCGGCAACGCCGGGCAGGCCAGCGCGCTGGCGCGCGAAGCCACGGTCGCGGCGCGCGCCGGCGGCGACGCGGTCGGCCGCATGCAGCAGACCATGCATGCCATCGACGCCGACTCGAGGCGCATCGCCGACATCATCGCGGTGATCGACGGCATTGCCTTCCAGACCAATATCCTGGCGCTGAATGCGGCGGTGGAAGCCGCGCGCGCCGGCGAAGCCGGCCGCGGCTTTGCGGTGGTGGCGAGCGAAGTGCGCGGGCTGGCGCAGCGCACCGGCGCCTCGGCCAAGGAGATCCGCATGCTGATCTCGCAATCCGGCGAGCGCGTGGCCGCGGGCAATACCTTGGCGCTGGACGTTGCCGCGACCATGGCCGGCACCGTCGCCGCCATCGGCCGGGTCACGGCGATGATGGATGAGATCAGCCAGGCCTCGCGCGAACAGAGCAGCGGCATCGGCCAGGTCAACCAGGCGGTGGCGCAGATGGACCAGGTCACGCAGCAGAACGCCGCGCTGGTGGAGCAGGCCGCTGCCGCGGCGCAGTCCTTGCGGGAGCAGGCTCTGCAGATGCAACGGGCGGTGGCGGTGTTCCGCACCGAGGCGCAGGCGGCCTGAAGACGCTGGCGCGCGACTAGCGCAGGATTAGCGCCGCAACAGCCAGATCACGACCGAAACCACCACCGACACCAGGATGCAGGTCGTGATCGGCAGGTAGAAGCTGAAGCCGTCGCGGACGATATGGAGGTCGCCGGGCAAGCGGCCAAGGCGGCCGAACGGCAGCCTGGACAGCCAGGGCCAGGCGGCGCCGGCGGCGAGCAGCACGGCGCCCAGGATGAGGAGCAGACGTTGCATTGGATGGGGGCGCGAGGCCGTCTTTGAGGCGTTGGACCGGCGCATGGATGATTGATTCCGGCGCGCTGCGGGGCGGCTCAGTCGTTCAGCTTGCCGAAATGTTTCAGAGGTTCTGGAATGTAAATTGAAGGATGGCGCTTTTTGCATGAAATTTTCTTATCTATATGGGCGTGCCATATGGAACATTTCATGGATAAGCGGCTTACTGGAATAAGATGGCTGCATTAGGCGTTGAGGCTTGTCTTTAAAGCGGAATATTCGCCAACCCTTGGCGAATTCCGTCTCACGAGCCCACGCAGTTTCCCCGGGGTTAACGCCAATTCTTGGCCCCGAACCTCGTTGCCTAAGATTCGTTCATTCAGAGAACGTGAGTTCGCTATTAGAACAATCGCGCAGTGCGCGATTCCCAAGGCAGACGGAGACAACAGTGCCCCAATCCCTCCAAACCAAGGCTGGCGTCGCGGACGTCCAGGCCCTGATCGACGGACAGCGATTCACTGGCTATCAGTGGCTCATCCTTGTGCTTTGCTTCCTGGTGGTTGCCGTCGACGGCTTCGATACCGCCGCCATCGGGTATATCGCGCCGGCGCTGGTGCAGGACTGGAGGATCGAGAAATCGGCACTCGGGCCCGTCATGAGCGCGGCCCTGTTCGGCCTGGCCTTCGGCGCGATCGTTGCCGGTCCGATGGCCGACCGCATCGGGCGCAAGAAGGTGCTGGTGCTGTCGGTCTTGTTCTTTGGCGCCTGCAGCCTGGCCACGGCCTTTGCGCCCACGCTGGGCTGGCTGACGGTGCTGCGCTTCCTGACCGGCCTGGGCCTGGGTGCCGCCATGCCCAATGCCGTGACGCTGACCGCCGAGTTCGCGCCGCAACGTCGCCGATCCGTGCTGGTGAACACCATGTTCTGCGGCTTTCCGCTCGGCGCCGCCGCCGGAGGCTTTGTCGCTGCCGCGATGATCCCGCACTTCGGCTGGCACAGCGTGCTGCTGCTTGGCGGCATCGTGCCGCTTGCGCTCGCGCTGCTGCTGCTGGTGCTGCTGCCCGAGTCGGTACGCTACATGGTGTTGCGCAACTATCCGGCCGACCAGATCCGCCAGCTGCTGCGGCGCGTGACCGGGGCGGACGTGGGCGGGGCGAACGCCTTCATCATCGGCGAACAGGCGCCCGCCACCCGCTCCGCCATCGGCACCGTGCTGGCTCCCGGCTATCGCCTGGGTTCGGCGATGCTGTGGTGCACCTACTTCATGGGGCTGGTGATCTTCTACCTGCTCACGAGCTGGATGCCCACGCTGATGAAGGACGCCGGTTTCTCGATCCAGCACGCGTCATTCCTGACGGCGCTGTTCCCGCTCGGTGGCGGCATCGGCACCATCGCGGCCGGCTGGTTCATGGACCGCTTCAATCCGAACAAGGTGATTGCCATCACCTATGCAGCCACTGGCATGCTGATCTACGCCGTGGGGCACGGGACCGGCAGCCAGGTGCTGCTTGGCGTGCTGATCTTCCTCGCCGGCACCGCCATGAACGGCGCGCAGTCGTCGATGCCATCGCTGGCCGCGGCGTTCTACCCGACGCAAGGCCGTGCCACCGGCGTGGCGTGGATGCTTGGCATCGGCCGCTTCGGCGGCATAGCCGGGGCCTTGCTCGGCGCCGAACTGCTGCGCCAGCATCTGGGCTTCGACACCATCTTTACGCTGCTAGCCGTGCCGGCATTCGTGGCCGCCGGTGCGCTGGTGGTCAAGCATTTCAGCGGCAGTCGCGCGCCGGGTGCCAACGCCGCCGGCAGCACTGGCGTGGCGGCTCATTGAGCCTCCACTGAGCAATCAATGAGCGGCAAGCGGCCGGGCGGCGGCGCGGATGCAGTCAGCCAGCGCTTCGGCCATCGGGCTGAGGGTGCGGTCGCCGTGCCGCAGCAGGCCGATCGGTTCCTCCGTACCCTGCGTATCGAGCGCCAGCAGGATCAGCTCATCCTCTGCCACCGCACGCCGCGCGGCGGACAGTGGCGCCGCCCACACGCAGTCGCTGTTGCGGGCCAGCAGTCGTCCGAGGTAGGCATCCGACGTTTCCACGCATCCGCCCGGCAGGGGCAGGCCGTGTCGGGCGAGCAGGCTTTCGGTGTTGTGGCGGGGGATCGAGCCCGCGGCGGGAATCACCAGCGGCCATGCCAGCACGTCCAGCAAGGTCGGCCGCGAGAAGGCGGCAAGAGGATGCCCGGGGCGTACCGCCAGGGCCAGCGAGTCCGGGCCGAGCGATTCGAACCACAGGCTTTCCATGGCAACCGGGTCGTCCATCCGGCCAATGACCAGATCCAGCACGTCGGCCTTGAGCTGGTCGATCAGGCTGCGGTTCATGCCGGTGTGGACGGCAAGCCCGACCTCGGGGTGCGCGGCGCGGAAGCGCAGCAAGGCATCGGTCAGCACCGCCGGGACGACGCTGGGCAGTGCGCCCAGCCGGATGCGCTCCTGCGGCTGCGCCTGCTCGCCAGCCATGCTGTCGGCCGCCGCGTCGATATCCGCGAGGATGCGCAGGGCGTGGCGCAGGAAGCGCGTGCCGGCGGTGGTCAGTTCCGTGCCCGCGCGCTGGCGCACCAGCAGGCGTGTGCCGGTGAGCTCCTCCAGCTCGCTCAGGGTCTTGGACACGGCCGGCTGCGTCAGCCCCAGGCGGTCAGCGGCGCGGCCCACGTGCTGGGTCTGCGACACCGCGACGAAGCAATAGAGGTGCCGCAGCCGCACGCGGTTGCGGAAGATTTCGAGCGCGGGCTGGGCGGGGGATTTCATGTAGAAAAGTTATCGTAAATCTTAAAAATCTCAATTTACATGACTTTATGCGGTGCTTAAAGTCAGTGCCATGCCAACCACAAGGAGACTGCCCAATGAACCGCCTTGCCCAGTATCGCCGTCCCTACTGGGACACCCAGCCCGAATACCGCTTCGACCCCTACGCTTCCACGCAGAAGCGCTCGCCTTGCCAGCCGCTGATCGCGCTGCCGCAGTCGCTGTCCGAAGTGACCGGTCCCACTTTCGGCGCCGAGTTCGTCCGCGAAGGCGATAACGACCTGACCGTCGGCCACGGCGGCGAGCCCATCGGCGAGCGCATCCTCGTGACCGGCCGCGTGCTCGACGAGAACGGCCGGCCGGTGCCGAACGCGCTGATCGAGGTGTGGCAGGCCAACGCCGCCGGCCGCTACGTGCACAAGCGCGACCAGCATGACGCCCCGCTGGATCCGCATTTCTGCGGCGAGGGCCGCACCGTCACCGACGCCAACGGGCACTACCGGTTCAAGACCATCAAGCCCGGCGCCTATCCCTGGCGCAACCACCACAATGCCTGGCGGCCGCAGCATATCCATTTCTCGCTGTTCGGCAACGCCTACGCCACGCGGCTGGTGACGCAGATGTACTTCCCCGGCGATCCGCTGCTGCCGTTCGACCCGATCTTCAACTGCGTGCCGGACCAGAAGGCGCGCGACCGGCTCATCGCCAGCCTCGACTGGGAGACCACCCAGCCCGAATACGCGCTCGGCTACCGTTTCGATATCGTGCTGCGTGGCCGCGATGCCACGCCGATGGAGTAAGACCATGCTTTATGCCACCGCATCCCAGACCGTCGGTCCTTACCTCCATATCGGCCTGAGCGGGCTGAACTGCGCCGACCTGACCGCCAGCGCACCGGCACTGGCCGGCCAGCGCATCGTGATCGAAGGCCGCGTCACCGACGGCAATGGCGAGCCCGTGCCGGACGGCATGGTCGAGATCTGGCAGGCCAATCCCGCCGGCCGCTACCGCCACGCCGAAGACACGCGCGAGCTGCCGCTGGTGCCCGGCTTTACCGGCTTCGGCCGCGTCCCGACCGAGGCTGACGGCGCGTTCCGCTTCGTCACCGTCAAGCCGGGCGCCGTGCCCGGTGCCGACGGCCGGCCGCAGGCGCCGCACATCATGGTGTCGGTGTTCATGCGCGGGCTGGTCAAGCACGTCGCCACGCGCATGTACTTCCCGGACGAGGCCGCGGCCAATGGCGCCGACCCGGTGCTGGCGCTGGTGCCGGCCGAGCGGCGCGGCACGCTGGTCGGCAACGATGCCGGCAACGGCACGCTGCGCTGGGACATCGTGCTGCAAGGCCCGGACGAGACGGTGTTCTTCGATATCTGAAATGCTGTGCCGGCAGCCGGGGAGGCTCCCGCGCCGCCGGCGGCAGACGCATAATCAGGCGGTCGTCATCGCCACGACCCCTACCGATCGCCCCCATGCCAACCGTCACGCGTCTTACCGATCCCATGTTCGGCAGCCCCGCGGTGCTGGAGATCTTCTCCGACGCCGGCACCGTGCAACGCATGCTCGCCGTCGAGGCCGCGCTCGCGCGCGCCGAAGCGCAATGTGGCGTGGTCCCGGCCGGTGCCGCGACCGCCATCACCGAAGTCTGTGGCGACGTCGGCGCCATCGACCGCGATGCGCTGGCGCACGCCGCGATCGCCGCCGGCAATCTCGCCATTCCCTTCGTCAAGCAACTGACCGCCGCGGTGGCGGCGCGCGATGCCGATGCGGCGCGCTTCGTGCACTGGGGCGCCACCAGCCAGGACATCATCGACACCGCGCTGGTGCTCCAGCTCGGCGACGCGCTGCGCGTGCTCGCTACCGACCTGGTACGCCTGGGCGAAGCCTGCGCCGCGCTGGCCAGCGCGCATCGCGGCACGCCGATGGTGGCGCGCACCTGGCTGCAGCATGCACTGCCGACCACCTTTGGCTGCAAGGCCGCCGGCTGGCTCGACGCGCTGCGCCGCGACCTCGCCCGCCTTGACGCGGCGCGCGCGCAGGCCCACGCGCTGCAGTTCGGCGGCGCCGCGGGCACGCTTGCCAGCCTCGGCGACGCCGCGCCCAATGTAGTCGCCGCACTAGCCCGCGAGCTGGGACTGGCCGCACCCGTGCTGCCGTGGCATGCGCATCGTGACCGCATGGTCGAGGTTGCCACCACGCTCGGCATGCTGACCGGCACGCTCGGCAAGATGGCACGCGACATCTCGCTGCTGATGCAGACCGAGGTGGCGGAAGTGGCCGAGCCCGCCGGACCCGGCCGCGGCGGTTCCAGCACCATGCCGCACAAGCGCAATCCGGTCGGCTGCGCGGCGGTGCTGACGGCATCGGTGCGCATGCCGCCGCTGGTGGCCACCATGCTGTCCGGCATGGTGCAGGAACACGAGCGCGCGCTTGGGGGCTGGCAAGCAGAATGGGACACGCTGCCGCAGATCGTCACGCTGGCCGCGGGCGCACTGCGCCAGATGGGCGAAGTCGTGGCGGGGCTGCAGGTCGATGCGGCGCGCATGCGTGACAATCTCGATCTCACGCACGGGCTGATCCTCGGCGAGGCCGCGATGCTGGCGCTGGGTGCCTGCATTGGCCGCTTGCCGGCGCACAAGCTGGTGGAGAACGCCTCGCGGCGCGCGGTGGAGCAGGGCACGAGCCTGCGCGACGCGTTGGCGGCGATGCTGCGCGAAGATCCCGCGCATGCCGGATTGCTGGATGCGGCCACACTGGACCGGCTGGCCGACCCGGCCAATTATGCGGGGCAGTCGGTGCAGTTCGCGGATGCCGCGGTGGCGGCGTGGCGGGAAGCGGTGGCGAAGCATTAGTGTGCAATCCGCACGACCGTCCCCTGTGTCTGCTTCACTTGGGGCTGACTGCGGGGTTGCCGGGTTGCCGCGTATTGGCAAGGCGGTACGTCGTGGTGGCGCCGGCCCTCTCCCCCCGGCCCCTCTCCCGCGCGCGGGAGAGGGGAGCAAACCGGCCGGTTTGCTGAGGTCATCGAACTGGCCCTCACCTGTCGTGAACGCTCCCCTCTCCCGCTTGCGGGAGAGGGGTGGGGGAGAGGGCAGGCGTCTGCCATTCCGACGCGCGCGAAATTCACTAATCACCAACATCCAGGGAGACCCCCTTGCCTTATCTAGACCACGCCGGCGCCCGCCTCTTCTACACCGTCGACGGCCCCGAAGCCGCACCAGCCATCGTCTTCTCCAACTCGCTCGGGACCGACCACACCATGTGGGAGCCGCAGGCCGCCGCGCTGGCCGGGCGCTTTCGCGTGGTGCGCTACGACACGCGCGGGCACGGCCTTTCGACCGCAGCCGGCGATGCCTTCACGGTTGAGCAGCTCGGTCAGGATGTGATCGCAATCCTGGACGCATTGGCCATCGGCCAGGCCGTGTTCTGTGGCCTGTCGATGGGCGGCCTGACGGGGATGTGGCTGGGCATCCATGCGCCCGAGCGCTTTTCGCGCATCGTGCTGGCCAATACCGCCGCAAAGATCGGCAACGCGGAGGGATGGAACGCGCGCATCGACACCGTCCTGCGCGATGGCATGGGCGTGATGGTCGCGCCCTCGGTCGAGCGTTGGTTTACCCCCGGGTTTGCCGCCACGGCAGACCGCGCGCTGGAAGGCCTGCGCAGCGTGCTGGCAGGGCTCGATCCTCGCGGCTATGCGGCCAGTTGCGCGGCGGTGCGCGACGCCGACTTCCGCGAGTCGGTGTCGTCGATCACGGTGCCGGTGCTGGTCATCGCCGGCAGCCACGACCCATCGACCACCGCGCAGGAGGGCCGCGCGCTGGCCGATGCGATTCCCGGTGCGCGTTTTATCGAATTGCCTGCCGCGCATATCTCCAGCTTCGAGCAGCCGGGTCGCTTCAACGCGGCACTGATCGATTTCGTGCGCGGACGCCTGCCCGTGAGCGACGACCACGCTCGCTACGACGCCGGCCTGTCCGTGCGGCGCGAGGTGCTCGGCAGCGCCCACGTCGATCGTTCGCTGGCGCACCTGACCCCGCTCAACGAGGAATTCCAGAACCTGATCACGCGCTATGCCTGGGGCGAGATCTGGACGCGCGAGGGTCTGCCGCGCCATACGCGCAGCCTGCTGACCATCGCCATGATGGTGGCGCTGAACCGCTCGGAAGAACTGAAGCTGCATCTGCGCGCAGCCGCCAACAACGGCGTGACGCGCGACGAGATCAAGGAAGTGCTGTTGCAGACGGCGATCTATTGCGGCGTGCCGGCGGCGAATTCGGCCTTCCACATGGCTGAGGAAGTCTTCGACGCGATGGACCGGATGGCCAAGCCATCCTGATCCATCAGCCCACCGCAAACGCCGGCAGTCGCGCCCGCCCCGATTGCCGGAACTCCGTGGGCGCCTGACCTACCCGCCGCGCGAAAAAGCGCGAGAAGTACGCCGCATCGGAGAAGCCGAGCGACAGCGCGATGTGCTTGATTTCCAGGTCGCCGAAGAGCAGGTCGCGCTGCGCTTCGGCGAGCACGCGCGCGTGGATCATCTGCAGGGCGGACCGGCCCGAGGCCTGGCGGCACACGCGGTTGAGCTGCGTGGGCGTGATGCCGATTGCGCCGGCGTAGTAGCCGATCTCCTTTTGCTCGCGGTAGTCCGATTCCAGCAGTTGCTGGAAGTGCTGGAAATGCCGCGCCGGGCGGCTGCTGCTGCGCGCGGCCGCCGGTTGCGCGGCATTGGCCAGCCGCGCAATGCCGATCAGCACCAGCGTCAGCAGTGCCGACAGCGACGCCCCGCGCCAGGCGGACACGGCTTCCATCTCTCCACGAAACAGCGCCAGCGCGTCCGCCAGCGCATGACCGCGCCGCACGCGGTCGTGACGCGGGTGAGCGAACAGCGACAGTGCATCCGGCACACCCGCCAGCAGCGTGCGCAGGTGGCTGTCGGTCATGGTGACAACCATGCCGTCAGTGTCCGGCGTAAACACGAAGCCGTGGATGTGCCGCGGCGGCATGGTCACCAGCGAGCCGCCGCGCAACGGCTCGCGGCGCTCTTCGAGCAGGGCTTCGCCGCCACCCGCATGGATGTACAGAATTTGCAGGAAGCGCTCATGCCGGTGGGGCTTGATCTCCCACCCGTGCAGCCGGCTGCGCGCGGCGATGGACTCGAAATGCAGCTGATCGGACAGCGGCTCGGACGAATTCACGCCGTACAGGGAGTAGGTCGGGACAGGTTTCACAGGGGGCGTCGGTGTTTACCAGCAATGTTCCGATTGTCCTGTCATCGGTTCGGTCTGTCCATTCCGTAGCGGAGCTCCGGCGACTATCGTTAGCGCCGGTAGATCGCTATCCACAAGGAGACAAGACATGCGCACCCAGGTTGCCATCATCGGCGCCGGCCCCGCCGGCCTGTTGCTCGGGCAGTTGCTCGCCAAGGCGGGCATCGACAACGTCATCGTCGAGCAACGCAGTCCGGAATACGTACTGGGGCGCATCCGCGCCGGCATCCTGGAGAGTGTGACCGTCGATGCGCTGGACCGCGCGGGCGTGGCGTCGCGGCTGCATAAGGAAGGACTGGTGCACGACGGCATCGAGCTGTCGTTCGATGGCCAGCGGCATCGCATCGACCTGCATGCGCTGGTCGGGCGCAGCGTGACCGTCTACGGCCAGACCGAGGTCACACGCGACCTGATGGCGGCACGGCACGAAGCGGGCATCGCCACGGTCTACGAGGCGCAGGATGTCAGCGTGCATGACTTCGACGGTACGAGTCCGGTGGTCCGCTATCGCAAGGACGGCGTTGCGCACGAGATCCGCTGTGACTACATCGCCGGCTGCGACGGCTTCCATGGCGTCAGCCGCCAGAGCGTGCCGCCTACCGCCACGCAGGTGTTCGAGCGCGTCTATCCGTTCGGCTGGCTTGGCATGCTCTCGGACACACCGCCGGTGGCGGACGAACTGATCTACGCCAGCCACGAACGCGGCTTTGCGCTGTGCAGCATGCGCTCGCGCACGCGTAGCCGCTACTACGTACAGGTGCCGTCGAGCGAGCGTGTGGAGGACTGGTCTGATGACCGCTTCTGGGACGAATTGCGCAGCCGCCTTGATCCGCAATCCGCGCAGTCGCTGGTGACCGGTCCGAGCATCGAGAAGAGCATCGCGCCATTGCGCAGCTTTGTGTGCGAGCCGATGCGCTTCGGCAGCCTGTTCCTGGCCGGCGATGCCGCGCATATCGTGCCGCCTACCGGCGCCAAGGGGCTGAACCTGGCGGCCAGCGACGTGCTGACCCTGGCCGACGGGCTGATCGCCGCCTACCGGCATGACGACAAGCGCGAGCTGTGTGCCTATTCGGCGCGCTGCCTGCGCCGCATCTGGAAGGCCGAGCGCTTTTCATGGTGGCTGACTTCGCTGATGCATCGCTTCCCGGATGCGGATCCGTTCTCGTTGCGGATGCAGCGGGCCGAGCTGGACTATCTGGTGGGGTCGGAGCCGGCGTCGCGGATGCTGGCGGAGAACTATGCAGGCTTGCCTTATTGAAAAAAGAGATTGAAAAATGGAGGTGCGGCCAGCACGGGGGACGGGTCGCTGACGGCGGCAGCCGCATCTGGCGCGCGAGCCTGGGAGGCGGCGCTAAGCGGCCAGCGTGACCGCGCCCGGAGCCATCGCCTCGACTGCCGGCAGCGCGTCCGCTACGACCCCGCCGACCAGCACCACCGCCGGGCTTGCCATCCCGGCTGCGAGCGCTTCGGCGAGCGTGCCCAGGGAACCGGTCCAGCTGCGCGCGTGCTCGGTGCCGGCGTGCATCACCACCGCCGCCGGCGTGCCGGACGCCATGCCGGCGGCAAGCAGCCCGTCGCGGATCGCGGCGATGCGGCTCATGCCCATGTAGATCACCAGCGTGGTGCCGCCGCGCGCCAGCGCGTGCCAGTCGGGCGAGCCGTCGGCACTGGTATGGCCGGTGACGAAGGTCACGCCGTGGCAGTGCGCGCGATGGGTCAGCGCAATGCCCAGCGCCTGCGCGGCGGCCATACCGCTGCTGATGCCGTTGACGATCTCGACCTGCAGCCCGTGGCTGCGCAGGAACGCGGCTTCTTCGCCGCCGCGCCCGAACAGCAGCGGATCGCCGCCCTTGACGCGCGCCACCGCGCGGCCGGCCAGCGCGTGCTGCAGCGTCAGCTGCTGGATGCGCTGCTGGCTCACCGAGCAGCGCCCGCCGCGCTTGCCGACCCACTCCACATGGGTGCCCGGGCTGGCATAGCCGGCCATCTCCGGCGAGACCAGGTCATCGACCAGCCAGACCTCTGCCGCGGCCAGCGCGCGCATGGCGCGTACCGTGACCAGGTCCGGGCTGCCAGGGCCGACGCCGACCAGCCAGACCTTGCCGGGCTTCAGCGGTGCTTGCATGTTTGACTCCTGCAATGGGATCTCGCCACGCGCTCAGTGGCTGGTGCCGGCCGAGCGCGTGGTCTTGTTGAATACGTTGTACTTGCCGATGGGCTTGTCCATCGGCAGGCGCCTGACCTCCTGCAAGGTGGCGGCGTCATACACCACGATGGCGCCGTCGCGCTCCATCAGGCTGACCAGCGCGTAGCGCCCGTCGCGCGTGAATTCGACATGCGCGGCGGTGCGACCGGGACTGGGCGTGACGCTACCGACCACGCGCAGGCTTTGCTTGTCGATGACCTGCAGGGTGTCGCGCCGGGCGCTCATCATGGCGTCGGCCCAGGCGTACGGCGTGCGCTCGTGGCTGCGCAGGAAGAAGCCCGGGCCGTTGGTCGGCACCGTGGCGACGGTGTGCCAGTCCTGCATGTCGATCACCGTGATGCGCCCCTGGCCGAGATCGGGCGAGGCCATCACTTCACGGCCATCGCGCTGCCAGGTGATGCCGCTGCCGAGGTGCGGCATGCCGCCCAGCGCCAGCGATGCCACCTTGCGCCCGCGCTCCAGGTCTATCACCTGCCCGCCACCCTGGCGCGAGGCGCCCAGGATATGGCGGTACGGCTGGTCGAAGAAGAAATCGTCGAGCACCTCGTCCAGCGCGATCGCGCGCGGCCGCAGCAGGGCGGAAGACGGCAGCGGCGCGCCCACCGCGTCGGCGTAAGGAAGCTCCCAGACCTCGGGGATATCCTTCAGCGCGGCGATAAAGCTGTGGCGCGGCGCGGCATCGTAGACCGCGGATACGCGCGAATGCCCGCCGTTGCGCCCGGCGACCTCGATCACCCGCGCCAGCGACAAGTCATCGGCATGCAGCAGCACCAGCGTGCGCGGCAGCGTGTTGCCGGCCAGCACCCAGCGTCCGTCATCGCTGACCGCCACGTTGCGCGTGTTGACGCCGACCCGGATCTCGGCGACATAAACCAGGTTCCACAGGTCGTACTTGCTGACCCAGCCGTCGCGGCTGGCCATGTAGACATAGCGGCCGTCGCGGCTGAACTTGGGCCCGCCATGCAGCGCGAAGCGCGTGGCAAGGCGATGGATTGGCACCAGCCGGTCGCCGTCGAGCACGGTCATGTGATGGCTCCCCGCCTCCACCACGACGAACAGGTTCTGCGGGTCGGCGCTGAACACCGGCCGCGCCGGCAGGCTGGCGGGCGCGTGGTGCACGATATGGCTGGCGCGGATGGCCCGCTCGTCCCACTGCGGCGCGGCGGCGGGCGCGGCACGCAGCCAGCGTGCCAGTGCCTGCAGTTCGGCCGCATCCAGCGTGCCCGCGAACGCCGGCATCTGCGTGGCGGCACGGCCGTCGCGCAGCACCGCGTCGAGCTCGCCGGCGCGCAGGCGCTCCAGGCTTTCCGGCAGCAGCGCCGGGCCCATCGCGCCGAGGCGGTCGGCGCCATGGCAGGCGGCGCAGTGCTGGCCGTAGAGCGCGGCCGGGTCGGCGGCGGATTGGGCTGCGGATGCGCCGGCGGGTGCGGCTCGCGCGAGCCAGACCAGCGCCAGCACGCCCAGCCATCGGATCAGGGCCGTCATGCCGCGATCTCCACGTCCGGCGCGTGCGCGATCTCGGCGTCGCTCAGGTAGCAGCCGGGATCCTCGGCCCACGGATTGCCGGTCAGCGCAAAGGCGCGCACGCGCGTATTGCCGTTGCAGATGGCGCGGTGCGCGCAGCCCGCGCAGCGTCCCTGCAGCGGACGGGGAGTGCTGGCCAGGCCCGCCATCAGCGGCTCGGCGCGGTCGGCCCAGATCTCGCCGAACGGCCGCTGGCGCACATTGCCCAGCGTCACGTGCCACCACATCGTATCGGGATGGACGTTGCCGAGATTGTCGATATTGGCCACGCCGACGCCGGTGGCGTTGCCGCCCCAGCGCTCCAGCCGCCGGCGCATGTCGGCGACGCGGTGCGGAAAGCGGCTGGCGATCCAGTACAGCAGGTACACGCCATCGGCGTCGTTGTTGCCGGTGACGAAGTCGCCCGCGTGCCCCTGGCGCGCGCGCTCCCAGACGTGGTCGAACAGCCAGTCGAGCGCGGCGCGGGTGCGCGCGTGGCGCGCGTCGTCGGCGCGATGGCTGCGCGCGCGCCCGGCATAGTTGAAGTGCGACAGGTAGAACTTGTCGATGCCTTCGCGCCCGGCCAGCGCCACCAGCTCGGGCAGCTGCGCCGCGTTGGCTTCGGTCAGCGTCATGCGCACGCCCACGCGCAGCCCGGCCGCGCGCGCCGTGCGCAGTCCCGCCAGCGCCTGCGCGAAGGCGCCGTCGTGGCGGCGGAAGCGGTCATGCGTGGCGGGCAGGCCGTCGAGGCTGACACCGACGTAGTCGAAACCCGCCGCCGCCAGCCGTGCCGCGTGGCCGGCATCGAGCAGCGTGCCGTTGGACGACAGCGACAGGTGGAAGCCGAGCGCGCGCGCGTGCCCGGCAAGCTCGTACAGGTCGGGTCGCAGCAGCGGCTCGCCGCCGGACAGGATCAGCGCCGGCACGCGCGCCTCGCGCAGCTGGCCCAGCACGTCCAGCGCTTCGGCGGTATCGAGCTCGCCCTTGAAGTCGGTGTCGGCGGAGGTGGCGTAGCAGTGTCGGCAGTTCAGGTTGCAGCGGCGGATCAGATTCCAGATCACCACCGGGCCGGCGGCCTGGCGCGGCGGCGGCAGCGGGCCGTCATCGCGCAGGGCTTCCATGAAGCGGGACAGGCGGAACATGGGTGGGGCTTCCTGTTGGTTTCTATTGGTCGGGGTTGGGGTTCGCGCCGGGTGGCGGCAGCCGCAGCCCGGTTTTCTTCAGCACGCGGGTGGACCACAGCACGTCGTGCGCGCGGCAGGCGTCGCCCAGCAGTGCCGCGATCGCGGCGACCTGCGGCGCGGCCTCTGCGCGCGAGCGGGCATGGACCATCGCGAACAGGTTGTAGGGCCAGTGCGGCAAGCGGCGCGGACGCCGGTAGCAATGGCTGACAAAGGGCAGGGCGCCGACGCGCGCGCCGAGCGCATCGATGCTGGCGTCGTCGACATCCCATACGGTCATGCCGTTGGCGCGCCAGCCGAGGCGGTAGTGGTTGGGCACGGCGGCGATGCGGCGCAGCACGCCGCGCGCCTGCATCGCCGCCAGCCGCGCTATCACTTCCGCCTCGGTCAGGCCGAGTCCGGCGGCGACCGCGGCGTAGGGGGCCGATACCAGCGGCAGGCCGGCCTGGGTGGCGCGGATCAGCGCCAGGTCAGTGGGGTCGGTAGCGGCGACAGCGTCGGGCATCAGGCGGGCAGATAGAGGTTGACGAAGAACTCGCGTTCCTTGGGAAACGGCAACACCTCGACGCCGGCCGCCGCGGCGATGCGCGCAAGCACCGGCGCGACCTGCTCAGGCAGCGCCACCGCCAGCACGAACCACAGGTTCAGGTGGTGGGTGCGCGCATAGTGGTGCGCGACCTCGGGGTGGGCGTTGATGGCGGCGATGATGGCTTCCATCCGTGCCGCCGGCGCATGGCAGGCGCACAACACGAAGCTGCCACCCGCCCGCTCGACCTGGTACAGCGGGCCGAAGCGCGTCAGCACGCCGCCGGCCAGCAGCGCGCGCAGCCGCTCCAGCAGCACGGCCTCGGTGATGCCGAGCGCCGCGGCGGCTTCGGCGTACGGACGCGGCACCAGTGGCAGGCCGCGCTGCAGGGCGTTGATGATGCGGCGGTCGAGCGCATCGAGTCGATCGACCGCATCGGGGGAAACGGATGGATCGATGGCGTCGCAGGAGGTGCCGGTGGTTGTCATGCCGGCACCTGGGTGGCGTAGCGCGTGCCGCGCTGCTTGTAGCAATGCGTGCCGACCAGCACCGTGCCCGGCACCTGCTCCAGGCCGGCGGCGGCGCGGACCTGCGCCAGTGCGGGCTGCAGGTCCTGCGCGCTGCGGGCGTGGATCATCGCGAACAGGTTGTAGGGCCAGTCCGGCAGCCGGCGCTCGCGCCGGTAGCACAGGGTCACGCGCGGCTGCCGCGCCAGCCGCGCGCCGATGGCATCGACGCGGGCGTCCGGCACGTCCCAGACACACATGGCGTTGTGGCGGTAGCCGAAGCGCCCGTGGCGCAGCACCACCCCCAGGCGCCGGATCACACCCTGCGCCGACCATTGCGCCAGCCGCTCGAGCACCTGCGGCACGCCCAGGCGCGCCTGCCTGGCCAGCGCATGGAACGGGCGCGGCGTCAGCGGCAGGCCGGCTTCCAGCGCGGCGACCAGGCGCCAGGCATCGTCGTCCAGCGCCAGCGCGGTGGCCGGCGCCGCCAGCCCGGCGGACCGGCGCGGGCGGGTGCCGTGCTGGCGCGCCAGCGGAAAGCCCAGGTCGATGTGGTACTCGCGTGCCATCGGCAGGTCCAGCGGCGCCAGGCCGGTGAGGTCGCCGATCGACGCCAGCGTGGCATCGAGCATGCCGCGCTCGCGCGCGCCCGCGACAAACCACAGGTTGTACCGGTGGCCGCTGCGCGCGTAGTTGTGGCTGACCGCCGCGCAGGCGCTGACGCGCGCCGCCACGCGGTCCAGCTGCGCCGCCGGCACCGACAGGGCGCCCAGCGTGCTGACGCCGATCACATTCGGCGCGAACACCGCGCCGACGCGGCTGATGCGTCCGGTGCCGAGATCGCGCGCCAGCAGGGTCAGCAACGCGTGCTCGCACAGCCCGGCTTTCGCGGCCAGCGCCTGGTAGGGCCGCGGCTGCAGCGGGAAACCGCGCTGCAGCTGGTCATAGAGGCTTTGCTCGTTGAACATGACAGGCCCTACATGCCGAAGCGCTGCGCGCGCGCGGTGAAGAAGATGCCGCTGGGGTTGTCGGCCGGCAGCGTGGCCAGGCGTTCGAGGGTGCCGGTGTCGTAGACCTCGACGCGGTTGTCGTCGCGGCAGGACAGCCACAGCGCCTCGCCCTTGGGCGTGAATTCCATGTGCAGCACGCCGCGGCAGGGGCGCAGGGTGCGAACCACCTGGCGCGTGGCGGTGTCGATCACCTGCACGGTGTCGTTGTGCGGAAAGGCGAAATTGACCCACACCTGGCGCCCGTCCGGCCGCGCCATGGCGAATACCGGCTGGCCCGCCAGCGCCACGCGCGCCGCCTCGCGCCAGCCGTGGGCGGGGTCGGCCACCAGCACTTCATGGCGCCCGATCGCCGGCAGCCACGCCATGCCCTGCGCCATGGCCCAGCCGCGCAGGTGCGGCATCTTATAGACCGGCAGTGGCGCATTGCCGCGGCCGTAGCCGGACAGGATGCGGCGCGCCTGCGGCGGCGCCTGCCACAGGTCGACCAGCGCCAGGCCGTCTTCGCCGAACAGGCCCGCCAGGTACCAGCGGCCGTCGGGCGTGACCAGCCCGTCGTAAGGCTCGCGGCCGGCGGGCAGGCGGGCCACTTGCGGATGACGCGGATCGCCGGCGTCGATGATCCAGATTTCGCCGGATTCGAACAGGCTGGCGGCAAAGCGCCGGCCGGGCAGGTCGGCCAGCCCGACCACCTTGGCGCGGCGCCCGTCGCTGCCGATCGCCGGCAGGTCTGCCAGCGGCGCCAGCGTCTGGGCGTCGAACAGCCGGATGCCGCCCGGCGCATAGTTCTGCGCGGCGACCACGCGGCCATCCTGCGAGATCGCGCCGCCGATGCTGTTGCCGGCCTGCAGCACGCGGTGGGTGACACGGGCGTTGAGCAGGTCGACCCGCGTCAGGCCGCCATCGCGGCCGAACACATAGGCGTAGCGGGCATCGCGCGAGAACACCACGCTGGCGTGGGACAGGTCGCCCAGCCCTGCGACCGTGGCCAGTCGGGTCATGCCGGTGGTCTCGATGATCTGCAGCCGGCCTGCGGCGCGCTCCACCACCACGCCGAGGTCGCCGGTGCCGCGCACGGTGCCGGCGCACCCGGCGGCGAGCACGGCTAAGAGGACACTGCATGCCGCCGCGGCCAGCCCGCGCATCAGTTGCCTTGCGGCATGACGGCCGGCGGCTGGCCGGCCTGCAGTCGATCGATCAGCCATCGGGCTTCATCCTGCGTCATGAAAGGTTGCCAGGGCGGCATCGCCGTGCCGGGCCGGCCGTACAGCACCGTGGCCGCGAGGCCATCGGGCGGCTTGCCTGCAAGGCTTGCGGGTGTCAGCGGCGGGCCCAGCCCGCCGCGCAAGGTCATGCCGTGGCAGGCGCCGCAGTCGTCGCGCAGCCAGTGCGCCAGTTGCGCCTGCCGTGCCGGCGCGGGCGGCTGCGCCGCGGCGAGTGCGCCGGCGCAGGCTGTGGCGACCAGCGCCGCGGCCGCGGCACGGTGCCATCCCATGCGGCTCAGAGGGAAAGGATCCATTTGGCCAGCGTGTTGGCGTCGGCCTCGCTGACCGCGTTGGCTGGCATCGGCACCGGGCCCCAGCGGCCGCTGCTGCCCTTCAGGATGGACTGGACCATCTGTGCCTGCGCGTCCTTCCTGCCGGTGTACTTGCCCTTGATGTCCTGGAAGGCGGGGCCGACCAGCTTCTTGTCGGTGGCATGGCACGCCAGGCAGGCCTTGCTCGATGCCAGGGCCTGGCTGGCATGTGCCGGCATTGCCGTGCCGAACGTCAGCAGGCAGCCGGACGCTGCCAGCAGCGCACGCAGCGCGGGTTGTGTTCGCATGATGCATTTCTCCATGGAGGGAACGCGGGGGACGCCGGCGGCCCTCGCCGCGCCGGGGCGCAGCGAGGGCGCGGGCTCAGTAGACGTCGTGCTGCGTGTTGTAGGCGTTGAACTTGCCGGTGGGCGTGACCAGGCGCTTGTCCTTGATCACGGTCTTGAGCGTGCGGGTCTTGTCGTCGACCACCACCAGCGCGGATTCACCATCCTTGGTGCCCCACACCGAGAACCAGACCTCGTCGCCCGCCTTGTTGTATTCGGCCTGCACCACGCGCCTGGCGCCGCTGCCCTTCAGGTCAGCCCACTCTGCGATCGGCAGCACCTTGAAGCCGGCATCGAGGTTGCGCGTGTCGAACACCGCGACCGACTGGTTGAGCTTGGCATCCGGATTCAGCGGGGTATCGACCCACAGGTTGGACGACTTGGGATGGGTCTTGATGAAGAGCGAGCCGCCGCCCTGGCCCTTGACCGTCTGCACCACCTTCCACGCCTGCGCCGGGTGGCCGGCGGGGTCGGTGCCGATCAGGCTGATGGTCTCGTCACCCAGGTGGCTGGTGGCCCAGACCGGGCCGAACTGAGGATGCGTGAAGTTGGCGCCGCGACCCGGATGCGGGGTCTTGCCGACGTTGACCAGCGCGGCCAGCTTGTCTTCCTTGGTGTCGACCACGGCGATCTTGTCGGAGGCGTTGGCGGCGACCAGGAAGTAGCGCCCGGTGGAGTCGAAGCCGCCGTCATGGAGGAACTTGGCCGAGTCGATGGTGGTGGTCTTCAGGTTGGCCAGGTCCGAGTAGTTGACCATCAGGATCTTGCCGGTCTCCTTGGCGTTGATCACGAACTCCGGATGGAAATGGCTGGCCACGATCGAGGCCACGCGCGGCTCGGGGTGGTATTCGTTGTCAACGGTCATGCCGCGCGTGGACACCACCTTGAGCGGCTTGAGCGTGTCGCCCTCCATGATCACGTACTGCGGCGGCCAGTACGAGCCCGCTACCGCGTATTTGTCTTCGTAGCCCTTGTACTTGGAGGTCTCGACCGAGCGCGCCTCCATGCCGATCTTCACTTCGGCGACGATGTCCGGCTTGGGCAGCCACAGGTCGATCAGGTCCAGCCGCGCGTCGCGGCCGATCACGTACAGGTAGCGTCCCGACGCCGACATGCGCGAGATATGCACCGCATAGCCAGTCTTGACGATATTGATGATCTGCTTGCTGTCGCCGTCGATCAGCGCGACCTCGCCGGCGTCGCGCAGCGTGACCGAGAACAGGTTGTCCAGGTTGTACTGGTTCATCTTCTGCGTCGGGCGCCTGGCCACCGGCACGATGTCCTTGCGGCTCTTCTCGATATCGGCCAGCGCGAACTCGGGCGGCGTCGGCGGATCGAGCTGGATGTAGCGGGCCATCAGGTCGACTTCCTTGTCGGTGAGGTCGCCCGAGGTGCCCCAGTTGGGCATGCCGGCGGGGCTGCCGTACTTGATGAAGGTCTTGAGGTACTCGGTGCCGCGCGCGCGGGTGATGTCCGGGGTCAGCGCCTTGCCGGTGGCGCCCTTGCGCAGCACGCCATGGCAGCCGGCGCAGCGTTCGAAGTAGATCTGCCGCGCGTGGTCGAATTCAGCGGTGGTCAGGGTGGGGATGGCGGCTTTCTGTTCTGCCTTCTGCGCGGTCTTGGATTCGGCCTTGGTCGCTGCATGAGGCAGGCCTAGCCAGAGTGACAGCGGCAATGCCGCGATTGCCGGATACAGCCAGTTTTTTGCTTTCATGGGGTGCCGTGGATCAGCGGTGGGAAAGCGATTGCGCGGTGCGCAGGCGGGTGTGGCCTGGACCTGTCGTCATGTGGCGATCATGCGCACACACTGCCGACATGGGATTGACTGGCATCAAACGAAGCAGGGAGGTTGGGAACGAAATGCGGGATGGGGTTCCCTGTCGTTCCCGGCGGGCAGGCGTGTCGCCGTGGCGGCGACACGCTGGAGGCGGTGTGCTCAGGTGCGGCCGAGTCGTGCGCGCGTGCGCGCGGCCAAGTTTTGCGTCCACGGAAACGCGGACCAGTACTGCGCCGTGAACTGCTCGATCTCGCCGCGCTGGCGCAGCGACAGGCCGATCATGTCGAGCCCTTCGATAAACATGCGGCGATGGCGTGCCGACAGTGCAAACGCGTGCTCGCCGGCAGGCGTGCGCACGCGCATGGCATCAAGGTCGATGCTGACGGTGTTGCGGCTGTCCGCGTCCACGGCGTCCATCAAGCGCTCGATGACCTCGCGCGGCAGCATCACCAGCAGCAGCCGGTTGTTCATCGCGTTGGAGTAGAAGATCTCGCCGAAGCTCGGCGCGATCACGGCGCGGATGCCGAATTGCTGCAGGCCCCACACGGCATGCTCGCGGCTGGAGCCGCAGCCGAAGTTGGCGCCGCCCACCAGGATGCTGGTGCCGGCGTATTCGGGGCGGTTCAGCACGAAGTCCGGGCGCGGCGCGCCGCTGGCGTCGAAGCGGTGGTCGTACAGGATGCCCTGCGCCAGGCCGGACTTGTCGATCCCGCGCAGGAACTGCTTGGGAATGATCTGGTCGGTGTCGAGGTTCTCGAAGCGGATCGCGGCGGCTTTGCCGTGGATGCAGGTGGGTTCAGGCATGAATGGTCTCCAGCTTGCGGACGTCGGTGATGACGCCGGTGACCGCGGCGGCGGCGGCCATGGCGGGACTCATCAGGTGGGTGATGGCGCCGCGCCCTTGCCGGCCCTCGAAGTTGCGGTTGGTGGTGGAGGCGCAGCGCACGCCGTCGGCGAGCACGTCGTCGTTCATTGCCAGGCACATCGAGCAGCCCGGTTGCCGCCATTCGAAGCCGGCGTCGATCAGGATGCCGGCCAGCCCCTCGCGTTCGGCCTGCGCCTTGACCGCGCCCGAGCCCGGCACCACCATGGCCCGCACCCCCTGGGCCACCTTGCGCCCGCGCACCACATTGGCCACCGCGCGCAGGTCTTCGATGCGGCCGTTGGTGCAAGAGCCGATGAAGACATGCTGGATCGCAGTGCCAGCCAGCGCCGCGCCGGGCTGCAATTGCGTGTACGCGAGCGCGCGCTCGACCGAGCGCTGCTCGGCCTCGTCGATCTGCGCTTCGGCAAACGGGATCGTGCCGGAGACCGGCAGCACCTGGTCCGGGCTGGTGCCCCAGGTCACGTACGGTTCGATCTCGCCGGCATCGAACGAGAATTCCATGTCGAACACGGCATCGGCGTCGCTGTGCAGCGTGCCCCAGTAGGCAAGGGCGGCGTCTCTCTGCAGGCCGGCGATGTCCGGCGCGCGGCGCAGCACGTAGTCGGTGGCCGCCGCGTCGGGTGCGATCAGCGCGCCGCGCGCGGCCGCCTCGACGGTCATGTTGCACAGCGTGAAGCGCGCCTCGACGCTCAGCGCGCGAATCGCCGTGCCGCAGTACTCCACCACATAGCCGCGCGCGCCTTGCGCGCCGATCGCGCCGATGATCTTCAGGATCAGATCCTTGGCGGTGGTGCCGGTGGGCAGCGTGCCGTCGACGCGGATGCGCATGGTGCGGGCCATGCGGTAGACCAGCGTCTGCGTGGCCAGCACGTGTTCGACCTCGGAGGTGCCGATGCCGAAGCCGAGCGCGCCAAGCGCGCCATAGGTGGTGGTATGGCTGTCGCCGCAGATCACCACCATGCCGGGGCGGATCATGCCGTGCTCGGGGGCGACCACGTGCTCGATGCCCTGCAGCGCATCGTTGGTGTCGAACAGCGGGATGCCATGGCGCGCGCAGTTGGCGTGCAGGTTGGTGGCCTGCAGCGCCGAGGCCGGGTCGGCGAACACGCGGATTGCGCCGGGATGGGTCGGGATGATATGGCTGACCACCGCAACGTTCTGGCCGGGCACCATCACGCCGCGCTGCTGTTCGTGCAGCCCGGCGAAGGCCTGCGGGCTGGTGTACTCGTTCATCAGGTGCAGGTCGCAGTACAGCAGCACGTTGTCGTCGTCGATCCTGGCGACGGTGTGCGCGTCGACCAGCTTCTGGTATAGCGTCTTGGGGGGGGGCATGGGGCCTGCCTTGTCAGGGGTTATTCCGCGGTGATGCCGCGCTGCTTGATCAGTCGCGCCCACACCGGCATTTCCTTTTCCAGGCGCTGGCGTGCCGCTTCGGGCGTGGTCGGCGTCGGCTCGAAGCCTTCCCTGACCATGCGCTCGCGCGTCGACGGCGATGCCAGTGCGGTGTTCAGCGCGGCGTTGAGCTTGTCGATCACGGGCCGCGGCGTGCCGGCCGGGGCGAACACCATGAACCAGGTCTCGAAGGCATAGCCGGGCAGGCCCGCCTCGGCCGCGGTCGGCACGTTCGGCAACTGCGCCGAGCGCCGCGTGCCGGTGACCGCGAGCGCCTTGAGCTTGCCGCCCTGCACATGCTGCTGGGCCGCGGAGATGACCGGGAAGCTCATGTCGACCTGGCCCGCGATGGTGTCGACCAGCGCGGGGCCCCCGCCGCGGTACGGCACGTGGACGATGGCGACGTTCGCCACCGACTTGAACAGTTCGGCCGACATATGGAAGGTGCTGCCGTTGCCCGCCGAGCCATAGGTCAGCTTGCCGGGCGCGGCCCTGGCCGCAGCGATCAGTTGCTGCAGGTTGGTGGCAGGCACGTTGTTGTTGACCACCAGCACATGCTGGGAACTGGCCACCATGCCGATCGGCACGAGGTCCTTGAGGGTGTCGTACGGCATGCGCGGGAACAGGCCCGGGTTGATCGCCAGCGATACGGTCTGCAGGCCGACGGTGTAGCCGTCGGCGGCGGCCTTGGCCACCGCATCGACACCAATATTGCCGCTGGCACCCGCGCGGTTCTCGACCACGATGGTGCCGCCCAGGCTTTTGGCCCATGCCTCCGAGACCAGCCGCGCGGCGATGTCGGCGCTGCCGCCCGGCGCGTAGGGCACGACCAGGCGCACCGGGCGCTGGGGATAGTTCTGCGCCGCGGCGGTGCCGATCGACGCGGCGCACATCAGCAAGGCGGTGAGGCGGGCAACTTTCATGGGTGTCTCCGGTCGCGATGACTTGTTATGGAAGCCATCGTATCATTCACCTGGAGGCACATAATTCAAACTCGGTTACTTCTTTATTTTCTGTAATTCACCAATGGACCAGCTCTCCGACGTCGCGTTCTTTGCCTGTATCAACCAGCATGGCAGCCTGGCCGGCGCGGCGCAGCAGCTGGGCGTGACGCCGCCCGCGGTCAGCAAGCGGCTGGCGGCGCTGGAGGCACGGCTGCGGGTGCGCTTGCTGCACCGGACCACGCGCCGCATCAGCCTGACGCCGGAAGGCGAGAGCTACCTGGTGGAAGGCGCCCGCATCCTGGCCGAGATGGAGGCGCTGGAACGCGCCATCGCGGGCACCGGCAGTACCCCGCACGGGTTGCTGAAGATCGGCGCCACGCTGGGATTCGGGCGCCGGCATATCGCGCCGGCGCTGGCCCGGTTTGCACGCCTCTACCCGAATATCGAGGTCCAGCTATACCTGAGCGACCGGCCGCTGAACCTGGTCGAACAGGGGCTGGACGCCATGATCCACTTCGGCGAGATGCCGGACGTGCGGCTGAGCGCGCGCCTGCTGGCCAACAATCGCCGGCTGCTGTGCGCTTCGCCGTCGTACCTGGCGGCGCATGGCGAGCCGTCAAGCCCGCGTGAACTGGCGCGTCACAACTGCATCTTCATCCGCGAAGCCGACGAGACCTTCGGCACCTGGCACCTGCGCCACGGCGCGCAGCAGGAGACCGTCAAGGTGCGCGGCACCATGAGCACCAATGACGGGGAGTCGGCGCTGGCGTGGGCGCTCGACGGCCACGGCCTGATCGTGCGCTCGGAGTGGGACGCGGCGGAGCACCTGCGCAGCGGCGCGCTGCGCCGGGTGTTGCCGCAGTGGCAGTTCGCGCCGGCGGACATCCACCTGGTGTTCCCGGCGCGCAATCACCGTCCGGACAAGGTGCGGGCGCTGGTGGATTTCATGCTGGAGCACTTTGCCGGCCACCGCGCCGCCGGTGGCAGCAACGGCGCCGGTGCCTGGTAAGCCGCGGCCGGCGTCAGACAGCTACAGCGCCAGTTCCGAGGCCCGCGCGGCGCCCGCGCCCACGCCTGGCAGGGCCGCGGCCTGGTCGCGCAGGGCCAGGATAAAGCCGCCGATCTGCGCGATATCGTCCAGCGCCATGCAGGGCAGCACGGTGTCCATGCGCGTGTCGGTGGCCAGCGCGATGATCGAGGGATCGCCGGGATAGTAGGGCGCGCGCCCGTGCGCGGGCCGGTAGACCTCGATGCGCGGGATCGCCTCGCGGCGGAAGCCTTCGACCAGCGTGATGTCGGCCGGGCGCAGCCGCGCCACCTGCTCGGCCAGCGTCGGCTCGGCCTCGTCGGCCAGTTCGCGCACGATGGCGTAGCGATAGGGCGAGGCCACCATCACCTCGGCCGCGCCGGCGGCGCGAAAGCGCGCGCTGTCCTTGCCCGGGGGCTCGAGCTCGAGCGGGTGGTGGCTGTGCTTGACCACGTTGACGGTCAGGCCCTGGGCGCGGAACCAGGGCAGCAGCGCCGTGATCAGGGTGGTCTTGCCGCTGCCGGAGGTGCCGGTGATGCCGAAGATAAAGGGATTCATGTCGTGACGGATTCGGTTTGTGCGGCGGTCATAGGCAACGGGCATACCAGCGGCAGGAAGGCATCGGCGCGTTGCGAGTAGGCCAGCAGCGCGCCGGCCTGCAGGTCGAAGTACCAGCCGTGCAGCGTCAGCGTTCCTGCTTCCAGCGCGCGCCGCACGAACGGGAAGGTCTGCAGGTTGCGCAGCGAGACCAGGACCGCCGCCTGTTCGCAGGCGCGCTGGCGCTGCGCCGGGCTGGCGCCGGCAAGCGTTTGCTCCACCTGCCGGCGCGCCGGTGCGGCGATGCGCACCCAGGCGCCTAGGTAGTCGGCTTCGTCGCCTTCGTCGGGCGGATGGTCGCCGGCGTCGGCGGGCTGCGCCAGCAGCGCGCGGATGCCGCCGCAGCCGCCATGGCCCATCACGATGATGCGCTCGACGCGCAGCTGCTCGACGGCAAACTGGATCGCGGCGGACACGCCGTGCAGGCTGCCCTCATGACGCCCGGTGCAGGGCGGCACCAGGTTGCCGATATTGCGCACGGTGAAGAGATCGCCCGGGTCGCAGCCCAGCAACAGGGCCGGGTCCACGCGCGAGTCGCAGCAGCCGATCAGCAGGGTGGGCGGCTGCTGCCCGCTGCGCAGCGCGTCGAACAGGCTCGGCGCATCGTCGAAATAGCGTTGCTGGAACCGCTCGAAGCCCTTCAGTAGATGTTCGATCTGATGCATGGCGGTTTCCGTTGGTCAGGATGGCGGCGCTACTGCACCAGCGGGCTGTCGGCGCCTTCCAGTTCGATGCCTTCGATGCGGGCGCGCCCGATCAGCAGGCTGGCGTATTGCTTCCAGGCGCGGTCCCGCGCCGCCGTGGCCAGCGCACAGGCGATGTCGCCGCGCACGGCCTCGAACGGCAGGCGGGTGCCGGGGCAGCGCTCCAGGATGCGCACGATATGCAGTCCGAAGCGGGTCTCGACCAGTTGCGGCAAGACGCCGTCATGCTGCGCGGCAAAGAGCGCGCGCTCGAACTCCGGCGCGGTCTCGCCTCGGAACACGCGGCCCAGGCGCCCGCCGTTGCTGCCGCTCGGGCAGTTCGACAGCGCGCGGGCATGCTGCGCGAAGCTCGACGGGTCGCCGCGCACCAGCGCCAGCGTCTGCGCCGCGATTTCGCGCAGCGCGTCCAGCGGCACGCGCGGCGTCACCTGGAACAGGATGTGGTCGGCCTCGACCCATTCCCCGTCGCGAAAGCGCTCCGGACGGCTGTCGTAGTGGCGGCGGCAACTGGATTCGTCCGGCTCGGGAATGCCGGCCTCGCGTTCCAGCAGCGCCATGGCAAGCGCGTCGTCGTCCTGGCCCGGCACGCTCAGGCCGATACGTCCGGCCTCTTCGCGCACCAGCAGGCGCAGGATGGCGGAGATCGTCGCCATCTTCGCGGCATTGGCGGTGTCGTGATGGTGGTCCAGTTCGCGCTCGATATCGGCGTCGCGCAGTTCCACGCCGTTGACGGTGACAGGCATCGTGTTCTCCTTGTCGGGTTGTGGCGCTCAGCGGCTGCGCACCAGCTGCCAGGCGCGACCCAGATAGCCAAGCGAGGCAAAGCCGCTCCACACGTGCACCAGCCGCGTGAAGGGGAAGATCACGAACAGGGTCATGCCCATGAACAGGTGCGCCTTGAACAGCAGCGGCGCGTCGGCGATAAAGCCGGCGGCGTCGCCGCGCAGCGTGACGATGTGCTGCGCCCAGTTCATCAGCTGCACCATCATGTGGCCGTCCATGTGGCCGGCCGATTCGAAGATGGTGGACAGGCCCAGCAGCAGCGTCACCAGCAGCCACAGCAGCAGAACCTTGTCGCCGGTGCGGGTCACCGCGGACACGCGCGCGCTGGTCAGGCGGCGATGCAGCAGGATCAGCAGGCCGGCCAGGCACATGGTGCCCATCACGCCGCCGGCGGCCATCGCCACGCCCTGCTTGAAGCCGTGCGAGACGCCCAGCGCGTCCCATACCGCGACCGGGGTCAGCAGGCCCACCAGGTGGCCGAAGAACAGGCCGAGGATGCCGACATGGAACAGGATGTTGCCGGTGCGCAGGTTGCCGCGGTACAGCACTTGCGAGCTGTCGCTCTTCCAGGTGTATTGCTCGCGCTCGAAGCGGGCCAGGCTGCCGAACAGGAAGATCGCCAGCGCGATGTACGGGTAGATGCCGAAGAGGAATTGGTGGAGGGTTGCCATGGTGTTAGCTCTTTAAGAGGATTGGGCTGCAGGTTGCCCCGGTGTCCGTCTATGCCAGCTGTTTTCCCTCTCCCTCAGGGGATAGGGCAGGGTGAGGGGTGGTTCAGGCACCGGCGCTTCGTCGAAGCTCCCGCCCTCACCCCCGCCCCTCTCCCGCAAGCGGGAGAGGGGAGCGAACAGTCGGCTTGCGTCGGCATTTCAGCAAGGCAATGGCACCGGTGCCGTGCCGCGCGGGTAGAACTTCACCGCCTGCGGGCCGGCCTGCGGCGCCAGCAGCGGCTCGACGCCGTCGGCGCCCGGGCCGAAGGTTTCCAGCGCCTCGTCCATGTCCCGCACCGGCGGCTCCTGCTGCGGTTGCGGCTGCACGTCGGTGAGCGTGCGCAGCACGGCGAACACGCCGGCGTAGGGGCTCTGGTTGCGCGCGAGCCGGTCGCCGATCGCGGCCAGCACGTGGATGGCCTCGCCCAGCAGCTGTTCGGCGCGTGCCTCGTTGCCGTCCGCCGCGAGTGCGCCGAGAAACTCCAGGAACAGCGGCACGTAGTCGGGCAGCTCGGACGCCGCGGGCTCGAAGCCCTCGCGCCGGTACTCGTCGATCAGGTCGGCCATGGCCTGGCCGCGGTCGCGGCTTTCGCCGTGCACATGCTCGAACAGGTGCAGCGAGTGAGCCGGATTGCGGTCGAAGGTGGCGACATAGTTTTCCTGCAGCGTGATCAGCGCCTCGCTGCGCAGCATCGCGGTCACCGGCGCCAGCAGGTCGCGCGCCTGGGGCCACTCGGCCAGCGCGTCATCGATCTCCGGCAGCGCGTCGAGCAGATCCTGCTCGGGATAGCCGAGCAGCGCACTGAGGATGGGATAGAGGGGCATGTTGTTCTCCGGTTGGTTGGCGAGCACGTTGGCGCGCGCTCAGCTCATCACGGCCTTCTTGCGCGACCTGGGCATGTCGACGAAATGCACGCTGCCCTGCGGCTTCTTGCCGAACAGCGCGCCATCCGAGGTGCCACCCGAGCAGCCGTTGCCGAAGGTGAAGCCGCAGCTGGCCTTGTCGTTGAAGCTGTCCTCGACCATTTCCTTGTGCGAGGACGGGATCACGAAACGGTCCTCGTAGTTGGCGATGGCCATGGTCTTGTACATGTCCTCGACCTGCGCGGGCGTCAGGCCCACCTGCTTCAGCACGTCGAGGTCCTGCACGCCGTCGACCACCTGCGAGCGCTTGTAGGCGCGCATCGCCAGCATGCGGTCCAGTGCCGACAGCACCGGCATCACGTCGCCCGCGGTCAGCAGGTTGGCCAGGTACTTGACCGGGATGCGCAGGCTCTTGACATCGGGGATCACCCCGTTCATGCCCATGTGGCCGGCTTCGGCCGCCGACTGGATCGGCGACAGCGGCGGGACGTACCAGACCATCGGCAGCGTGCGGTATTCCGGATGCAGCGGGAAGGCGATCTTCCACTCGCACGCCATCTTGTAGACCGGCGACTTGCGCGCGGCGTCCAGCCAGGCCTGGGGAATGCCCTGGCGCAGCGCCTCGGCCCGCACTGCCGGATCGTGCGGATCGAGGAACACGTCGAGCTGCGACTGGTACAGGTCGCGCTCATCGGCCACCGACGCGGCCTGCTCGATACGGTCGGCGTCGTACAGCATCACGCCGAGGTAACGGATGCGGCCGACGCAGGTCTCGGAGCAGACCGTGGGCTGGCCGGCCTCGATGCGCGGATAGCAGAACAGGCATTTCTCGGCCTTGCCGCTCTGCCAGTTGAAGTAGATCTTCTTGTACGGGCAGCCCGAGATGCACATGCGCCAGCCGCGGCACTTGTCCTGGTCGACCAGCACGATGCCGTCGTCCTCGCGCTTGTAGATCGAGCCCGACGGGCACGATGCCACGCAGGCCGGGTTCAGGCAGTGCTCGCACAGGCGCGGCAGGTACATCATGAAGGTGTTCTCGAAGGTCGAGTACATCTCCTTCTGCACGTCGTCGAAGAGCTTGTCGCGGCCGCGCGAGCTGAACTCGCCGCCGAGGTCATCTTCCCAGTTCGGGCCCCACTCGATCTTTTCCATCTTGCGCCCGGTCAGCACCGAGACCGGGCGCGCGGTGGGCGGCGTTTGCGACAGCGGCGCCTTCTGCAGGTGCTCGTAGTCGTAGGTGAAGGGCTCGTAGTACTCGTCGATCGCCGGCAGGTTGGGATTGGCGAACAGGTTCGCCAGGATCTTCAGCTTGCCGCCCTGGCGCGGCTCCAGCGTCCCGTCGGCATTGCGCTTCCAGCCGCCCTGCCACTTGTCCTGGTTCTCCCATTCCTTGGGATAGCCGATGCCGGGCTTGGTCTCGACGTTGTTGAACCACGCGTACTCGACGCCGTCGCGGCTGGTCCAGACGTTCTTGCAGGTCACGGAGCAGGTATGGCAGCCGATGCACTTGTCGAGGTTCAGCACCATGGCCACCTGGGCGCGGATCTTCATTGCGTTGCTCCTTCCTTGTTGGTTTCCACCAGCGGTCCTTCGAGCCAGTCGACCTTCTTCATCTTGCGCAGGATCACGAACTCGTCGCGGTTGCTGCCGACGGTGCCGTAGTAGTTGAAGCCGTAGGCCAGTTGCGCGTAGCCGCCGATCATGTGGGTGGGCTTGGTCACCGCGCGCGTGACCGAGTTATGGATGCCGCCGCGCATGCCGCTGGTCTCGGCGCCGGGCACGTTCACGATCTTTTCCTGCGCGTGGTACATCAGGCACATGCCCTTGGGCACGCGCTGCGACACCACCACGCGCGCGGTCAGCGTGCCGTTGACGTTGAACACCTCGACCCAGTCGTTGTCGCGGATGCCGTTGGCCTTGGCCTCGGCTTCCGAGATCCACACGTGCGGGCCGCCGCGCGACAGCGTCAGCATGCGCAGGTTGTCGGAGTAGGTGGAGTGGATGCCCCACTTCTGGTGCGGCGTGATCCAGTTCAGCACCAGCTCGGGGTTGCCGTTGGGCTTCTTGCCCAGCATCGGCGCCACGGTCTTGGTATCGATGGCCGGCTTGTACACGCACGCGCCTTCGCCGAAGTCCAGCATCCAGCGGTGGTCCTGGTAGAACTGCTGGCGGCCGGTCAGCGTGCGCCAGGGGATCAGCTCGTGCACGTTGGTGTAGCCGGCGTTGTAGCTGACCTCTTCCGACTCCAGCCCCGACCACGTCGGAGCGGAGATGATCTTGCGCGGCTGCGCCTGCACGTCGCGGAAGCGGATCTTGTCGTGCTCGCGCCCTTCGGCCAGGTGGGTGTGGTCGCGCCCGGTGATCTTCGACAGCGCTTCCCACGCCTTGACGGCGACGTGGCCGTTGGTTTCGGGCGCGAAGGTCAGGATCATCTCGGCGGCATCGATCGCCGTTTCGAGCTTCGGGCGGCCCTGGCTCACGCCGGGTTCCGTCACCGTGTGGCTCAGGTCGCCGATTTCCTTCACCTCATGCCGGGTGTTCCAGTTGATGCCCTTGCCGCCATTGCCGAGCTTGTCGAGCAGCGGGCCGATCGAGGTGAATTTCTTGTAGATGTCCGCGTAGTTGCGTTCCACCACCGTCATCGACGGCGCGGTCTTGCCCGGGATCAGGTCGCACTCGCCGGCTTTCCAGTCCTTGGGCTCGAACGGCTGGCCCAGTTCGCCCGGGGTGTCGTGCAGCAGCGGCGTGCAGACCAGGTCCTTGCGCGTGCCCAGGTACGGCCCGGCAATCTCGCTGAACTTCTTCGCGATGGCCTTGTAGATTTCCCAGTCGGTCTTGCTTTCCCACAGCGGCTGCACGGCTTCGGACAGCGGGTGGATAAAGGGGTGCATGTCGGACGTGTTGAGGTCGTCCTTCTCGTACCAGGTTGCCGTCGGCAGCACGATGTCGCCATACAGGCAGGTGGTGCTCATGCGGAAGTCCAGCACGGTCAGCAGGTCGAGCTTGCCTTCGGCGGCCGGGCGCACGTTGACTTCGCTCGGCGTGATCGCATCGTTTTCGTCGCCGAACACGGCGTTCTGCGTGCCGAGCAGGTACTTCAGGAAATATTCATGTCCCTTGCCAGAGCTGCCCAGGATGTTGGAGCGCCACACGAACATGTTGCGCGGGAAGTTGGCGGGATTGTCCGGATCATCGCAGGCAAACTGCAAGGCACCCGACTTCAGCTGCTCGACGGTGTAGGCCACCGGGTCCTTGCCGGCCTGCTCGGCCGCGTCGGCCACGTCGAGCGGATTGCTGCCGAGCTGCGGCGCCGACGGCAGCCAGCCCATGCGCTCCGACTTGGCGTTCAGGTCCAGCAGCGACATGCCGTCATAGCGCTTGCGGTCGGCGGTCGGCGACAGGATCTCGTCGACGCCCAGCTTCTCGTGGCGCCACTGGCTGGTGTGGTTGTAGAAGAACGAGGTGCCGTTCATCTGGCGCGGCGGGCGCGACCAGTCCAGGCCGAATGCCAGCGGAGCCCAGCCGAACTGCGGGCGCAGCTTTTCCTGGCCGACGTAGTGGGCCCAGCCGCCGCCGCTCTTGCCGATGCAGCCGCACATCATCAGCAGGTTGATGATGCCGCGGTAGATCATGTCGTTGTGGTACCAGTGGTTCAGCGCGGCACCGACGATCACCATGCTCTTGCCTTGCGTGCGGTCGGCGTTGTCGGCGAACTCGCGCGCCACCTGGACCACCAGGCGGGCCGGCACGGAGGTGTGCTTTTCCTGCCAGGCCGGGGTGTAGGGCACGTCGTCTTCATACGACGTCGCCACATTGGCGCCGCCCAGGCCCTGGTCGACGCCGTAGTTGGCCATCTGCAGGTCATAGACGGTTGCCACCAGCGCGCTGCTGCCGTCGGCCAGGGTGATGCGGCGTGCCGGCACGCGGCGGCGCAGCAGTTCGTCGTGTTCGCCGCCGAAGTAGGGGAAGCCGACCTCCACCACTTCGTCGCCGTTGCCGACCAGCGACAGGCGCGGCTCGACCGTGCGGCCGCTGCCGCCGTCCTTCATCTCCAGGTTCCAGCGGCCTACCTTTTCGCCGCCGTTGTGCGCGGCCTCGCCCCAGCGGAAGCCGATCGAGCCGTTGGGTGCGACGATCTCGCCGGTGGCGTCGTCGATCTGCAGCGTCTTCCACTCGGGATGGTTGGCTTCGCCGAGGTTGTCGGCCAGGTGCGAGGCGCGCAGGAAGTGGTCGGGGACCAGCGTATCGCCGTTGTCCTGGTTCTGGCGCAGCAGCACCAGCATAGGCATGTCGGTGTACTGCCTGATGTAGTCGCGGAAGTAGGCGGACTTGCCGCTGGCGTGGAATTCCTTCAGCACCACGTGGCCCATGGCCATCGCCAGCGCGGCATCGGTGCCTTGCTTCGGCGCCAGCCAGATATCGCCGAACTTGACCATCTCGCCGAAGTCGGACGAGACCGCGACGGTCTTGGTGCCCTTGTAGCGGACTTCGGTGTAGAAGTGCGCGTCAGGCGTGCGCGTCTGCGGCACGTTGGAGCCCCACACCATCAGGTAGGTGGAGTTGTACCAGTCGGCCGATTCGGGCACGTCGGTTTGTTCGCCCCAGATCTGCGGGCTGGCCGGCGGCAGGTCGCAGTACCAATCGTAGAACGACAGGCAGGCGCCGCCGAGCAGGCTCAGGTAGCGCGCGCCGGCGGCATACGAGACCATCGACATCGCCGGGATCGGCGAGAAGCCGATCACGCGGTCCGGGCCGAACTTCTTCACGGTGAAGGCGTTGGCCGCGGCGATCATTTCGGTGGCGGTGTTCCAGTCGGCGCGCACAAAGCCGCCCTGGCCGCGCACGCTCTTGTAACGCGCCGCCTTCTTCGGATCCTGGCTGATCGATGCCCAGGCGGCGACCGGGTCCATAGTCTTGCGGGCCTCGCGCCACATCTCCATCAGGCGGCCGCGGATCATCGGGTACTTGACTCGCTGGGCGGAGTAGACGTACCAGCTGTACGAGGCGCCGCGCGGACAGCCGCGCGGCTCGTGGTTGGGCAGGTCCGGGCGCGTGCGCGGGTAGTCGGTCTGCTGCGTTTCCCAGGTAATCAGGCCGTTCTTGACGTAGACCTTCCAGGAGCAGGAACCCGTGCAGTTCACGCCGTGGGTGGAGCGCACGATCTTGTCGTGCTGCCAGCGGCTGCGGTAGCCGTCTTCCCACTTGCGGTCTTCGTTCACCACCGCGCCGTGGCCGTCCGCATAGGTGGACTTGACGCGCGACATGAACTTCAGTCGATCCAGGAAATGACTCATTTGCTTGTTCTCCGCGAGGCTTTGCTGCGGCGCTCCGGGGATTGCGGGAGCGTTTGCAGGGACACCTTGAGCTTATGGGGGAGCGGGGCGGCGGCCAATTCGCTGGTGGAACAGCCGCCGCGTGGCGATCGGGGGAGGCGCGCGGCGCGGACCTAGTTCCGAAGAACTAGTCCGGCCGGCACGGGGTTTCAGCAGGGCATGGGGGCGTTGCGGCGCGCGTAGTACCACCACGTCACCAGCACGCAGCTGACATAGAAGGCGATAAAGCAATACAGCGCGGCGTCGGGCGCACCGGTCAGCTCCAGCGAGGTGCCGAAGCTCTTGGGGATGAAGAAGCCGCCGTACGCACCGATCGCGCCGGAAAAGCCCAGGACCGCGGCGGACTCCTTGCCGGCTTCCTGCAGCGCCTGGCGTTGCGCGGCGTCGCCCTTGCCCTGCGCGGCGCGCTGGCGCTCGGTCAGGAAGATCACCGGGATCATGCGGAAGGTCGAGCCGTTGCCGATGCCGGTCAGCGCGAACAGTGCGATGAAGGCCGCGAGGAAGTACGTGAAGTCGCCGCCGGCGCCGTCGTGCGGCAGCGCCGCCAGCACCGCGAACACCGCCGCGATCATGCCGATAAAGGTCCACAGCGTGACGCGCGCGCCGCCGAGCTTGTCGGAGATCCAGCCACCCACGGGACGCGTCAGCGCGCCGACCAGCGGCCCCAGGAAGGCATAGGCGGTGGGGTTCACGCCCGGGAACTGCGACTTGGTCAGCAGCGCCAGCCCGGCCGAGAAGCCGATGAACGAGCCGAAGGTGCCCACGTACAGCCAGCACATCAGCCAGTTGTGCTTGCGCTTGAAGATCACGGCCTGTTCCGCGAACGAGGCCTTGGCGTCGGCGATGTCATGCATGCCGAACCACGCCGCCAGCGCCGATACCACGATGAACGGCACCCAGATAAAGCCGGCGTTCTGCAGCCACAGGTCCTGCGTGGCGCCGTTGGCCTGGTATTGCTGCGGCTCGCCGCCGAGCGCGCCGAACACCGCCAGCGATACCACCAGCGGCGTGACGAACTGCACCACCGACACGCCGAGGTTGCCGATGCCGGCATTCAGCCCGGTGGCCAGTCCCTTCTTCGCCTTGGGAAAGAAGAAGCTGATATTGGCCATCGACGAACTGAAGTTGGCGCCGCCCAGGCCGCACAGCAGCGCCAGCACCAGCAGCGTGGGATAGCCCGTGGACGGGTCGCGCAGCGCGAAGCCCATCCCCAGCGCGGGGATCAGCAGCAGCGCGGTGGAGATGGCGGTGAAGCGGCGCCCGCCGAACACCGGCACCAGGAAGGAATAGAAGATGCGCAGCGTGGCGCCCGACAGCGCCGGCAGCGCGGTCAGCCAGAACAACTGGTTCTTGGTGAACTGGAAGCCGGCGCGGTCGAGGTTGACCGCGACCACGCTCCACAGCATCCAGACCACGAACGCCAGCATCAGCGCCGGGATCGAGATCCACAGGTTGCGGTAGGCGATGCGCTCGCCCTCGCTTTGCCAGAATGCCACGTTCTCGGGCTCCCAGCGGGTGAGTACGGATGAGGTCATGATCGGTGTGCCTTGATGAAGAATGCGCGGAGGCGCGCGTGGGTCGGTGCCGCGTCAGGCCGCCTGGGGCAGGCCGACGGCCTGGGCCTTGCGCTGGCGTTCGGCGCGGTGGCTGTAGTGCATCCACACCAGGCTCACGCACACGGTGCCGTACATCAGCATGAAGCAGCTGCTGCGGATGCCGGTCAGGTCGGCCAGCATGCCGAACAGGATCGGCAGCACGAAGCCGCCCAGCCCGCCGGCCAGGCCCACCACACCGGAGACCGCGCCGATGTTGTGGGTGAAGTCGTTGGAGATGAACTTGAACACCGAGGCCTTGCCGATGGCGAAGGCGATGCCGACCACGAACAGCAGGAAGGTGAATACCGTGGGCGTCAGCGCGATGCGGAATCCTTGCGGGCCACTGGTGGTCTGGACGATGAAGTCGGTCTGCGGATAGCTCAGCAGGAAAAAGCCGACCCAGCTCACCCACATCACCCACCAGGTGGTGCGGTGTGCGCCGTAGCGGTCGGAGATCCAGCCGCCGATCGCGCGCAGCACGCCGCCCGGCAGCGAGAAGCAGGCGGCCAGGAAGGCGGCGGTCTTGATGTCGAAGCCGTACTCGCCGATGTAGTACTTGGTCATCCACAGCGACAGGCCGACATAGCCGCCGAACACCACCGAGTAGTACTGCGAGTAGCGCCACACGCGCGGGTCGCGCATCACCGCCAGCTGCTCGCGCCAGCCGACGCTGGACTTGACCATGTGCGCCGGGTTGCTGCGCGAGAACACCCAGAACAGCAGCGCGGTCGCCAGCATCGCCACCGAATACACGCGCGGCACGATGGTCCAGGTGCCGGCCGCCAGGATCAGCGCCGGCGCGACGAACTTGGTCAGCGCTGCCCCCGAGTTGCCGGCGCCGAAGATGCCCATCGCCAGTCCCTGGCGCGAGCGCGGGAACCAGCGCGCCACGTAGGGCGTGCCCACCGAGAACGAGCCGCCCGCCAGGCCGACGAACAGCCCCAGCACCAGCAGCTGCCACAGCGTGGTCGCGTACGAGATCAGCCAGATCGGCACCACGGTGGCCAGCATCAGCACGAAGAACACGATGCGGCCGCCGAAGCGGTCGGTCCACAACCCCAGCGGCACGCGGATCAGCGAGCCGCTCAGCACCGGGGTGGCGGCGAGCAGGCCGAATTCGGTGTCGTTGAGGCCGAGTTGTTGCTTGAGGGGAATGCCGAGGACCGCGAACAGCATCCATACGGCAAAACAGATGGTGAAGGCAAAAGTACTGGACGCCAGTGTCATTGCGGCGCCGGGCGGGATCGGGTCCGGCGCGCGGGGTTGGGTGGCCATGGCCATGCTCCTGTGTCAACTTTGGCGGGGGTGATGCCAGAGTAGGGGCGGGCGCTGGTGCTGCCTATTCGCCGGGAGCACAGCGCGGGCGCGCGCGCCGACTGCCTTTGGAAGTAGTTCTACCGGGGGAGGTCGCCGGCGCGGCGGCGGTGCTATCGTGGGGACCACATGCGGCGCATCGCTTGGCGCCGCCGCGGCGAACCCCGCGCCACGCCCTCATTGTTCTCGCCATGGACACCATTCCCATCCTTCCCGCGCGGCGCACGCCGCCTTCCGGCAACGCCCCGCCAGGGCCGCCGCCACGTGGCTTTGCCCTGTTTGCACTGGGGTTCCGGCCGTTCTACCTGGGCGGCGCGGTGTTTGCCGCGCTGGCAATCGCGGCGTGGTCGGCCATGCTGGCGGGCATGCAGGCGGCCGGCCCGGCACCGGCGCTGGCGGCGATGTTCTGGCACGCGCACGAAATGGTGTTCGGCTTTGCCGCGGCGATCGTGGTGGGATTCCTGTTCACGGCGGGACGTGCCTGGACCGGGCAGCCGACGCCGACCGGCGCGGCGCTGGCCGTGCTGTTCGGGCTGTGGCTGGCCGGACGCGTGGGCCTGTGGGTGGCGCCTGGCACCGTTGCCTTTCCCATCGAAGCCGCCTTCCTGCCGCTGGCGGCGCTGGCCTTTACGCGCACGCTGGTGCGCGGCGGCAACCGCCGCAACTATCCGCTGGCGCTCGCGCTATGGCTGCTGGCGCTGGCCGATATCGCCAGCCTGTGGCTGCAGGCGCGCGGCCACGACGCCGGCGCGATGCTGGCCTGCCGCGCCGGCGTAGCCCTGGTGACGCTGTTCGTGGTGGTGATCGGCGGGCGCGTGATCCCGATGTTCACCACCAACGCGATTCCCGGCTTCCGGCTGCGCCAGAACCGGCAGGTGGACCGCCTGGTGATTCCCGCGGCCGTGCTGGGGCTGGCGGCCGGTCTGCTGCCGCTGCCCGGATGGCTGGCGGCGGCGCTGTCGCTGCTGGCCGCGCTGGTGCTGGGCGCGCGCGTGGCGGGGTGGCGCGGCCATGCGGTCGGCAACCGGCCGATCCTGTGGGTGCTGCACCTGGCCTACGCGTGGCTGCCGCTGGCACTGCTGCTGCAGGCGCTCGGCGCGCTCGGGCTGGTCATGGCCGGGCTGGCGACGCACGCATTCACGGTGGGGGTGCTCGGCGTGGCGATCATCGCCATGATCACCCGCACGGCGCTGGGCCACACCGGCCGCATGCTGGTGGCCGGCCGCGCCGAGACCGCGGCGTACTGGCTGGTGGCCGCGGCGGCGGTGTTGCGGGTGTTCGGGCCGATCGCCTGGCCCGCCGGCTACCTGCATTGGGTATGGGGCGCGGGGGCGTGCTGGGTAGCCGGCTTCGGGCTCTATGCGCTGACGTATGCGCCGCGGCTGATGCGTCCGCGCGTGGACGGCAAGCCGGGCTGACGAGTTCGCGCGGGCGCTCAGGGGCAGGCCTGCGCCATTGGCGCGCGGGCGCGCGCGCCGTGTTCCAGCTTCACGCTCAGCCATGCCACCGCCAGTGCCGCCATCGGCGCCAGTGCCGCGACCCAGGGCAGTGCCGTCAGTCCCGGGCCGTGATCGACCACCACCCCGCCCAGCCACGCGCCCAGGCCGTTGCCCAGGTTGAACGCGGCGATATTGAAGCTCGATGCCAGGTTCTCGCCGGCGCCGCGGGCGTGGCGCAGCACGCGCAGCTGCAGCGGCGACACCGTGGCAAAGGCCGCGACGCCGAGGATGCCGACGAAGGCCGCCACCAGCACCTGGCTGTGGATCGCCAGCGTCATCGCCGCCAGCACCAGTGTCAGCGCCGCCAGCGTACCCAGCACCGCGCGCGTCGGGGCGCGGTCGGCAAGGCGGCCGCCGAGCACGTTGCCGACGATCATGCCGGCGCCGAACAGCAGCAGGATCGGCGATACCGCCGCCTCGCCAAAGCCGGACACGCGCGTCAGCAGCGGCTGCACGTAGGTGATCACGGCGAAGATCCCCATCGACTGCAGCACCGTCATCAACAGCCCCAGCAGCACCTGCGGGCGGCCGATGGTGGCCAGTTCGTCGCGCAGCGCCACGCGCGCGCCGTGGTCCTGGCTCTTCTGCACCAGCAGCGCGATCACCGCGAGCGACAGCAGGCCGACCAGCGTCATGGCCCAGAAGGTCGAGCGCCAGCCCAGGTGCAGGCCCAGCCAGGCGCCGGCGGGCATGCCCAGCAGCGTGGCCAGGGTCAGGCCGGAGAACATCACGGAAATCGCCGAGGCACGGCGGTCCTCCGGCACCAGCCCGGTCGCGACCACGGCGCCGACGCCGAAGAAGGTGCCATGGGTGAGCGAGGTCAGCACGCGCGCGATCATCAGCGTGGTGTAGTCGGGCGCCAGCGCGCAGGCGGCGTTGCCGACGGTATAGATCACCATCAGCGCCAGCAGCACGGCCTTGCGTGGCATGCGGCGCGTCAGCAGCGTCAGCACCGGCGCGCCGGCGAACACGCCCAGGGCGTAGCCGGAGACGAGCATGCCGGCCGCGGCGATGGTCACCTGCAGGTCGGCGGCGACCTGCAGCAGCAGGCCCATGATCACGAATTCGGCGCAGCCGATGCCGAACGAACCGGCGGTCAGCGCGTACAACGCCATCGGCAGCCGGGCCGGTGCGGGAGCGGCGAGGGTGGAGCGAGGGGAAGCCATGGTCGGAAAAGGGCGCAAGGGAGGACGAAGCCCGCAGTCTGGACCTTTTCGGCTTCAGCAAAAACCGGCATGATCTATAATCAGTTTCAATGAAAAATTGATAATCATGGACCGGATCGGCGATATTGGCCTGTTTCTGCGGGTGCTCGACCTGGGCTCGATCAGTGCCGCGGCGCGCAGCCTGGACCTGTCGGTGGCGGTGGCGAGCCAGCGGCTGCAGCGGCTGGAACGCGAACTTGGGGTGCGCCTGTTGCATCGCACCACGCGGCGCCTGCACGCCACCCCGGAGGGCGCGGTGCTGGCCGAGCAGGGACGCGCGCTGGTGGACGACCTCGAGGCGCTGGGGGCGTCGTTGCGGCAGGCCGGCACCGGCATCACCGGCACCTTGCGGGTGACCACGTCGTCGTCGTTCGGGCGGCTTTACGTCTCGCCGCTGCTGCCGGAATTCCTGGGGCAACATCCCGGGGTATCGCTCAGCGTCAACCTGAGCGACCACGTGCTGGACCTGGTCAGCGCGGGCTTCGACCTGGCGATCCGCATCGGCGCGCTCGACGACTCGGCGCTGGTCGCACGCCGGTTGGCCAACAACCGGCGGCTGCTGTGCGCGTCGCCCGACTACCTGCGCCGGCGCGGCACGCCGCGCACGCCGCAGGACCTGGCGCGGCACGATTGCCTGCTGCTGGTGGGCAGCCAGGGACGGCAGGATGTATGGCGGCTGGGCGATGGCGCCGGCGGCGAGATTGCCGTGCGCGTGCGCGGCCGGATCGAGGCCAATACCGGCGAGCTGCTGTCCGACGCGGCGCTGGCCGGCTTCGGCATCGCGCTGCATTCGGCCTGGCATGTCTGCGCCGACCTGCAGGCCGGCCGGCTGGTGCAGGTGCTGCCCGACTACCCGCTGGCGGACACCGGCATCTACGCGGTGATGCCGCAGCGGCGGCTGGTGCCGCCGCGCGTGCGTGCCTTCGTCGATTTCCTGGCCGAGCGCTTCGGCGACAACCCGCCGTGGGAGCAACTCCGCGGCGGGTGAGCCGGCCCTGGCTACGCCGGCGGCTGCGGCGCGGGCACGGCGTGGCGCCGGTAGTCGCCCGGCGTCATGCCGGTCCAGCGGCGGAACGCGCGGAAGAACGAGTTGGCATCGTCGAAGCCGAGCCGGAACGCGATCTCGCCGAGCGACAGCGCGCCCTCGCTCAGGTATTGGCCGGCCAGCTCGCGCCGCGCGTCTTCGCACAGCGTGCGGAAGCTGGTGCCGGCGGCCATCAGCCGGCGCTGCAGCGTGCGCTCGCTGATGTCGAGGTGGCGCGCCACCGCGGCCAGGCTCAGCGCGCGGTCGCCGGCCAGTTGCTGCAGGGCGCTGCGCACATCGCCGAGCGAGGCCGCGGCCGGCCGCAGGTCGCGGCTGGCGGGGGGCGCCGCCGGGCTGGAGCGGTCGCGCGCCATCAGCCGCAGCGCCAGGTCGCGGCGGCCGAACACGATCGCGTCTTCCGGCTCGCCGAAGCGCACCGGGCAGTCGAATGCCTCGGTATAGCGCAGGTGCCAGGCGGGCCGGCCGATGCGCAGCGACACCCGCAGCGGATGCAGCGGCTTGCGCGTAAAGCGCCGGCCGAAGGCCAGCAGCGAGCACAGCTCCATGTCGATGCGCGGGCGGCTGTCGGGCGCCTCGGGATCGTTCGGGCGGATGCAGACCCAGGCTTCGTCGCCCTGGCGGCGCAGTTCGACGCGGTCGCCGGCGAGCAGCTTCTGGTAGCGCGCGATGCGCCGCAAGGCCGTGCCCAGCGACGGGCCGGCCATCGCGGGCAGGCCGGCCAGGCCGAGCAGGTCGGGCGGCATCCGGCTGCCCAGCCACAGCCCGATGGCGGGGTCGCCGGTGGCGTGATAAACGGCCAGCAGCAGGTGGATGGCCTGTTGCGGGTCGGCCGCATGCGCGGCGGGTTGGTGGTCGCAGGGGTCGGAGTCGGCGTCGGATTCCGGGGCAGGCGCGAGTGCCGATACGTCGTAACCGCCTTCACGCAGCGCGTGCAGCAGGTCACGAGGCAACGGCCCGGCCTGGATAGGCTCTTGTTGTGGCATCGTCGTTTTTGGCTGGCAAGGTGGCGCAAATGCGCCCGTGCAGCCCCCGGTACAAAAGAGATTACGCGGTGACGATGCCCCCTTCAAGGGTGCGGGACGGCGGGAAGTGTGTGCCAGGCAGCTTAACGGGCGCTCAGGGACGCCCGCTGGATCCCAGGCGACCGGGGAAGGCCGCGCCGCTGCTGGCTTGGCGGGGTCCTGCAACCCGTTGCTTAAATTTTGGGCAGTCCGGTGCGGTGGCGCACAGAGCGGGGTTTTCGGACATGGCACGGCAGGATATCCACAGATTCTGTGGATATCACGTCGCAGTTTTCAACATGGGTTTGTGCGGCTGCCTGCGGATGTGGGAAGCGGGTATGCTGGGCGGCTCAGGCGGCATGGCGGTTCACCCGCACCTCGGAGGTCAGTGCACGGACCGTTGGCCGCGGTGCGATCGGATCGCATCGATGGCCATCTTGTCCCATCGTGCCGCCAACCCAGGCACTCCTGCCCGGCATCCCGCCATCGCGACTCAACCTGCCCCGCCATGCGCCATGACTGGTCGTTCGCCTTCCCGCCCCGCCTTGCCGTATTGCCGATGCTTGCCGCCGCGGTAGCGGTGTCGGCCTGCGTGGCGCAATACCGTGTGCCCGCCGGCGCGCCGTCCGCCAGCGTGCGGCTGGTGACCAGCACCGATGAAAACACCTCGTTCACCATCGTCGATCCGGCCCGCTGCCCGGATCCGGCCCGGCCGCTGGTGCTGGCGGGAACCGGCAAGCAGTTGTCGGCAATGGGGAGGGAGCGCAGCCTGGACATGGCCGGGCGTTCGCCGGAGCCGCCCGCGCGCACGCGCGAACGGCTGGTCGAGGCGGGCCGGCGCATCTATGTGGCGGTGACTTCGGCGGCCGCGCCGCCGCTGCCCGAGATGCGCTGCGCCGCGGGCGTGTCGTTCGTGCCGGTGGCGGGCGCGCAGTACGAGATCCGCTACCAGCGGGACGAGACCGCCAGCCAGTGTTCGGCGCGGATCTTGCGCCTGCAGCCGCTGGCCGACGGCGGCGTGCGCCTGACGGCCGAGCCGACCCAGCAGGGTTTCAGGGCACTACGGAAGGATTATGTCTGCCAGGCGTTGTGAAACCCGTCCGGCCCCCCGGCTGCGTAACGGATTTGCGGGACAGCAGGCAACCGGATCAGCCCGCTGAAGCTCCGGCGCAGGACTGGCTTACTGCTCGATCAGGAAGCGCTCGGGACGCTTGCCCAGCCAGGCCGGCGCACGGCCGCGGCCGGACCAGGTCTTGCCGGTCTTGGGATCCATGTACTTCGGGGGCAGGGCGGCTGCGGTCTTGCGCGGGCTGCTGCCGGCAGGACGGCCGCGCTTGCGCCGGGGCAGGATGTCTTCCGCGGTCAGGCCATATTCGGTCATCAGTTCGCGGATTTTATCGATCACGCCGGCCACTTCGGTCGCGCGCACTTCATTCAGCTTGGCTTCCAGCGCTTCCTTCTCAGCCAGGAGTTGCTTGTATGTCGCCATTTATATCCCCTTTCTGCAATTAGGCCGCTGCATGGTACTAGAAATTCATGTGACCGAGCACCTGAAAAAATTTTACAAAAAATAACGCAGATTGCACGGACTGATTGTCGGGGAGCTTGTCGGCGTCATTGCCATGCCGAATGCGGAAAGCATTGCCGCCACCATGGCCGCTGCATGGCCCCAGTCATTGATGGTTTTGCGGTGCCTGGTTTCGATTTTGTTTGTCCTCATTCAGGGGCAATCGAAATACCCGCGGCGCCCGCTTTCAGCGCCTAGACTGTTTCTCTGCGCCCCGCGCAGTGCCACCTCACGACTACCGGAGCCCCTATGAGCCAGCAGATCTTTGTCAATTTACCCGTGCGCGACCTGCAAAAGTCGATTGCCTTCTTTACCCAGCTGGGCTTTTCCTTCAATCCGCAATTTACCGACGCTACCGGCACCTGCATGATCGTCGGCGAGAACATTTTCGTGATGCTGCTTACCGAAGCCAAGTTTCGCACCTTCTCGCCCAATGACATCTGCGATGCGCGCAAAGCCACCGAAGTGCTGGTGTGCCTGTCGATGGAAACCCGTGCCCGCGTCGATGAAATGATCAATGCCGCGGTGATGGCGGGCGGCAATACCTACAAGCCGCCAATCGACCTGGGCTTCATGTATGGGCATGGCTTCCAGGACCTGGATGGCCATGTCTGGGAACTGGCCTATATGGATATGGCGGCGTTGCAGGCGCCGCAGTGAAGGTGCCGTCGCCGCAGGCAGAATGCCACGTGCCTGCCGCGGCAGCGCCCAAAAAAAACAGCCCGGGAAAGCAGGAAGCCCGGGCTTGAAATCCACCTGGATCGCAGTGGAGGAGACATCTGGTTGTCAGCGTCCCGGCATCATCCGGGACGCGCTCATGCAGGGTGGCGTCAGATCGCCCAGCCGCCGGCGTAGAACGCCGCCAGCACCACCGCGATCGCCACGGTGCCGAGATTGAGCTTGCGCCATTCGCCGGCCACGATGCGACCCACCACCAGGGTGCAGAAGCCGAGCATGATGCCGGTGACGATATTGCAGGTCAGCACGATGAACACGGCGCAGACCAGGCCGGCCAGCGCATCGACCAGGTCATCCATGTGCAGGCGGCTGACGCTCGACAGCATCAGCAGGCCCACATACATCAGCGCGGGCGCGGTGGCGTAGGACGGGACCAGCGCGGCCAGCGGCGAGAAGAACATCACCGCCACGAACAGCAGGCCCACCACCACCGCGGTCAGGCCGGTCTTGGCGCCGGCGGCGACGCCAACGGTCGACTCGATATAGGCCGCGGCCGGGGCGCCGCCGAACAGGCCCGAGAAGATCGAGCTGACCGAGTCCGCGGTCAGCGCGCGCCCGCCGTTGTGGATATGGCCGGCGGCATTGAGCTGCCCGGCCTGCCCGGCGACGGCGCGGATGGTGCCGGTGGCGTCGAACACCGCGGTCATCACCAGTGCCAGCACGCTCGGCAGCACGGCGGCGCTCAGCGCGCCGCGCACGTCCATGGCGCCGATCAGCGACTCATGGCCCGGTGCGCTCAGCGACGGCAGCGCGAACACGCCGGTGAACTTCACCGCCGGATCGAAGGCAAGACCCAGCGCCGAGATGGCGATGATCACCAGCAGGATGCCGCCCGGCACCTTGCGGCGTTCGAGCCCGAAGATCGCGGCCAGGCCCAGCACCGACATCACCACCGGGAACGAGGTGATCTTGCCCAGCGCTACCGGCAGGCCGGCATGCGCGTTCTTGACCACCAGTCCGACTTCATTCGAGGCGATCAGCAGCAGGAACAAACCGATGCCGATGCCGGTGCCATGGGCAACGCCGGCAGGCAGGTTGCGCAGGATCCAGGAACGCACGCCAGTGACCGAGATCGCGGTAAAGATCAGGCCCATCAGGAACACCGCGCCGAGCGCGACCGCCGGCGACAGGCCCTGACCCAGCACCAGGCCAAAAGCCATGAACGCGGTCAGCGAGATGGCGCAGCCGATGGCGATCGGCAGCCTGGCCCACAGGCCCATCAGCAGCGAGCCGAAGGCCGTGGTCAGGCACACCGCGACAAAGACCGCGCTGGTGTCGAAGCCGGCCTTGCCCAGCATGCCCGGCACGACGAAGACGGCGTAGACCATCGCCATGAAGGTGGTGACCCCGGCCACCACTTCCTGGCGCTGGGTGCTGCCGCGCGCGGTGATCTCGAAGAATGCGTCGAGCCGGCCTTTGACTTCCGGGACATGGGGGGCGTGGGGGCGTGCGGGATCGGCCTCCGCCGCGGGCGACGGATAGGGTTGTTCGATCATGATGAGCTGTCTCCTTGCGGGCGCTGCAACGTCCGTCGTGGCGGAACGTCGTCAGGCGGTCTCACGTGTTTCTGTTCTGGGCTGGAGGCGGAAATCCTGGCCAACCCCGCTGTTATCGGTGTGCCGCTTGTCGGTGCCTTCTGTGGGCGTGATCCGGGCAAGGCTGAAGGCTAGGTGAGGCGGCGCCAGCCATCATCACCGGCACTCAATGCGCGGCATGTGCGACGGAGAATATCGGATGTGATGCCTGGGTATCTCATGGGGCTAACGCCGCTCCAGGTGGCGTTTGCGGCGTCTGTCGTTATCAGGCGATGCATATACGGCCTATAGGGAATGACCCGGATACCTGGCGATCGACTTCTCTATACTAGGGATAACCCTGAATCGTCTCGAGATCCCGGCCGAACCCGGGCCGGAAGTGCTTCACGAGACACCAAACCTGTTCTCCCACCGCAAAGGAACAATCGCCATGCAAGCACTCGCCGACACCCTTTATCGCCAGCCCGCCCAGTCCAAGGCTGCCAGGCCGGCCGCAGCCGAGCCGGCGCGCGATGTCGCCGATTACGCCCGCATCGGCGGCGGCCAGTCGCTGGCCGCGCGCGTGCGTGCCTACTTTGCGCAGGGCTGGTCGTTGTACGTCGCCAATGCCCGCGAGGCCGCGCCGATCCGCTGGCTGTAAGCGCTACGCGCTGCGTCAGTACATGCCGGTGCGGGCCATGAACGCATCCAGCGTCCAGCCGCGCCCGAGCAGCAGCATCCGCGTATGCAAGCCCTCGCGCGTAGCGGCATCGACCGCATCGCCGAGCCACGTCAGCGTCTTGCCGCGCAAATCCACAAAGCCCATGGCGTAGTCGGGGGCCAGGGCCTGCCATAGCGCGTGGGCGCCGGCCGACTGTCGCGCGCCGCTCAGCAGGCATAGCCCGCCGTCCAGCGCCCAGCGATAGAGCGCCCGCGCCAGGCCGCGGCGCTGGTAAGCGGGTGCAAACTTGCTATGCGGCGCCCGCACCCAGGAATCGGCCCGGCGGCCGACCTCGATCAGCCGGTTGAACACGGTATAGCCGGCCAGCCGGCGCTGCATCACGTCTTCCACATATACGTAGTACTCGCCGTCGGCCTCGCGGTAGCGCAGGCGCAGGCCTGGCGCGCCCGCCGGCAGGGCGGGCATGGCATGAAGACGGTCGCCCGGCCGGGCCATGCGGCCGTGCAGGGCGTCGAGTTCGCGCTCGATCTCGGCGGGCGCCAGTTCAACGTCGATGCGCAGTTCGAGCGCGCGCGGCAGCGCCGGCGCCGGCAGGCGCAGGGCATGGAAATTCGCCATGGCAGTTTCCCACCCACTCAGGAATTGAGGATCAGGTAGAGGGCGGCGAGCGCCACCATGGCGCAAAAGGTGTGGCGGTAGAGCGGTGACATGTCTGGCTTTCTCCTGGCTGCATGATCGAGCGGTGCCGGATGGCATCCGCGACATGGGCCGTGCGGGAAAGCTCAGGGCTGGAGGGTGGCGCCCCGAACTGCCCGCACGGCCAGGAAAAGCACGGCGCGGCGGACCTGGCTGCAGGCGGGGAAGTGCCTGGCCAGGTCAAGGGCAAGGCCCGGCTGCGCGGCGCGCACGCGCACGCCTGCCGCCGGCCGGGCCGGGCGGTTCAGGGTGGCGAGACGGGCGGAGCAAGGCATGGAGGGGCGGGCGCAAACGCTTGAAGAACATTGCTTATGCCACACTTCATCGGCAATGTCCAGCCAAAGTGCCGGCTTCCGCGATGAACTCCGTTCTACTCCGTGCGCTCCGGGGGAGCCGCACAGAGGCTGGTCGGGGCCGTCGTCATCGTTCATTGTGAACACTGTCTACATGTACTAGACTCGGAAACACCGTTCACCCGGCCTTCTTGCAGGAGCCAAGATGACGACTTCCCCCATGCCTGAAACGGATACCGGCCCGGTCCGCCTGCTGGTGGCCACCACCAAGGGCGCCTGGTTCCTGACCAGCGACGCCGCGCGCCGCAGCTGGCGGATCGACGGCCCGACCTTCCTCGGCCATACCGTCCACCATATCGTGCAGGACCCGCGCGAGCCGTCGCGGCTGCTGATGGCGGCCCGCACCGGCCACCTGGGCCCGACCGTGTTCCGCTCCACCGACGGCGGCCGCGAGTGGACCGAGGCGGCGCGCCCGCCCGCCTTCGACAAGGTGCCGGAGGGCGAGACCGGCCGCGTCGTCGACCACGTGTTCTGGCTCACTCCCGGCCATGCCAGCGAGCCCGGCACGTGGTACGCCGGCACCTCGCCGCAGGGCCTGTTCCGCAGTGCCGACCATGGCGCCACCTGGGAGCCGGTGCGCGGCTTCAACGACCATCCGATGTGGCGCGCCTGGACCGGCGGCGAGCAGGACGGCACCCCCGACGGGCCCAAGCTGCATTCCGTGCTGGTCGATCCGCGCGATGCGCGCCACCTGTATATCGGCATGTCCAGCGGCGGCGTGTTCGAGAGCACCGACGCCGGCGCCGACTGGAAGCCGCTGAACCGCGGCAGCATCGCCAACTTCCTGCCCGATCCCAACCCGGAATACGGCCAGGACCCGCACTGCGTGCTGCAGCATCCCGCCGACCCCGACATCCTGTACCAGCAGAACCATTGCGGCATCTACCGGATGGACCGCCGCGAAGGCGTGTGGAAACGGATCGGCGAGGCCATGCCGGCCGAAGTCGGCGACATCGGCTTCCCGATCGTGGCGCACCGCCGCGACCCGCGCACGGTATGGGTGTTTCCGATGGACGGCAGCGATGTGTGGCCGCGCGTCAGCCCGGGCGGCCGGCCCGCGGCCTATGTCACGCGCGATGGCGGCGAGACCTGGCAGCGCCAGGACCGCGGCCTGCCGGCCGAACAGGGCTGGTTCACGGTCAAGCGGCAGGCCATGGCCACCGACGGCCATGCGCCGGTGGGCGTGTACTTCGGCACTACCGGCGGCGAACTGTGGGCCAGCGCGGACGAAGGCGAAGCCTGGCAATGCATCGCCCGCAACCTGCCGCAGATCTACGCGGTCAGCGTGGCGCGTCCGGCCTGAGCGCCGCCTTCGCCGGAGGACTTTCCATGCAGGTCCGTATCGCGACGCCGCTGTTCTCCTATACCGGACAGCGCGAATATGTCGAGGCCCGTGGCGCCAGCATTGCGGAGCTGCTCGACGACCTCGAGCGCCAGTTTCCCGGCATGCGTTTTCGCATCGTCGACGAACAGGGCAAGCTGCGGCCGTATATCCGCGTCTTCGTCAACCGCAGCCAGCTGATGCGGCTCGATGCGCCGCTGCAGGAGACCGACGAGGTCCATATCCTGCAGGCTCTGGCCGGGGGCTAGCCCCCGGCCGCGGTGCCGCTCAACTCCCCCTGCCCCCGGCCGATATCCAGTCATGAACCCTGCCGTGCGCCATCCGCCGCGGCCGCGGGCAGATGACAACGATGGCGGCAACACACCACACGCACGGCACGGGAGCGACGCATGAGCAGTTCCATGAGGGACATCGACGAACGGACTAACCTCACCAACAACAACCAGTTCGAGCTGCTGCTGTTCCGGCTCGGCGAGGCCGAACATTCCGGCCAGTCGGAGTTGTTCGGCATCAACGTCTTCAAGGTGCGCGAAATCCTGGTGATGCCGCCGGTGACGACCGTGGTCGGTGCCGACCCGTCGATCCTCGGTATGGCGGACATCCGCGGCCAGGTGATCCCGGTGATCGACCTGCCGCGGCTGGTCGGCTGCAAGCCGCGCGGCGGCCTGGGCATCCTGCTGGTGACCGAATACGCCCGCTCGACCCAGGGCTTCGCGGTCGAAGCGGTCGAGGAGATCGTACGGCTGGAATGGAACCAGGTGCATTCGGCCGAGGCCAGCGTGCGCACCGGCCATGTGACCAGCATCGCCAAGCTGGAAGGCGGCGCGGATGGGGCCGGCGGCGGCGCGGAAGCGGCACGCCTGGTGCAGGTACTGGATGTCGAGCAGATCCTGCGCGACGTTCTGCCCACGCGCCAGCCTGACGTGGATCCGGGCGAGGTCGGGCCGCAGCTGCAACTGCGCCCGGGCGCCAGGGTGATCGCCGCCGACGACTCCGCGCTGGCGCGCGGGCTGATCGAGCAGGGCCTGAAGGCGCTGGGCGCGCCGGTGGTGATGACCAAGTCGGGCAAGGAGGCCTGGGAACTGCTGGACCGCATCGCCGCCGAGACCGCCAGCCAGGGCCGCCCGGTCCAGGACGAGGTGGCGCTGGTACTGACCGACCTGGAAATGCCCGAGATGGACGGCTTTACGCTGACCCGCAAGATCAGGGCCGACAGCCGGCTGAAGTCGCTGCCGGTGGTGATTCACTCGTCACTGTCGGGCGAGGCCAGCGAAGAGCATGTGCGCAAGGTTGGCGCCGACGCCTACGTGGCCAAGTTTGTCGCCAAGGAACTGGCCGACACCATCCGCGCGGTGCTGACCCGTTGAGCACGTCGCCACCAGGGGCGGAACGGCAGGCACAAAATGCAAGCATCCGCAACCATTCCCGTACGCCGGTCGGTTGCCTATAAAACGGGCACTCCAGCGGGTTCCAGCGCGGGCGCGCCCTTCACGGTTGTCAAGAGGGGGGATATCCACTGTTCCTGTGGATATTTTTTGTGGACAAGCCGGGGCCGCCGGTGCACTCCCGGCCGGCATCGCGCGATGCCGGCCGGGAAGCCCCGGCCGCGGCCAGGCGCGGGCTCCGCGCCGCCGCGCTCCCTGGTGCCGCCGCTCCTCGCTCTCCCTGTTCTCGCCTCTGCCGCGCGGTCGCGCTACTTGGGCTGTGCCACCGTGCGCAGGTAGGGCTTGTGCGTTTTGAAGCCCTGCGGGTATTTCTTGCTGGCTTCCTCGTCCGAGACCGAGGTCGGGATGATGACGTCCTCGCCCGGCTTCCAGTTCACCGGCGTGGCCACGGTGTGCTTCGCGTTGAGCTGCAGCGAATCCAGCAGCCGCAGCACCTCGTCGAAATTGCGTCCCGCGCTCATCGGGTACACCAGCATCGCCTTCACCTTCTTGTCCGGGCCGATGATGAACACCGAGCGGATGGTGGCGTTGTCCACCGCGGTGCGCGGGCCGCCGCCGCTGGCCTCGGGGTGGATCATGTCGTAGAGCTTGGCAACCTTCAGGTCGGCATCGCCGATCATCGGGTAGTTGACGGTACAGCCCTGCGTTTCCTCGATGTCCTTGACCCAGCGCTGGTGGTCGCCCACCGGATCGATGCTCAGTCCGATGATCTTGGTATTGCGCTTGTCGAACTCGGGCTTGAGCCGGGCCATGTAGCCCAGCTCGGTGGTGCACACCGGCGTGAAGTCCTTGGGATGCGAGAACAGGATGGCCCAGCCGTCGCCGATCCACTCATGGAAGCTGATCTGGCCTTCCGTGGTGTCGGCGGTGAAATCAGGGGCTTGCTCGCCCAGTCGAATCGCCATGGTTGCGCTCCTTGCAGTTGGCTTGGTTTGGAATCGCGCGTCGCCGCGCACGCTTGCCCGCTATCCCGCCATCGCTGCGCCGCTAGCGGAAGACCAGCACCGGGATCGTGCTGTGGGTCAGCACCTTGTGTGTCTCGCTGCCGATCAGCAGGGCCTGCAGCCCGCGCTTGCCATGCGACGACATCACGATCAGGTCGCACTCGCGCTGCTGCGCGCACGCGATGATGGCCTGCCAGGGATGGTCGTCGGTGGCGGTGAGGGTGTCGCACGGCACGCCGGCCTGCGCCGCGCTGTGGCTGAGCGCGGCCAGGAAGTCGTCGGCGTGGCGCGCGGCTTCGGCCGTGAAGCTGCTCTTGGTGTCTTGCAGGCTGGTGAGCCGGTAGGTCAGCACGTGGTACTCGGGAATCACATGCAGCCCGGTCACGCGGGCGCCGATGCGGCTGGCGAAGGCCATGGCGCGGCCCACCATGGCATCGGCGCGCGCGGAGCCGTCGGTCGGTACTAGGAGGTGCCTGTACATGATGAGCCTCCGCTTGCAGAGAGATACCGCGCCAGCCTGGCGCGTCCGCGCACTGGCGGACGAGCCACTCCAGTATAGGAATTGCGCGGCATAAGGAACAGGCCACCAGGGCGCGGCCAGGCATTAACATCCTGTTATCATCCAATGCACCTGCACCCCGCACCGATGGAAGGGACCGAAGCATGATTGCGCTGCGCGAAGCTTGGCTGGCCGGATTGTTCCGCCGCGGCAACTGGCTGCCGAACCTGGTGTCGGGCGTGATCGTGGGGGTGGTGGCGCTGCCGCTGGCGATGGCGTTCGCGATTGCCTCGGGCGCCAAGCCGGAGCAGGGCTTGTACACGGCCATCGTGGCCGGGCTGGCGGTGTCGCTGCTCGGCGGCAGCCGGCTGCAGATCGCCGGGCCCACCGGCGCGTTTATCGTGGTGCTGGCCGCGGTGACGGCGCGCCACGGCATCGATGGCCTGCAGATCGCCACGCTGATGGCGGGCCTGATCCTGCTGGCGATGGGGCTGACACGGCTGGGCAGCGTGATCCGCTATATTCCCGCGCCGGTGATCGTCGGCTTCACCGCCGGCATCGGCGTGATCATCTTTGTCGGCCAGTGGCGCGATTTCTTCGGGCTGCCGCCGGTGGCCGGCGCGCATTTCCATGAAAAGCTCTGGCACCTGCTGCAGGCGCTGCCGCAATGGCACCCGGCCACCACCGCGCTGGCGCTGGGCAGCCTGGCGCTGGTGGTGGGCGCGCCCCGCGTGCGCTGGCTGCGGCGCGTGCCGGGGCCGCTGGTGGCGCTGGTGGTGGCGACCGCGGCGCAGGCGCTGTTCCGCTTCGACGGCGTCGCCACCATCGGCACCGCCTTCGGCGGCCTGCCGCGCGGCCTGCCGGTGCCGGCATTGCCGGACATCACGCTGGCGCGCGTGCTGGAGCTGGCCGGGCCCGCCTTCACCATCGCCATGCTCGGCGCGATCGAATCCCTGCTGTCCGCGGTGGTGGCCGACGGCATGGCCGGCACCCGGCATGATTCCAACCAGGAGCTGGTGGGCCAGGGCATCGCCAACGTGCTGGCACCGCTGTTCGGCGGGTTTGCCGCCACCGGCGCAATCGCGCGCACCGCCACCAATATCCGCAACGGCGGCAACAGCCCGCTGGCCGGCGTGGTGCACGCGCTCACGCTGGTGCTGGTGCTGCTGTTCCTGGCGCCGCTCGCGGCCAGCGTGCCGCTGGCCGCGCTGGCCGCAATCCTGTTCGTGGTCGCCTACAACATGAGCGAGATGCGCCAGTTTGCGCGCATGGTGCGGCGCGCCCCGCGCGCCGATGTCGCGATCCTGCTGATCACCTTTACGCTGACCGTGCTGACCGACCTGGTGGTGGCGGTCAATATCGGCGTGATCCTGGCCATGCTGCAGTTCCTGCGGCGCATGTCGGCATCGGTGGAGGTCGCACCCCAGGCCGCCGAGGCGGTGGCGCGCGAACTGGGCGATGCGGGCACCGACGCGGCCCCGATGCCGCCGGGCGTGCTGGTCTATGTCATCGACGGTCCGTTCTTCTTCGGTGCGGTCGAGGCGTGCGAGCGCGCGCTGGTGCAGACCCATACCGAGCCGCGCGTGCTGCTGGTCCGCCTGGGCCGCGTGCCCTTCATGGACATGACCGGCCTGCAGACGCTCGAAGCGGTGATCGTCACGCTGCAGAAGCGCGGCGTCGCGGTGGTGCTGTCCGAAGCCAACGCAAAGGTGCGGGAAAAGCTGGCGCGCGCCGGCGTGCTGGCGGCGCTGGGCGAGGGCAACTACGCGGATTCGCTGGCGCAGGCGGCGCAACGCTGCGCCGCGCTGGCCGCGCACGAGCCAGGCGCGGGCAACGCCCCGCGCTGAGTCACTTCTTCTGGCGCGTGCTGCCCGCCGGCCTGGGCTTGGTGGCGTAATCCACGCCATGCTGCGCCAGGTAATCTCGGATCAGCTGGCGCACCACCTGCGACGGCGTCAGGTCCTGCGCGGCGCACAGCGTTTCGAAGGCCTTTTTCTTGACCGGGTCGATCAGGATGGTCAGGCGGGCGGTCTTGGATTCCATGAGGGTGTGCGGCGGTCCCGGGCCGTGATGGCGGCGGCGATTGGATGGGCATTATATACATGGGGAAACTGGGCCGAAGCCAGTGGGTTGCTCCCCGCTCCCGCTTGCGGGAGCGGGGCGGGGTGCGGGCGGGCGTGTGGCAAGCAGCAGACGTTGGTACTTCGTCGGCGCTACCGCCCTCACCCCAACCCTCTTCCGCACGCGGGAGAGGGAGCCCACAGCTGGTGTTGGAAACGCTCGTCGTACTTCGTCGTGCGCGCCCGCTGTCGGCGAGCCTTATTCCGCCATCTCCAGATCCGCGATCACCGCCGCCAGGAAGCGCGCGGCTTCCCCGCCCGTGACCACGCGATGGTCGAAGGTCAGGCTCAGCGGCATGACCCGGTGCACCGCGGGCGCGCCGCCGGCCGCGACCACTTCGTCGCGCACGCGTCCGGCGCCCAGGATCGCCACGGTGGGCGGCACCACGATGGGCGCGGCATAGCGCCCCGCGATCATGCCGAAGTTGGACAGCGTGATGGTGTTGCCGCGCATTTCCTCGGGGGCGATGGTGCGCGCGCGGATGTCGGCGCGCATGCGGTCGAGGCCGTGGCGCAGGTCGGCCGCGTCGCGGTTGCCGACATCGCGCAGCACCGGCACGAACAGTCCCTCGGGCAGGTCCGCGGCAATGCCGACGTCGATCTTCTTCAGCACGTGGCGGCGCCCGGTCTGCCCTTCATACCAGGCATTGAGCCCGGGCTCGGCGCGGCAGCCGGCCACCAGCGCGCGCACCAGCCGGATGGTGACGTCGGCGCCGGCGTGCCAGGCGTGGATGTCGGCGTCGTCCATGACGGTGGCGGCGGCCACTTCGGCCTGCGCGCGCGCCATGTTCTGCGCCATCGCCCGGCGCACGCCTCGCAGTTCCTCGGGCGCGCCCAGCTCGGCCAGCGTGCTGGCGACGCGTTCCACGTCGGCGGCGGTGACCACCCCTTCCGGCCCGGAGGCGGTGGCCATCGCCAGGTCGACGCCAAGTCGGCGCGCCAGCGCGCGTACCGCGGGCGTGGCCTTGACGCGCGAGGCCATGCCCGCCGCGGGTGCCGCGGCGCCGGGCGGCGCCGCTTCGCTGGCGACATGGGTGCCGACCTGCACCGAACCGACCACGGTGCCGGCGTCGGCATCGTCACCGGCGCCCTCGAAGGCGACCAGCGGCGCGCCCAGGTGCACGATGTCGCCCGGCTGCGCAAACAGCTTGCCGATGGTGCCGGCATAAGGCGACGGGATCTCGACGATCGCCTTGGCGGTCTCCACCGAGAGCAGCGGCTGGTCCGCGGCGACGGCGTCGCCCGTCCTGACGTGCCAGGTCACGATCTCGGCCTCCTGCAGGCCTTCGCCCAGGTCGGGCAGCTTGAAGACTCTCATCGGTCCTCCTTGGCAGGCTTGAACGGTGTGCGCACCGGCTGGCGCCTACGCCGCCAGCGCCCGGCGCGCGGCATCGACGATGCGCGCGACGCCGGGCAGGTAGGTGTATTCCAGCCGCGCCAGCGGCACCACGGTATCGAAGCCGGTCACGCGCTGCACCGGCGCGGCCAGCGAGTACAGCCCGGCATCGGCCAGCTGCGCGGCGATCTCGGCGCCGAAGCCGGCGGTGCGCGGAGCCTCGTGCACGATCACGCAGCGGCCGGTGCGCGTGACCGCATCGAGGATGGTCTGCATGTCGAGCGGCTTGAGCGTGGCCACGTCGATGACGGTCGCGGTGACACCTTCCGCGGCCAGCGCGTCGGCGGCGGCCAGCGTCTCCTGCACCATCGCGCCCCAGCTGACCAGCGTGAGGTCGCTGCCTTCGCGCAGCGTGAAGCAGGTATCGAGCGGCAGCGCGGCACCGTCATCGGCCACCTCCTGACGGAACAGCCGGTACAGCCGCGTGGGCTCGAGGAAGATCACCGGGTCCGGGTCGGCGATCGCCGCCAGCAGCAGCCCGTACGCGCGCGCGGGCGATGACGGCACCACCACGCGGATGCCCGGCATATGCGCGAACATCGCCTCCGGGCTTTCGGAGTGGTGCTCGGGCGCGTGGATGCCCGCGCCGCACGGCGAGCGCACCACCAGCGGACAGGCCAGGCGCCCGCGCGTGCGGTGCCGCATGCGTCCGGCGTGGTTGATGATGTGGTCGACCGCCGGGTAGATAAAGCCGGTGAACTGGATCTCGGCCACGGGTTTCAGCCCCATCGCCGCCATGCCGATCGCCGCGCCGACGATGCCGCCTTCGGCCAGCGGCGTGTCCATGACACGCGCCGCGCCGAAGCGCGCCTGCAGGCCCACGGTGGCGCGGAACACGCCGCCGTTGACGCCGATGTCCTCGCCCAGCAGCAGCACATCGGGATCGTGCTCGAGCGCATGGGCCAGCGCCAGGTTGACTGCTTCGACCAGATTGATTTCCGCCATGGTTCGCTCGCTGTGGGCCGGTTCGATGGAGGAGAGTGGGCGAGTGCGCGGACAGCGCTGCCAGCGCGGCTAGCCGTGTTGCGCCGGGAAGCGCCGCGCGATCTCCAGCTGCGCCTGCAGTTCGGCCGGCATGGCCGCGTACAGGCAGTCGAACATCGCGGCCGGGTCCGGGGGCGGCATCGCCAGGTAGGTCTCGACCGCCTGCGCCACCTGCTGCGAACACGCCCTGACCAGCGCCTCCTCGCGCGCCGCATCCCAGGCATGCAGGGCCAGCAGATGGGTGCGCAGCCGCAATAGCGGCTCGTGCTGCCAGTGCGCCTTGACGCTGGCCTCGTCGCGGTAGCGCGAGGCATCGTCGGCGGTGGTGTGGTCGCCCAGCCGGTAGGTGATGGCCTCGATCAGCGCGGGGCCGCCGCCGTCGCGCGCGCGCGCGATCGCTTCGCCGACGCGATGGCGCACCGCGACCACGTCGTTGCCGTCGATCTGCTCGCCCGGAATGCCCGCGGCGATGGCCTTCTGCGCCAGCGTCTGCGCCGCGGTCTGGCCGCTGCGCGGCATCGAGATCGCCCACTGGTTGTTGTTGATCACGATCACCAGCGGCGCGCGCCAGGCGCCGGCCATGTTCATGCCTTCATAGAAATCGCCCTTGGAGGTGCCGCCGTCGCCCAGCAGGCAGACCGCCACGCGCCGCTCGCCGCGCAGCTGGAACGCGTAGGCGGCGCCGGCCGCGTGGCACACCTGGGTGCCGATCGGCACGCAGTTGGCAAAGTCATGCGGCGCCGCCCCAAAGCCGCTGCCGCGCTCGTCGCCGCCCCAGTAGAGCAGGCTCTCGGTCATGGTAACGCCGCGCACAAACTGCGCCGCGTGGTCGCGGTACGAGGGCACCAGCACGTCTTCGGGCCGCATGGCGCAGGCCACGCCCACGCCGATGGCCTCCTGGCCCAGCGCCGACGCGAACGTGCCGATCTTGCCGGTGCGCTGCAGCGCGATCGCCTTCAGGTCGAACTGGCGCGTCAGCACCATCGCCTGGTACAGCGGCACCAGCGCATCAGGGTCGCTGGCGAACGGTGGAGGGGAAGCAGTGGGAGGAGTGGTGTCGCCCGGCGGGGCAAGGTAGCGGGTATAGCCGATCTCAAAGCGCGCAACCGTGGACATGGCAGGTCTCTCGATGCGGTTGTCTCGACAGGATCCGCGCGGACCGGGGCGAGGATCTTCGCAGCCCTCCGCGGCAATGATCGCGTTGTGATCCCTGCCATGCTTTTTGGGCGCGGGGGACTTGAGCTTGAGTGTAGGGCATTTGCGCGGCCGGCGCCGCGCGAAATTGTCTTGCTGCGCACAATGCGGCCAAGCGGGCGCGGGCCGCCGCTCAGCCTGCCAGGTGCGGCTGCATCAGCGCGCAACCACTCCAGGAACACCGAGCCGTTGCGAGCGCTGGCGCCGGTGCGGATGGAGCAAGCAGCGACACCGGCATGCTCGCCGCGCGCCAGCCGGGCATGACTTCCGGCAACTGTCCGGTGTCGAGCCGGTGCTGCACGTTCAAGCGCGGAACCTGCATCAGGCCGATTCCGGGCGAGGCAGCAGGCGATATAGCAATGCGCGCGGCATCGGGGCCTGGCACAGGCTCAGCGCTGGTACCGCGGCGGCACGAAGCCGGCGAAGCGCTGTTGCGTCACCGCCTTGAACTCGGCCGACTGGTAGGCCTCGCGGATGTCCCTGACGAAGGGCTTGTTCAGGTCGGCGGTCTTCACCGCGACCAGGTTCATGTAGTAGTCCGGGATCTTCTCCAGCGCCAGCGCCGAGGTCAGCTTCAGGCCCGAGGCCAGCGCATAGTTGCCGTTGACGAAGGCATAGTCGACATCGTCGAGCGAGCGCGGCAACTGCGCGGCCTCGAGCTGGACCAGCCTGAGCTGGTGCGGGTTGGCGTCGATATCGCGTTCGCTGGCGCGGATCGGGTCGGTGCCGGGCTTGAGCGTGACCCAGCCGATCTGCTGCAGGATGGCGATGGCGCGCGCGAGATTGGTCGGGTCGTTCGGCAGCGACACGGTGTTGCCCGCCTTCACCTCGGCCAGTGCCTTGTGCTTGCGGCTGTAGATGCCGATTGGCGCGGTCGGCACCTGGATCACGTCGCTCAGCGCCAGCTTGCGGTCGGCCGAAAACTTTTTCAGGTAGGCCACGTGCTGGAAGGCGTTGGCGTCGATGGCGCCGTCGGCCAGCGCCAGGTTGGGCTGCACGTAGTCGCTGAACTCGACGATGGTGACCTTGTAGCCGCGCTGTTCCAGCACTGGCTTGACGCCATAGCGGATCTGGTCGGCATACGGGCCGGCGGTGGCGCCGAAGCGGATTTCCTTCTTGTCCGGATCGGCCGCGCCGGCGCCTTGCACCACGCCCAGCGCCAGCACGGCTGCCGCCAGCCGCGCGGCCAGGCCGAATTTCCCGTATTGCATCGGATGCTCCCTCTTGATGTGGTTGTCTGCCGGCGCGTCGCACCGTGGCAGTCGGGCCATTGTATGGAAAGGCAGCCGATGGACGAACGAGCGAATACGCATGGTGATATGTCGGCATGGAATAAGGACCTACGCTGTAGGAACGCGTCACCCGTTTGCACAGCCATGGGAGGTGGCCATGCCCGAACAACTGACCAAGCATCCCGACGTCACGATCCAGGTGCTGCGTAGCGCCGGCGCCCGCTGCGGCGAGGGCGAGACCCAGGCCATCCTGCGCAGTTGTCCGCCGGCGCGTTTCTGCAAGCTGCCCGGCGGCGAGGTGTGCGTGTATGGCCTCGATGGCGCGCCGGCGATGACGCAGTTCACCGCCGCCGACTGGCAGTCGCTCGCGCCCCTGGCGCGGGGCCGCGCCGACGACGCTGGCGCGGGCGCGTGGAGTGGCATGGCGGGGGCGATCTTCGTTGCCGGGCTCGCGGCCGGTGCGCTGGCCGCGGCAGTGCTGGCGCGCTGGCGGCGCGGCCGGCGCCGCGGTTAGCAGCGGCGGGCGTGGGGTTTTTGCTGGCATGGTGTTTGCGGCGATTTGCCGGCCATGACACTACTGCCATCCGCTTCCGACCACTTCCGCCTGCTGGAGAACGGCGAGGAGTATTTTCCGTGCGTGTTCGACGCCATTGCGCGCGCGCGCGAAAGCGTACTGCTGGAAACTTTTATCCTCTTTGAAGACGAGGTAGGCCACAAATTGCACGCGGCACTGCTGGCGGCCGCGCGCCGCGGCGTGCGCGTGGCGCTGACGGTGGATGGCTTCGGCTCGCATGACCTGTCGCCGGACTTTATCGCCGGGCTGGTCGACGCGGGCGTGCAGTTCTGCACATTCTCGCCGCGGCCGCGGCTGTTCGGCGTGCGCACGCATATCTTCCGGCGCATGCACCGCAAGCTGATCGCGGTCGATGCCGAGGTGGCGTTCGTCGGCGGCCTCAACTTCTCGGCGCAGCACCTGTACCAGTTCGGGCCGCTGGCCAAGCAGGACTATGCGGTGGAAATCCGCGGACCCTTCGCGCGCCAGGTGCACGACTTCCTGGTGCGGGCGATGCCCGGGGCATGTCCGCCGCTCCCCCTCCCCGAGCCCCCGGCCGCGCGCGCGGGGACGGATGCGCGCACGCTTGCCGCGCGCGCGTGCCTGGTCACGCGCGACAATCACCGCCACCGCAACGACATCGAGTTTGCCTACCTCGACGCGATCCGCGCGGCGCGGCGCGAGGTCATCATCGCCAACGCGTACTTCCTGCCGGGCTACCGGCTGCTGCATGCGCTGTGCGAAGCCGCCGCGCGCGGCGTGCGGGTGCGTCTGCTGCTGCAGGGCAAGCCCGACATGCCGTGGGTGGCGCGCGCCGGCGGCCTGCTCTACGCCCGGCTGCAGGATGCCGGCGTGCAGATCCTGGAGTACGTCGAGCGGCCCTTCCACGGCAAGGTCGCGGTGGTGGACGACAACTGGGCCACGGTCGGCTCCAGCAACCTCGATCCGCTGAGCCTGTCGCTGAACCTCGAGGCCAATCTCGTGATCCGCGACGAAGCCTTCGCATGCCACCTGCGCGGCCGGCTCGAAGCGCTGATCGGCGCGCGCTGCCGTGCGGTGCCGCCGGGGCAGGAGTCGCCGCGCAACCGGCTTGATGCGCTGGGCGCGACGCTGATGTTCCACTTCCTGCGCCGCTTCCCGGCGTGGGCGGGCTGGCTGCCGGCGCATGCGCCGCGGCTGGTGCAGCCCATGCCGGGCGGGCGGCGCAATGCGCGGCGCGTGGTGGTGCTGCGCGGGGGCGCGGAATGACGGGCGCCGAGGCCCTGTCCGCGATCCGCCAGCACGCGCACTGGCCGGCCTGGCGCCGTGCCATCGGCATCCTCTTCATTGCCGCCGTGCTGGCGCTGATCGCGCGCAAGCTGGGCACCATCGACTGGGACGCGGTGCTGGCCGCGCTGCGCGGCTTCAATGCGCGCACGCTGCTGCCGGCGGCCGGCTTCGTGGCGCTGAGCGGGCTGCTGTACAGCCAGTTCGACGTGCTCGGCTGCCGCTATGCCGGGCACCCCCTGCCGCTGCGCCGGGTGATGGCGATCTCCTATGTCAGCTACACCCTCAGCCTCAACCTTGGCGCCACCCTCGGCGGGGCGGGCGTGCGCTACCGGCTGTATTCGCGGGCGGGGCTGAGCGCACCGCAGATCTGGAGCCTGTTCGTGGTGGTGGTCAGCAGCAACTGGCTTGGTTATGCCGTGCTGGCGGGCGCGATCCTCGCCGGCGAGCTGGTGGTGCTGCCGCCGGAGTGGGGCATTCCGGCGGCACTGACGCGGATGCTGGGCGTGCTGATGCTGGCGCTCCCGGCCGCTTACCTGGCCGCGTGCGCGCTCTGGCACGGCCGTCACCGCACCGTGCGCGACCACGACGTCTATATGCCCACGGTGCCCTTCGCAGCGTTGCAATGCGCGCTGTCGGCGGCCCACTGGATGTCGATGGGCGCGATCCTGTACGCGCTGCTGCATACGCATGCGACGTACTTCACCGTGCTGGGCGTGCTGCTGGCGTCGGGGCTGGCGGGCGTGGTGGTGCGCATTCCCGGCGGGCTGGGCGTGATCGAGACCGTGTTCCTGACGATGCTGGGCGACCAGGTGCCGCACGGGCTGCTGCTTGCGGCGCTGATCGCGTACCGCGCGCTGTATTACCTGATTCCGCTGATGATCGGTTCGGTGGGCTACTTCGTGCTGGAGGCGCGCGGCAAGCATGGTGGAGGGTAGGGGTTCGGGTCGGTGTGAACGTGCGCGGCAATAGTCCGCGCCTGCCCTCTCCCCCGGCCGCTCTCCCGCGAGCGGGAGAGGGGAGCAAACCAGCGGTATCGGGTTGGGCCGGGGGTCAGGCCGCTGCCAGCGCGCGGTCCAGGTCCTCGATCAGGTCGTCGATATGCTCGATGCCGATCGACAGCCGCACCATGTCTTCGCTGACGCCGGCGGCCTGCAGTTCTTCGGCATTGAGCTGGCGGTGCGTGGTCGACGCCGGGTGCGTGGCCAGCGACTTGGCATCGCCGATATTGACCAGCCGCGTAAACAGCTGCAGCGCATCGAGGAAGCGCGCGCCGCCTTCGCGGCCGCCCTGCCTGAGGCCGAACGACAGGATGCCGGGGCCCCGGCCACCCAGGTATTGCTGCACCAGCGCGTGGTCGGCGTGGTCGGGCAGGCCGGCAAAATTGACCCACGCCACCTTGGCGTGCTGCCGCAGGTGGCGCGCGATCGCCAGCGCATTGTCGGTGATGCGGTCCAGCCGCAGCGCCAGGGTCTCGATGCCCTGCAGGATCAGGAACGCGTTGAACGGCGACAGCGCCGCGCCGGTATTGCGCAGCGGCACCACCCGCGCGCGGCCGATATAGGCGGCCGGCCCCAGTGCTTCGGTATAGACCACGCCGTGGTACGACACGTCCGGTTCGTTCAGGCGGCGGAAGCGCTCCTTGTGCTGCGCCCACGGGAACTTGCCGCTGTCGACGATGGCGCCGCCGACGCTGTTGCCGTGGCCGCCCAGGTATTTGGTCAGCGAATGCACGACGATATCCGCGCCATGCTCGAACGGCCGGCACAGGTAGGGCGACGGCACCGTGTTATCGACGATCAGTGGCACGCCGTGGCTGTGCGCCACGCGCGCGATCGCGGCGATATCGACCACGTTGCCGAGCGGGTTGCCCACCGACTCGACAAACACGGCCTTGGTGCGCGCGTCGATCAGGTCGCCGAAGCTGGACGGATTGCGGCCATCGGCAAAGCGGGTCTCGATGCCCGACTGCGGCAGTGTGTGCGCCAGCAGGTTGTAGGTGCCGCCGTAGAGCTGGCTGGCCGAGACGATGTTGTCGCCGGCCTCGGCAATGGTCTGGATCGCATAGGTGATCGCTGCCATGCCGGACGCCAGCGCCAGCGCGCCCACGCCGCCTTCGAGCACGGCCAGGCGCTGCTCGAGCACGTCGTTGGTCGGGTTCATGATGCGGCTGTAGATGTTGCCGGCCACCTTCAGGTCGAACAGGTCCGCGCCATGCTGTGCGTTGTCGAAGGCGTAGGCCACGGTCTGGTAGATCGGCACGGCCACCGCGCGGGTGGTGGGATCGGGCGAATAGCCGCCGTGGACGGCCAGGGTTTCGAGTCTCATCGTGTTCTCTCTGTTGTGTGCCGGACCGGCGCGTCGGGGAGGCCCCGGTTGCGGCGCCGGGCATGCCGGGCGGTGCGCCCGCACGGGCGTACCAGGCTGTGCGATGGTACCAGCGCCGTAGCGGGCATCGCCGCCATCGTCGCCCACTGCCGGTGCGCGCGGCAAGGAAGGTTATTGCATGTGGTTATGCGCGGCATGACGCGAAGGTCGAGTCCGGTCGTGCGAAGCGCGATATGCGATAAGCGGATAAGCGTCGGCGCTTTGATTCGTTGACCGTGCCAGCGCCGGCTGCCTACAGTGCGAGCTTACACGCGGCATCCCCGGCAACGAGCAAGGGACCGCGTCGGCTTTCTTCCTATGCCCGAGCCTGCCATGACGACCGCAACCGCCCCCGCCAGTGTTTCGCGCCAGCACGGCGCGCCGCATCCTGCCATCCACGCTTGCGGCGCCGGCCGCTTCGAGATCCGCCCGCTCGATGCGCCGCTCGGCGCCGAAGTGATCGGGTTTGACCTGTCACAACCGCTGACGCAAGCGGATTTCGCCCGCATCCATCGCGCCCACCTTGACCACCACGTGCTGGTGTTCCGCGACCAGCGCATCACGCCCTCGCAGCAGATTGCCTTCAGTCGCCGCTTCGGCCCGCTGCAGGTACACGTGCTGCACCAGTTCCAGTTGCCCGGCCATCCGGAGGTGCTGGTGGTCTCCAACGTGGTCGAAAACGGCAAACCGATCGGGCTGGGCGATGCCGGCCACTTCTGGCATTCGGACCTGTCGTACAAGGAACGGCCCAGCCTGGGCTCGCTGCTGCATGCGCGCGAGCTGCCCGCCGAGGGCGGCGATACGCTGTTCGCCAACATGCACCTGGCGTGGGATACGCTGCCGGCCGCGCTGCAGCATGCCGTCGATGGCCGGCAAGCCGAACACACCTACCTGGCGCGCTACGCCGAACTGCAGCAGCGCAGCCCGTGGCGGCCCGACCTGACGCCCGAGCAGGTGGAGCAGGTCCGGCCGGTGCTGCAGCCGGTGGTGCGGACCCATCCGGAAACCGGGCGCAAGGCGCTGTTCGTCAGCGAACACTTCACCACCCGCGTCGTCGGCCTGCCCGAGGACGAAAGCCGCGCGCTGCTGGACCAGCTGTTTGCGCACAGCGTCAGGCCCGCGCATCTCTATCGCCACCGCTGGCAGCCGCACGACCTGGTGTTCTGGGACAACCGCTCGCTGCTGCACCTCGCGGCCGGCTGTCCGCCGCATCTGCGGCGCGTGATGTACCGCACCACCATTGAAGGCGACGTGCCGCGCTGAGCGCGGCAGCGTGATCGCCAGCCATCCCGTGCGCTCGCTTGCGCGAGTGCCAGTCCACCGCATCCTCCGGAGTCCGGAACATGTTTTCTCGTCTTTCCCGCAGGCTCGGCCTGCTGGCGCTCAGCGCCGGCCTGGCCATCACCGGCACCGCGCACGCCGAAGGCCGGCTGCGCATTGCCGAACAATTCGGCGTGGTCTACCTGCTGCTCAACGTGGCGCGCGACCAGCAACTGATTGAAAAGCACGGCCGCCGGCAGGGCGTCGATATCAAGGTCGAATGGACCCAGCTGTCCGGCGGCGCCGCGGTCAATGACGCGCTGCTGTCGGGCGCCATCGATATTGCCGGCGCCGGCGTGGGTCCGCTGCTGACGCTGTGGGACCGCACCCATGGCAAGCAGAACGTGCGCGGTGTCGCCTCGCTGGGCAACTTCCCCTACTACCTGGTCAGCAACAATCCCAAGGTCCGGACCATTGCCGATTTCACCGACAAGGACCGCATCGCGTTGCCGGCGGTCGGCGTCTCGGTGCAGTCTCGCGTGCTGCAGCTGGCCGCAGCCAAACAGTGGGGCGACAAGGAGTACAACCGCCTCGACAAGTGGACCGTTGCGGTGCCGCATCCGGATGCGGCGGCGGCCATCATTGCCGGCGGCACCGAGATCACCGGCCACTTCGGCAACCCGCCGTTCCAGGAGCAGGAGCTGGCCGGCAACCCGAACGCGCGCATCGTGCTGAACTCGTACGACGTGCTGGGCGGACCGAGTTCGTCCACGGTGCTGTACGCCACCGAGAAGTTCCGCAATGACAACCCGAAGACCTATCGCGCCTTCATCGATGCGCTGGCCGAGGCCGCCACCTTTGCCACCGCCAATCCCGAGGCCGCCGCCGACATCTACCTGCGCCAGAGCAAGGCCCGCACCGACCGTGCGCTGCTGCTGCGCGTGTTGAAGAACCCGCAGGTGCAGTTCCGCGTCGCGCCGCAGAACACCTTTGCGCTGGCGGCGTTCATGCATCGCGTCGGCGCGATCCGCAACCAGCCGAAGTCCTGGCAGGACTATTTCTTCCCGGACCCTGTCACCGCGCAAGGGAGCTGAGCATGGCCAGCCACAACCTGCGCGTGGTCTCGGACCGCACCGCGCCGCTGCTGCAGGTGGACGGCGTGTCGCTGGAGTACCGCACCCCCGAACGCTTGGTGCGCGCCACGCACCGCGTCAGCTTCGACGTGCACGCGGGCGACCGCTTCGTGCTGCTGGGCCCTTCGGGCTGCGGCAAGTCCACGCTGCTGAAGGCGGTGGCGGGCTTCGTCGCGCCCAGCGAGGGCGAGATCCGGCTCGAAGGCCGGCGCGTGCAGCAGCCGGGCCCCGACCGCATCGTGGTGTTCCAGGAGTTCGACCAGTTGCCGCCGTGGAAGACGGTGCTGCAGAACGTGATATTCCCGCTGCGGCACGCGCGTGGCCTGCCGCGCGCCGCCGCGCGCGAACTGGCGCTCGATAGCCTGCGCAAGGTAGGCCTGGCCGATTTTGCCGGCGCCTATCCGCATACTTTGTCTGGCGGCATGAAGCAGCGCGTGGCGATCGCGCGCGCGCTGGCGATGCGGCCCAAGGTGCTGCTGATGGACGAACCCTTTGCCGCGCTGGACGCACTGACGCGCCGGCGCATGCAGGAGGAACTGCTGGCGCTGTGCGATGACGCCGCGCTGACGCTGCTGTTCGTCACCCATTCGATCGAAGAGGCGCTGGTGGTAGGCAGCCGCATCCTGCTGCTGTCGCCGCATCCGGGACGCGTGCGCGCGGAGCTCGACAGCCACCAGTTCAACCTGGCGAGCCAGGGCAGCGCCGAATTCCAGGCCGCGGCGCGGCGCATCCATGGCCTGCTGTTCGACGCGCCAGGCACCACGGATCTGCCGCAGGCGCGCAGCGCGGCGGCACGCTGAAACGGACCTTGCATCATGACCCAACCCTCTCTCAACCTGGCCGACCCGCTGCGGCCCGAATACGAGCGCGAGCCCGAGCCCTTCACCGAGGCCCCGCTGGCGCGCGCACTGCCGTGGCACCAGCGCGCGTGGCAGCAGGACTGGCTGCGCAAGGCCATGATCCTGCTGGCGCTGGGACTGATCTGGGAAGCGGTGGCGCGCATCCAGGACAACGACCTGCTGCTGCCGTCCTGCCTGGCCACGCTGCGCGCCTTTGGCGCGGCGGTGGCCAGCGGCGAGCTGCCGGGCAAGGCGGCGATGTCGCTGTCGGTGCTGCTGCGCGGCTACGCCGCCGGCATCGTGCTGGCGTTCGTGCTGACCTCGCTGGCGGTATCGACGCGCCTCGGACGCGACCTGCTGGACACGGTCACCGCCATGTTCAACCCGCTGCCGGCGATTGCGCTGTTGCCGCTGGCGCTGCTGTGGTTCGGGCTTGGCACCGGCAGCCTGGTGTTCGTGCTGATCCATTCGGTGTTGTGGCCGCTGGCGCTGAACATGTATGCCGGCTTCCGCGCGGTGCCGCCGACGCTGCGCATGGCCGGGCGCAACTACGGGCTGCGCGGGCTGCGCTATGTCGCGCTGGTACTGGTGCCGGCGGCGCTGCCCGCGATCCTGTCGGGCCTGAAGATCGGCTGGGCCTTCGCCTGGCGCACGCTGATCGCCGCCGAACTGGTGTTCGGCGCCTCGTTGGGGCAGGGCGGGCTGGGCTGGTTCATCTTCCAGAACCGCAATGAGCTCTATACCGACCGCGTATTCGCGGGGCTGGCCGCGGTGATCCTGATCGGCCTGCTGGTCGAGGGGCTGGTGTTCACCACCCTGGAGCGGTTGACGGTGCGCCGCTGGGGCATGCAGCACTAGCCTTGTCCGATGGCGCGCGCGCGCGTAGGCTACGGCTGCGGTAGCCTACCGGAGCCTGCCCATGACCATCATCCATCAAGCCGCCGCCCAGGGATTCGCCAGCCAGGCCGATACCTACGCACGCGGTCGACCCGAATACCCCGCCGAAATCGACACGTGGCTGCGCGGCGCGCTTGGCTTGCATGCGGGCCGCGTGGCGCTCGATCTCGGGGCCGGCACCGGCAAGTTCACGCGCCGGCTGGTGCAGACCGGCGCCACGGTGATCGCGGTGGAGCCGGTGGCGCAGATGCGGGCGCAACTGGCGGCCGCGGTGGGGCCGGTGCAAGTCCTGGAGGGCAGCGCCGAGGCGGTCCCGCTGGCAGAGGCCAGCGTCGACGTCGTGGTCTGCGCACAGGCGTTCCACTGGTTTGCCAACGCGCGGGCACTGGCGGAGATGCGCCGCGTGCTGCGCCCCGGCGGCCGGCTCGGACTGGTATGGAACGTCAGGGATGAAAGCGTGGACTGGGTGGCGCAGCTGACCGCCATCATGGCGCCCTATGAAGGCGACGCGCCGCGTTTCCACAAGGGCGACTGGAAGCGGGTCTTTCCCGCCGAAGGCTTCGGGCCGCTAACGCTGCAAAGCCTGCCGTACGCGCATGTGGGGCCGCCGCAGCGTGTGATCGTGGATCGCGTCATGTCGGTCAGCTTCATTGCGTCGCTGCCCGAGCCGGAACAGGCGCGCGTGCGCGCGCGCCTGCACGCGCTCATCGCGCAGCATCCGGCACTGTCGGCACGCGCCGAGGTCGCCTTCCCGTACCGCACCGAGGCCTACCACTGCGAACGGCTCGCCTGAGCCTACATGGTCGCCTGCCGCACCCAGAAGGCCGCGCCGACGCGCACCGCGCAGCGCTCGCGCTGGCGGTCTGCTTCCGCACGGCGCCGCGCGCGGGTGCTGGCCTGGATCTGTTCCCAGATGTCGAGCATGGCGCGGACCTTGGGCAAGGCATTGCACCCGGCCGCGCTCGGCAGCCAGCGCGTGCCGCTGGGCTGGAACAGCGCCACGCCGAGCGCGGCCTCGAGCTGGCGCAGCTGGTAGTGGAGCCGTTGCGGCTGGATGCCGAGCGCCTGGGCGGCGCGGCCGGCGTCGCGATGCTGCATCAGCGCGACAAAGACACGCAAGGAAAGAAAGGAGACGCGCCGGTTGATGAGTCGGTATGCCATGCCCATGTCATGGCCGGGGGGCGTTTCGCGTTCGCGCGCTGCTTCGGGTCCCCGGCGGATCGAAGTGAATCGATCGTAGCGGGGCGACGTGGTGCCGGTGGGCAGCCGGATTCAGAAATGCAGCGCGGAATCTTCCAGCGAAGCGTGCGGCAGCTACGCGGTCAGTGCATCGGCAACTGGCCGATCGCGGTCAGTGCCAGCACCACGTCCGGCGACAGTCGGCGTTCGCTGCATGGCACGCCCGCGGTTTCGAGCGTGGTCCACAAGTCGGCGTCGCCGGTGACGATGCGCTGCCGCAGCTGGGCCAGGTATGCATATTCCGCGGATGTCAGCGGCCGCGGGGCGCTGCGCAGGTCGTCCAGGATGGCACCAAGCGAGAGTGCGGGAACGGTCATACCAAGGTCGGGAATAGCACGGCGATGAGACATTGCGGCGGAAACAGCAGGACGTTGCGGAGTTGAGCAACGCATGATTCTATCCATCCGCCGCAGCGGCCGCTAAAGCAAAAGCCGGGGGGATTTACCCCGCTGATTCCGCTTGCAAAGCCAGGAGTGGCGAATAGGCTAAGCGCGGTGCACGCGATGTGGCGCATGCGCGGTCCAGAGGTCGCAAAATGCGCTTGCGGGGCGCTTGCGGGAGCCCCCGGCCGTGCCAGGCAGCGGGTATGGGTGTTGCAGAAAAACGCCACCAAGCAAGCGTGCCCGCGTCGACGCCAGCGCACATGTGGGCCGCGGTGCGCGCCGATTGACAACGCCGGGAGCGTTCTATACGGTGGCGCATCGTTTCGTTCCGCCGTCCAGGCTCATCGCCCGCCGCCCGCCATGCCACGCAAAGCCGCACAGGTTTCCGAAGCCGACAAGCACGCCGCCGCCGGCGGCGCCATCGCCGTGGACCGGGCCCTGTTCGTGCTGTCGGTGTTCCGCCTCGGCGATGGCGCGCTGGCGCTGGCCGAACTGGCGCAGCGCAGCGGCCTCTACAAGAGCACGCTGCTGCGCCTCTTGGCCTCGCTCGAGCACGCCGGGCTGGTGCTGCGCCACGCCGACGGCCGCTATGGCCTGGGGCCGGAGGTGGCGCGGCTGCACGCGGTCTACGCGGCGTCGTTCTCGCTCGAGGCGGTGGTAATGCCGGCGCTGCGCGAGCTCGTCAACGTGACGCGCGAGAGCGCGGCCTTTCACGTCGAGCAGGGCGAGCACCGGCTGTGCCTGTACCGCGTCGATTCGCCGCAGCCGGTGCGCGACCACGTGCGCGCGGGCGAACTGCTGCCGCGCGACCGCGGCGCTGGCGCGCGCGTGCTGCGCGCCTTCGCCGGCGAGCCCGGCCAGCTCTATGACCGCATCCGGCAGGACGGTGTGGCGGCGCTGGTCGGCGACCGCAGCCCCGATCTTGCCGGCGTGTCGGCGCCGGTATTCGGCCCGGGCGGTGTGCTGGCCGGCGCGCTGACGCTGACCTGCCCGGCGGCCCGCTACCGCGACGATTTCCGCGCCGATGTGCTGCAGGCTGCGCGCGCGCTGACGCGCGCGCTCGGCGGTACGGCGCCTTACGGTACCCCGGAACCGGCCGTGCCGGACTGAGCGCAAGCCTCCGGCGGGGTGCCGCGCAGCCGACCCGGCTTGCAGGGGGTGCCAGGCTGGCGCCGGCACCGGCTATCATGCAGCTGGCATGAAAAACAGCGCACGTCACGTCGGATGAAATCAGCGCCCGCATGCCTCGCGTCGCGCCCCCGTGGCCCGATGCCCGCCGATCGATATTGACGGCAGGCGGACGGCATCCCTTGAGGAAAATCCCTTGCACCTGGACCAGCAGACCATTGCGGTGGTGATGATGGTGTTTTTCTGCGGCACGCTGATCATTGCAGCGGGGCTGGTGTTCGCGCTGCGCGCGAGCACGGCGGGGCGGCTGTGGGCCTTCGGCCACGTGCTGGTGTCGGCCGCGGGCCTGGCGCTGGCGGTCAGCGCCGCCAGCGGCACCGGCCAGCTCGGCACGCTGGGCGCATTCGCTTTCGTCGCCGGCTGGCTGCTGATCTACCGCGGCGTGCGAGTCTACTACGGCGTGCCGGCGCATCCGGGCGCGCTGGCCGGTGCGGGCGCGATCGTGCTGGGGCTGATGGCGGCCTTCAGCGGCCTCCCCGAAGGCCCGCAGCTGGTGCTGCGCATCGTCTATGGCGTGCTGGCGTTGGTGGCGCTGGCCACCTTCGCCACGCTGGCGCGCGCCGGGCGCGGGCGCCGCAGCATCGGGGCGCCGCTGGTGCTGGTGGCCAGCCTGGTGCAACTGGCGACGCAACTGGCGGGCTTCAGCCATGCCATGAGCCTGCCGCCGGGCGCCACGGCGGCGGCGCCGCTGACCCTGTTCTTCGCCGCCCCGGCCGATTCGGCCTGGGTGCTGGCGCCGCTGATCGCCACGCTGCTCGGGCTGTTCGGCTTCACCGTGATGGCGATGGAGCAGATCGTCGCGCACAACGAAAGCGGCGCGCGCATCGACGCCCTGACCGGGCTGCTCAACCGCGGCGCGCTGGAGATGTCGGCGCTGTCCCTGGTGGCGCGCTGGCAGCGCGACGGCCAGCCGCTGTCGTGCCTAGTGATCGATATCGACTACTTCAAGCAGGTCAACGACAGCTGCGGCCACCACGCCGGCGATGCGGTGCTGCGTGAAGTGGCGCAGGCGCTGGACAGTTCGCGCCGCGCCTCGGACGTGGCTGGCCGCTACGGCGGCGAAGAGTTCTGCGTGCTGTGCCCGCATACCGACGAGCAGCAGGCTTCGGCACTGGCCAACCGCGTGCTGCGCAAGGTGCATGGGATCGCCTTGCCCGCCGGGCGCGGCCATGCCAGCGTCAGCATCGGCGTGGCGCAGCTGCGCGGCGGCCCGGGCAGCAGGGAGGCACTGTGGCGGACCCTGTTCGCCGATGCCGACCGCGCGCTCTACCACGCCAAGGCGCACGGGCGCGACCGCTATGTGCTGGCGTCGTCGATGGCGGAGCCGGCTGCGGGCGCGGCGGCCGCGCCGCTGCTGCAGCCGGCACCCGACCTGGCCGGCTGAGCGCGCGCTCCGGGTCTGCCGCTGGGTCGTGCCGCCTATGCGGGCGAGCCCGGCTCCGGCACGTCGCGTGGCGGCGCGCCGTCATAGCGCCACAGGAACTGGCGCGGCAGCGGGCCCTTGTTGCGTCCGCCCTCGCACTGCTGCTCCCACGCGTGCGCGAGGATGCCGACCGAGCGCGACAGGCAGAACAGCCCGCGCGCCAGCGGCGCGGCAAAGCCCAGTTCGGCGTAGATCACCGCGGTGGCGCCATCGATGTTCATCGGGATCGGCGTGCCGCGCCCGGCGCCGAGCGCCGCCTCCACCGCGCGCGCGATGGCCGCGTAGCGACCGCTTACCACGCCGTCGTGCGCCGCCTGCGTGACCAGCGCCAGCAGCCGCGGCGCGCGCGGATCGACCGGATGAAAGCGGTGGCCGAAGCCGGCAACGTACTTGCCGTGCAGGTCGCGGTAGTGCCGCAGCGCATCTTCGACGGCAAGCGCCATCGCGCTGCCGGCGTCGAGCCGCTGTGCCACGTCCTGGTACAGCGCCACCGCCTGCTCGCCCGCGCCGCCATGCACGTCGCCCAGCACGTTGACGGCCGACGCCATGGCATTGTTCAGCCCCACGCCGCAGGTGGCCGCCATGCGCGCGATGGCGATGCTGGGCGCCTGCGGCCCGTGGTCGACGGCGGCCATCAGCGCCGCGTCCAGCAGTTCGCCCTGGCCCGGGCCGGGCAGCTCCCCACGCAGCATCAGCCAGATCATCTGCGCGAACGACACCCGGCCGATCAGCTGCTCGATCGGGTAGCCGCGGTAGCGGATTTCACCCGGGCGCATGTCGATGATGCCGGTGTGCCACCAGTCCTGCGACAGGCGCTGGCCGATGTCCATGCCATCCTCCTGGGTCTGGCTGCCGCTCATATCGCCCCCTCCCGGCTCAGTTCATCGAGGTCCGCATCGCTGTAGCCCAGGTGGCCCAGCACCTCCCGCGTATGCTGGCCCAGTTGCGGCGGCGGCGTGTCGACCGCCGGCGCTTCGCGATTGAGCTTGAAGCCGGTGCGCACCACGCGGATGTCACGGCCCACGCCGGGGGCGTCGGCAAACTCGCCGATCATGCCGCGCTCGCTGACCTGCGGATGGGCCAGCGTCTGCGGCACGTCCCAAACCGGCCCCGCCGGCACCCCGGCCGCGGTCAGCAGCGGCCACCACTCGGCGGCCGGCCTGGTTGCCAGCTCGGCTTCCAGCGCCTGCGTCAGCGCGGCCCGGTTGGCCAGCCGCGCCTGCCGCTGGGCGAAGCGCGCGTCGTCAGCCAGCGCCGGGCGGCCCACCACGCGGCACAGCGCTTCGAACTGTTCCTGCTTGTTGGCCGCGATATTGAGCAGGCCGTCGGCGGTGCGAAACGTGCCGGACGGGCTCGCGGTCATGTTCTCGTTGCCCATCGGCGTGGGCGCCCGGCCTGCGATCAGGTGATTGGACACCGCCCAGCCCATCGTGGCCAGCGTCGCCTCCAGCATCGAGACGTCGATGAAACAGCCCTCGGTGCGCCCGGTATCGGCCAGCGCCGCCGACACCGCCAGTGCCGCGGTCAGCCCGCCGATGGTGTCGGACACCGGATAGCCCACCCGCAGCGGCGCACTGTGCGCGTCGCCGGTGATCTGCATCACGCCGGCCATGCCCTGGATGATCTGGTCATAGGCGGGCAGGCCGGCGAGCGGCCCGTCCTGGCCGAAGCCCGAGATCGCGCAGTAGATCAGCCGCCGGTGGTCCTGCTTCAGGGTTTCATAGCCCAGTCCCAGGCGCTCCATCACGCCCGGCCGGAAGTTCTCGACCACCACGTCGGCGCTTTGCACCAGCTTGCGGAACACGGCCTTGCCCCTGGCGTGCTTCAGGTTCAGGGTGACTGACTGCTTGCCGGGGTTCTGCGCCAGGAACGACACGCCCATCAGGCGCTGGTTCAGCTCCGGGTCGGCGCCCAGCTGGCGCGCCAGGTCGCCGCTGCCGGGGGTTTCGACCTTGATCACTTCGGCGCCGAGGTGGGCCAGCTGGTGGCAGCAGAACGGCCCGGCCAGCACATTGGTGAGGTCGAGCACGCGGACATTCCGTAACGGTTTTTGCATGGCGGGGGAGATGTCTCCGTTGCAGAGAATATTCTGTACAACAGAACATTGATCCTTTGTAAAGAACACTCGCAGCATAGGAGCCGCCTGCATCCATGTCAAGGTTGGGCTCGGCCGCGCCGCCGTGATGTCCGGCGCAGTTCGGCAGGCACGGACCCGGTCCCTGCCCTACAATAGCGCCCCCGCCCGCGAGGGGCTTGCGCCGCGCGGGCCACTTTGCTGGCAGGAAAATGGAATCGAAGATGTCAAACGCATGCGGCCTGGATTTCGGCACGTCCAACTCGACGGTGGGCTGGAGCCGGCCGGGCAGCGCGGCCGCGCTGCTGCCGCTGGAGGATGGCAAGGCGACGCTGCCGTCGGTGATCTTTTTCCATGCCGAGGATCCGCTGGTCAGCTACGGACGCGCCGCGCTGGGCGATTACCTGGCGGGCTACGAGGGCCGGCTGATGCGCTCGCTCAAGAGCCTGCTGGGCACCTCGATGATGGACGACAGCACCGAGGTGATGGGCCAGGCCATGCCGTTCCGCAAGCTGCTGGCGCATTTCATCGGTGAGCTGAAGACGCGCGCCGAGCAGGCCGCCGGCACGCGCTTTTCGCGCGCGGTGCTGGGGCGTCCGGTGTTCTTTATCGACGAGGACCCGGTGGCTGACCGGCTGGCCGAAGACACCCTGGCCGGCATCGCGCGCGACGCGGGCTTCAGCGAGATCGCGTTCCAGTATGAGCCGATCGCGGCCGCCTTCGACTACGAGGCCGGCATCACGCGCGAGGAACTGGTGCTGGTCGCCGATATCGGCGGCGGCACCTCGGACTTCTCGCTGGTGCGGCTGTCGCCCGAGCGCGCCGCGCGCAGCGACCGGCGCGACGACATCCTGGCCAACGGCGGCGTGCACATCGGCGGCACCGATTTCGACCGCGCACTCAGCCTGGCGCGGGCGATGCCGCTGCTGGGCCTGGGCAGCGCGCTGCGTAACGGCAAGGCGATGCCGTCGAGCCAGTATTTCGACCTGGCCAGCTGGCACACCATCAACCTGCTCTATACGCGCAAGGCGTGGTCGCTGGTGATGGACAACTATCGCGACGCCGCCGACACGGTCAAGCTCGACCGCCTGGTGCGGCTGATCCGCGAGCGCGCCGGGCACTGGCTGGCGATCCAGGTCGAAGCGGCCAAGATCGCGCTGTCGGACACGGGCAGCACCGAGGTGGACCTGCACCGGCTGGAACCGGGCCTGGCGCTGACCATCACGCGCGACGAGTTCGATGACGCGATCGACAAGCTGGTGACGAAGATCGAGCAGACCGTGCACAAGCTGCTGGCCGACGCCGGCGTTCGCGGCACCGCGGTCGATACCATCTTCTTCACCGGCGGCTCCAGCAGCGTGCCCTTGCTGCGCCAGCGACTGGCGGCGCTGCTGCCCGAGGCGCGCTGCGTCGAAGGGGACCGCTTCGGCAGCATCGGCAGCGGGCTGGCGCTGGATGCGGTAAGGAAGTTTGGGTGAGGGGAGGAAACAAAGCGGGAGCTGCAAGCGGCGAAGCATTGATGTCGCCGCGGGTTCGCTCGCCTCTCGCGCCTGCGGGATAGGGAGTACCCATCAGCGGTTCAGAAGTCCGCCTGCCGCGAACGCATGTCGCGCAAGCAAAACGCGTCCCCCAGCGCCAGCCTCGCCGCGCGCAGCGCCCCGCGCGCGGCCGCGGCGTCGCGGGCCAGGCGCAGCAGCGCCGGCAAGTCTCCCGGCGCGCGCAGCAGTCCGCGCAGCACCGCGGGCACATCGGTCTTGCCTTGTTCGCCCATGCCGGCTGCAGCCGCGGCCGGCACCGCGCGCGAAGCCGGATCGATCACCACCCGGCAAGCCGCGAAGGGCAGCCGGCACGCCGCCGCCATGCGCGCCGCCAGGTGCGATTCCATGTCGACGCACAACGCCCCCGTGGCCCGGTGCAGCGATGCCTTGGCGGCCACCGTCAGGACCGGCTGGTCGGCCCCGGCCGCCATGCCGATGCGCGCATGCGGCAGCGCTGCGTGCATGGCGCGCAGCCAGGTGGAATCGGTGTCGTAGCGCTCGCCGGGCGCGCACAGCGCATCCGCCAGCACCACCTCGCCCGGCGCCAGCGTTGGCTCCAGCCCGCCCGCCACGCCAAAGCTGAGGATGCCCATGCACTGCCGGCTGGCCATGGCCGACACCTCTTGCTCCAGCGCCAGCCCGCGCACGCCGTGCACCACGCGGCAATGCGGCCCGGCCGCGATGCGCGCCTCGAATGCCATGCCGGTGACGACCAGCACGAACGGCGCGGTCACAGCCCCCATGACACCTGGCCGCCCTGGCCGCGCTGCAGGTTGCGGTAGCGCGCCAGCGCCCACAGCGGAAAGTAGCGCGCATAGCCGTGATAGCGCAGGTAGAACACGCGCGGGAAGCCCACCGCGGTAAAGCGCGGCTCATGCCACAGCCCGCCGGCTTGCTGCGTGCGCAGCAGGTAGTCGATGCCGCGCGCCACCGCCGGATGCTGCGCGGCGCCCGCAGCCATCAGCGCCAGCAGCGCCCACGCGGTTTGCGAAGCGACGCTGGGGGCCGGCTCGTAGCCGCGGTAGTCGAGCCGGTAGCTGCTGCCGTCCTCGCCCCAGCCGCCGTCGGCGTTCTGGATCCGCGCCAGCCACGCCACTGCGCGCTGCAGTTCGGGCGCTTCCGGCCCCAGGCCGGCGGCGTTCAGCGCGCACAGCGCGCTCCAGGTGCCGTAGATGTAGTTGGTGCCCCAGCGGCCGAACCAGCTGCCGTCGGGCATCTGCTCGGCCAGCAGGTAGCGCAGCGCGCGCGCGGCGGGCTCGCTCTTGCCCGGGGTGGCGCCGGTCTGGCACAGCATCGACAGGCAGCGCGCCGACACGTCCGCGGTGGGCGGATCCAGCAGCGCGCCGTGGTCGGCGAAGGGGATGTTGTTCAGGTACAGGTGCGTGTTCTCGGGCTCGAAGGCGCCCCAGCCGCCGTTGCCGCTCTGCATGCCGACGATCCACTCGGTGGCGCGCGCCACCGCTTCGCCATAGCGTCCCGGCGCATGGTGCGCGCGCATGAAACGGTCCATGGCGGCGGCCACCACCGCGGTGTCGTCGACGTCGGGGTAGTAGGCGTTGGCGTACTGGAAGGCCCAGCCGCCGGGGCGCACCAGCGGGCGGCGCACCGCCCAGTCGCCGCGCAGGTCCAGCACCTGCAGTGGCTTGAGCCAGTCCAGCGCGCGCCCGGCGGCCTGCGCCGCGCGTGCTTCGCCGGTTTCCAGCAGCGCATGCGTGGCCAGCGCGGTATCCCACACCGGCGACAGGCAGGGCTGGCAATAGGCCTCGTCGCCGTGCTCGACCAGCAGGCGCTCGAGCGAACGCCGCGCCAGCGCGCGCGCCGGATCGTCGGGCGGCACGCCCAGCACCTCGAACATCATCACGCTGTTGGCCATGGCGGGAAAGATCGCGCCCAGGCCGTCCTCGCCATTGAGGCGCTCGCGCACGAAGCGCTGCGCCGTGGCGATGGCGCGCCGGCGCAGCGCGCGCGGAAACAGCGGCTCGGCCACGCGCAGCAGCGCATCGAGCCCGCGGAACACCGTGTACCAGCCGGCATGCTGGTGGGCCGCGCGCGATGGCAGGCCCACCGTGTGGCAGTTGCCGACAAAGAGTTCGTTGATGCCGACGCCGCGCGGGTTGCGCGCCTGCGGCCGCAGGCTGTTGAGCACCAGCAGCGGCACGATCACCGTGCGCGCCCAGTACGAGACCTTGGACAGGTGGAACGGAAACCAGCGCGGCAGCAGCATGATCTCGACCGGCATCATCGGCACCGCCTTCCATGGCAGCACGCCGTACAGCGCCAGCAGCGTGCGCGTGAACACATTGCTGGCCTCGGCGCCGCCCATGGCATGGATCGCCCGGCGCGCGCGCTGCATTGGCGCGGACTGCGGATCGTCGCCCGCCATCTTCAGCGCGAAGTACGCCTTGACGCTGGCACTGACGTCGGAGCGGCCCTGATGGAACAGCGGCCAGCCGCCGTCCGGGTTCTGGATGCGGCGCAGGTAGCGGGCCATGCGCGCTTCCAGGTCGAGGTCGGGGTCTTCGCCGAGGTAGTGCACCATCAGCACGTATTCGGCGGGGATGGTGGCGTCGGCTTCGAGTTCGTAGACCCAGTGGCCGTCGGGGCGCTGCTGGTGCAGCAGCGCGTCGAGCGCCCGGCCGATGCCGTGGTCGAGCGCGGGCGCAGGCAAGCGCGTCGCCGGCGCTTTCGCCGGGCCAGCCGGCTCACGCTGCGCGGCATCGACCTGCGGCGCGGCATTGGCAAGGGCGGTCTCGTTGATCGACATGCAACCTCCTTGTGCCGGCGCCCGGCGTGGCCGGCCCCGGCGTGCATCGGCGTGCCGCGCTCAGCCGATGGCGTGGCGCAGCACGATCCAGAGCAATTGCGCGCGCGGCAGGCGCACGCGCTGGCGCGGCGCGCGCCAGCCTTGCGCGCACAGCCGCGCCAGGATGCGGTGGTAGACCTCGGCCATGATGCGCGGCGAGCGCACCTGGCGTGCCGGGCAGCGCGCCATGATGGCCCAGGCCTGGTCGTAGTGGGCCTGGGCCTCGCGCGCCACGGCCGCGCATGCCTGGCCCAGCGCCGGATGCGCGGCCACCGCCGCGGGCGTGGCGGGCGCAATGCCGGCCGCCGCCAGCGCCTCGGCCGGCAGGTAGAGCCGGCCGATGGCGGCATCCTCGTCGATATCGCGCAGGATATTTGTGAGCTGCAGCGCGCGGCCCAGGTGGTGCGCCAGCGCCATCCCGCAATCCGTCTCCAGCCCGAACACGCGCACCGCCAGCCGGCCCACCGCGCTGGCCACGCGGTCGCAATACAGGTCGAGGGTGGCGGCATCGGGCGCGCGGATATCCTGCACCACGTCCATGGTCATGCCGTCGATCACGGCGAGAAAGTCGGCCTGCTGAAGGTCGAAGGCGCGGATCTGCGCGCACAGCGGCTGCAGTGGCGCGGGCGGGGTGCCTGCGTAGCAGGCGTCGAGGTCGCGGCGCCAGGCATCGAGCGCGGCCAGGCGCTCGGCATGCGGCGCATCGCCGTCGGCGATATCGTCGACGGCGCGGCAGAACGCGTAGATCTCGAACATGGCCTGGCGCTGTGCCGCCGGCAGGATGCGCAACGCGGCATGGAAGGAGCTGCCCGACGAGGCGGCGGGACCAGCCTGGGCGCCGATGGCGACACGGCTGTCTGAAGCTGCGATCTGAGTACCGGCCACGTAACTCCTCGACACGCTGCTTACCATCCCGCGCCGGCCGCGCGGCTTCGTGCGCGCAACCCGCCGGGAGGTGGTTGTGGGTCGGGCGATTATAGCAATTTCACCTGCAACGACACGGGCAGAGCCGTGCTGCAGCACAACGCGCCAGCAACAAAAAAGCCCCGCGACACTGCGGGGCTTTCTTGGCGGCCGGCCCGTCGGGCCAGCGGGACCTCACCGGTATCAGAGGGCCTGGATCTTGGTGGCTTGTTCGCCCTTCTGGCCCATGGCCTTGACGTAGCGCACCTTCTGGCCTTCCTTCAACGACTTGAAGCCCGAGCCTTCGATGGCGGAGAAATGCGCGAACAGATCATTGCCGCCTTCGTCCGGCGTGATGAAGCCGAAGCCCTTGGCGTCGTTGAACCACTTAACGGTACCGGTTTCCATATCTATCTCAACCTTGAATTTCAAAATGAGCGAAAACGCTCGTTATACACCGTGTGCAACGCAACCGGCGGATCTGTTTTATCTTCCCCGCCAGCGCATTCCATATGACTTCGATATGTCGCTGTCGTGACAACCGAAACCGTCACGGAACGACAACACCAACTGACACACCGAATGGGCGCTGCACAAGTGGGAATCATTCTGCCGAATTTTCCCGATGTGTCAATCAGGCTAAGCGCCTAATCATGATGAGAGGTTCCGACACGAGATATGCGTTTTCTACTTCAGTACCGGTTCAGTGAATTCCCTGATTTTTTATTGGCGCGTTTGCCTGTGCGTGCACCGTAGCCGGGCCGCGTGCCATGTTGTCGTGCATAATGGGCTGCCGCCCGCTGCAAGCTGGTGCCATCTTTTTTACAAATTTTTACGGCACCGCTCCTACCGCGTTCGGGTGAGATCAGCCCGAAGCGGATATAACATTATGCGGATAAACCACAATACCCGAGGCAGCGGGCAGGTTATCCATGTCCATACATGAGTCAATGGCATGCATGCGCGTCCATACATAAGAGAATGAACGCAAGGATTTCATGTTGTGGTAAAGCCAAGCGTCCGGAAACCCGGTAAGCGGACAGCGGCGCCGCGAAGCATGGCGACGATGCAATCCTCACTACAGCGGCTGCCAGCGGCGGAGGGCCAAACATCGGCCCACGACAGCGCTGCTAACGGGCAAGCCGGCTCAATGTCTCCTTTCTGGGACAATTGTTGACAATACGGCGCCGCTGCCTGCTCTAGCATGCGGATGCCGGATACCATCGGACTTTTCCGAATTGACGGTCAGAACCAGGCGCCGCGCGGTGACGAACCGCCTTTAGAATGTCGGGCACCGTGCACTTCGGGTGCGCAAAAATAAAGGGAAACACGCTTTGAATCGACTGGGGGAAGCGCAATGCAGCCACCGCGGCCGCGGTGGCCGCACGCCATGCTGGCCAGCCTGGATGGCCCGGCTGGGGCATCTGGCGCAACGCGCCGTGCTGGCGCTTGCCCTCGGCGCGGCCGGTGCCGCCGCGGCACAGCCGGCGTCGGGCGCGGCCGCAGCCGCTCCGGCAATGCCGTCGATCGCACTGCACTACGGCGCCAAGCCGCCGGTCGACGCGCTGCAGGCCTTCGATATCGCCGTGGTCGAACCCGACAGCGGCTTCGACCCGCGCCAGGTCGTCACCCCCGCCACCGCCTGGTTTGCCTATGTCAGCGTGGGCGAGGTGCTGGAAGGCCGCCCGTACTTCAAGGACATTCCCAGGAGCTGGTTCGTCGGCCGCAATGACGCCTGGAACGCGCCGGTGATCGACCAGGCGGCCGACGGCTGGCCCGCCTTCTATGTCGACAAGGTCATCGCGCCGCTGTGGGCGCGGGGCTTCCGCGGCTTCTTCCTCGATACCCTGGACTCGTACCAGCTCGCCGCCAGGACCGACGCCGAGCGCGCGCGGCAGGAGGCCGGCCTGGTGCGCGTGGTGCGCGCGATCAAGGCGCGCTACCCCGACGCCCGGCTGATCTTCAACCGCGGCTTCGAGATCCTCCCGCAGGTGCATGGCCTGGCGTATGCCGTCGCCTTCGAGTCGCTGTTCCGCGGCTGGAACCAGGCCCAGGGCCGCTATGTCGAGGTGCCGCAGGCCGACCGCGACTGGCTGCTGGCGCAGGCGCGCACCATCCGCGAGCAATACCGGCTGCCGGTCTTGTCGATCGACTACTGCCCGCCGGCGGACCGCCGCTGCGCGCGCGACACCGCGCGGCGCATCCGCGCGCTGGGCATCACGCCCTATGTGGCCGATCCCGGCCTGCAGAGCATCGGCATCGGCAAGGTCGAAGTGCTGCCGCGGCGTGTGCTGGTGGTGCAGGAGCGCGCCCCCGGCGAGTCGATCGATAATTCGTCGGGCGTGCGCTTTGTCTCGATGCCGCTCAACTACCTGGGCTACCGCGTCGAATTTGCCGAGACCAGCGAGGCGCTGCCCGAGATCGGGCCCGACCGTTATGCCGGCGTGGTGGTGTACCTGTCAGGCCCGGTCACGGCGCAGCCGGGCCGCTTCCACGCCTGGGTGCAGGCACGCATGGCGCAGGGCATGCCGGTGGTGTTCCTGAACGACTTCGGCACCAGCGTCAGCGGCGCGGTGGCGCGCAGCTTTGGCCTGAAGCCGGTCCGGGGCCGCGTGGCGGGTCCCGTCGAGGTGCTGGCCAAGGATCCCATGATGGGCTTCGAGATGCCGGTGGCGCCCGACCGCACCCAGGCCGTGGCTGTGCAGGTGCCAGACGGCGACGGCTTCCGCTCGCTGCTGCGCCTGCGCTCCGGCACGCTGACCTATGACGCCGCGGCCATCACGCCGTGGGGCGGCTATGTGCTGGGGCCGTATGCGGTGCACGAGCGCGGCATCAACAACACCCAGAGCCGCTGGGTGGTGCAGCCGCTGGACTTCCTGCGCGAGGCGCTGCGGCTGCCCGCGATGCCGGTGCCCGACGTTACCACCGAGAATGGCCGGCGCCTGTTGACCATCCATATCGATGGCGACGGCTTTGCCTCGCGTGCCGAGATGCCGGGCGGCGGCTTCTCCGGCGAGGTGCTGTTGCGCGAGATCTTCGACCGCTACCGGCTGCCGATGACCATGTCGGTGATCCAGGGTGAGATCAGCCGCGACGGTATGTACCCGAAGCTCGCCGCCGAGCTCGAGCCGATCGCGCGCAAGATCTTTGCCCAGCCTTATGTCGAGGTCGCCAGCCACACCTTTTCGCATCCGTTCGAATGGGCGCGGACGGTGCCGGGCCAGCCGGCGCCGGCCGGAAGTGCCGCGGTGGTGGAGGGCGACGAGGCCTTCCACCTGAACATCCCCGGCTACACCATGGACCTGAACCGCGAGATCGGCGGCTCCATCGACTACATCAACCGCAGCCTGGCGCCCGCTGGCAAGCCGGTCAGCCTGCTGCTGTGGTCGGGCGACTGCCAGCCGCCGGCCGAGGCGCTGCGGCTGACCGGCCAGGCGCGCGTGCTCAACATGAACGGCGGCGACACGCTGATCACGCGCAGCAATCCCAGCTGGACCGCGATTGCGCCGCTGGGCATCAACAAGCCGGGCGGCACCTTCCAGGTGTTCGCGCCCAACCAGAACGAGAATGTCTACACCAACCTGTGGCACGGGCCGTTCTACGGCTTCGAGCGCGTGATCGAGACCTTCGAGCTGACCGACCGGCCGTATCGGTTCAAGCCCGTGAACATCTACTACCACAGCTATTCGGGCACCAAGGCGGCGTCGCTGAAGGCGCTGCGCAAGGTCTATGACTACGTGCTGGCGCAGCCGCTGCTGCCGCTGCATTCGACCGATTACGTGCGCAAGGTGCTCGACTGGCAGGAGATGGCGGTGGCGCGCGAAGTGGGCGACGGCAGTGCCGGCGGCAGCGGCACGCAATGGATCGTGCGCGGCGACGGCAACCTGCGCAACCTGCGCTGGAGTGGCGCAGGCCTGCCCGACGTTGCCGCCGCGCAGGGCCTGACCGGGACCTCGCCGGCGCCCGGCGGCGGCGTATACCTGCACCTGGACGGCGGCGACGCGCGCTTCGCCGTGCGCGACGCCGCCGCGCTCACGGCGGCCGCCACGCCGCAGCTGGCCGAAGCCAGCGGCATCGTGCGCGACTGGTCGCAGCGCGACGGCGTCACCCGTTTTGCCTTCAGTGGCTACCACAAGCCGTTCTTCCGCCTGGCCAATGCCGGCCACTGCCGCGTCAGCGTCGATGGCAAGGCCGTGGCAGCCGTGCGCGAACGTAACACGCTGCGCGTCGATACCGCACCCGTGACCGACCCCAATCATGTCAGGCAACAAGTCGAAGTCCGCTGCGCCGGCTGAGCGCGAGCGGCTGCTGCCGCCGACGCTGGTGCTGACCTTTACCGCGATCGTGGGCATCGGCCTGGCGCTGATGTTCCCGCGCGAAACCCTGCGCGAACGGCTGCTGGGGCAGGGCCGCACCATCGACGGGCTGACCATGGCCTACCTGGAAGCCTGGTGGAAGGTCACGCCCGACGACCCCGCCTTCATGGGCGTGCTGGCCGAGCAGTACGCGCGCACCGGCCGCCTGGAAGAGGCGCAGGCGATGCTGGAGCGGATGCAGGCAGTGCAAGGCATCGACCTGTCGGGCCAGGTGCTGCGCACGCGTATCGAGATCGCGCAGCAGCACGCCTGGGCCGCGCTGCCGGAAACGGCCGAACGCGAACAGAACCTGGTGCAGCTGCGCCGCCTGCTGGACCAGGCCGCCGGCCGCCACTGGAGCGTGGCGGAGCTGCAGGTCCTGGCCACGCAGGCGCGCCAGGCCGGCGCGGACCAGGCGATGCGCCGGTTCTATGCCGCGCTGGCAAGCCAGGACCGCAACAACGCGGCATTCTGGAACCGCCAGCTGGCGCAGATGGCGATTGCCGGCGGCGACTACCGCGACGCCGCCAACGCCTTGTTCGCGCAGCAGGCGGCCGCGACCACGCTGGCCGAGCGGCGCGCACTGTTCCTGAAGGCGGTGCAGACGCTGCAGTCGGGCAACCTGCTGGACGAGGCGCTGGCGCAGGCCGAGCGCCACGGCGGCACGCTGCTCGACGATCCCGAGGTGCTGCGCTACCTGACCCGGCTGGCGCTGGCGGCCAACAAGCCGGAGCAGGCCAGCCGCTATGTCGAGCGGCTGCTGAAGGTTTCGGCGCGGCGGCGCGATGCCGGCCATGCGGACCGGGCCGCGCTGGCTGCACTGGCCGCGCGCGAGGCCGAGGTGCGGCGCATCGCCGCCAGCCAGCCGTGGCGCGAGCGCGGCGTGGTGTTTCTCGACGGGCCGCGCGGCCTGGCCCTGCGCGAGGCGTTGGCCGCGTCCGGCCAGCTCGGCGTGCGCAGGATCGCGGCCGGGCAGGCCGCGCCCGCGCAGCCGGAGGATACGAAATTTAATGCCGACGACTACGAGCTGGCCTACCGCGTCTTCCTCGCGGCAGGCAAGCTCGACCAGGCGCAGCGCGTGGCCGAGAACGCGGTGCGCCGGCTGCCGGGCGAGCCGGTCTGGCGCGAGCGGCTGGCGCAGGTGGCGGAATGGAACCGCCAGCCCGCGGTGGCGCTGAAGAGCTGGCTCGACTATGCCCGCGCCACCAACGACGAGCGCGCATGGGACGCGGTGATGCGGCTGGCGCCCGGGCTGACCGACGATCGCGCCTACCTGGCCGCGCTGCGCCACCGCGCGGGCGGCTCGGACCTGAAGACGGTGGACGAGGTGGTGGCCGCCTACGAACGCCTGGGCGAGCCGGAAGAGGCCATGCGCTTCCTGGAGGGCCTGAGTCGTGGCCCGACGGCGCGCGACATCATCGAGCGCCACGCCGCGCTGGCCGAACGCGCCGGCAACGACGAGCGCGCGTTCCAGCTCTATACCCAGTTGCAGCAGCGCTTCGGCCCGCGCCCGGCCTACGCGCTCAAGCTGGCCAGCCTGCTCTATGTGCGCGGCCGGCTGCCCCAGGCGCTGGACGCGATGCTGCCGGCGCGCACCGCCGCGGGCCCGCGCGACCTGCTGTTCTGGCGCACCTTCACCGAGCTGGCGCGGCTCAACCAGCGCGACGACCTGCTGCAGGACGGCTATCGCCAGCTGATGGTAGCGGCGGCGCAGACCCAGGACGAGCACTGCCAGAAACTGCCGGAGGGCCCGGCGCGCAACGCCTGCATGGCCGAGGTCCGTGACACGCAGGGAGCGGACTTCTCCAACCTGATCGCCTATTACGACAAGACCCCGATCGACGCCGGCCGCATCGCCGAGGCCGACTGGCGCCGCAGCGCCAGCCCGGCCTCGCTGGAGCTGGCGCTGTACTACTACACGCGCGCCCACGCCTACCGCCGCATCGAGCGCCTGCTGCAGGACATGAGCCCCGGGCAGCGCCGCGCCGCCTGGCGGTCAAGCCGCTTCCTGATGCGGCGCGCCGAGTATTACCGCGTGACCGGCCAGCGCGAGCAGGCCCTGGCCGACCTGCGCCACGCCGCGGGCCTGCCGGACGCCGACAGCGAAACGCTGGCGGCGCTGCTGTGGACGCTGGTCGACCAGGGCAGCGATACCGAGGTGCGCGCGGTGATGCGCCGCGTGCAGGACCAGGCCGAGGACATTCCCGACCTGTGGGGCGCCTTCGCCGCCGGCCATATGCGCTTCCACGACGGGCGCGCGGCGCTGCATTACCTGCGCAAGCTCAACGACGGCAAGAGCGCCGATCCGCTCTGGCTCAGCCTGCTGGCCGATGCCTATGAAGCCGTCGGCCAGACCGACATGGCCTGGCGCGTGCGCCGCCAGGCGTGGATCGACCTGCAGCGCGGCTGGGCCCGGCGCGGCGCGGGCGCTGCGCGCATGCGCCCGGACCACACCGACGTTGACGAGGAGCACGAGAACGCATCGGGCGCGCCGTCGCGCGCGGACCTGCGCCGCCAGACCGTGGCGCTGGGACAGATCTTCGCTTCCGGCGATGTCTCGCGCGCGCTGGTGATCCAGATGCTGCGCGCCGACCGCGCTGCCACGGCGGCGCGCGAACTGAGCCCGCCGGCCGCGGGGGCGCGTTCGCAGCTGGGCGAGATCGAAGGCCTGCCGCCGCTGCGCGAGCCCGTCCCCGCCGAGGTCGTGCGCGACGCGGCGCGGCGCGAGGCCGCGCTGTCGGCCGCCGGACGCGATGCCGCGCTGGCGTGGGCGATGTCGGCGGAATCGAACGAACTGGCGCGCGGCTGGCTGGCACGCCAGTACGCGAGCCGGCTGCAGCGCCCGGCGTATGCCGAGGTGGCGATCGCGCTGGACCGGCAGGACCTGGACAGCCTGGACCGCATCCTGGAGCGCCAGGCCGGCCGCGTGCCGGTGGCGAGCCAGATCGACGCCAACCAGCGGCTGGACCGCCTCGGCGCGGCGCAGACGCTGGCCTTCGCGACCCAGGAACGGGCCCGCTCCGATGACGCGCTGCAGGAAACCTTGCGCGAAACGCTGCTCTTCAACGCGCAGGCAATCGAGCCGCGCGTGCGCTTCATGCATCAGAAACCGCTGGAATTCACCGAAGGCAGCCTGGCCGGCGGCGTGCGCCTGTGGGATGGCTATGACCTGAACCTGCTCGGCACCTGGCGCGACCAGCGCAGCACCGACCCGCAGCAACTGGTGAACGTGCCGTCGTCGGACCGGCGCGCCGAGCTGTCGCTGGGCTACCGCGACAGCAACCGGCGCTGGCGTGCCGGCGCGGGCTATCGCGAGGGCCTCGATACCATGGCCACGGCGCGCTTCTTCGGCGAGTGGAACCAGCAGGGGCGGCTGCAGTTCAGCACGCTGGCCGGGCTCAACCAGCCGGCCGACGAATCCGCGCCACTGCGCGTGGGCGGCGCCAAGGACGTGCTGGGGCTGGGCGCGACGTGGCGCTTCAGCCTGCGCGAGTACGTCGGCGCGCGCATCGAGTACAGCCGCTTCCGCGGCCAGGACCGCAGCACGCTGGGCCACGGCATGGTCTATGACGTCGAGGCCGGCTACAAGATCCGCACCGCGTATCCGGACTACACCGTGCGCGTGGTCGCCACGCACGCCAGCTACAGCACGCAGGGCGGCAGCCTGACGCCGCGCATGGCCGCGCTGGTGCCGGCCGGAGACGCCGCGACGCCGGCATTCTACATGCCGCAGGGCTTCACGCAGGCCGGCGTGCTGTTCGGCTTCGGCACCGAGCTGCTGGACGAATACACCCGCAAGTGGCGGCCGTTCGGCGAAATCGGCCTGTTGCACGACACCCGCGCGCGGCAGAACTTCCGCGTGCAGGGCGGCGTGGCGGGCTCGGTGTTCGGCAACGACCACCTCGCGCTCTATGTCTCGCACGAGACCGCGGCGCGCAATGGCGGGCGGCCGCTGACGGAATTGGGATTGCGCTACCGCTGGCTGTACTGAGCGCGGCAGGGCAGGCATCAACAGGACATGGCGATACCGAAAAAGGGGAACGAGATGAACAAGCAAACGGGCATGACGGGCAGGACGGTGGCAATGCGGCTGGCGGCATGGTGCGGCGCGCTGGGCGCGGCGCTGTGGCTGGCCGGCTGCGCGGTGACGGACGTCGGCCGCGCGCCGGCGCTGGCGCGCGGCGAGACCATCGCGGTGCTGCCGATCGTCAATTACACCGAGACGCCGCAGGCCGGCCTGCGCGCCGAAGCGATTGCCGAGAGCCTGCTGAAGACCGGCGGCGTGGCCAGCCTGAAGCGCTATCCTGCCGCGCTGAACCCGGAAACGCTGTTCGAGCCGGCCGAGCGCGAGGCGGTGGGCAAGGCGCTGGAATGGGCGCGCGCCGAAAAGGCCCGCTATGCGCTGACCGGCGCGGTGCAGGAATGGCGCTACAAGGTGGGCGTGGACGGCGAGCCGGCGGTCGGCATCTCGCTGCAGCTGCTCGACGTGAACAGCGGCGAAGTGGTGTGGTCCGCCACCGGCAGCGACAGCGGCTGGAGCCGCGCCTCGCTGTCGGGTACCGCGCAGAAGCTGCTGCGTCGCCTGCTGGCGCCGCTGATGCAGGGCTGAGGTCGGGGTGGCGTTTATCGGCACGGCGCCGCGCCAGCGCGGCGATGGATGGTTGAAGCAAGGGGATGAGCGTGGCCAAGTCGGCTGACAACACCTATCGCGCGCGGCAGGGACAGGGCATCGGCCTGGGCGGGCGCTATGCGCGCCTGCTCGCGCCCGCGGTCACCGGACCGGCCGCCGTGGTGGAACTGGTAGTGGCGATGCTGGCCGCGCTGGGGCTGGCCTGGCTGGTACTGCCGCAGAACCCGTTGCTGCTGGGCATGGGCTTTCCGTGGGCCTGGCTGCTGCCGGTGATCCTGGCGCTGCGCTACGGCACGCTGATCGGCGTGGGCAGCGTGCTGATGCTGCTGGGCGCCTGGTACCTGTACCACCAGACCGGCGTGATGCCCGGGCCGTTTCCGCGCCTGTTCTTCCTGGGCGGCCTGCTGCTGGTGCTGGTAGCGGGGCAGTTCGGCGATATCTGGGGCACGCGCCTGGCGCGCGCCCGCGCCGTCAACCGCTACCTGGACGAGCGCCTGGCGGCGCTGACCAAGAACCACTACCTGCTGCGCATCTCCCACTCGCGGCTGGAAAACGACCTGCTGGCGCGGCCCACCACGCTGCGCGATACCCTGTCGCAGCTGCGCGGCGTGGCGCTGGACGAGGCCGCCCGCGGCGGCCACGTGCTGGCCGGCGCGCAGCCGGTGCTGCAGGTGGTGGCGCAGGCCTGCCAGGTCGAGGCGGCCGCGCTCTACGCCTGCGACGGCGAGCGCGTCGACGCCGGGCCCGCGGCCAGCATCGGCCCGGCCTTCACCCTCGACACCACCGACCCGCTGGTGCGCCACTGCCTGGACACGCGCCAGCTCGCCCACCTGCGCGCCGATGGCCTGCAGCACGATGCCCGCACCCGCTACGTGGCGGTTGCGCCGGTGCTGGCGGGCTCCGACCACCTGATCGGCCTGCTGGTGGTGGAACGCATGCCGTTCCTGTCGCTGAACTATGAAAACCTGCAGATGCTGATGGTGCTGCTGGGCTACTACGCCGACGGCGTCGAGCATGCCGGCGCCACCCGCAGCATCCGGGCGGCGCTGCCGGCGTGCCCCTATCCGTTTGCGCTGGACTATGCGCGCCTGTCGCGGCTGCAGCGCGAGACCGGCATCGACAGTTCGGTGGTGGCGCTGGTGTTCGACACCGATCCGGAGCGCGACGCGCCGTTCGAGCAGGTGGTGCGCAGCCGGCGCGCGCTGGACGTGGCCTGGCCGCTGGTCAACGCCCACCACCGCGCCATGCTGACGCTGATGCCGCTGTCCGATGCGCAGGCGGTGGCGGCCTACCTGGTGCGCATCGAAGACATGCTGCGCGCGCAGTTCGGCACCGATTTCACCCGCGCCGGCATCGGCGTCTACTCGCTCGCGGTGCCCGCCACCGGCGCGGAAGAGGCGCTGGTCAAGCTGCTGCGGCGGGCCCAGGTGGACGGCACGGCGGCGCCGTCGACGCTGGCGGCCGGGGAAGCGCCCCATGTTTAAGCTCGGCGCCGGCGGCCTGGCCGCCCAGATCGCCGCGCTGGCGCTGCTGGCGCGCGCCGGCAACAGCACCGCGCTGCTGCTGGCGTTCTTCGGCATGCAGGCGGTGGCCGCCGCGCTGACCGCGTTGCTGCTGTGGCGCCTGCTGCCGCGGCGCTTGCGCGTGCCGTTCGGGTGGAGCTATGGCTTCCTGGCGCTGTTCTGCTTCTTCGTGCCGCTCGGGGGCGCACTGGTGTGCGTGGGCAGCTACCTGCTGTCGAAGCTGTTCCCGCGCCGCATCGATACCAGCGGCATCGGCAGCGTGGGCCTGCCGGAGTTCGTCACGCACCTGATGTCGCGCGTCACGCACGGCGGCGGCGCGCGGCTGCGGGCGCAGCTGGGCAATGCGCGCGCGCCGCTGCCGGAACGCATGACCGCGCTGGTGGCGATGCAGTCGATGCCGGCGCGCACCGTCAGCCCGGTGCTGCGCGAGCTGCTGGCCGACAGCGCCGACGATATCCGGCTGCTGGCCTACGGCATGCTGGACGGCGCCGAGAAGCAACTGACCCAGCAGATCCTGGCCGAGCTGCCGCGCCTGGAGACCGCCTACAGCCCGAGCGAGCGCGCCGAGATCAGCAAGCGCCTGGCCGACCTGTACTGGGAGCTGATCTACCAGAACCTGGTGCAGGGCGACGTCTACCGCTACACCGCCAGCCAGGTCGAGCGCTACGCCAGCGCGGCGCTGTCGCACGACGACGGCAATGCCTCGCTGTGGTACATGCGCGGCCGCCTGGCGCTGGCGCGCAATGCCCCGCGCGAGGCGCGCGCCTGGCTGCAACGCGCCGAGGCGCTTGGCTTCGCGCGCGAGCGCGTGCTGCCGCACCTGGCCGAAGCCGCCTACCTGGAACGCGACTACGCCGCGGTGCGCCAGCTGATGGCATCGTTTGACAGCCCCTCGCCGCTCCCGCTGGTGCGGCCCCTGCTGCGCTACTGGCAATCATGAGCGAGATCCTGTTGAAAGCGGCGTCGGCCGACGTCATGCTGTTGCTCGAAGGCACCTTCCCGTATGTGAGCGGCGGCGTGTCGAGCTGGGTCAACCAGATGATCCGGGCGTTTCCGGAGCTGCGCTTCGGCATCGTCTTCATCGGCAGCCGGCGCGAGGACTACGGCGACATGGCCTACCGGCTGCCGGCCAACGTGGTGCACCTGGAAACGCACTACCTCTATGACTTTCCCCCGCCGCCGCTGGCGCAGGGCCGCGGCGGCGACGCCAGCGCGTTCGACGCCGCCGGCCGCCTGCACGACCTGCTGCGCGAGCCGGGACGCGAAGCCGAGGCCGGCGCGATGATCCGCGAGCTGATGCCGATGCTGCGCGAGGGCGGCGCGCTGGGCGAGGATGCCTTCCTGTACAGCCGCCGTGCGTGGCAGACCATCACCGACCAATACCGGCGCTTTTGCACCGACCCCTCGTTCACCGATTACTTCTGGACCGTGCGCATCATGCACAAGCCGCTGTGGCAGCTGGTGCGGATTGCCGACGGTCTGATCCCGGCGCGCGTCTACCACACGGTCTCCACCGGCTATGCGGGCTTTCTCGGCGCGCTGCTGCGCCACCGCAACCAGCGCCCGCTGCTGGTGTCGGAGCATGGCATCTATACCAAGGAACGCAAGATCGACCTGTTCCAGAGCCAGTGGATCCGCGACAACCGCAACGTGTTCGAGCGCGACATCTCCCAGATCAGCTATTTCCGCGAGCTCTGGGTGCGCTTTTTCGAAACCCTGGGCCGGGTCTGCTATGACGCCGGCGACGACATCGTCGCGCTGTACGAGGGCAACCGCCGCCGCCAGGTGCAGGACGGCGCGCCCGAGGCGCGCACGCGCACCATCCCCAACGGCATCGACCTGCCGCGCCTGGCGTCGCTGCGCGCGCGGCGCCAGCCCGGCGTGCCGCCGGTGCTGTGCCTGATCGGCCGGGTGGTGCCGATCAAGGACGTCAAGACCTTTATCCGCGCGATGCTGACGGTGGTGCGCGAATACCCCGAGGCCGAGGGCTGGATCGCCGGCCCGGAGGACGAAGACCCCGAATACGCACGCGAATGCCGCAGCCTGGCCGAAAGCCTGGGGTTGGGCAAGAAGGTGAAATTCCTCGGCTTCCAGCGCATCGACGCGCTGCTGCCGCAGGTTGGCGTGCTGGTGCTCAGTTCGATCAGCGAGGCGCTGCCGCTGGTGGTGCTGGAAGGCTTTGCCGCGGGCGTGCCGTGCGTGACCACCGACGTGGGCTCGTGCCGCGAGCTGCTGTTCGGCCTGCCCGGCGAGGACGCCGCGCTGGGCGCGGCCGGCGAGGTGGTGCGCATTGCCGACCCCGCCGCGCTGGCCGCGGCCGCGCTCGGGCTGCTGCGCGACCCGGCGCGCTGGCAGGCGGCGCAGGCCGCCGGCGTGGCGCGCGTGGAGCGCTACTACACCCAGGAGCGCATGGTGGGCAGCTACCGCGAACTGTATCAACGGCTGATGGCGCAGGCCGGCGGCGCCGCGCCTGACGGAGCCCGGGGCGGCGGCAATCCCGCGCGCTGCCCGGTCCACGGAGGAGCCTGAGCATGGCTGGCATTGGATTCGAGCTGCGCAAGATGCTGCGGCGGGACAACCTGTCGGGCATGCTGAGCGCCTATGCGTATGCCGGCATCATCAGCTCGGGCCCGTGGATCCTGTCGATCGTCGGCATCCTGCTGATCGGCATGCTGAGCCTGCCGTTCGTGGTGCCGGGCACGCTGATCACGCAGTTCCAGGTCTCGGTGACCTACCTGATCGCGAGCAGCCTGATCCTGACCGGGCCGATGCAGCTGTCGTTCACGCGCTTTACCTCCGACCGGCTGTTCGAGAAGCGCGACCACCTGATCCTGAGCAACTACCACGCGGTGGCGCTGCTGGCCACGGGGCTGTCGGGCGGAATCGGCGTGGCCTGCGCGGTGTTCAGCTTCGGCGAGCAGTCGGTGCTGTACCGGCTGCTGATGGTGGCCGGCTTCGTGGTGCTGAGCAACATCTGGATCGCCGCGATCTTTCTGTCGGGCATGAAGCAGTACAAGGCGATCGTTTGGACCTTCCTGCTGGGCTACGCGGTCTCGGTGGCGGCCGCGCTGGGGCTGCGCGGCTACGGCATGGAAGGGCTGCTGGGCGGGTTCGTCGCGGGCCAGCTGTGCCTGCTGACCGGCATGGTGACGCTGATCTACCGCAACTACACCAGCCGCCAGTTCATCTCGTTCGAGGTGTTCCAGCGCCGCTATGCCTACCCCAGCCTGGTGGCGATCGGCCTGCTCTACAACCTGGGCATCTGGATCGACAAGTTCATGTTCTGGTACGCGCCGTCCACCGGTCACCAGGTGATCGGCCCGCTGCACGCGTCGATCATCTACGACATCCCGGTGTTCCTGGCCTACCTTGCCATCATTCCCGGCATGGCGGTGTTCCTGGTACGCATCGAGACCGATTTCGTCGAGTACTACGACGCGTTCTACGATGCGGTGCGCGGCGGCAGCTCGCTCGAGCATATCGAGGACATGCGCAACACCATGGTCCAGACCATCCGGCTGGGGCTGTACGAGATCGTCAAGGTGCAGGCCATCGCCGCGCTGCTGCTGTTCGCGGTGGGTACTTGGGTGCTGCGGCTGCTGGGCATTTCCGAGCTGTACCTGCCGCTGCTGTACGTCGACGTGATCGGCGCCAGCCTGCAGGTGGTGCTGCTGGGCGTGCTCAACATCTATTTCTACCTGGACCGGCGCCGCGAGGTGCTGCTGCTGACCGCGCTGTTCGTGGTGCTGAACTTCGCCCTGACGCTGGTAACGCTGCAGCTGGGGCCCGCCTGGTACGGCTATGGCTTCGCGGTGTCGCTGCTGGTGGTGGTGGCGCTGGCGCTGGCCATGCTCGACCACAAGCTCGAGCGGCTGGAGTACGAGACCTACATGCTGCAATAGCGTCCGGGAGCACGCCGGCGCACCCCTCGTCGGGGCGTCTCGACGGAACGGGCCGCGATTGGGTAACATTGCGGCAGCCGGCGGGCTTCGGCCTGGCCCGCCGGTTCAGATCGACGGCCGCGCCCCCTTGCCAGGGTGAAATACAAAGAATGACTTGCCGGCCGGGCCGTCGACACGCCGTGGCAAAGACCGCAGTTGCAGTCGGAAGCTGGCAGAAGGGTGTAGAGGTATGCGAATTGCATCCGTGGAGGATGATCCGGATCAGGCCGAACTGATCCGTCAGATTTTGGGCGAAGCCGGTTTCGAGTGCGAATCCTTCGCCAACGGCGCCGACCTGCTGCGCGCGCTGCGCGAGCGCGCTTACGACCTGCTGCTGGTCGACTGGCAGCTGCCGGGCACCAGCGGCTATGAACTGGTCAGCTGGGTGCGGCAGAAGTCCGGCAACATGCCGCCGATCCTGTTCGTCACCAGCCGCACCGCCGAAGCCGATATCGTCGACGGCCTGACGGTGGGCGCCGACGACTACATGCTCAAGCCCATCCGCGCCGGCGAGCTGGTCGCGCGCGTGCGCTCGCTGCTGCGCCGTGCCTACCCCGAGGCCGCGCAGGAAGTCGAGCTGATCCGGCGCGGCAACTACACCGTCGACACCCACGCGCGCACCATCACCGTCGGCGACGCAGCGGCGGTGCTGTCGCCGCGCGAATATGAGCTGGCCCTGTTCCTGTTCCGCAATACCGGGCGCCTGCTGGCGCGCGAGGTGATGGAACAGGCGGTGTGGGGCCGCGCCATGGGAGCGGGCTCGCGCACGCTCGACACGCATATCTCCCGCTTGCGCCTGAAGCTGGCGCTGCGCCCCGAGAACGGGGTGCGGCTGACCTCGGTGTATTCGCACGGCTATCGTTTCGAAGAGATTTCCGCGGCCGAAGCGCAGGCGGACGAGCACCGCGATGCGTAGGGTCGTGCGCGGTATCGCGCTGGCCCTGCTGGCCGGTGCGGCGGTGCCGGCGCAGGCCGGGCCCGCCGGCGCGCAGGGCGCCGACTTCATCTACGTGGTCGAGCCGGGCGATACGCTGATCGGGCTGGCCTCGCGCTACATGGCCTCGGAACAGGGCTGGCGCACGCTGCAGCGCCTCAACGGCGTGGCCGATCCGTACCGGCTGGTGCCGGGCTCGCGCGTGCGCATCCCGCTCAGCCAGATCCCGGAACAGGCGGCGTCGGCGCGCGTGGTCTACGTGAGCGGCGCGGTGCGCGCCAATGGCCGGCCGGTGCAGGTCGGCATGAACCTGGACGAGGCCGCGCGCATCGAGACCCCCGCCGGCGCCTCGGTCACGCTCGAGCTGCCGGACCGCACCCGCGTCACCTTGCCGCCCGCGACCACGGTGGCGGTGAAGCGGCTGCGCACCTTCGCGCGCAGCGGCCTGGTCGACACCGTGATCGGCATCGACCAGGGCGCGGCCGAGACCCGCGTCGCGCCCGAGGGCGGCGGCGTCGGCCGCTTCGAGATGCATACGCCGATGATGGTGACCGGTGTGCGCGGCACCCGCTATCGCGTTTCGGCCGACGCGGGCGGCAGCCGCAGCGAGGTGCTGCAGGGCCGGGTCGGCGTCAGCGCCGCGCGCGCACGGTCCGCAGCGGCACCGCAGCGCGCCATGACCGCGGCGGCGTCGCTCGAGGCCGGCTATGGCATGGGCGTGTCGGCCGGCGGCAAGCTGTCGCAACCGGTGGCGCTGTTGCCTGCGCCGGCCTTGTTGCCGCCCGATGAAACCGTGCTGGGGCGGTCGTTCGAGGCGGCCTGGCAACCGGTGCCGGGCGCGGTGGCCTACCGCGTGCGGGTGGCGCGCGATGCGGCGCTGAGCGAACTGGTCTGGACCGGCACCGCCAGCGGCGCCGATGCCGCCAGGGTGCGCGTCGATGGCCTGCCGGAAGGCACGCTGCACCTGAGCGTCAGCGCCATCGACCGGCACCAGCTGACCGGCCACGAGGCGCAGGCGCCGGTGTCGGTGCGGCTGAACCCGCCGGCACCGTTCACGCAGCAGCCCGCCGCGGATGCGGTGCGCTATGCCGATGCCGTGAGCTTCGAATGGGCCACGGTGCCGGGCGCGGCCCGCTACGAGCTGGCGCTTGCCACCGATGCCGCCTTTACCCGCGACGCCGCGCTCCACGCCGCCGCCGCGTCGCCCGCCGCGCAGGCGCTGGCGCCGGGCCGCTGGTGGTGGCGCGTGCGCAGCGTCGATGCGGCGGGACTGCCGGGGCCGTGGTCGGACGCGGTGCCGTTCCGCGTCGAGCCCAAGCCGCCGGTGCCGAGCCTGCAGGACCACGGCGGCGCGTTGCACATCGGCTGGCCCGATGGCGGCGGCGGCCCCGGCTACCGGGTGCAGCTGGCGGCCGACGCGGGCTTCGCCACGCTGCTGGCGGACGAACACACCGCCAGCAACGCCATCGACCTGCCGCGCCCCGCGCCGGGGGTCTATTTCATCCGGGTGGCGCGCGCCGCGCCCGGCGTGGCGCCCGAGCCCGCCGCGTTCTCGGCGCCGCAGCGCATCGACGTCATCGCCTTGCTGCGCGATGGGCAGGGCGGCGCAATCGGCTCGGGCGACCGGCCGGACGGCGGTGGCCGCGTCCGGCTCCGCTGACGCAAGCCGCCGGCCGGGCGTGCGCGCGGAGTCGCGCGCGACGGGACGCGCCTTCGGCCGGCGCACGCTGGTCGAATGGTGCCTGCTGGCCGCCGCGGTACTGGCGCTGGTGATGCTGGCGGCGCGCCAGGGCTGGACCGAACGCGCCGACCTGGCCGCCTACGACATCGCCATCGGCGCCCAGCACCATCCCGCCCGCAACGACATCGTCATCGTCGGCATCGACGATGCCAGCATCACCGCGATCGGCCGCTGGCCGTGGCGCCGCGCGGTGCTGGCGCAGCTGATCGAACGCATCGCCGCCGGCGGCCCGCGCGTGATCGGCGTCGACGTGATCCTGTCGGAGCGCGATACCCGTTATCCGCATGACGACGCCGTGCTGGCGCGCAGCATGGCGCTGGCCGGCAACGTGGTGCTGCCGGTGCTGGCCGAGCCCGGCCCCGCCGGCATGCTGGTGCGCTACCCGCTGGCCGGACTGGGTGCCGCCGTCGGCCATATCAACATGGTGGTCGATACCGACGGCGTGGCGCGCCAGGTCTACCTGCGCGAGGGCCCCCACCCGGTCGCCGCCGCAGGCGTGCCGCACCTGGCCGCGGTGATGGCGGGCTTCGGTCGCGCCGGCGCGCTGCCCGACGGCGTGCGCCACGAGCCGGCCGTGGTCACCGAGGCCAATGGCTGGGAACGCAGCGGCCGCCTGCGCATTCCCTATGCCGGCCCGCCCGGCACCTTTGCCCGCGTGTCGGTGCGCGACGTGCTGGAAGGCCACATCGATCCGGCCAGGTTTGCCGGCAAGGCGGTGCTGATCGGCGCGCTCGCCACCGGCATGGGCGACGTGCTGCCCACGCCGGTCTCGCGCGATGGCCGCGGCATGAGCGGCGTCGAGATCCTGGCCAACACCGTGCAGGCGGTGAGCGACGGCGATGCCATTGTCGCGGTAAGTCCGGCATGGCAGGCCGGCGGCACGCTGCTGGCGGTGCTGCTGGCGGCGCTGGCCGCGCTGCGGCTGCCGCCACGCGGCGCCCTGCTGGCCACCGGGCTGCTGCTGGCGGGCCTGCTGCTGGGCTCGCTGGCGATGCTGGCGCTGGCGCGGCTATGGTTCGCCCCGGCCGCCGCGGTGCTGGGCTGCGTGCTGTTCTATCCGTTGTGGAGCTGGCTGCGCCAGGAGGCGGCGCTGCGCTTCCTGAGCGACGAGCTGGCGCGGCTGGAGCGCGAGCCCGGCGTGATGCCCGCGCCGCGCCATCCGGGCGCCACGCTCGACAGCCGCATGCGCGCGGTCTACGCCATGAGCGCACAGCTGCGCGGCCTGCGCCGCTTTCTTTCCGACGGGCTGGAAAGCCTGCCCGATGCCACCGCCATCTGCGACCTGGACGGCGGCGTGCTGCTGGCCAACCGGCGCTGTGTGGCGCTGGCCCCGGCGGTGCTGGCGCAAGGATCGCCGCGCCCCGGCATCCGCGCCCTGATCGAGGCGGTGTGCCCGGCGCCGGCGTCGGCGCTGGCCTACTGGCAGGCGCTGCACGAGCGCTACGCCGGCGCGCCGGTGGTGCCGGTGCCGGTGCCCGAGGGCGGCATCGAAGTGTCCGGGCGCGGCGACCGCCGCTACCTGCTGCATGGCGCGCCGCTGCACGGCGAATCCGGCGCCGTGGCGGGCCTGATCGTCAGCGTCATCGATATCACCGCGATCCGCCTGGCGGAGCGCCAGCGCGAGCAGATGCTGCGCTTCCTGTCGCACGACATGCGCTCGCCGCAGGCGTCGATCCTGGCGCTGATCGAACTGGAACAGCGCCGCGCGCAGCTTGCCGGCGCAGGCCCCGGCGATGCGGCCGCGGAGCGCGGCGTGCTGGTGCGCATCGCCGCGCATGCGCGCCGCACCCTGACGCTGGCCGACGATTTCATCAGCGTCGCGCGCGCGGAGTCGAAGGCGCTGGCGTTCATGGAGGTGGAGCTCGGCGGACTGGTGCTCGACGCCACCGACCAGCTGTGGGCGCTGGCCAAGGCACGCGAGTTGTCCTTGCAGATCGACCTGCCCGACGATCCCGCGGTGCTGCAGGGCGAACCCGCGTTGCTGGTGCGCGCCATCGCCAACCTGGTCAGCAATGCGATCAAGTTCAGCCCGGCGGGCGCGACCGTGACGGTCTCGCTGACGCGCGAGGCGGAGTGCTTCGTGGTGGCCGTGCAGGACCATGGGCCAGGCATTGCCGAGGCAGACCAGGCCCGGCTGTTCGAGCCGTTCGCGCGGCTGCACCAGGGCCCGCAGGGCGCGCCGGAAGGGACCGGGCTGGGCCTGGTGCTGGTGCGCGCGGTGGCCGAGCGGCATGGCGGCCGGGCCAGCGTGCGCAGCCGGTCCGGCATGGGTGCGGTGTTCCGCCTCGAGCTGCCGTTTTCCCGGGCCGCGCAGCCCACTCCGCAATGATCGCGGCGCAGCGTGGGACGCGTTCAGGGGCATTGCCTGTTACGGCCACCGACACAATTGTTGGCAGTCGCAAACGGGGCATTTGCGTAGCATCGGAGCACCGCTGGAGCCGCATCCGGCGGTCTTCTCGCCCACGCCAGCTCCCCCACGGCTGTAACTGGCGTGGGCGGCTTTTTTGCCCCAGGCGCGAAACCGAGGGCAGAACCAGGCCCAGCCCTAAGCGCGCAATGTCAGGGTAAAGCGCGTCTTGCCCGCCTCTGACGACACGCCGATTGCGCCACCGTGCGCGGCGACGATGGCCTGCGTGATCGCCAGCCCCAGCCCCAGTCCCGCGCCATCGGACTCGGGCCGCGCGCGCGACTTGTCGGCGCGGAAGAAGCGATCGAACAGCACCGGCAGCAGCTCCGGCCGGATGGTCTCGCCTTCGTTCTCGACCACCACCTGCACCGCGTCGGCACCGGGCGTGATTTCCACCACGATGCCCTTGCCCGCGGGTGTATGCCGGAGCGCATTCGACAACAGGTTGCTCAGCGCGCGGCGCAGCATCAGCCGGTCGCCGGTGATGCGGCCGCGGCCGCGCAGCGTGAGCCGCACGTCCTTGTCCTCGGCGAGCGCATCGTAGAAATCGAACAGCGCCGCGACTTCGTCCGCCACCTCGATCGGTTCCGCGCTGGGCAGCGTGATGCCGTGCTCGGTCTTGGCCAGGTACAGCATGTCCGAGACCATGCGCGAGAGCCGCTGCAACTCTTCCACGTTCGAAGCCAGCACGTCGCGGTAGCGCGCGGCATCGCGCGGTTGCGACAGCACCACCTGGGTCTGGGTCATCAGGTTGGTGATCGGCGTGCGCAGCTCGTGCGCCAGGTCTGACGAGAATTCCGACAGGCGGGCGAAGTCGCGCTGCAGGCGCTCCAGCATCGCGTTGAGGGTGGCGGCGAGGTCCGCCATCTCCACCGGCACGGCGTCGACCGGCATGCGTTCGTCCAGCTTGTGCGCGGTCACGGCGCGCGCGCGCGAGGCCATGGTGCGCAGCGGCGACAGCCCGCGGCGCGCCGCCCACCAGCCCAGCAGCCCGCTCGCCAGCGCCGCCAGCGTGCCGTAGAAGGCCAGCGTGCTGCGGAACGCGTGCAGGAAGTGGTCATGCAGCGCCGTGTCCATGCCGACCAGCACCTGCAGCGCGCCCGGCTGGCTGCCGGCCGGCGCCACCGACAGCTGCGCGCGCAGGCCGCGGTAGGTCTGGCCCGCCTGTTCCCAGGCAAAGGCGCCGTTTCCGGCCGGCACCCGCGCGGCGGCGGCCAGCGCCGCGCGGAAGTCGAAATCCCGCGTGGCGTACAGGCGCTTGCCATCGGCGCCACGCACCTCGGCGACGAAGCCGGCATGGTGCTGCAGCGCCGGCCCCAGGCGTTGCGGCAGCGACGCCGCCGGGCCGTCGGCCGCGATTTTTTCGATCAGCCGCACGTTGTCGTCCAGCACGGCATAGTCCTCGTCGGCGAAATGATCGTCGATCGCCAGCCAGATCAGCACGCCCAGGCCCAGCAGCACCGCCGCCGACGACAGCGAAAAAAGGATGGTGAGCCGCGCCGTCAGCGACAGGCGGGGCTTCATCGGTGCTGCCCGTGCGGCCCGTCAGCCGCGTCGGCCGCGTCGGCCGCTTCGGCGGCGTCGGGCGCCTCCAGCACATAGCCCATGCCGCGCACGGTCTGGATCAGGCGGGCCTCGAAGCCGTCATCGATCTTGGCGCGCAGGCGCCGGATCGCGACGTCGATGACATTGCTGTCGCTGTCGAAGTTCATGTCCCACACCTGCGAGGCGATCAGCGAGCGCGGCAGCACCTCGCCGCGGCGGCGCGCCAGCAGTTCCAGCAGCGCGAACTCCTTGCTGGTCAGCGTGATGCGACGCCCGGCGCGGGTGGCGCGGCGGCGCGTCAGGTCCAGCACCAGGTCGGCCACCTGGATGCGGTCCAGCGTCATCTGCGCGGTGCCGCGGCGCAGCAGCGTGCGCACGCGCGCCAGCAGTTCGGAGAAGGCGAACGGCTTGACCAGGTAGTCGTCGGCACCCAGCTCCAGCCCCTTGACGCGGTCCGCCACGCTGTCGCGCGCGGTCAGGAACAGCACCGGCACGGCGTTCTGCCCCGCGCGCAGCGCCTGCACGATGCGCCAGCCGTCCACGTCCGGCAGCATTACGTCCAGGATGATCAGGTCGTAGGGCTCGGTCATGGCCATGTGCTGGCCGTCCAGCCCGTTGCGCACCAGGTCGACGACGAAGCCGGCCTCGGTCAGCCCCTGGCGCAGGTATTCGCCGGTCTTGGACTCGTCCTCCACCACAAGCAGTTTCATCAGTACTTTCCTTACGCGATCGGTCCGGCCGATTGCTCTCAAGACTTCTTCATGACGGCCGGGCAACTCTACGCCGGCATTGCCGGCGCCAACATGACCGCAAGATTACCGGATTGTCATGTTCCGGTCAGACCGCGGTAGGGTGGCGCTGGCTACGCTTGGCGTGCTGACTAACCGAACCGATGTGACATGCGACGCCATCCAAGCCCAGGCCGCCCAGCGCTGCCTCATTTGCTGCCTGATCCGCTCTGCGCCTTGCCCGACCTGCGGCGCCGCCGCTTCGTGCAGGGACTGGCCGCCGGCGGCGTGGTCGCCGGCCTGGCCGGGTTTGGCGGCAGCGCCTGGGGCCAGCATGCCGGGCACGGCGGTGGCGCGCGCGACGGACAGCCTGGGCCGGCCGGCAGCGGTGCCGGCCCGGTGCTGCGCGGCACCGAGTTCGACCTGGTGATCGGCGAATCGCTGGTCAACTACACCGGCAAGCCCGCCATCGCCACCACCATCAACGGCATGCTGCCCGGCCCGACGCTGCGCTGGCGCGAGGGCGACACCGTCACCATCCGTGTGACCAACCGCCTGCGCGAGGCCACCTCGATCCACTGGCACGGCATCATCCTGCCTTACCAGATGGACGGCGTGCCCGGCATCAGCTTCCCGGGCATACCGCCCGGCGCGACCTTCACCTACCGCTTCAAGGTGGCGCAGACGGGCAGCTACTGGTATCACTCGCACTCCGGCTTCCAGGAGATGACCGGCGTGTACGGCGGCATCGTCATCGATCCGGCCTCCGGGCACGAGCGCGCGCATGCCGACCGCGACCATACCGTGCTGCTGTCGGACTGGACCGACGAAGACCCGATGCGGGTGCTGAACAAGCTCAAGATCCAGGGTGACTACTACAACTACAACCAGCCCACGGTGGTCGATTTCTTCCGCGACGTGTCGCGCGACGGGCTGAAGCAGGCGCTGGACAAGCGCCGCATGTGGAACCAGATGCGCATGAGCCCGACCGACCTGGCGGACCTGTCCAGCGCCACCCTGACGCACCTGGCCAACGGCGTCACGCCGGCGGGCAACTGGACCGGCCTGTTCCGCCGCGGCGAGACCGTGCGGCTGCGCTTTATCAATGGCTCGGGCAACACCTTCTACGATGTGCGCATCCCCGGGCTCGAGCTGCGCGTGGTGCAGGTCGACGGGCAGGATATCGAGCCCGTCAGCGTCGACGAATTCCGCTTCGGACCCGGCGAGACCTGCGACGCCATCGTGACGCCGCGCGAAGACGCCTACACCCTGTTCGCGCAGTCGATGGACCGCACCGGCTATGCGCGCGGCACGCTGGCGGTGCGCGAAGGCCTGTCGGCGCCGGTACCCGCGCTGGACCGGGCCGAATGGCTGACCATGACCGACATGATGGGCGCGATGACCAGCCACGGCGGCCACGGCGGTCACGGAGGACATGGCGGCCATGGCGGCCATGGCGGAGAGGCCGGCCAGGGTGCCATGCAGATGGCGGGCATGGACCACGCCGGCATGGACCACAGCCAGCACGCGATGGCGCCCGCCGATGCGCTGCGGGTGCCCAGCAAGACCGCGCGCCATGCCCGCACCGAATACGGCGCCAGCACCGACATGCGCGTCGACATGGCCCGCACCAACCTGGACGACCCCGGCATCGGCCTGCGCAACAACGGCAGGCGCGTGCTGACGCTGGCCGACCAGCACACCATCGGCGGGGCCATGGATGCGCGCGGGCCGGGGCGCGAGGTCGAGCTGCACCTGACCGGCAATATGGAGCGCTACACGTGGTCGTTCGACGGCGTCGAGTTCGGCAAGTCGACGCCGATCTACTTCAAGCATGGCGAACGGCTGCGCGTGATCCTGCACAACGACACCATGATGACCCACCCCATGCACCTGCACGGCATGTGGAGCGAGCTCGAGGCGCCCGACGGCAGCTTCCAGGCGCGGCGCCACACCATCCCGGTACAGCCGGCGCAGCGCATCAGCTTCCTGGTCACGGCCGATGCCCTCGGGCGCTGGGCCTGGCATTGCCACCTGATGCTGCATATGGATGCGGGCATGTTCCGCGAAGTGGTGGTGGCGTGATGAAGCAAGCTGAACTCTCGATGCCGATGCCCGGATTCAAGAAGACCATGCTGGCCGCGGCGCTGGCGCTGGGCGCCATCGGCGCAGCCTTTGCGCAGGACCCGCAAGCCGGCCATGCGCACGCCCACGGTCAACAAGCTGCGCCCGCGGCGCCCGCCACGGTACAGGGCATGGGCCATAGCCAGATGCAGGGCATGGACCACGGGCAGATGGAGGGCATGGACCACGGCCAGATGCAAGGCATGGACCAGCAGGAGATCCAGACCATGGACGGCGACGGCGCGCCGCCGCAAGAGGCGGCCGCGGCGATGGACCATGGCGACATGAAGATGCAGGGCGGCAGCGCGCCGCCCGACGCCCGCGATCCGCACGCCTATTCCGGGGGCTACCAGCTCGGCGTCGGCCAGTACGCGCTGGGCGACAAGCGCCAGCTGGTGATGGCCGACGAGCACCTGTTCGCGTCGCTGCTGGTCGACCGCCTGGAGTGGGCCCACGCCAACGGCAGCAATGCCGCCGCCTACGAGGCACAGGCGTGGTTCGGCAACAGCTTCGACAAGCTGGTGCTCAAGGCCGAGGGCGAGGCCTCCGGGGGCAAGCTGCACGAAGCGCGCACCGAACTGCTGTGGGGCCATGCCGTGGCCAGCTACTGGGACACCCAGCTGGGCCTGCGCAACGACGCCGGCAGCGGGCGCCCGGCGCGCAACTGGCTGGCGTTCGGCGTGCAGGGCCTGGCGCCGTACTGGTTCGAGGTCGACGCCACCGCCTATGTCGGCACCAGCGGGCGGACCGCGCTGCGGCTGTCGGCGGAATACGAGCTGTTGCTGACCCAGCGCCTGATCCTGCAGCCGCGCATCGAGGCCAATCTCTACGGCAAGAACGATCCGGAAGTGGGCATCGGCAGCGGCTTGTCCAACGGCACCGTAGGGCTGCGGCTGCGCTATGAGTTCAGCCGGCAGTTCGCGCCGTATATCGGCGTGGAGCGCTACCAGACCTTCGGCAATACCGCGGACATGATCCGCACGGCCGGCGGCAAGTCGGGCGAAACGCGCTTCGTCGCCGGCGTTCGCGCGTGGTTCTGACGCGGTCGCCTGGACCATCACACTTCTACATCCCTCAGCGGAGACCACCATGCATGCCAATCGCCCCCTGATCCACGCCATGACTGCGGCCATCGCCGCGCTGGCCAGCAGCCTTGCCTTCGCGCATCCCAAGCTGGAATCATCGACGCCTGCCGACAAGGCCGAGGTGCCTGCGCCGCAGAAAATCGAGCTGCGCTTCTCCGAGAATCTCGTCACCCGGTTTTCCGGCGCCAACCTGGTGATGACCGGCATGCCGGGCATGGCCGATCATGCGCCGATGAAGATGGCGGTGAAGGTCGCGGGCAGCGATGACCCCAAAACCATGGTCATCACCCCGACCCAGCCGCTGCCGCAGGGCAGCTACCGGGTGGACTGGCGCGCGGTTTCTTCCGACACCCATCCCGTCAATGGCAACGTCACCTTCACGGTGAAGTAATTGGTGCAGCCGCAATGGCTGGCCGCCGGGCTGCGCCTGGCGCTTTATCTCGACCTCGCCCTGGTGTTCGGGCTGCCGCTGTTCTGCCTCTACGCGCTGCAACGGGACGAACTCTGCGGCCGCTTCGCGCGGCGTTGCCGGGCGCTGGCGCTGGGCGGCGCCGGCGCCGGCATCGCGCTGTCGCTGCTGGCCCTGGTCGAGATGGCGCGCTCCATGACCGGCGCGTCCGACTATGCCGCCGTGCAGAGCCATGTGCTGGCGATGATCGTCACCGGGACCGATTTCGGCGTGGCCTGGTGCGTGCGCGTGGCGGCCCTGCTGTTGTTCGTGCTGGCCGGCATCAACCTGCGCCGCTTGCACCGCTTGCACCGCTTGCACCGCTTGCGCGCGCCCAGCGCCGTGCTCGCCGCGTTTGGCGGCGTGGCGCTGGCCACGCTCGCATGGGGCGGGCATGGCGCGATGCACGATGGCGCGGTGCGCTACCTGCACCTGGCGTCGGACGTGATCCACCTGCTGGCGGCGGGCGCGTGGGTGGGGGCGCTGGCGGCGTTCCTGCTCCAGGCGTGGCCCGGGTCGACGCCGCACGGCGCCGCGCTCGCGCTGCTGAGCCGCAGCGCCAACGGCTTCGCGCGCATCGGCACCCGCATCGTGGCCTTGCTGGTGGTCACCGGCGTGCTCAACTACTGGCTCATCGTCGGACCGGCCATGCCGGAGTTCACGCCGATGTCCTACGGCGGGCTGCTAGCCGCCAAGCTCGCGCTGTTTGCCACCATGCTCGGCCTGGCGGCGGCGAACCGGTTTGCGCTGGCGCCGCGCCTGGCAGCGGCCGCGCGCACGGGCGCACCGGCTCCGGCGCTGCGGGCGATACAGGCGCTGCGGCGCAGCCTGCTGCTGGAAGCCGGCATCGCCGCGCTGGTGCTGGCGCTGGTGGCGGTGCTGGGCATGCTGTCGCCGGCGTGACGCCACGGCCGGCGCATGCGACCGCGTCGGCGCACAGCGTCAGACATAGGCGATCAGCCGTCCGGCGCAGATCACCAGCAGCCAGGCGGCAATCGACAGGATCGCATTCAGGCGTGCGCCGACAGGCGGCGCTGCGTCGGCGTCCCAGCCGCGCTCGCGGTGGTGCAGGCTGCGGCCAGGTCCGGCGTGGAACCACAGCACGTTAACCAGCGCCAGCACGATCAGGCCCAGCTTGGCGAGGAATGCCGGATTGCCGGCGAGCTCGTCGGCATGGGCCACGAACAGCAGCACGCCGCTGGCCGCGACGGCGATGAAGGCGCCGACGGTGAAGGGCAGCGCATGGCGCAGCAGCAGGCTGACCGGCAGCCGCCGGCCAAGCCCGGCCAGCCGCATGTCGACCACGAAGATGGAGCCGAACAGCAGCGCCATGCCGGCGAGGTGGACGATCTCCACCGCGGGATAGGCCCAGGCCGAACTGCGCAGCGCCGTCGCGAACGGCAGCCGCGCCAGCGTGCCGGCCCATTCGGTCCATGCGGTGAACAGCGCCGGCATGCGGCGTGCCGGCTCAGCGCAGCTCTACCGTCTTGCCGTCCACGTTGATGCGCTCCGCGCGCAGCTCGTCCGGCTTTTCCTTGCTGGCGTAGCCGACCAGCGTGACCTCGCGGCCCACCGCGACCTTGTCCGAGGTCGCGCCGCGCGCTTCCATGCGCGACACCGGGGCCAGCACCGCCAGCCAGCGCTTGCCGCCGGCATCGACGCGGATGTGCGCGTGCGGGTTCTCGTAATGGCTCTCGACGATCTTGCCGGTCAGCGTCATGGGCCTGGTCTCGTCATAGGTAGACCAGCCGTGGTGGGCGCCGGCCGGCATGGCTGCCATGGCCAGGGCGGCGGTGCTCAGGGCGGTGCTCAGGGCGGGGCGGAACAGGGCGGCACGGAACAGGGCGCGGATGCTGGGCATGGCGGGTCTCCGGTCAGGACAGGTGCAGTATAGGCGCCGATTCCCGCCCTCGCCGCCCTCGCCGTCCTTGCCACCGCGCCCGCGCGTGACTCAGGGCTGCGCGCGGCAGCTGTCGGCGCGCTGCACCAGGAGGCGCAGGCTAGGGCTGACGGGCTTGAGCGCGGCGCGCTCGGCCGTGAGCGCGAGCGCCAGGTTGCCGCTGCCGCTGCGCAGCGCCGCCTCGAGCAGGGTCAGGCCGATCACGTCGCGCTGCGCGTGGCTGCCGCCAAAGCGCTGGGCCACCAGGCGCACCGGCATCAGCAGCTCGATGGCGGTGGCGTAATCGCCCTGTGCGAACGCGATCAGGGCATCGGCCACCGGCAGCCCCACCTCGCGCGACATCATCGCGTTGGTGCCGTTGCCCAGCGCGGCACGCTCCAGCGCGGCGCGCACCTGGTCGGCCGCCGCGGGGCGTTGCGCTCCGAGGCTGGCCATCACCGCATGCACGTCGTTGAAGGCGTAATAGCCGGCCGCGCCGCGGCCGAGCCAGTCATCCGCCACCGCGTGCCAGCGCCGGCCCAGGTCCACGCCGCGCAGGTGCAGCCGCCACAGCAGCGCGGAGGCATCGACCAGGTCCAGCGCGATCGCCGGCGCAGGCCGGCTGATGGCGCGGTCGTACAGCGCCAGCACCTCGTCGGTCCGGCCGTCTTCCAGCAGGAACAGCGCCAGGTGCCACCAGTTATGCACCGCCAGCATGTTGTCGTCGGCCCAGTCCTGGCGCCGGCCTTCCAGCCAGGCAATCCCATCGTCGAGCCGGCCCTGCATCTCCATCACGTGCGCCACCGCGTGCACCGCCCATGGATCGCGCGGCTGGCATTCCAGCGCGCGCCGTCCGGCCTCCTCGGCGCGCTCGTAGAGCTGGGTTTCTTCCAGGCCGAACGCGTGCATGCCGAGCAGGAAGCCGTAACCGGGCATGCCGGCATCCCAGTGCGGCAGGGCCTGCGCCACGCGGTCGCGCAGCATGGTCGACTGGCCCAGCAGGAAGTCGCCCAGGTGCGCAGTCTGCAGCGCCAGCAGGTCGCGTGGATAATCGATCACGATGTCGCCATAGCAGCGCACGGCACGCTCGAAATCCCCGTCGAGCCAGGCGCGCGCCGCGGCGATATGGCGGCGCTCGCGCTCGTTGGCGCGGGCGTGCAGGGCTTCGCCGGCCTCGACGCTCTGGCGCAGCATGGGCTCGGCGGTGCCGTCGCCGGAGGTCACCATCAGCGCGGCGCGCAGCGCGTGGCCCATGGCGAAGCCGGGCTCGTCGGCCAGCGCCGCGTCGATCACTGCGAGCGGGTCGCCGTAGTAGCCGTTCAGCAGGCGCAGGGCGGTCTCGTACCGCGCCACCGAGCGCGTGTTCAAAGTCGAGACCGCGAGGTCCCTGGAATCCGTCAGTGCCATGACCGTCTCCGTGCGCCCGCGCGGCAGCGGGCTGTCACGAACCATCGTAGACGGCAAAAGGCCCGGTGTAACGGGCGCGGCGCGGTGCGGCGCACCATCACTGCACCCGGCGCGGCAGCGGTGCGCGATATGCCGCCGCCGCCATACCGGCGGCGCGCGTCGGTTAAACTGCCGCATCCCCAATCACCACCTCGAGAGCAGGCCTTCCATGAAAACACTCGCGCTTTTCCTTGGCACCCTGACCCTTGCGGGCGCCGCCTGCGCTGCCGGGCCGGCCGCGTCGGCGCCTGCCACCGCCGCGTCGGCGCCTGCCGCCGCGGCATCGGCGCCGCAGACGCTGGCGTCAGGCATGACCATCCAGCACCTGATCAAGGGCACCGGCGCCTCGCCCAAGGCCACCGACACGGTGCAGGTGCACTACCGCGGCACGCTGGCGGACGGCACCGAATTCGACAGCTCGTACAAGCGCGGCCAGCCGATCTCGTTTCCGCTCAACCGCGTGATCCCGTGCTGGACCGAGGGCGTGCAGGCCATGCAGGTGGGCGGCAAGGCACGGCTGAGCTGCCCGCCCGGCACCGCCTACGGCGCGCGCGGCGTGCCGGGCACGATCCCGCCGAACGCCACGCTGACCTTCGAGGTGGTGCTGCTCGGTATCGGCAGCTGAGCGCCCCGGCGCGGCGCCAGGATCGGTCGCGCGAGCAGAAAAAATTTTCAGGGACGGGCCGGCTGGTCCGGCCGGTGATGGCCACCCTCGTGGCCATCGCCGCGCGGGCGGCCCATCAGGATCGGCTGGAAGAACACGGCGCCGACCAGCGTGCAGGCCAGTGCCAGCGCCAGCAGCTTGCCCATGCTGGCGGTGCCGGGATGCTGCGACAGCCACAGGCTGCCGAAGGCGACCGCGGTAGTGGCGGCGCTGTACAGCACCGCGTGCGTCAGGCTCGACTGCAGCAGCTGGGTCTTGCCATGCCGCCAGGCAATCACGTAGTAGATCTTGAACGCCACGCCCACGCCCAGCAGCAGCGGCAGCGCGATCACGTTGGCGAAGTTCAGCGCAATGCCGAACACCACGCACAGCTCCAGCGTGACGATGGCCGATACCAGCAGCGGGATCAGCGTGCGCAGCACGTCGCCGAAGCGGCGCAGCGTGATCCACAGCAGCAGGGTGATCGACAGCACCGCCCAGGCACCCGCCTGCGCGAACGCGGTCATGATGGTATCGGCCGAGCCCCGGATCGCGATCGGTCCGCCGGTGGCGGCGGGCGCCACGCGCTGCACCGCGGCGATAAAGCGTGCCAGCGCGGCTTCGCGCTGCGCGCTGGCGGGCGGCGGCAGGCGCGGGCTGACGTTGACCAGCGCGCGCCCGTCCGGGGCAATCCAGTCGCGCACCAGCTCGGGCGGCAGGGTCTGCTGGCTGACCGCTTGCGGCGTCAGCGCCAGCTTCAGTCGCGCCAGTGCCAGCTGCAGCGGCAGGGCGATGGCGCGCTCGGCGCGGTCGCGCGCGGGCGCATCGGCCGCGGCCAGCTTTTCCAGCGTGGCGGAAAGATGCGCCGCTTCGGCGGCGCCAGGACCGGGATGCTGGTCAGCGGCGATTGCCAGCTGCCGCGCGGCCTGTCGCAGCGCATCGACGCGCGCGCTGTCGGTGGCGGGCGCCGCGCTCGGCTGCGCCAGCGCCGGCATCAGCGCGGCCGAGGCCTGGCCGATGGCCTGCAGCTTGGGCGGCTGGTCGTCCGGAATAAAGCTCTGCAGCGTGACCGCGCGCGCGACTTCGGGCAGTGCCGCGAGCTGGCCCGCCAGCGCATGCGCGGCCGGCAGCGACGGCGCCAGTACATTGACATCGTCGGTGCCGGCCTGCGGCGCATCCTGCAGCGCCAGCAGCGTGGCCATCGATTCGGACTGCGGATCCTTCAGGTGCAGCGGGTCGAAATCGAAGCGCAGGTGCGGCAGCAGCGGCGCGCCCGCCAGGATCGCGAGCAGCGTGATCAGCAGCACCGGCTTGCGGTAGCGGTCGAAGAAGCGGTCCGCCGGCGCCAGCCAGGCAAAGCCCGGCGAGGCGGATTCGCCGCCGGGCCTGAGCACCGCGATCAGCGCCGGCAACAGCGTGAAGGTGGTGGCGAACGCGACCATCATGCCGACGCCGGCGATCAGGCCCAGTTCGGCCACGCCGCGGTAGTCGGTGGGCAGGAAGCAGAAGAACGCCGCCGCCGTGGCCGCGGCGGCCAGCGCCAGCGGCGCGCCGACGGCGCGCGCGGCCAGCCCCAGTGCATCGACGATATGGTCGCGGTCATGGCGCTCGGCGCGGTAGCGCACGCCGAACTGGATGCCGAAGTCCACGCCCAGCCCGACGAACAGCACCGCGAAGGCCACCGAGATCATGTTCAGCGCGCCCACCATGGCCAGCCCCAGCGCGGCGGTGATCAGCAGTCCGGCGAACAGGCTCGCCAGCACCGCCACGATCAGCCGCGCCGACCGCAGCGCCAGCCACAGGATCAGCACCACCGCCAGCACCGTCAGCACGCCGTTGAGCAAGGCGCCATCGCTGACCGAGGCGAATTCGTCGTCGGCCAGCGCCTGCGGGCCGGTCAGGCGCACCGAGGCTTGGAAGCGCTGCGCCAGCTGCAGTTCGTCCGCGGCGTGGCGGATCGCGCGCGCGGCCTCGGCGCCGGCTTTGAGGTCGCTGTAGTCGAGCACTGGGCTGAGCGCGACAAAGCGGTAGACGTGACCGTCGGCGCCGGGCTTGAGGCTGTCGTCGAGCAAGCCCGCCCACGACAGCGCGGCGGGCTTGCGCGCCAGCACCTGGTCCAGCGTGCGCGCGCTGCTGCCCAGCAGACCGGCCATGTCGCCCAGCTTGACCTGCCCCATCTGCAGCGGCAGCGCCAGCGTGGTGGCGAGCACGTCGGACAGGCCGCGCAGCGTCGGGTCGTGCGCGAGGGCGTTGAGCAGCGGGCGCGCCTGCGTCAGTTGCTGCGTCAGCTGGCGGACCTCGTCGGTGCCGGCGAACAGCAGGCCGTTGCGCGCGAAGAAGGCGCCGCCGCCGGGCTGGCTGACCGCGGTGAAACGCGCCGGCTGCTGGCGCAAGGCTGCGGCCAGCGCATCGGCGGCGGCATCGGCCAGTTCCGCGGCCGGCGCCTGCACCACCGCCAGGATCATCTGGCCGCGCTGGGGAAAGGCCTTGGCGATGGCCTCCTCGCGCAGCGCCCACGGCGCGTCGGAATCCAGCAGGCGGCCGATGTCGGTGTTGATGGCAAAGTTGCGGACCACGTAGACGCCGCTGGCGGCGGTCACCAGTGCCGCCAGCAGGATGACGTGCCACGGCCGGGCGGTGGCAAGCCGGACGATGCGTGTCAGCAGCGAGGTCAGCATGGACAGATCCGGAAGGAGCACGAACCGCGAGTATATCGGCTGGGGCCATGCCGCACGCGCCATGCGGCGCCGCCGCGCCATCTTCAATCATTTCCCCGCGCTTGTATCCATGACGATTCACCGCTTGCCTTCCGTGGCGCCGCTTGCAGTGGCGTCGGAGATCCGAGCGGTCTGCTGCCCTGGCGGCCCGTTGCCTGCGGCGGTGCGCTAGGGGGCGGCCTGCCCGCGCCGCCAGCGGCGCAGTTCGAGCCACTGCCATGACAGCAGCGCGGGCACACCGAACAGGATCTCACGCGCGCGTTTGACCAGCGCCAGCGCCAGCGCCACTTGCGCATCCATCCCCAGCACCTGCCCCAGCAGCATCACCACCGCTTCCTGCACCCCCAGCCCGGCCGGCACGAAGAACGCCACGTGGCGCGCGGCCTGCGTCAGCGACTCGATCGCCAGCGCCTGCCAGAACGGCACCGGATGGCCCAGCAGCCACAGCGCCAGCCAGATCTCGAGTGTGCCGCTGAGCAGTCCGGCCAGCTGCCAGAGCAAAGCCTTTGCCAGTTCGCGGTGGCGCCGGTTGAGCGCGCGGATATGCGCGTCCAGGCGCGCACCGTCGATCAGCGCGACGATGCGGTGGTCGGCGCCGAACAGCCGGCGCGCCGCGCCTTCCAGCTTCTCGAACAAGGCGGCGTGGCGCAGCGACAGCGCGAACAGAACCGGCACCGGCAACGACAGCAGCAGGCCGGCCAGGATGATCCACGCGCTGGCGCGCTGCTGCAGCGCGACCACCAGCATCAGCACCCCGGTGGCGGCGAACAGGTACTGCGAGAACATCGTCAGCATCACTTCCACCACCACGCTGGCGGTGACCGCGGTGGTGTCATGGATGCGCAGCCGCGTCAGGCGGATGCCGACCAGTTCGCCGCCGACGCCCACGGTGGGCAGCAGGCGGGCTACCGCCTCGCGCACGGCTGCGACCCAACACAGGAAGCCCAGCCCGGCACGTTCGTCGGGATCGGCGGACGTCAGCAGCACGCGCCAGCCCTGCGCGTCGAGCAGCAGCGGCAGCGCGTGCAGCGGCACCAGCAGCAACAGCGGCCAGCCGCCCTGGGCCATCACCGCGGCGATATCGCCGGCGCCCTGGTGGATCACCAGCGCGGTCAGCGCCAGCAGGCCGAGCAGTCCGGTCAGGTAAGCCAAACGTTTCATCGGCGCATCGGCAAGCATCAGGACAACGCGCGGCCGGCGAACACATCGGCGAAGCCACCACGCCGCAGGGCCGCCTGATCCAGCGCGGCGCGCACCCGCGGCGACAGCAGCGCGGCGAGTTCCTCGGCGTGGCGGTAGCCGTGCATCGACGGGGCGATGGCTGCGCCGGACACCACCGCCGGATGCAGGTAGATCTCGACCACGCCCGCGGGCAGTTGCGCCAGCGCCTGCAGCAGCGCGGCCTCGTCCATCTGGCCGCTGCGCGCAATGCCGATCACGTAGTCATTGTGCGCAATGCCGGCGCGCTCCAGCCGGCGGCGCAGCAGCGCCAGCCACGGCCGCAGCAGCCACGGCGCACCCGCCTCGCGCGGCAGCCGCATCGCGCGCAGCCCGTAGTCGCGCCCGATCGACAGGATCAGCGACAGCACGGTCGGATGCAGGTGGAAATGCTTGTGCGTATTGACATGGTCGAGCGCCAGGCCGGTGGCGGCGAAGGCCTCGAACTGGGCGCGGATTTCCGCGGCGAGCTGGCGACGCACCGCGGGCAGGAAGAAGAAGCGGCAACCGTCCAGCGCCATGGCCGAGCCGAAGCGGCCGTGCGCATCGACCAGCGCGGGGATGCGCGCGCGCGGCAGCATGGCCGGGCCATCGGCCAGCACCACGTGCAGCCCCACGCGCAGCGCCGGCAGCCGGCGCGCGCGCGCCACTGCATCCGCCAGTGCGGGCGCGCCCACCATCAGGCTGGCGGTGTTGAGCACGCCGTCGCGGTGGGCCAGCTCCACCGCCTCGTTGACGGCCGGGTGCAGCCCGAAGTCGTCGGCGGTGACGATCAGCGCGCGTTGCGCCGCAAGCGGAAGCGCCCGGGCCAGGATCAGGCCTCGTGCGAGCGCAGGAAGCGGAAGAACTCCACGCCCTCGCGCAGGCGCCGCTTCATCATGTCCCAGCTGCCGAGCATCTCGCGCACGATCTCCCAGATCTTGCGGGGGCGGAAGTAGAAGCGCTTGTAGAAGGTCTCGACGCCGTGGTAGATGTCCTCCTTGGACAAGTGCGGGTAGCTGATCGCCGCCAGCTGGACGCCCTGGTCGTTGACCAGGTTGATGACCTTGTTTTCCTCGAGCCAGCCGTTTTCCACCGCCTGGCGGTACAGCGTGGTGCCAGGGTAGGGCGCCGCCAGCGAGACCTGGATGGTATGCGGGTTGATTTCCTTGGCGTACTCGATGGTCTTCTCGATGGTCTCGCGGGTTTCGCCCGGCAGGCCCAGGATGAAAGTGCCGTGGATCTGGATACCAAGCTTGCGGCAGTCTTCGGTGAAGCGGCGCGCGATGTCGGTGCGCAGCCCCTTCTTGATGTTCAGCAGGATCTGGTCGTCGCCGGACTCATAGCCCACCAGCAGCAGGCGCAGGCCGTTTTCCTTCATGATCTTGAGCGTGCTGTAGGGCACGTTGGCCTTGGCATTGCAGGACCACGTCACGCCCAGCTGGCCCAGCCCGCGCGCGATCTCTTCGACGCGCGGCTTGAAGTCGGTGAAAGTGTCGTCGTCGAACATGATCTCCTTGACCTCGGGCATGTTCTCCTTGATCCATTTCACCTCGGCGAGCACGCTTGCCGCCGAGCGCGTGCGGTAGCGGTGCCCGCCCACCGTCTGCGGCCACAGGCAGAAGGTGCAGCGCGAACGGCAGCCGCGGCCGGTGTAGATCGATACGTAGGGATGCTTCAGGTAGCCGATGAAGTAGTTCTCGATCTTCAGGTCGCGCTGGTAGACCGGCGCCACGAACGGCAGCTGGTCCATGTCCTCGATCATCGGGCGCTGGCCGTTGTGTTCGAGCGAGCCGTCCGGCTGGCGATAGCTGAGCCCCAGGATGTCCCTGAGCGGCTTGCCCGCGGCCACGTCCTGGCAGGTGTAGTCGAATTCCTCGCGGCAGACGAAGTCGATGGCGTCGCTCGCGCCCAGCGTGCCGCCGGGATCGACCGCGGGCTTGGCGCCGACCATGCCGATCATCACGCCGGGATGGCGCTGCTTCAGCGCCTCGGCGAACCTGGCGTCGGTGGGAAACGACGGCGTGCTGGTGTGGATAATCACCAGTTCATAGTCCGCGGCGATCGCCAGCGTCTGCTGCACGCTGAGGCCGTCGGCCGGGGCATCGAGCACGCGGCTGCCGGGCACCAGCGCGGCCGGCTGCGCCAGCCAGGTGGGGTACCAGAACGACTTGATCTCGCGCTTGGCCTGGTAGCGCGAACCGGCGCCGCCGTCGAAGCCGTCGAACGACGGGGCCTGCAGGAACAGGGTTTTTTTCATAGCGGCCTCTTGGTATGGATGCCGGTGAAAGCCTGGGTGTCGGGAGCGGGCTTCGGCTGTTTTCTCCCCTCTCCCGCTTGCGGGAGAGGGGTGGGGGAGAGGGCCGGCGCCCGACCGGAGTGCTGCGCTTCACCTACCGCCAGCACCTGCTCCCGCCACCACACCCTCTTGCCAGCCAACGCCAGCGCCCAGCACGCCAGCAACAAGCCATCACGCAACGGCGCCCGCAGTGCCGCCGCGACGCTGCCCGCCAGCACGCTGCGCGCCATCACACCGACGAGCGCCGCGGCGATCACCAGCGGCAGCGGTGCCAGCCACACGCCCAGCGCCAGCATCGGCCAGGTGAAGGTGATGAAGCTGAACGCATAGCCCATGGCGTTCAGCGACGCAATCGTGCGCATCCAGCGCAACTCATGGCGCCATAGCGGCGTGAAGCGGTCTTCGGTGATATCGGTCGTCACCACTACCTCCGACAGCACCGTGCGCAAGCCCAGCCGCCGCGTCAGCTCGCCGAGCCAGTAATCGTCAGCCAGCCGGTCGCGCAACGCCCCGAAACCGCCGATGGCCGCCAGCGCGTCACGGCGCAGCGCGATGGTGGCGCCAAAGGCAAAGCGCCGCGAGCCGCCCGCATGGGCGATGCGCACCGCCGGCGCGAACCAGTCATCGACAAACTGCGCGCCCAGGCGCGACCAGAAGCCGCCGATGGCATGGCCGCGGTACAGGCAGGTGACCACGCCGACGCCGGCCTGCGCCAGCGGCGCCGTCACGCGCGCCAGGTGGTCCGGCGCCACCGCGACGTCGCTGTCGGCGATGACCAGCGCATCGTGCCTGGCCGCGCCGGACAGGTTGATCAGGTTGCTGACCTTGAGGTTGCTGCCGTGCACCCGCGGGTCGATCACCAGTGCGATGTCGCAGGCCGGGAAGTCGCGCCCCAGCCGCTCCACCACGGCGATGGCGGGATCGTCCGCGGCGCGCACGCCGAACACCAGCTGGAAGCACGGATGCCGCTGCCGGCAGAACGTCGCCAGGTTGGCGTAGAGACGGGGTTCGGCGCCGCACAGCGGCTTGAGCACGCTGACCGGCGTGCTGGCCACGGCCCCGCCATGCGCCGGCTTGCGGCGCGACAACCAGGTCGCCGCCAGCGCATAGCCGGCCGTCACGCAGACCAGCGCTGCGCCGGGCAGGATGGCGGCAAGTCCGGCGGCCATCGCAAAGGCTTCAGTGCGTGGCGGCGCTGGCCGGCGCCTCGGCCGGCCGGGGCTGCCTGGCGGGCGGCCGGGCGCGCTGGATTTCCTCGAGCTTGATCTCGACGTGGCGCGAGAACACGTATTCGGCCGGCCGCTGCCGATCCAGCGCAATGTCCGGCGCCATCGGGCCGCTGGTGCGCACGCCGCGCAGGCTGACGCCGAGCGCCTTGAGCGGATGGGCAAAGGTGTCGGCCACGGCGGTGGCTTCGTAGCCGCTGTGCACCATGCAGTCGGCGCATTTCTCGTAGTTGCCGGTGCCGTAGGCGTCCCAGTCGGTCTCGTCCATCAGTTCGCGGAAGCTCGCGGCATAGCCTTCGCCGACCAGGTAGCACGGGCGCTGCCAGCCGAACACCGTGCGCGCCGGGTTGCCCCACGGGGTGCAGTGGTAGGTCTGGTTGCCGGCGAGGAAGTCGAGGAACAGCGTCGACTGGCTGAATGCCCAGTTCTTGCCCGCGCGGCCGCGGCTGAGGATGTCGCGGAACAGCTGGCGGGTCTTGCCGCGGTTCAGGAAGTGCTGCTGGTCCGGCGCGCGTTCATAGGCATAGCCCGGCGACACGGTGATGCCATCGACGCCCAGCGCCTTGACCGAGTCGAAGAACCTGGCCACGCGCTCGGGCTGCGCATCGTTGAACAGCGTGCAATTGATATTGACGCGGAAGCCGCGTGCCTTGGCCGCGCGGATCGCCTCGACGCAGCGGTCGTACACGCCTTCCTGGCACACCGAGCGGTCATGCATCTCGCGGTCGCCGTCCAGGTGCACCGACCAGATGAAATACGGGCTGGGCTGGTACTGGTCCAGCTTCTTTTCCATCAGCAGCGCATTGGTGCACAGGTAGACAAACTTGCGCCGGGCGATGATGCCTTGCACGATCTGCGGCATGTCCTTGTGCAGCAGCGGCTCGCCGCCGGCGATGGACACCACCGGCGCGCCGCACTCGTCCACCGCCTCCAGGCATTGCTGCACCGACAGGCGCTGGTTCAGGATCGGGTCGGGGTAGTCGATCTTGCCGCAGCCCGAGCAAGCCAGGTTGCAGCGGAACAGTGGTTCCAGCATCAGCGCCAGCGGATAGCGTTTCTGCCGCGACAGGTGCTTGCCGACGATATAGGCGCCCACGCGGGCAACCTGCAGGAGCGGAATGGCCACGACAGCTTCCTCTGGTTGGTTCAGCCTGCAATGTTCTCGTTGGCGGAAGCCGGCGCGGCCTCCGTGCCGGCCTCGGCCGGTGCCGCCGGCGGCTTCGCGTCGGCGAGTTCGGCCGGCAGCCTGAACTCGGCATGCTCTTCGCGCCCGGCCATGGTGCTGACCTCGACCGGCCCCAGCCGGCGCAGCGCGGCGATCACGTCTTCGACCATGGCCTCGGGGGCCGAGGCGCCCGCGGTGATGCCGACCACGTTGGCGTCGCGCACCCAGGAGGGGTCGAGCTCGCTGCCTTCGGCGATCAGGTAGCTGGGCACGCCGCTTTCGGTGCCGATCTCGCGCAGGCGGTTGGAATTGGAACTGTTGGTCGCGCCGATCACCAGGATCACGTCGGCCAGCTTGCACAGGTCGCGCACTGCGCTCTGGCGGTTCTGCGTGGCGTAGCAGATGTCGCGGGTATCGGGGCCGACCAGGTTGCTGAAGCGCCGTCCGAGCGCGGCGATGATGTTGCGGGTGTCGTCCACGCTCAGCGTGGTCTGGGTGACGTAGGCGACCGGGGTGTCGTCGGGCAGGTCGAGCTTGCCGACGTCGGCCTCGTTCTGCACCAGGATCACCTTGCCGGGAATCTGGCCCATGGTGCCTTCGACTTCGGGGTGGCCGGCATGGCCGATCAGGATCACGGTGCGGCCGCTGGCGGCGTACTGGCGGCCCTGGGTGTGGACCTTGATCACCAGCGGGCAGGTGGCGTCAATGGCATGCAGCTGGCGCTGGCGGGCATCGGCGACGACTTCGCGCGACACCCCGTGCGCGCTGAAGATGGTCACCGCGCCGGCCGGCACTTCGTCCAGCTCCTCGACGAAACGCGCGCCCTTGTCCTTCAGTCCCTGCACGACGTGCTTGTTATGCACGATTTCATGCCGCACGAACACCGGCGCACCATGCTTCACGAGGGCGCGGTCGACGATCTCGATCGCGCGCACCACGCCGGCACAGAAGCCCCGGGGCTGAGCAAGAATCACCTGCATGGAGTAGCCCCCGACCCATTTGCTACGGGTTTCAGTGTTTGGGATCGCGCAACGGAAAACGATGCCCGACAACGATCCCGACAGCGCTGCCCGGATCCGAACCAGACCCACCGGAGCCAGGACCCACCGGAGATCCGCCGCGGATCACATTTTCCTCGCACGGTGGTTACTATATACCCGACACGCCGGCTTTGTCTGGCGCCGCCACGATCGGCGCAGGGCCGGCCCGGCGACGCCGCCTTGCGAGGAAACGGGTTGATGAGCAAAAACGATGACGTGCTGGTGACCGGTGCAGCGGGTTTCCTGGGCTCGGCGGTGGCGCGCCAGGCGCTGGCGCGCGGCTGGCGGGTGCGCGTGCTGGTGCGCCCGCAGAGCCCCCGCACCAATCTTGCCGGGCTGCCGGTGACCCTGGTCCAGGGCGACATGCGCGATGCCGCCGCGGTGGCCGCGGCGCTGCAGGGCGTGCGTTACCTGTTCCATGTCGCTGCCGACTACCGGCTGTGGGCGCGCGATCCGGAAGACATCGTGCGCACCAACGTCGACGGCACGCTGACGGTGATGGAGGCCGCGCAGCGGGCCGGGGTCGAGCGCGTGGTCTATACCAGCAGCGTGGCGACGCTGCGCGTCGCCGGCGCGCAGTCACCGGTGGACGAGACCGCGGCGCTGCGCCCGCACGAGGCCATCGGCGCCTACAAGCGCAGCAAGGTGCTGGCCGAACGCGTGGTCGAACAACGGGTGGCCGGGCACGGCCTGCCGGCGGTGATCGTCAACCCGTCCACCCCCATTGGCCCGCGCGACGTGCGGCCCACGCCGACCGGCCGCATCATCGTCGAGGCCGCCACCGGCAAGATCCCGGCCTTTGTCGATACCGGGCTGAACCTCGCCCACGTCGAAGACGTCGCCAACGGGCATTTCCTGGCGCTGGAACGCGGCCGCACCGGCGAGCGCTATATCCTGGGCGGCCAGGACGTGATGCTGCAGCAGATGCTGCGCGATATCGCCCAGCTGTGCGGCCGGCGCGCGCCGACCCTGCAGCTGCCGCGCTGGCCGCTGTATCCGCTGGCCTACGGCGCGGAAGCGGCGGCGCGGCTGACCGGCAAGGAGCCGTTCCTGACGGTCGATGGACTCAATATGTCCCGCTACCGGATGTTCTTTACCTCGGACAAGGCCCGCAAGGAACTGGGGTATCAGCCGCGCCCGTACCAGGAGGGGCTGCGCGATGCGCTGGCATGGTTCCGCGCGCACGGTTACCTGGGCCACTCCTGAGCCGCCACCGCGCTCAGGGGCGCATCGGCGCCTGGCTCCGGCCCTTCCATTGCCCGCCGCGACGCAAGCGGTAGCGCCGTGCCGAGTCGATGGTCGCCCCCAGGTAGAACAGTGCCGTCACCGGCAGCAGCGGCGCCAGCCACCACGGCTGCCGGTATTCGCGCAGCATCGGCAGGTAGGCCAGCGCCATCGCGGCCCAGGCCAGCCATGCCGGCCACAGCCGCCAGCCGAGCGCCAGCACCGGCGGCACCAGGTAGGTCAGCACCATGCCCGCGACCGCGCCCGCCAGCCACAGCGGGGAATGGCGCAGTTGCGTGTAGGCGCTGCGCGCGATCATGTCCCACAGGCTGCGCCAGTCGTCGTAGGGCCGCAGCGACACGCTGTCGTCCGCCAGCTCCAGCGATATGGCGCCGCCGGGCTTGATGCGCGCGGCCAGGCTGCAGTCGTCGATCAGCTCGCCGCGGATCGTGGCGAAGCCGCCGATGCGCGCCAGCGCCGCGCGGCGCGCCAGCATGCAGCCGCCGGCCGCGGCGGCAACGCGGCTGCGCGGATCGCGCACGCGGGCGAAGGGGTAGAGCTTGGCGAAAAAAAAGACGAAGGCCGGCACGATCAGCCGTTCCCATGCCGACGCACAGCGCAGCCGCACCATCAGCGAGACCAGGTCGCGCCGTTCCGCCTCGGCGCGCGCCACCAGGCCGGCCAGCACGCCCGGTCCGTGGCGGATGTCGGCATCGGTCAGCCAGACATAGCGCGCCTGCGGCGCGATGCGGTCGGCGGCGGCCAGGCCTTCGGACTGCGCCCAGACCTTGCCGCTCCATCCGGCCGGCAGTTCGCGTGCGCCGATGACGGTGAGGGCCCGCGGGCGCGCGGTGGTGGCCGCGGCGGCGCGGGCGATATCGGCGGTGCCGTCGGCGCTGTGGTCATCCACCACCACCAGCGCCAGCCGGCCGGGGTAGCGCTGGCCGAGCACCGCGGCGACCGCGCTGCCGATGACCCCGGCCTCGTCACGGGCGGGGATGATGGCGACCACCTCGGGCCAGGTCGCCGGCGCCGGCCCGGCCGGTGGCCTGCGCACGCGCCAGAATCCGGCGCGCCCGAACAGCAGCACGCCCCAGATCGCGAGCGACAGCAGTGACAGCGCCATGGCAATGCGCATGGCGCGTCCCCTATTTCAGCAGGCGCCGGGCCAGCCGGGCCAGCCGCGGCACGGTGTCGGGGCGCAGCAGGCGGGCGTCGTAGCCGGCCATGCGCCGGTCGTTCTCGGCCAGGCACAGCCCGATCATCGCGCCCGGCGTCAGCGCTTCGCCCAGCGCCGCGGAGCCGTTCATGGTGAAGTTGGCATCCTGCGCCACGCCGTCGGCGTCGATGCCGCGGGCGATGCCGATGCGCTCCCAGATCAGGAAGGCCCACACCCGCGCCACCTTCAGCGCAAACAGCGGGCGCCGCCACCACGGCAGGTTGCGCCGGTACCACGCGGCCCAGTTGACGAAGAACAGGATGTGCCGGCCTTCTTCCTGGATCACCGGCTCGAAGGTTTCCACCAGCTCGGCGGGGAAGAAGCCGGAGCGCCGGGCCGCGGCAAACAGGCCAAAGGCGAAGAAGCTGTCGATGCACTCGCTGTAGCCCGTGACCAGCCAGCCCCACTCGGGATCGCGCGGCGGCGGGTAGTCCGGCTCAGGCGCCAGCGCGATGCCGTAGGCCTCGACCAGCTTCGACAGCACCACCTTGTGGCGCGCCTCTTCGGCGCCGTCCATTTCCAGTGCGCGGCGCAGCAGCGGGTCGCTGACGGTCGCGGCAAAGGTCTGGACCCGGATCGAGGCGCGGCCCTCGGTCTGCACGGCGATATCCCAGATCGGCAGCGAAGTGACGCGATGCAGCGCCTGCGGCGCCAGCGCCGGCCAGTCGATGACGGCGGGCTTGTAGGGGTTGTGGGTTTGCAGCAGCATGTTGCAGAACAGCTGCAGGTGCCGCGCCGAGCCGATGCGTATCGCCCCGGGGCTGGGATCGGTCCAGTGGCGCATGGCGTGATCGGCAAGTTCGGCCTGCTCGACGCTGAGGGCGGTCGTGGCGCAGGCCTGCGCGGCGCTGCCGCGCAACCGCGCCGCCACCGGATCGGCGGTATCGGACGTCTTGGACATTCAGCCCCCTGGCGATGGATTGCCCGGGGGCCATTGTAGCGAGGCGCGCCGCGCGGCGCACGTCCGCGTCAGCGCGCCACGGTGCCGCGGTGCCGCAGGCTCAGGCGCGGTAGCTGACCGGCCCGCGCGAGCGCATGTCGAGCGCGTAGTAGCACACCGTCAGCAGCACCAGCCAGCCCGGGCCCACGTACAGCGCCACGCGCGTATCGGGGAAATAAGCCATCAGCGCCACCACCAGCGCCAGGAACGCCAGCGCGATATACGAGCCATACGGCCAGAACGGCATGCGGAACGCCAGCGCCTGGCGCGCAGCCGGGGCCAGGCCGCGGCGGAACTGGATCTGCGTGACCAGGATGATGGCCCAGGTCCAGACCGCGCCGAAAGTGGAGATCGCGGTCACCCAGACGAAGACCTTTTCCGGCACCAGGTAGTTGAGCAGCACGCCGGCCAGCAGCGCGGCGATCGACACCAGCAACGCGCGGCGCGGCACGCCGTTGCGGTCGACCCGGGCGAAGGCCGCGGGCGCCTGGCCCTGCAGCGACAGGTTGTACAGCATGCGCCCGGTGCTGAAGATGCCGCCATTGCACGACGACAGCGCCGCGGTCAGCACCACGAAATTGATGATGCCGGCAGCGGTCTTGATGCCGAGGCGCTCGAAGGTCAGCACGAACGGGCTGCCCTGCGCGCCGATCTCGTTCCACGGGTACAGCGCCAGGATCACGAACAGCGCGCCGACGTAGAAGATCAGGATGCGCCAGAACACCGAGTTGATCGCCTCCGGGATCGACTTCTTCGGGTTGCGCGCCTCGCCGGCGGTCAGGCCGATCATTTCGACGCCGAGGTAGGCGAACATCACCATCTGCAGCGACATCAGCACGCCCGAGGCGCCGTTGGGCATGAAGCCGCCGTGCGCCCACAGATTGGAGATGCCCGTGGCGACGCCGCCGTTGCCGAAGCCGAACACGATCATCGCGCCGCCACCGATCAGCATCAGCACGATGGTGACGATCTTGATCATGGCGAACCAGAACTCGAACTCGCCATAGGCCTTGACCGCCATCAGGTTGACCGAGCCCATCGCCGCCAGCGCGGCCAGCGCCCAGATCCAGCGCGGCACGTCGGGAAACCACATGCCCATGTAGATGGCCACGGCGGTGATCTCCGCCACGCAGGTCACCAGCCACAGGAACCAGTAGTTCCAGCCGGTCAGGTAGCCCGCCAGCGGGCCCATGTGGTCCTGCGCGTAGCGGCAGAATGAGCCGGCTACCGGGTTATGCACGGCCATCTCGCCCAGCGCGCGCATGATCAGGAAGATCACCGCGCCGCCGATCAGGTAGGCCAGCATGATGGCGGGCCCGGCCATCTTGATGGCATTGCCGGCGCCCAGGAACAGGCCCACGCCGATCGCCGATCCCAGCGCCATCAGCCGGATATGGCGTTCGCCCAGGCCGCGTTGCAGATGTTCTGCGCTTGCACTCATGTGTCGTTGTCTCCGTGTCATCTGAATGGCCGCGCGGCCCTTGTGGGGCTGGCGCGGGCAGCGGGATTTTCACGTCTGCATGGGGCCGTGGGTGAGGCCGGAGCGCGGGCCGCGGCGGGCAAGCACCGGGGCGCCGCTGACAGGCGCCGCGATCGACGGACCGCCGGCCGGGCGCTGCAAACGGAAAATAGCGGGCAGGTTAATCAGATCGAGGGGACATTTGTTGCTGAATTCGACATGAAATTCAGAAAAAAATGCTGGCCACGCGCGCCGGCCACAGTGGCGCGCAATCTCCTGCTGGGGGCAATTCCTGAGGATGTCCTGAAGCCGGCGTGGTGTGCAACAAGCCCACCTGTCAAGGCCACGTGTGCGGCCTTGCAAGATTGCGCGCGTCCGGCACCGCGCTCACTACCGGGGGCGCCGGCCCCCGCGCCTAGCGCGCCGAAGGCCGCACCGCCCGCACCCCGGCCTTCACCATGCTCACCGCCGCCAGCACCAGCCCGCCGGCGACGATGCCGGCAATGCCGTCCAGCAACACCGGCGCGAGCACCGCCAGCACGCCGCCGATTGCCGGCACCGAAGCCGCGCCCAGTGCCGCGGCTTCGGTCAGGTGGTGCATGGCCGGGATGCCATGCATCAGGATGCCGCCACCCACCAGGAACATTGCCGCGGTGCCGGCAACGGACAAGGTTTTCATCAGCAACGGTGCCAGCCGAAGCAAGCCTTGCCCCAGCCACCGAAGCCCGGCCGAGGCCCGCTGGCTCAGATACAGTCCGGCGTCATCGAGCTTTACGATGCCCGCCACCAGGCCATAGACGCCGGCCGTCATGATGACCGCGATCGCGCACAGGACCGCGAGTCGCTGGCCGAAGGGCGCGTTGGCGACGGTGCCCAGCGAGATCACGATGATCTCCGCCGAGAGGATGAAGTCGGTGCGGACCGCGCCCTTGATCTTCTCTTTCTCGAACGCCACCATGTCGACGGCCGGGTCCGACACGGCCTGGACTTCGCGAGCGTGGTGCACGGCGTCCTCGGACTTGCTGTGCAGGAACCGGTGCGCCAGTTTTTCAAAGCCTTCGTAGCAAAGAAACGCGCCGCCGACCATCAGCAACGGCACCACGGCCCACGGGGCCCAGGCGCTGATCGCCAGCGCCGCCGGCACCAGGATCACCTTGTTGCGAATCGACCCCAGCGCGACCGCCCATACCACCGGCAACTCGCGCTCCGCCTTCACGCCGCTGACCTGCTGCGCGTTCAGCGCCAGGTCATCGCCCAGCACGCCAGCGGTCTTCTTGGCCGCCATTTTGCTCATCACGGCGACATCGTCCAGGATGGTGGCGATGTCGTCGATCAATACCAGCAAGCTTGAGCCGGCCATGTCAGGACCTCCGCGCGCGGCAAGGTTGCCGCTGATGCAGCGAAATTGTCATTCGGTCATGCTCCTCGATGTTTGGGTCCAGCCAAGCAGGATTCGTACCTTCCACCCGTTGATGCTGCACCGCTGCGCGGCATTGTAAAACACGGGACCAGTCCTGCACCGGTAGGTATTCCGGCTGGATAGAGCTTGCTGTTCCGGGTTTTCCGCAGACTTGCGCGTCCGGAGTCCGGATACCGAACGGTCCACCGCGCGAAGCAAGTCGCTCCTGGCGACGGCTATCGATTTAGCCCTTTTGACGTTGGCTGAGCCGCGTGGGCGCAGGCAAGGAGCGGCGCCGCTATGGCGTCGGCTCTCCCGGGGCGCTGGCCGTCAGCTCTCAGGGTCATATCCAAACTCGCGGAGCTCCTGCGAGCAGCGGCAAGCTTTGGCGATCTTTGCCGCCCACAGGGTGGCGTCTTCGCGCGACGGGAGTTCCAGCACGCAGAAGCCGCCGTCGAACTCCTTCGTCTGGGGATAGGTTTCGTTTGTGACCGTGCCGTCCGAGGCAACCATGCATGGTGCGACAGCCGCATTGATGCCCCCACCGAACACGTACACGCCTGCAGCCTTCGCCTCGCGTATGACCTCGCGTGCGGCTTCACCGACGGCGGCAACGTCCTCGGCAGGGACTTGCATCGCGCTTGCAGGAAAGGAGATCAGGTATTTCGTCATGGTTGGATCCTTCCGTTGAGGCCGGTCCTATCTGTAGTGGTGGTCGAACGCCGTCACCCTCGGCAGCACCACGGCGAGATAGTCCACCATCGTGCGGACCGCTGGAAGCAAGCCAGTGCGATAGGGGATGAGGGCAGTGATACGAGCGTCCGCCGCAATCCATTCCGGCAAGATCTGCCTGAGCGAGCCGGCCTTCAGCTCCGCCTGGCACGCGTACACCGGCAGCGCGGCGACGCCAACGTTGGCGCACGCCGCCTCTTTCAGCGAGATCAGGCTATTGCTGAGGAATCGCGGTTCGAACGGCACTGTCGCCACGCGCTTGTCCGGTCCCAGCAGTTGCCATTGCGACGCGCTCTTGCCCGCCATGGCGATGATGGCGTGAGACGCAAGCTCCTCGGGCTGCGCCGGCACCGAGGTCCGTTCCAGATAGTCGGGGCCCGCGAACAGATACCACGGCGTCCTCGCCAGCGGATGCTGGACCAGATTGGAGTCCTGCAGTTGCCCGACATGGCCCCGGATCGCCAGGTCGAAGCCTTCTCCGACGATGTCCACGATCCTGTCCGTGGCAGTTTCCTGGATCCTCACCTTGGGATGGTCGGAGAGGAAGGTCGGCAAGACGTGGCGCAGCGCGAACTGGGCGATGTCGGTTGCCGTCGTCACGCGAATGACGCCGCTTGGCTCCGCCAGGCGCTGACGCATGGCTTCCTCTGCAAGGTCGGCGCTGCGCATCAGCGCCATGGCGTACTGGTAGAACTCGTGACCCACCTCAGTCACTGCGAAATGGCGCGATGTCCGGTTGATCAGCCGCACGCCTAGCGAGCCCTCCAGTTCCTTTACGCGGTGACTCAGCGTTGACTTCGGAAGCCGCAGTGCTTCGCCAGCCGCCGTGAATCCGCCACGGTCCACCACCTGTACGAAGTAATAGACGTCCTTCAGGTCGAGCATGGCATGGCGACTCACCGGCCATACCGATGGCGGCGGCGATGATCGGGAAGCGAGTTGGTGTCGCGGATCATACTCCATGGCCGCGATCCGGCGCCACCCGCACAAGCCCTTGGCGCCGCCGCGTCAGCGCCGGCGTCGACCAGGCATTCTCCCGCCCGGCGGATGCACCATGCCACACAGGACGCCATCGTCCAAGTTTGCCGAACCCTGCGTGCAACCCCGGCGGCTGCCCAAGCGAAATCCGTCGTCATAAGCTGTTGCGCAGGAGCGGCGCCACGCTGTTTCCACATGCCAATGCCAAACTGGAGAGGACAATGACCATACTCAAGGGATTTCATCACCTGACCGTCGGCGTGCGCCACGCGCAGGAAGATGTGGACTTCTATGTCAAGCTGCTCGGACAGAGCCTCGTGAAGAAGACCGTGCTGCTCGATGGCGAGGATCCCATCTACCACCTGTACTACGGCAACGCGAACGGCGATCCAGGCACGCTGGTGACGTCGTTTCCGTTTCGCCAGCGAGGCGTCATGGCGCGCCAGGGGTCGGGCCAGGTGAGAATCATCAACTACTCGGTGCCTGTGGGCTCGCTGGAATTCTGGCGCCGCCGCTTCGATGCCATGGCGGTGCCGTACGACCGCGAGATCGTCGAGCGTTTCGGCGAGCGTCGACAGCGGTTCCAGCATCCATGCGGCATCGAGTTTGACCTCGTCGAATCGGACCTCGACGCGCGTCCGGCGTGCCTCGCCAGCGATATTCCCGAGGCCCATGCCATCCGCGGCGTCCATAGCATCACGCTGTCGCTGCGCGATGTCGCCGAATCGATCCGCTTCATGAACGAAGTGATTGGCTTCCGCAGCGTGGGACAGGCCGGATCCTACTACCGCTTCGAGACCTACACCGGCGGCCCGGGCATGATCGTCGAGTTCCTGCATGAGCCGGACCGCCTCCAGGGGTCGTCGACCTACGGCGAAGGCACGATCCATCATGTGGCCTTCGCCGTGGACAACGTCGAGCAGCAGGCGATCCTGAAGGAAAAGCTGTTCGCGCTGGGCTACATCGATACCTCCGAATCGGTGCACCGCAATTACTTCCGCTCGATGTACTTCAAGATGCCGGGCGGCGTGATGTTCGAAGCGGCCACCACCGACATCGGCTTCGCCATTGATGAAGACCCCGGCCATCTCGGCGAAGCGTTCCACCTCCCGCCCTGGCTGGTGGACCGCAAGGATGAACTGCTGGGCCGGCTCGAGCCCATTTCAGCATGACATTGCCGGAGACCGACATGCGCAAGCCAAAGGTACTGATCGTTTTCTATTCACGGAACAGCTCCACCGAGGTGCTGGCCAAGGCTGTCGCCGAAGGGGCGCTCGAGGCTGGCGCTGAGGTCCGCATGCGGCGGGCGCGGGAGGTGGTTGGCCCCGACGTCATGCGGCAGGCGCCGGGCTGGCTCGAGAACGCCACCGAGATGAATGCGAAATACGATGCGCCGACCGAAGCGGATGCCGAATGGGCCGACGCCATCGTGTTCGGCACGCCGACGCGGTTCGGCACCATTTCGACCGAACTGAAGGCCTTTATCGACGGACTTGGCGGCCTCTGGTTCGCGGGCAAGCTGAACGGCAAGGTGGGGTCCGTGTTCGGCTCGACGTCCTCGCGCCACGGCGGTAATGAAGCCACGCTGCTGGCGGCCTACACCCCCATGGCGCACCTGGGGCTGATCATCGTGCCGCTGGGCTACGCCGACGCCGCGATGTTCAAGGCCGGCACCCCGTACGGCGCAACGCATGTCTCGCACCGCGACACCGTCAAGCCCGACGACGACCACCTCGACGTTGCGCGGTACCAGGGCCGCCGGGTGACGACCGTCGCCCGTGCTCTGCGCGTTCAGCCGGAGCCGGTGGCGGCCTGAAAGCAAGGCGTTGACGAAAAGAATGGGCGGAGACTGGCTGTCTCCGCCCGATGTCGTCATCGGCACACACCGATGACAGGATGGTTGCCGTTCAGGCCGGCGCCGCCTCCGCGCGGGCGCCAAGGGCATCCATGTGTGGCGATGGCGGGAGCGAGTCGATCGTGGCGCGGACCGCCTCCCTGCAAAGCGAGGGTCGCTTGGCCAGCAGGTTGATATAGCGGCCAACGTGGGGCAGGTCGTCCCACATCGGCGCCAGCCCCAGATACGACAGCCGCACCAGGTTGACGCCCCACAGCACGTCCCCCAGAGAGAACGCATGTCCCGCAACATATGGAGATGGCGAGGCCAGCAGGGTGCGCTCCAGCTCCTGCAACGCGGCTGCGGCGTGTTGGCGGGCCGCGCGCTGGAATGCGGCATCGCGGCGGACCGCCCGCCCGCCTCGCTCCTTGGCGAGCTTGGCAAGATAGGCTGTAACGAGTTCGGCGTCTTCGGCATTGCCGTCGAGCATGTCCTCGATCGCTGCGATCTTGTGGTCGTACACGGTTTCCATGACCGTCTTGAGGGCGTCCGGCCGCCGGTCGGCATCGGGGTGCGCGCCGTAGAGCATGGCGCCGTTCGGCATCTGGTCAACGATCTGCATTTGGCGCACCACCGCGGCACGCGCCCCCTCTTCGTCGGGCATGAGCTGGACCGGTGCGCGGGAGACCGCGTCCAGATAGCAGCAGATCCGCCGCGAATCCGCGATCACGCGCGAGGCTTCGTAGTCGACGAGCAACGGCACGGCGCAGGGATCGAAACCGTCGGTGTCCACGGCAGGGCGCCCGCTATAGCCGCTGACGAAGTCGCGCCCGATTTCCCGTCCGGCCATCAGCCGCAGGCGGACATAGGGCGGGTGATAGTGCTCCGCCGGAATAACGCCGTCCGGACCCATCGCGCTCAGGATCAGCATGTCGTTCGACCGGTATGGCAACTGCTTCTCGAACAGCACTGTGCGGACCTTCTGGGAACACAGGGAACTGGCCGCATGGAACAGCTCGAAGCGCGGGTTTGCATCGTTTCCCACGATGGTGATCCGCGCGGAATCGGCGATGGCACCGCGGGCACTGGCCGCCAGCTTGCTCATGAAAACATTGGGCATGGGTTTCCTCCTGTTCGATGGTCAGTTACGTTGTCCCATTTTCCGGGGCGTGTTGCTGCCTGCTGCCGTGCGGACACACCGCGGGCGCATCGCCGATGAGGCCACGCGCAGACCACAGTTCGGGGAACGGGATCTCGTTCATGGTGGGCAGCAGCCAGGCAATGCCTTCGGTGCCGAAGTACGCCGGCCGGGCGCCGAAGGTGCGGCGCGTTGCCATCAGGTGCAGGTGCTTCCATGCGCAGAATCCCTCCGCGATATCGGCCAGCGTTTCACCAAGCTGCTGCAGTTCGCGGTGCCGGTCCGGCACGGCGTAGACCTCGCGCCAGACCTTCTCTACCGCCGGGTCCGGCGTGTAGGGCACGCTAAAGTCCCGCTCGAGTGCCGTCACCGGCACGGCGAAGCCCTGGCGGGCTAGGTGGGCAAGCACGTCGTCGTACAGGCTTGGCTGTGCCAGCGCCGTGCTGAGCTGCTGCCAGCGCTGGGGTTGCGGCAGGAAGTGCTGCAGGTGCTCGCCCTGCTTGATGCCGAGCAGGTACACCATCTGGCGGAACGTCCAGCCCTGCAGCGCGGTGTCCTTGCCGTACCTGGGCCCAACGCATGACAGGATGGCCAGCAGGTCGACGGGCGTCATCCAGGCGATGGAGCGCCAGGTGGCATTGAGCGGCTCGTGGTGGGCAACGACACGCCGCAGCGTGCGGCAGGCCCCGGCCAGGTCGTCGGCGCGCAGTTGCGCCTGCGCGGCCTGGATCTCGCGGATGATCAGCATCCAGTAGAGCTCGGACACCTGCGCCGATACGATCCAGGCGTACTCGCCGGGATGGTCGCTGACGGGGTGCTGCAGCGAGTGGAGCAGGTCGGTCTGCAACCAGTCGCTGTATGGCGTACGTCCGGCGGGCGCATCCGCCGGCGCCAGCGATGCGGACTTGACGGTATCGTTCATTCTGGTCTCCTTGTGGTGGTGTGGCCAGGCGAATCCTGGGCAACCGAGGCAGGCGCCAGCATGGATTCCACCTGCTGCGCGACCTGCAGCAGCGCGCCGTCGCCGCCGGGCCTGGCGACAATCTGCAATGCCGCCGGCAGGCCGCCGTGGCGGGACGGCAGGGGAATCGAGATGGCGGGAAACCCCGCGAGGTTGAACGGGGCGGTGTAGGTCATCAGGGCCTCGCGGACGGTGCCGGTCCAGGCGCCGATGTCGACCGTGCCAGCATCGCGGGGTGGGGCGGTGCAAGGGCAGGTCGGCAGCACGAGAAAGTCGAGGGTCGACATCGCGCCATGCAGCCGGGCGGTGAAGTCCCGCCTCGCCTGCTGGGCCGTCGCATAAGCGCGCAGGTCCATGGCCTGCGCGCGCCGCAGCCGGTCGACTGTCTCCGGGTTGTATTGCGTGGCGATGCGTTCCCAGTCGTGGCGGCGCAGATGCTCGATGCCGCCTTCGATAAGGACGATGGCCGCGAAGGCATCGAACACGGTGGCGAACATGGCATCTGACCGGCTCCCGCTCAGGTCCTCGCAGGCATAGCGCTGTGCCATTCGCTCCACCGCCGCATCGAAAGCACTCGCAACTTCCTCGCTCCGCGGCACCGGCGCGATGTGCCTGACAATGCCAAGCCGGGCGCGAGGCCTGGCATCCACTGGAGGCGCCGCTACGCCGACTGCATCGGCGAGCATCCGCACGTCATCGACCCGTGCCCCCAGCAGGCCGACATGGTCGCAGGTGGGCGCCAGGGGAAACACGCCGCGCGTGGAAAGCATGCCCAGCGTCGGCTTGAAGCCCACGACACCACAGAGCGCGGCCGGAATCCTGACCGAGCCGCCGGTGTCGGTGCCTGCGCCCGCCAGGACCGCGCCATGCGCGATCGCCGCCGCGGCGCCACCGCTGGAGCCGCCGGGAATGCGGGCATGGTCGAGGGGATTCAGGGTGTCGCCGAAGCTTGGGCTGGCGGTCGTCACGCCCCATGCAAATTCGTGGGTGGTGGTCTTACCAATGACGATGGCGCCGCATGCCGTCAATGCCTTCACGATGTCGGCATCGGCAGCCGGAACATTGCCGCGGCACGCCGCCGATCCGTACCTTGTTTCGATGCCCTGGGTGTCAATCAGGTCCTTGATCGTGATCGGCAGACCCTCCAGCGGACGCTGGCTGCCTTCGCCGTAGCGGCGGTCGCTTTCCGCCGCGGCCTGCAAGGCGCGTTCCGCGTCAATGGCGGCGAACGCATTGAGCGCTTGCTTGCAGGCTTGCGCACGGCGGATAGCCTCTTCGATCAGGCCTTTCGCGGTGATCTGCCGGCTGGCCAGGGCCTCGAGGGCGTCGCGCAGGCCAGCGGGGTGCGGGAAGCTGTCGGCGGGCTGGCGGTTCATCACCACAGGCTCTCCAGCAGCGCATCCAGCCCGGTGTCCGCATTGTCGGCGAGGTCGCCGACCTCGGCCGGATAGTTCTGCTTGAGCAGCGCCGCCACCTCGGGAAGCCTGGCCCGATCGAAATCGAGGTCGCGGAGGCGGCTCGGCAGTTGCAATGCGTCCACGGCGGCTTCGATGCGGTCCGCGAGGAAGGCAGCCGGCGTGCGGCGGCCGCAGTCCGTGGAGAAGATATCGAGCTTGCCGCCATAGGCGCCGGCACAGGCACGGATGACGGGCGCCAGCGATATGCATGATGTCAGGCTGTGAGGGACGCCGAAGGTGCCACCGAGGATGTGTCCGATGCGATGGCTCAGCCCGTAAATGACCGATGCGGGGTAGAAATAGCACTGCCACGCGGCCAGTTGAAGCTGCAGCAGGTCGTCGGTCGAGACCAGGCCGCCCGCCATGGCTTCGCGCGTTTCCAGCTTGCGCGGCCACTGCTCCAGTACGGCCAGGAAGCGCTCCACGCCCCGGGCGGCCAGGATGGCATGGGGATGGTCAACGTCCACCCGGCGCATGCCTTCCACGGCATGGTCGATGCCCTTGATGGCCGAACTCAGCAGCAACATGCGTGGAGTGTCGACAATCATCCGCGGGTCGAGCACCACCAGCCTCGGCGTGGTTTCGCGAACGGCATGGCTGCGCTTGAACTTGCGTCGACCATCTGTCTCGGTCACGCCGAAATAGTGGGAGAACTCCGAACCCGACAGCGTCGTCGGAATCGCCGCAATCGGCAGATAGCGGCCGGTCTGCTGGAAGTGGCGGTGCGAGACTGCCTTGGCGGCGTCGAGCACGGAGCCGCCGCCAAGGGCGATGATCGATTCCGCATGGGCCCCGATGCACGCGCGCAGCCCCTCATGGACGGCAACATCGGGAACATGCGCCGGCAGGGCGGTGAAAGTACCCACGCTGTCGCCAATGGCCGGCTGCAGGTGCTCGCGGTTCAAGGCGTCGAGGAACTCGACGGTGAACGTGATCGGGCGGCGGATGCCGTAGTTTCCCATCGAGGCTGCGACGTTTTGCAGCACGTCGAGTCCCCAGACAATCTCTTCCTGCGGCAGGCATTTCAACTGATTCATTCCACATCTCCACCATGTGTTCGTATGGGATCGGGGTTCCGACCTGAGTGGGAAGATAGGCGAATCGGCTGTGCGCGTGCGCGCGGAATCGCGGAACGCAGCGTCCCGGAATCTGGACGCTGGCCTGGGCGGATGGGTGCTGGTCGTTCGCAGTTTCCGGACGGAGCTTTCCAGGCTTGCTATCTTCACAAGGCCGAAGAGATGTCTATGATTTTTTCCATCCCAGCGACCCCACTACTAGATCGGAGGCATGACGATGGAGGCAATTCAATTGACGGAAGCGCTGATTCGCGGACGCCACAGCAAGCGCGGTTTCCTTGACCGCCCGGTGTCGACCGAGACTGTCAAGGACATCCTGTCCGTTGCGAAATACGCGCCGAGTTCCAGCAATACCCAGCCCTGGCGGTGCTATGTGCTGACCGGCAAGGCGCGCGACAAGATCGCGGAAGCCGCGGTTGAAGCGTACCGCGCCGCGCCCACGGGACTCGCTCCCGAATATCCGTTCTTTCCCAAGGAGCTGCCGGCGCCGTTCGCTTCGCGTTTTAATGCGTTTCGCGGGATGCTGGGCGATGCGCAGGGCGTGCCAAGGAGCGATATCGTGGGGCGCCGCCGCGACGTCGAACGGCAGTTCCGGTTCTTTGATGCGCCCGTGGGGCTGATCTTCACCATGGACAAGCGCCTGGAATGGGCGAGCTTCCTCTGCTATGGCTGCTTCTTGCAGAACATCATGCTGGCCGCGCGTGCGCGCGGGCTGGATACCTGTCCGCAGCAGATCTGGTCGCTGCAATCGGCGGTGCTTCGTGAGGGCCTTGGCATCCCCGGTGAAGAAATGATCGTGGCCGGCATGTCGCTCGGCTACGCGGACAACAGTATTCCGGAGAACAACATGGAGCTCCACCGGCTGGAACTGGAGGACTTTGTCTCGTTTGTGATGAGCTGATGCGCGGACTGCCAGGCGGATGGGCGCCAATGGCGTTCCCACCCTGCGGACTAGCGATAGTCCCCCAGCACTGTCGCTCGCGTGAACTCCTCGATATTGTCCAGCAGCGCGTCGAGCGCAGCGCCGGCGCCGTCGACTTCGCCGCGCGCAATGGCCGAGGCCACGGCGGCGTGCAGCTTCGACATGGTGGGCAGGTCGGCAGCTTCCTTGTAGTGCAGGTACCAGAACCGGCGCGACAGGCCGTGCATCAGCCGCATGGCGCCATCGGCGAATTCATTGCGCGCCGCCACCAGGCAGAGTTCGTTGAATTCGCGATCGGCGCGGACGAAGGCGACATCGTCGCCGTTGCGTGAGGACTGTTCGAATTCCCTGGCCAGCCGCTTGAAATGATCGCGCTGCTCGGGCGTGGCGCGCCGGGCGGCGCTGCGGCAGATCAGGCGTTCGACCTCGCGGCGGGTCTCGAGCAGGCGCAGCTGCTTGCCGACGTCGATCGGCGCGATCAGCAGGCCGCGCTGTGGCAGCACCATGATCAGGTGCTCGCGCGCCAGCCGCTGGATCGCTTCCCGGATCGGGGTACGACCGATGCCGGTCATGTCGCTCAGCTGCAGCTCGGACACCGAGCTGCCTGGCGCCAGCTGCAGCGTCACGATGGCTTCCTCGATCTGCTCGTAGGCCAGGTCGGTCAGCTTGCCGCGCTGGCTGACGGCCTCTTCAGGCTCTGGTGAGGCCGCGGCGCGCGGGCGGGTGGCGGTTCTTGCATTCATGGCCAGGGGTCTGTGGGCACGGAAAGCCCATTGTATATGAGCCATACGTAGCTTCTATGCACAGCACATCCGAGGCTTGCGCAGGCGGTGCATTCTGCTACTATCCTACTAATATATTAGATGTGTGGGGAGGCGGCATGACCAATGATGACGTACTGGTCACTGGGCACGGCCCGGTGACGGTGGTGGCCGTGCATGGCATCCAGGGCACGCGCGCCGCGTGGCTGCCGTTGGCGCAACAACTGGCCGATCGCTGCACTTTCGTCCTGCCCAATCTCCCCGGGCGCGGCAGGGCGATGCCGCCTGCCGACGCACACGCTTGCTCGCTCGATGCCGGCGCCGAAGTGCTGCGCCGCACGCTCCGCAACCACGTGCGCGGTCCGTTCGTGCTGGCCGGCTGGAGCATGGGCGTCTCCGTGGCGCTGGCTTATCTTGACGGTGCGAACAAGAACCCGGCACAGCCGATGCCAGCAGAGCTGTTGCTGGTATCCGGCACGCCGCGGCTGAACGCGGTGCGATGGTTCGAGGCCGCGCCCGGCGAGACCTTGCTCGAAGCCATTGCCACGCGCGAGCGGCGGCTCGGACTGCGCGAGGCAGCAGACCATCGCACGGTGGCGTGGACCTGGGAGTCGATCCGCCACACAGACCAGCGTGACGCGCTGGGCCGGGTGCGCTGCCGCACGCTCGTCATCCACGGCAGCGACGACGACGATTGCCCGCTGGCCCACGGCGAGATGCTGGCCAACGGCATTGCCGATGCCGAACTGCTCGTGCTGCACGGCGCCGGCCATGGCGTGCTGACGCAACGCATGCGGCAGATCGGCAGTCAGCTGCGGGCGCGCTGGCCCGCGCAGCTGGCATAGCCCCCGACAAGCCGAAATCACCCCACAGGAGACAGCATGAGAGTGGAAGACCTCGTATATTTCTGCGCGCCGTCGCGGCTGGTCATGGGCGCTGGTTGCCGCAAGCAATTGCCCGCGCTGCTGCGCCGGCTCGGTTATCGCCGCGGCCTGCTGGTGACGGACACGTTCTTCACGGGTGCCACGCCGTGGGTGGATGAACTCGTCGCCGGCGCCCGCGCGCACGACGTGGAGCTGCTGGTCTGTGACGGCGGCATGCCCGATCCCACTACCACGCTGTGCGACGCAGCCACGGCGGCGGTGCGCGAACGCCTGGACGGCATGCCGGTCGACCATGTGATTGCGCTGGGCGGCGGCAGCAATATCGACCTGGCCAAGGCGCTGTGCCTGACCCTGCCCGGTGGCAAGCCGGTGCGCGCGTTCCTTGGCAGCATCGACCCCGGCACGCCGATCCTGCCGCTGGTCGCCATGCCCACCACGGCCGGCACGGGCTCGGAAGCAACACCCGGTGCCATCCTGGTCGATCCGGACAACGCCACCAAGGTGGCAGTCATGGACAACCGCTTGCGCCCGGCCGTGGCGCTGGTCGATCCCGAATTCACCTACACCTGTCCGCCGCGGGTCACTGCGGATGCCGGCATCGATGCGCTGACCCATGCCATCGAGTCCTACCTGACAATCGATTCCGCCAGCTTTGACCGCGGCGGCGAAGCGGACCCGGGCTACAGCGGCCGCAACGCGCTGACGATGCTGTTTGCGCACGAATCGATCCGCCTGTGCGGCCGCTACCTGTTGCGCACTTACCAGGACGGAAGCGACAGCGAAGCGCGTATCGGCATGAGCTACGCCAGCGTCTATGCGGCGCTGTCATACGGCAGCGCGGGACTCAATGCCGTGCATGGCATTGCCTACGCCGTCGCGGGCCAGACGCACCTGTCGCACGGGACCACCAACGCGGTGATGCTGCCGTATGTGCTCGATGCGCTGGCCGACGTGCGCCGCGAGGAATTGCTGGCCATTGCGCGCCTGCTGGACATCTCCGACGGCGATGCCGGTATCGCCGTGGCACGCGTGCCGGTCGTGGTGCGCGAACTGGTCGCGGCCGTCGGCCTGCCGACCACGCTCCAGGCTTGCGGCATCGGACCGGGCGACGTCGATGCGCTGGTGCGCGACGCCCTGGCGGTCACACGCCTGGCCAAGGCGTTTCCTGTGCCCGACGTTGCCGCGCGATACGGCGCCATGGTACGCAAGGCGTGGGCCGGCACGCTGTCCGGGGCCGCGCACGCCCTTGCGCAACCGCGCCGGGTGGCATAGGGCGCCGACAGGGCGCATTCCCGACTTGACGTTTCCCTGGCCGGAGGCTGTCTGGCGGTAAACCATTACTTGCACATCCGCAATGTGCAACTAATATATTACGAAGCGCGCCACCACAGAGCGCGTCTCATTGACACAGGAGACAACCATGGATATGTCTGCAGGCGCCCTCAAGCTGGAGGCGGGTATCGCGGCACGGCTGGAACGATTGCCGATGACCGGCTACCAGCGCTCGCTGTTCGGCATCATCGCCACGGCGTGGTTTTTCGATTCGATGGATCTTGGCCTGATGACGTTCGTGCTGGGCTCGATCAAGGCGGAGTTCGGCCTGAGCGCGGCGCAGGCCGGCCTGCTGGCCAGTTCCAGCTTCCTCGGCATGTTCCTGGGCGCGGCGATCGCCGGGCTGCTGGCCGACCGCTTCGGCCGCAAGCCGGTGTTCCAGGTCAGCATGATCTTCTGGGGCGTGGGCAGCCTGATGTGCGGGCTGGCGGACAGCGTGACCTCGCTGATGATCTATCGGGTGCTGCTCGGGTTCGGCATGGGCATGGAGTTTCCGATCGGCCTGTCGATGGTGTCCGAGATCGTGCCGGCCAAAAGCCGCGGCAAGTATGTCGCGGTCCTGGAGGGCTTCTGGCCGATCGGCTTTATCACGGCGGGCGCGCTGACCTACCTGTTGCTGCCGGTGATCGGCTGGCGCGGCATCTTTATCGCTCTGGCGGTGCCGGCCGTGTTCGTGTTCGTGGTGCGCCGCGTGGTGCCCGAGTCCCCGCGCTGGCTGGAGGATGTCGGCCGCAAGTCTGAGGCGGATACGGTGATGGCGGGCATCGAGCAGCGCGTGCAACGCGCCTCGGGCCGTCCGCTGCCGGCGGTGTCGGCCACCTTCGGCGGCACGCAGGCGCCTAGCCGCAAGGCACGCTTCATGGAGTTGTGGAGCGGCCCCTATGCGCGCCGCACCATCATGCTGTGGTCGGTCTGGTTCTTTGCGCTGCTGGGCTACTACGGGCTGACCACGTGGCTCGGGGCGCTGCTGCAGCAGGCCGGCTATGCCGTGACCAAGTCGGTGCTCTACACGGTCTATATCTCGCTGGCTGGCATTCCCGGGTTCATCTTCTCGGCATGGCTGCTGGAGAAGTGGGGCCGCAAGCCGACCTGCGCGCTGATGCTGATCGGCAGCGCCGTGGCCGCGTATGCCTACGGCCAGGCGGCCGTGCACCGGCTGCCGGTGGAGCAGCTGATCGCCGCGGGCTTGTGCATGCAGTTCTTCCTGTTCGGCATGTGGTCAGTGCTCTATGCCTATACGCCCGAGCTGTACCCCACCCGCTCCCGCGCGACCGGCTCCGGCTTTGCTTCGTCGATTGGCCGCATCGGCTCGCTGGCCGGACCCTACCTGGTCGGCGTGCTGCTGCCGGTGACGGGGCAGGGCGGCGTCTTCACGCTTGGCGCCTTGTCCTTTGCGGTGGCGGCAGCGGCGGTGCTGCTGCTGGGGGTCGAAACCCGCGGCAAGGCGCTCGAGGAAGTCTCGCATTAACGGTTCGCCGCGCGGCGTCCAGCCGCGCCTGCCTTGGCGCCCCTGGCCTGCAGGGGCATTTTTTGGGTCGCCGCATTTTTATATCCAACTGATATGTTAGTGCGGCGCAGTGTGAGGGAGTTTGCAATCATGATGACGGAACGCCAACGCAAGTTCAGGGAACAATACAAGGCCGATATCAGCCCGCTCTACAACGGCCTGCTGCATATCGCGGTGATTTACGGGGTCGGCATCGGCGCGCTGTGGTGGGCGATCCAGCGGCTCGAGGGCGTGAGCTGGGAGTGGGCGCTGATCCTGCCGGTATTCCTGGCGGGAAACTTCGTGGAGTGGTTCATGCACGGCTATGTCATGCACCGCCGCATCAATGTCTTTGCGCTGCGCGCCATCTACGAGCGCCACACGCGCCAGCACCACCAGTACTTCACCGACCAGGAGCCCACCATCGACACCACGCGCGAATTCCGCATCGTGTTCTTCCCGTGGCGCGTGCTGGCGACGCTTGGCGTGGGCGGCGGCGGCCTGGGCTACCTGGCATCGCTGATCTTCAACGCCAACGCCGGCTACTTCGTCTTCATCACCATGGTGGCGCAGTACCTGATCTACGAAACCTTCCACTATTGCTGCCACGTGCACGACAACTGGTTCGTGCGCAACATGCCGTTCATCAACACGATCCGGCGCCACCACACCGCGCATCACAACATGGGCATCATGATGAAGTACAACATGAACCTCACCTTCCCGATCGCCGACTACATCATGGGCACGTCGGACCTGCGCCGCGGCCTGCTCGGGCACCTGTTCAACGGGTACTCCGAAGCGCACGTCAAGGAAGAACTGAAACCGATCATCCGGAAGTTCCGCACCGACCATTCGCGCGTGACGCTGGACGGGCCCGTGCTCGACGAAGAGGAACGCCGGGCGATGGCCGCCTAGCCGGCCGCGTGCTGACGATCGCCAGCCGCGCTACGCCACCGTGTCCGTCGCCTCGTCCTGCTCTTCACCCAGGAAGCCGCCGCTCTGGTGCCGCCACAGCCGCGCATAGGTGCCGTTCTTCGCCAGCAATTCGGCGTGCGTGCCCTGTTCGATGATGCGCCCCTGGTCCATCACGATCAGGCGGTCCATGGCGGCGATGGTCGAGAGGCGGTGGGCGATCGCGATCACGGTCTTGCCTTCCATCATTTCGTCCAGGCTTTCCTGGATCGCGGCTTCGACCTCGGAGTCCAGCGCGCTGGTGGCTTCGTCCAGCAGCAGGATCGGCGCGTTCTTGAGCATCACGCGCGCAATCGCGATGCGCTGGCGCTGTCCGCCCGAGAGCTTGACGCCGCGTTCGCCGACCAGCGTGTCGTAGCCGGTGTGGCCATGCTGGTCGCTCAGCTGGCGGATGAAGTCGTCGGCCTGGGCGTGCACGGCGGCGTGGCGGATTTCCGCGTCGGTGGCGTTGGGGCGGCCGTAGGCGATGTTGTCGCGGATCGAGCGATGCAGCAACGAGGTGTCCTGGGTGACCATGCCGATGGCGCCGCGCAGGCTGTCCTGTGTCACCCTGGCGATGTCCTGCCCGTCGATGCGGATGCGGCCGCTGTCCACGTCGTAGAAGCGCAGCAGCAGGTTGATCAGCGTGGACTTGCCCGCGCCGGAGCGGCCCACCAGCCCGATCTTCTCGCCGGGACGCACGGTCAGGCTGAGGCCGTCGAGCACCTGGCGTTCGCCGTTGTAGTTGAAGCGGACCTGGTCGAATTCCACTTCACCGCGCCGGATCTGCAGCGCCGGCGCGCCGGGCGCGTCCTGGACCTTGGCCACGTGCGTCAGCGTGGCAATGCCGTCCTGCACCGTGCCGATATTCTCGAACAGCGAGGCCATCTGCCACATGATCCAGTGCGACATGCCGTTGATGCGCAGCGCCATGGCGGTGACCGCGGCCACCGCGCCGGTGCCGATCTCGGCCCCATGCCACAGCCACAGCGCATAGCCGCCCGCCGCCAAAATCAATCCCACCACCAGGGCCTGGTTGACGACCTCGAACTGGCTGACGAGGCGCATCTGCCGGAACCCGGTTTCCTTGAAATCCTCCATCGCCGCTCGCGCGAAGTGGGCCTCGCGCCGGGTGTGCGAGAACAGCTTGACGGTGGTGATGTTGGTGTAGGCGTCGGTGACGCGGCCAGTCATCGACGAGCGGGCATGGGCCTGCTCCTGCCCGACCTGGCCCAGGCGCGGCACGAAATACAGCATGGCCAGGCCGAACAGCACGATCCAGCCGATGAAGGGCAGCATCAGCCGGAAATCGAAGCCGCCCGCCAGCGCGATGATGGTGATGAAGTACACGCCGATGGCGAGCACGATCTCGATGAAGGTGAACAGCACCTCGCGCACGGCCAGCGCGGTCTGCATGACCTTGGTGGTGACGCGCCCGGCAAATTCATCGGAGAAAAACGACAGGCTCTGCCTGAGCATCAGCCGGTGGAAATCCCAGCGCAGCCGCAGCGGCAGGTTGATCGCCAGCACCTGGTGCTGCACCATGGTGCGCAGCGCCACCAGGCCGATGCTGGTGAGCAGCACGATGCCGATCCCCCACAGCACGCGCTGTTCCTGTGCCGATGCGTCGCGGTTACCCTGCCACGCCGCCAGCAGATCCACCACTTGCCCGAGGAAGGAGAACAGCCACGCTTCGTAGATCGACACGCCGGCACTGAGCAGCGCCAGCGCGACGAAATAGCGGCGGGTGCCGCGGGTGCAGGCCCACAGGAAGGCCGCCAGGCCCTTGGGCGGCGGCGGTGCCTCGTCGGGCGGGAAGGGATCAAGCAGACGTTCGAACGCGCGCAGCACGGGGTCCTCCGAAACGACAGAAGGCCCGCCATTCAGCCGGCATGCGGACCAGGTTGGCCTTCTTCGGTGTGAGGCGCAGATTCTACCCCCGCGGGCGCGGCGGTGCAGGGCGTGCAGGCAGCGTCTATTCCGCGACGATCTTGCGTTCCACGGCGATGCGCTTCCACTGCGCAAGATCCTGCTTCATGCGCGCGCCGAACTCGGCGGGCGTCGCGGCCAGCGGACGCGAGCCGTCCGGCTCGAGGATGGCGCGCACCTCCGGCGACGCGGCGATCTCGGCAATGTCGCGATTGAGCCGCTGCACCAGCGCGGCGGGCGCGCCCGCCGGCGCCAGCACGCCGACCCAGATCTCGATGCCATAGCCCGGCACCGATGCGGCCAGCGGCGGCAAGTCCGGAAACGCGGGATTCGACACGGCGGAGGTAACGGCCAGCGGCCTGACCTTGCCGGACTTGATCTGCGTGGCGATGGAACTGTAGTTCGACATCATCACGTCGATCTGCCCGGCGGCCAGGTCGATCAGCGCGTTGGCGGCACCCTTGTACGGCACGTGCATCATCTGGACCTTCGAGGTGTCGCACAGCAGTTCCGTCGCGAGCTGGCCGAGCGAACCCACCCCGGCCGAGCCGTAGCTGATCGTTCCCGGCCTGGCCCGCGCCGCGGCGATAAGCTCGGTGGGGGTGCGGATCGAGCGGGATGCCGCGCTGGTGGACGACACCGCGAGCAGCAGCGGGCCGTCGGCCACTAGCGCCACCGGCGCGAACGCGGTCAGCGGGTCATATGGCGAGCGCGCCTGCGTGGCCGCAGCGGTCAGGAAGGTCGATGAGGTCAGCAGCAGCACCGAGCCGTCGCGCGGGCCCTTGGCGACGTAGTCCGCGCCCAGCACGCCCGCGACACCCGGACGGTTCTCCACGATCACGGTGTTGCCGAGGCGCTTTGCCAGCGCCGGCGCGATCGCGCGCGCGATCACGTCGTTGCTGGCGCCCGCCGAGAACGGCACCACGATCCGCATCAGCGGCGGCACCGCGGCCGCTTGCTCCGCCGGCGCGGCGGAGGCGGGCAGTGCAGAGGCGGCCAGCACGGCCGCGGTCAGCGCCGCGGGCAGGCGGTATGCCAGCCGTTGCCAGGTGCGCTTGAAAAGGGTCTTGTCCATAGGTCTTCCCCGAAACTCGTCGTGTTGCAGCAAGGCAGCGGGCAACGCTGCGGAAGCGGCCGGCGTGCCCCGGAGCGGGCCGGGCACGCCAGGCCGCGCGGAAGCATCAGGCCGGGATCTCCAGCGTCAGCAGCGGCGCATACTGCTGCGCCCCGAAAATGTCGCCATCGCCGGCGCTGCCGCTGGGCTGCGCGCGGTACATGGTGAACTTGATGGCGAAGGCCGGATCGTATTCGACGAAATCGGAAATGCGCGCCACCGGCACGCGGAACAGCGCGGCCACGCTTTCGCGGGTCAGCACGCGCGAGCGCTTGACCCGTTCATACTCGGCCTGCTCGCGGAAAATGATGTCGAACGTGATCTTGTTGACGCCGGCGTTCTTGCTGCGGATGGTCTTGGCGAGCGCTTGCAGCGGCTGCGTCGGCGCTGCTGCGGCCGCGGTGGCCGGGGAGGGCGAGGGGTGGTTGGCAATGGTCATGGTGGTTTCCCTGGCAACGTGGCGCGTCAGACGCCGGCTTCGACGATATGGGTGGGGAACAGCGCGAGCGGATCGCGCACTTCCATCGTATGGTTCAGCGTCCAGCGATAGGCGGCGCTGGCGTGCAGCACCTCGTCCAGCGGGAACGACACCGAGCCGGCGGTGCCCTTCACATCCGGCAGCCGCGCGTAGAACATCTGGCGCAGGCCGATCATCGTGACTTCCTCCGCCATCTCGCGCGTGGGCGCCACGCCCTGCACCATCACGCAAAGCTCGTGGCCGGGGCGGTCGCGCAGCGGTTCCAGTTCGCCCATCACCCCGTCGCGCCCATAAACGTTGTAGTGCAGCGAATAGCCGGTGTCGCCGAAGCGCGCGCGCACCTGTTCGCGCGCCCACGCAATGACGCGGTCGACGTTGGCAATGGTGTACGGGTCGCGGATGCCGCACAGGCCCACGTAGCGCTCGCCGACCTTGCCCGAGCCCTCCAGCTTGACGCGCACCTGCGGCGCGGGCTCGAAGCGGGCGCCGGTGATGCGGGTGGTGCGCGGGTCGAGCTGCTCGTAGCGGCACTGGCTCATGTCGAGCCTGCCGCCAGCGACGAATTCCTCGAACGGATTGGAGCGCTCGTACATCGCATGCCCGGCCACCGAGGCAATGGTGCAGCGCTGCTCGGGATGCATGGCCGTCACGCGGACGTCGTCGTGGGTGATTTCGCCCAGCACGGTCTCCTTGCCGCCGTACGGCTCCGCGCAGAACGAGGCGCACTCCAGCACCTTGCCCAGGTAGTAGGCATGGTCGGCGGCAAAGCCATGGTGCAGCGCCGGCGCGGCGAACACCGCGGCATCGGAGCTGCGGCCGCCGATGATGACATCGACGCCCTGGCGCAGCAGTTCCAGGTAAGGATGCACGCCCGCCATGGCGACGATGCGGTCGGTGGCATCCAGTTCCGCCAGGGTCAGGTCGGCAAAGCCGTCGAGGCCGCGGATGGTTTCCCCGGCGTTCAGCTGTTCCCGCACCAGCGACTTCGGCACCTCGGAATAAAAGTAGCCGATGCGAAAGCGCGGCAGGCGATGCCGTTGCGCGAGGTCGCGCAGGATCTCGACGTAGCGGTCGACGCGGCTGTTGGTGCCGGTATCGCCGGCCGAGCCGATGATCATCGGCACGCCCAGCCGCCGCGAGGCCAGCAGCATGTGCTCGAGATCGTGGCGCTGCCACGCTTCAGGACTGGTGGAGGTATCCGAGCCGAGCGGCACCGGACCGACATCATCGCTGCCCGAATCGGCCGCGATGTAGTCCGGTGCGGCGGCAACGCCGATCTCGAAACTGCCCGTGCGCAGCGGGGCAAAGCCGAGATGGCCATTGGGGCAAATGATCTTCAGCGACTGCATTCAACATTCTCCGGTTAGGTGTCGCTTCGTTAAAGCGAGTCACGTGACACCCAATACGCAGAAGCTGTGCCAGCCGGACGATGAAGCAAATTTCCTTCAGGATCAAAGGCCTGGGACTGCAAGGCGGCTCTCCGCGCGAAAGTCACGCACCTGGATTGCGTGCATTTCACGCCATTGCGTGCGACACGCGCGGCTCAGCCCGAGGGCAATCCCAGCTTGCTCATCTGGTGCCGCAGCGCATGGCGGCTGAGTCCGAGCCGGCGCGCGGCCTCGGCGAGATTGCCGCCGCAGGCCGACACGGCCTGTTCGATCAACCCGGCCTGGAAGCGCGCGGTGGCGGCGTAGTAGTCCAGCGGCCCCGCTGGCGCCTCGCGTGCCGGCGGCGGGGCGGTCAGGGGCAGGGCGCTGGCCGGGGTCGCAGCGACGTCCAGCTCGCGCAGGATGCGCGCTGGCAGGTGTGCGGGCAATACGCAATTGCCGGTCTCGAGCAGGCAGATGCGCTCCAGCAGGTTCTCCAGTTCGCGCACATTGCCGGGCCAGCGGTAGGCCCGGAAAATGCGCTCGACTTCGGGGTCGATCCGCTCCATCCGGCTGCCGTACTGGCGGTTGTAGCGCTGCAGCGCATGGTGCGCCAGCAGCAGGATGTCGTCGCCGCGCTCGCGCAAGGGCGGGATATTGATCGAGATGACCTGCAGCCGGTAGTACAGGTCCTCGCGGAACTTGCCGGCATTCACTTCGCTGAGCAGGATCTTGTTGGTGGCGGCGATAAAGCGCACATCGACACTGATCGGCCGGATCGCGCCCACGCGGCGGAAGCGCCGGGTATCCAGCAGCGTCAGCAGCTTGGACTGCATCACCAGGTCCAGTTCGCGCACCTCATCCAGGAACACCGTGCCGCCATTGCCGGCCTCGACCAACCCTTCCTTCTTGCCCACCGCGCCGGTGAACGCGCCGCGTTCATGGCCGAACAACTCCGACTCCAGCAGCTGGCCCGGTATGGCCGCGCAATTGATGTCGATGAACTCTGCGTGCGCGCGGCTGGATTGCTGGTGCAGCATGCGCGCCACCAGGCTCTTGCCGGTGCCGGTCTCACCGTAAAGCAGGACGGTGCGCGCCTGGCTTCTTGCCACGCGTGCCACCAGGTCGCGCAAGGCGGCGACCGACGGATGGTTTCCGACGAGTTCCAGGGGGGCGGTCATGGCGAATGATTGATGGATCAGGGTGTGTGGCGAACCCATCCGGATCGCCTCGCACGCGCAAAATTCTAAACGAGCCGCCAGAGTGGGGCCGGGTGGTGGCGGTATCCGCCCGCACACCATTTGCGCGCACGCGGCCGGCGCATTCACTGAACTCTGAGATTAGCGCGATTTAAATCCGCCGCACGCTGCCGCAAGGTTCATGGATACCGCGCCGGTTTTCGTCTTCGCACGACTTACGGAATGCGCCAATTCTTTATATGCTGTAACCGGACGGCGTTGCGGTCTTGCACCGTGGGATGCATCCGCATGACGGCCCCGATCGGGCCATCCGCAATGGATTCCCCCGGATGGCAGGGAATCGCTGATGCCTTCTGTATTGGTCAACGTCGCTTGACCTCTTGCGTTCTTGTCCCATGGTCCTGGTGACCGAAGAAAAATAACAATGAACGAAGACATGACAACTGAACAGCCCGGCCGGGCCATCAGGCTGCTGGTGCTGGCGTACGTGCTGATGGGGTTGGCGTATCTCGCCTGGCGGATCGACACAATCAATCTTTCGGTCCCGCTGTTCTCCATTCCGCTCTATGCGGCGGAGGTCTACGGCTATCTCAGCGGCCTGCTCTTCGTGCTGATGACGTACCGGCTTTCGGTGCGCGCGCCGCCGCCGCCTGAGCCGGGCCTGGCCGTCGACGTCTACGTGCCGACCTATAACGAGTCGGTCGAGCTGATTCGCCGCACGCTGCTGGCGGTGATACGCATGGATTATCCGCATGCAACCTGGCTGCTTGACGATGGTCGTCGGGAATCGATGCGGGCGCTGGCGCAGGAACTGGGTTGCCGCTACCTGGCGCGTGGCGACAACGCCCACGCCAAGGCCGGCAACCTCAATCACGCGCTGCAGCACAGCAGCGGCGAATTCATCGCGATCTTCGACGCCGACCACGCGCCGCGCAAGGATTTCCTGGTCAAGACGCTGGGCTATTTCCGTGACGAGCGGGTTGCCTTCGTGCAGACCCCGCAGGATTTCTTCAACATCGATTCCTTCAACCACCGCCTGGGCAAGAAGCGGGTGTGGGACGAGCAGGCGTTGTTCTTCAAGGTGATCCAGCGCGGCAAGGATGCGCTCAATGCCGCGTTTTTCTGCGGCAGCTGTGCCGTGATCCGGCGCGCCGCGGTGGCACGGATCGGCGGCTTTGCGACCGAGACCGTGACCGAGGACGTGCACACCGCGATCCGCATGCACAAGCTCGGCTACCAGTCCGTGTACCATGCCGAGTCGCTGGCGTTCGGCCTTGCGCCGCACAGCATCGATACCTACCTGAAGCAGCGCATGCGCTGGGGCATGGGCTCGATGCAGGTATTCCGGCGCGAGAACATCCTGTTCGGGCGCGGGCTCACGCTCGGCCAGCGCCTCAATTACCTGGCCTCGGCATTGTTCTTCTTCGAGGGCTGGCAGAAGCTGGTTTTTTTCCTGACGCCGCCGGTGGTGTTCCTGACCGGCATGCTGCCGATCATCTCGCCGCTGAACACGTTCCTGCTGCTGTTCTGCCTGTATTACGTGCTTTCGATCCTGGTCCACCTGGAACTGGGGCGCGGCTACAACTCGCTGTTCCTGAGCGAGCAGTACGCCATGGCGCGGTTCTTCGCCTTCATGTCGACCAGTGTCGGCCTGTTCCGTAAAAATATCCCATTTGCGGTCACCGACAAGCAGATGTCGCAGACCGGCAAGATGTGGCTATGGCTGTCGCCGCTGCTGGTCCTGTGCGCGCTGGCCGCCGTCAGCGTGCCGGTCGGCCTGTATCGGATTTACACGGGCAGCCTCGCGCTTGGCGCCGGCCTGGTGACGCTGTTCTGGACGCTGATGACGTTGGGCTCCGCCATTGCCGTGGCCGCCTACGCGCGCAAGCACTCGCGCAATCGCCGCACGGAATACCGCTTTCCGCTGCGCGTGCCGACCACGCTGACCATCAACGACAAGAGCTATCTCGGGCTGACCGCTGACCTGTCACCGAACGGCGCGCTGTACCTGGGCGAAGCGATGCCGGGCCTGGCATTGGGCGACGTGGTGGGCGTTGCGGTGCATCTGCCCAACCTCATTGTCCGCGACACCGCTGTCGCCACCTTTGTCAAGGCGTCCCGGCCCGGCGTTTCCTACGCCATGTCGGTCGGCCTGCGCTTCAACTGGACCGCGGATGGCAACACCGGCGCGCTGGAAACGTTCCTGTTCGGCAGCCGGCTCCAGCTCGAGATGGGCGCGCTGCGCGAGACCGAGACGCCGCCGCTGACGCGTCTTGCCGAGGTACTCAGGCGTGACGAGGGCCGGACGTCGGCCGCGTATATCTGGGCCGCGGCGTTATTGATGCAGCCGTTGCGCGTCGGTATGCTGCCGGTTGCCATCGCCACCATCGAAGGCGCGGCGCCGCTGCTGTTCAGCAGCATCGAACTGGACCTCAACGCCGCCGCCACCCTGCGCCAAGCGCAGGCCGCCCACGCGGGCGCCACCCATGACCAGGCCATCCGGCTCACGCCCACGGGGCGGGTGACCACGCCGACCGGCGACTTCCACCTTTACAACATTGCACCGCATAGCGCGGCTTAACCCGGGAAAATCCATGATGGCGTACAGAGGCCAAGGCGCAGCGTGCCGACGGCTTGCGGCGACACTCCTCGGCGGCTTGCCGCTGGCCCTGCTGCTGGCCTCGTTGCCGGCGGCGGCGGGCCCCTTCCTGTTCGGTGGTGCCAGCTTTGCCGGCGGTGGCGAACGCAGCGAATACGCCGGCATCGCCGGCAACCTCACGCCGGTGCCGTTCCTGACGCAGAAGCTGGTGGTCAGCGATTACCACTACAAGTACGGTACGAACGGTACCACCGTGTCGGTAAACGGACAGGCCGCCGAGGCGGCGCTGGGCGTGCAGAAAGGCTGGGCCACCGGCTGGGCCGAGGCCTCGGTCGGGGCACGCTACCGCTACAACCGAGTATCGCCCCAGGGCGCGGACAATCGGTCCGACGGCGGCGAATGGGGTCTCGCGCTGACCCTGCTGGGGCAGCAGGAGTTTGCGCGGAACTGGGCAGTCAACGGCATCGCCAGCTACAACTTCGGACCCAGGGCCTACTGGGCGCGCGGCCGCCTGCTCTACAAGGTCTTCGGCGATGCCTGGGCCGGGGTGGAGTTCATCAAGCACGGCGATCCGTTCTACCATGCCACGCAAGGTGGCGTGGTCGTGACCGGCATTGCCATCGGCAAGGGCGTGAACCTGGGCTTCTTCGGCGGCGCCAAGAAGACAGCGGGCGAGCCGCGCGCCTTCTATGGCGGGCTGGAGCTGAGCAAGGCGTTCTGAGCGCACACCGGATGCGCCGTTGCGGATGCAAGCGGCTACCACGGGGCAGCAGACGAAGCTGGCCCGCGCGCTTGGGCAAGGCAAGCCCGGCGCCGGATCCTCAGGAGGTGACCTTCATCATCACGAGCCCGCTGACGATCAGTGCGGCGGCCAGGATTCTGGCGGCGCTGGCGGGCTCGCCCAGCACGAACAGTCCCACCAGGAACGCGCCCACGGCGCCGATGCCGGTCCAGATGGTGTAGGCCGTGCCGAGCGGCAGGCTCTTCATTGACAGGGACAGCAGGGCAAAGCTGGAAATCATGGCCACGATCGTGATGGCCGAGTAGCCCGGGCGGGTAAAGCCTTCGGACAGCTTCATGGAGTAGGCCCAGAGCACCTCGAGCACTCCGGCGATGACGAGAAATATCCAAGCCATGACGGCTCCCTGATCAAGAGCCGGGCCGTCCCGGACATTCATACCCAGTATGGGCGAGGCCGTCCTCGAAAGCGGAGCATTGTACCGGATCGCAGCCGTGCGCCGTGGCGAGGTGCACCATGGTATCGTCGGCATGTCATGGTCATGCCCGGCGGCAAAGATTCGGGGGAAATAATGAGGCTGGTGCTGTGGTTCGTCGCGATTGCCTTGCTCTTGCCGCGCCTGGCCCTGGCCAACGCATTCGGCAGCAAGGGCGGGCCGGAGCCTGCCAACCTCGGACAGATTGCGGCACGGTTGCGCGAGGATCCCTATGACCTGGAACTGCTGATCAGCTTCGGCACCTCCAAGGGCGGATCCGCCGGCCATATCGCACTGGCGCTGCGTGACGATGCGGCCGGCGACGACGTGGTGTATTCGGCCAATTTCTACGCTGATCGGGACCCCGCGCACGCAAGCGGCCGCTATACCACCGATCTGATGATCGCCATCCCCAGGCAGGAATATCTGTTCAAGACCGTATCCACGGTCGCCGAGACCGCATCGTTCGGGCTCGACTTCGGCGAGATCTACAAGCGCTCGGTCATCGGGGTGCGGGTCTATGGCGTGCCGGCGGCGCACAAGGCGGCGCTGGCCGCGTATTTCCGCCGCATCAACGACGACTATCACCAGCAACGCAGCAACACCGAATACCATCACGGCCCGATCCGCTACGACTACCTGCGCCTGAACTGCGCCAAGACCATAGGTGCCGCTTTCAAGTATGGCGCCGGCTACCGCAACCTTGAGGTGACCAGCGCGACGCTGTTTTCAGGACAGCGCCTGGTTGCGGCAGCCAACGCCAATATCCCGACCGAGATGGCGATGAAGCTGGTCCGGGAATGGGGCCAGCGCAACTACGGCATGGATGTGGTGCTGTACAAGAAGTATCGCGGCTCGACCTATGTCGATCCGCAAGAGGAAGAGCAGATCGCCTTCAAGGACCTGCCGGACCGCTTTCCGTCGGTGCTGTCGCTGGACTTCCGCCGCGAAGCCGGAGCCTACCAGGACTATGACAACCTGCTGGCGATGTACCTGCTGTTCAACCTCGGCAAGTACAGCGTGCGGGTCAACGAACAGACGCTGCTGCTCGAGATCGAGAAATCGAAGGAGGCGCTGCCCTATGCCGAGGCGCTGCAGGCCGCCGAGCGCGACGCCCGGGCCGACAGCGAAAAATTCCGGCGCCATATGGAATTTCGCCCGAGCGGCGAGGGCGTCAGCGAGGCGCCGGACAATACCCACCTTTACCACTTTACCGAGGATGCGGCGGAGAAGTTGGCGCGCTAGGATGCCGCCCACTCAGCCCAGCGACAATCCACCCTGCGCCAGCAACTGCCGGAACACCGCCAGGCGCGCATCGCCGGTTTCCGCCAGCCGGTCGCAAACATAAAGGTACTCGGACATATCGCTGTGTCCACGCAACGCATCCTTGCACTCCCGCTCCGAAATCTCCAGATGCACCCCGGTCAGCAGCGCGCGGCCCTTGCCGACCTGTGCGCTGACGATCGCGGGCGGGGTGCCGGCGATGCCTGCATAGACCGCCAGGACTTCGGTCCCGGGGCCGGGGGTGTCGGCGAAGTCGAAGCGGCAGCCGCCGTGGTAATGCGTGTACAGCGACAGCGGGACGTCGGTCAGCTTGTCGGTGGTCCGCAGCTCCACCGCGGCCGTGGTGCGCGGCGTGCCGTCGTAGAGCTTGCCTCCGGTCAGTTCCGGCAGCGAGCCGACGGCCACCGCGTCCACCAGGCGCAGTTCGCGCGGGCCGCAGATCGCGCCGCGGGTGCCGGCATGGAATGCCAGTTCGCGGCACGCGTAGTAGGCGCCCGCGCATATGCCCAGATAGACGCCGCCCCGCTCGACAAACTGCCGGATGCGAGCGTTCGGCGCGCCGTTGAGCAAGGCGCAATAGGGCAGGTCGGCGCCGCCCGGCATGACGAACATCACCGCGTCATCGAACAGCGTGGCGTCGTGCCGGATGTCGTTGGCCATCACCGCGCGGAGTTCGTATTCCCCGGCCGGAAGCTGATGGCCGATGGTCCGCATCAGGCATGCGGTCCAGTCCGACGCGCCGGCGTCGACATAGGTAAGGATCTGAGGCCTGGGCATCGCCGCATTCGTGTCTTGTCATCTCCGACTCTAGCCGTTCGGTAGCGAAAACGCCATGCCGTCATCCGGCTTGCCAGCAAGACAAAATCAACCTGCTATGCTGAAACAGCCGAAGCCGGCGCTGTCGGCGCAATCCCCGCATGCGGTCAATGCCGATTGCGCCGCGGCGGCACTGGCTCGATCCCGCAGCTACCGGGTAAAGGAAGGAGGCAGCCATGCGTATCCCGCCTGTTCTGTGCGGTCTTGTTGCGGCGGCGGCGCTTGGGGTTGCCGGTTGCGCAACGCCGGAGTCTGCCAAGCCTGCCACGTCGTCGTCGTTATACGACCGGCTTGGCGGCATGCAGGCGATTACCGCGGTGGTCGACGACTTTGTCGGCAACCTGGCAACCGACGAGCGCATCAAGGCAAAGTTTGCCAACGCCAATATGCCGCGGTTGAAGACGCGGCTGGTCGAACAGATCTGCGCGGGTTCGGGCGGGCCCTGCACCTATGCAGGACTTGATATGAAAACCGCCCATGCCGGCATGGCCATCACCAATGACGAGTTCGACGCGCTGGTGGACGACCTGGTGAAATCGCTCGACAAGTTCAAGGTGCCGGCGGGGGAGCAGAAGGAGCTGCTGGCTATTCTCGGGCCGATGCGCAAGGATGTCGTCTCGCGCTAGCCCGGTCGCGCCAGGCGCTCGGCGCTCTCGCACTCCCCGCGCGCGGCCGCCCGCCATGCCCCCGGGGCCAGCCCGAAGCGCCGCGTGAAGCTGCGCGTAAACGTGGTCTGGTCCGGGTAGCCTGACATCAGCGCGATCTCGGCCAGCGCCAGCCGGGAGTTGGACAGCCACTGCAGCGCGCGGTCCAGCCGCAGCCGGATGTGGTAGCGGTGCGGGGTATCGCCGAAGGCCTCGGCGAACAGCGTCTGGAAGCGCCGCGCGCTCCAGCCGAAATGCGCGGCCAGTTCCGGCACGCGCAGCGGCGCGGCCAGGTTGGCGCGCAGGTAGGCATCGACGGCCATGAGCGGAAAGACATCATGCTCGGCGGGCAGGCCGAGGCTGTCGGCCAGCGTCGCGGCCAGGGTTGCCGCAAGTTGCCAGTCTGCCTGCGGCGCCCGTGCCGCGAACGCCGTGCGCGCCGCCGCCAGGGCCCGCACCCGGTTGCCAAAGGCGCCGTCCAGCGCGAACACGCGCGGCCGCGCCATCAGCCGCGCGGGCAGCGCCACCGATTGCGCGGGGAAGTCCGCCACCAGCTGCAGGTTGCCCTGGTAGCCCAGGTAGTCGTGATGGCTGCCCGCCGGCACGATCAGGCCGGTGCGGTCGTCGACGCGGTAGAGATGGTCGTCGAGCTCCAGCTCGGAGACGCCGGCCAGGCCGAACAGCAACTGGTGGTAGCCGTGCTGGTGGCCCTGCGGCTGCGGGGTGTAGCGCCGGTGCTCGACCAGCGGGGCGGGCAGGGGTTCAGCGAGCTTCGGCATGCCGCATCCTGCCACGGGTCTGGCACAGCCAGACGCCGGCGCCTGCCACCGCCATGCCCAGCGCCTGCACCGCGCCGAGGCGCTCGCCGAACAGCAGCCAGGCCTGCAGTGCCGCGAGTGGCGGCGCCAGGAACATCAGCGCCGCGGCATTGGCGGCCTGGCCGCGCCGCACCAGGCTGACCAGCAGCCAGGTGCCAACGCCGGACAGGCCGATGGCGGCCCAGGCCAGCCCGGCCCACAGCGCCGGCCCGCCGTGCCAGTGCAGCGGCGCGCCGGCTGCCTGGGTCGCCACCATCGCGGCGGCGACCAGCATGGCGCCCAGGCTCTGCCACGCCGAGCTGGCGCGCAGGTCACAGGTGGCGATGGCAGTCTTCTGCAACAGGGTTCCCATGGTGATGGAGACAATGGCGACCAGGCCCAGCAGCACGATCCCCGGCGATACCGCGCCGGACGCGCCGTGCGCGCCGGCCCGCAGCGCGGGGGCGACCACCAGCGCAACACCGAGGGCACCCAGTGCCAGGCCATGCCAGCTCCGTCGGGAAGGTAGCTCTTTCAGCAGGGGGATGGCAAGCAGTGCGGTCAGCAACGGCTGCAGCGCGCCCAGCAGGGCCATGATCGCCGGTGGCAGGCCGCTGGCGACGGCGCCGTAGCCGGCGCACAGGTAGAGGCCCTGCAGCAGCGCGCCGGCCAGCAGGTGGCGCGGTGCCTCGCGCAGCGGTGGCCAGGCCGCGCGCGCGGCCAGCGACCACGCCACGAACATCACCCCGGCCACGGCAAAACGGGCCAGCAGGAACAGGCTGGTGTCGGCCAGCGGCACGATGGCCTTGCCGACGATAAAGCCGGTGGACCAGATCAGGACGAAGGCCACGGCGGGTAGCCAGGCGACAGTGGACAAGGGGCGCGACATGCAGGCGGGCGTTGCCGCTACGGGAGCGGGAAGGGCGGTAAAAACGCAAGGCTAGCGGGGCGCGGCGCCGCTGTCTTGGCAAATCCGGCAATCTCGCGCTGAAAGCATTGGTAACACTCGCCTGGCGTCGCCGCGTCAACCGGCGCGGGCTTGCCACGTAACATGGTAATGGGGATCGAACCGGACGAGGTGAACCACATGGATCCAGCGCAGCATCCGAGACCAACCGGCCGCGGGCGCCTGGCCGCCTGGCGCGCCGCCGCCGCGCTGGCGCTGGCCGCGGGCCTGGCGGGCTGTGCCCAGTTGCAGGCGGGGCCGGGCCATGGCGACGACCGTGGCGCCACGGCCGCCGCCGACCTGCGCTGGCTCAATACCGTCACCTATGGCGCCGACCAGGCTTCGCTGGATGCGCTGCGCCGGCTGGGGCGCAAGGACTTCCTCGCGCAACAACTGGCAATGCCGCTCGCCGATCCGCCGGAGCTGGCGGCCGCAATCGCCGCCTTGCCCAACCTGCGCGACGGCGCCGCGGCGCAGGTCCAGGCCGCGCGCGCGGCGCGCCAGCGCATCGATGCCTTGCCGGACGAGGCCAGCCGGCAGCAGGCCCGCCAGGCGCTCAACCTGCGGGGCCGCGAGATCGTCGCCGATGTGGCGCGGCGCCACCTGCTGCGCGCGCTGTATTCGCCGGCGCAGCTGCGCGAGCAGATGACGTGGTTCTGGATCAACCATTTCAATGTCTTTGCGGGCAAGGGCCAGGTCGGGCTGCTGCTGGCCGACTACGAAGAGCACGCCATCCGGCCCCACGCGCTGGGCCGTTTCCGCGACCTGCTGATGGCCACGGTGACCGCGCCGGCAATGCTGGTCTATCTCGACAACGCCCAGAGCAGCGTCAACCGCGTCAATGAGAACTACGCGCGCGAACTGATGGAGCTGCATACGCTGGGCGTCTCTGGCGGGCCCAGCGGCTCGCGCTATACCCAGCAGGACGTACAGGAGCTGGCGCGCGTGCTGACCGGCGTGGGCGTGAACCTGCGCGGCGCGCCGCCACCGAGGCTGGCGCCGGCGCGCGCGGGCCTGTACCGCAGTGACGGGCTGTTCGAGTTCAATCCCGCGCGCCACGACTTCGGCACCAAGACGCTGCTGGGCCAGCGCATCGAGCCGGCCGGTTTTGAGGAAGTGGTGCGGGCGGTCTCGATGCTGTCGCGCGAGCCGGCCACGGCGCGCTTTCTCAGCGCCAGGCTGGCGGCCCACTTCATCGCCGATCAACCGCCGCCCGCGCTGGTCGAGCGCATGGCGCAGACCTTCACGCGCACCGATGGCGATATCGCCGCGGTGCTGCGCACCATGTTGCTCGCGCCCGAGCTGGACCGGCAGGCGGGCGCGTCGCCGCGCAAGTTCAAGGATCCGATGGTCTATGTGGTGTCGTCGCTGCGGCTGGCATATGAAGGCCGGCAGGTGGCCAACCTGCGCCCGGTGATGAACTGGCTGAACCAGCTGGGCCAGCCGCTGTACGGCCACGTGGCGCCCGACGGCTACCCGTCGGCGGAAAGCGCCTGGGCCAGCTCGGGGCAGATGGTGCGGCGCTTCGAGATCGCGCGCGCGCTCGGCTCGGGGCCGGCGGGATTGTTCGCGGGCGATGGCACCACGCCGCGCGGCGCGCGCTTCCCGACGATCGGCAACAAGTTCTACTACGGCGCGATCGAAGCCACCCTTGGCCCCGCCACGCGCGCCGCGCTGGACCAGGCCGCGTCGCAGGCGGAATGGAACACCCTGCTGCTGGCTTCGCCCGAATGGATGCAGCGCTGAAGGCAACGGAGAGCACCATGGAACGCCGACAATGGCTCCGGACGATGGGTGGCGCAGCGCTCGGGCTGGCCCTGCCTGCCGTCGCTTCACGCGTCTACGCGCTGCCCGCGCAGGCCGACGCGCGCTTTCTGCTGGTATTCCTGCGCGGCGGCTATGACGCCGCGAGCGTGCTGGTGCCGGCCGGCAGCGACTTCTACTACGCGGCGCGGCCCAATATCGCCATCCGCCGCCCGCCCGCGCCGGGTGCCGACGCCGATCCCGGTGCCGCGGTAGCGCTGGCATCCGCTGTTGGCGCCGACAGCGCCGCGCGCGGCATCGGCGACTGGGCCCTGCACCCGGCCCTGGCCCCGACTTTGCTGCCGTTGTGGCAGCAGGGCCAGCTGGCCTTCGTGCCGTTCGCCGGCACGCACGACCTGTCGCGCAGCCACTTCGAGACCCAGGACGGCATCGAGGCTGGCCTGCCCGGCAATGACGATAGCCGCCAGGCAGTGGCCGCGCCGCGCGGCAGCGGCTTCCTCAACCGGCTGGCCCAGGCCATGGGCGGGCAGGCCGCGCCGGTGGCGTTCACCGACGGGCTGCCGCTGGTGCTGTCCGGCCCGCGCGACGTGCCCAATGTCTCGCTCAAGGGCGCCGGCCGCGCCCCCTTCGATGCGCGCCAGGCCGGGCTGCTGGCGCAGATGTATCGCGGCACGCGCTTCGAGTCACTGATCGACGAGGGTTTCGAGCTGCGCGAGACCGTCGCGCGCCAGGCCCAGGCGCAAGCGCCGGAGGGCGGCATGGCGGGTGCCGGCCCGGCCACCATGGCGTCGCGCCAGCAGGAGATGCAGGCCGCCAGCCGCCGCGCGCTCAGTGCCCGCGGCTTCGAGGTCGAGGCCCGGCGCATGGCCGGGCTGATGCGCGAGCGCTTCAACCTGGGTTTTATCGACGTGGGCGGCTGGGACACCCACGTCAACCAGGGCGCCGCGCAGGGCCAGCTGGCCGGGCTGCTCGACAACCTCGGCCGCGGTTTGTCGGCCTTTGCCGCGCAGATGGGGCCCGCATGGAGCCAGACCACCGTGGTGGTGCTGTCCGAATTCGGCCGCACCTTCCGCGAGAACGGCACGCGCGGCACCGACCACGGCCACGGCACGGTCTACTGGGTGCTGGGCGGCAGCGTGCGCGGTGGCCGCATCGCCGGCGAGCAGGTCCCGGTGGAGCCGGCCACCCTCAACCAGAATCGCGACTGGCCGGTGCGCAACGAGTATCGGGCGCTGCTGGGCGGGCTGTTCGGCAGGTTGTACGGGCTGGATGCGGAGCGGCTGGCGCGGGTGTTTCCGGGAGTGGCGGCGCGGGATATCGGCTTGGTATGAAGGCCGCGCCGGCAGGCAACAACGTGGTTCACTGGCTGCCGCTGGCCGGCGTGATGATGGTGGGCGCGAGCGGCCGGATGGGCTCGGTGGGCGGCGGCGCCTGCGGCGGTGTGCGCGAGGGGGGCGCCGGCGGCACCGCCGCGGAAGCCGGTTCATTCGACGGGAACGGCGCAGCCGGCGCGCTGCCCGCGCCAGGGTCTGGCGCGGGCACTGCCATCACCGTCTCCCCCCGGTCCAGCGCCAGGCTGGAATCATCCTGGCCAAGCTCCGCCGCTGCGGCCGACGCCGCGCCTGCCGGCGGCGCGACCTCGGCTTCCTGCGCCGGCAAGGCCGGGCGGCGCGGCGCCGGACGCGGGGCCGGGGTCTCGCTGGCCTTGTCGCGCGTGAACAGCTGGCTGAACCAGCCGCGCAGCTGCGTGCCCAGTGATGCGAATACGTGCGTTTCCTCGTGCTCGGCAAAGCGCGCGCGGCCGTCGATGATGCGGGCGCGCAGGGCACGCTGGTAGAAGTCGCCCACCATCGGCAATGCGCTGTGCGCGCCCTGGCCCCAGTAGTCGCTGCGCAGCGTGATGCGGCTGTCGTTGAAGCCGACCCAGGCGCCCGCCACCAGTTCCGGATGCATCAGGATGAACCAGCCGTCGGCATTGTCCTGGGTGGTGCCGGTCTTGCCGGCGACGTCGGCGCGGATGCCGAAGCGCGAGCGGATGCCGGCGCCGGTGCCGCGGTCGATCACGTCGCGCATGACGTCGAGCAGGGTTTGCGTGGCCGCCGCGGGCAACGCATGCTCGGCCCGCGTCGGGCGGAACACCTGCAGCACATTGCCGTTGCGGTCTTCGATGCGCGTCACCATGGTCGGCGCGATGTAGTCGCCGGCATTGGCGATGGTGCCGTAGGCGGCCACCATTTCCTTCAGCGTGACCGGGCTGGTGCCCAGCGCCAGCGACGGCACCACGTCGAGCTGGCTGTCGCGCACGCCCATGTCGCGCGCCAGTCGTGCCACGCGCTCGGGGCCCACTTCCTGCATCAGCTGCGCGGTGATGGTGTTGCGCGAATAGACCAGGCCGTCGCGCAGCGTCATGGCGCGGCCGGTGGGGCGGCCTTCGTCGCTGGGCCGCCAGATCTCGCCGCCGGCCAGCTCGATTTCCACCGGCTGGTCCACCAGCGTGTCGTCGGGCGTCTTGCCTTCTTCGAAGGCCGCGCCGTAGACAAAGGGCTTGAAGGTCGAGCCCGGCTGGCGGCGCGCCTGCTGCACGTGGTCAAATGCGTCCTGGGTGTAGTCGCGGCTGCCGACCCAGGCGCGGATCTCGCCGTTGCGCGGGTCGAGCGCCAGGAAGCCGGCCTGGATCCGGGTCTTGTTCTGGTGCAGCGTGCGCAGGAACGCGCCATCGGACATCAGCTGGCGCAGCGCCTCGTCCGGCGCGGTGCCGGCGGCGACGGCGGCACGGTACTCCGGCGTCTCGCGCACGAAGGCCTGCACCAGCGGCTTGTTGGCGGCCCAGCCCGCGCGCGGGGCCCAGGCGGCGTTGGCAACCGCCTGCAGGCGGTTGCCCTGCTGCACCACGGCCTGCGTAGCCATGGCCTGCAGGCGCGCGTCGATGGTGGTGTGCACCACCAGGCCATCGGCGTAGATATCGTAGCCGTTGCGGTCGGCCCAGCCGATCAGCCATTTGCGCAGCTGCTGCGCAAAGTGCGGAGCCGGGCCGGGCGGCTCGGTCTGGCGTTCGAAATCGATGCGCAGCGGCCGCTTCTTCAGCTGCTCGTAGCGCGCCGCGTCCAGCTTGCCGCGCTTGACCATCTGCCCCAGCACGGTATTGCGCCGGTCCAGCGCGCGCTCGGGATTGAGCACCGGGTTGTAGTAGCTGTTGCCCTTGAGCATGCCGATCAGCGTGGCGCTCTGCAGCACGTCGAGCGAGCGGGCGGGGCGGTCGAAGTAGGTGCGCGCCGCCATCTCGATGCCGAAGGCGTTGTACAGGAACGGCACCGTGTTGAGATAGGTCTCGAGGATCTCCTCCTTGGTGTAGAGCGCCTCGATCTTCAGCGCGGTGATCGCTTCCTTGAGCTTGCGCGTCAGCGTGGGCGCGCGCCCGATCTCGTCGGGATAGAGATTGCGCGCCAGTTGCTGGGTGATGGTGGAGCCGCCCTGGCGGTCGCCGGAAAACGTATGCAGCGCGGCCGAGGCGAGGCGGCGCCAGTCCAGCCCGTGGTGCTGGTAGAAGCGGTGGTCCTCGGTGGAGATCAGCGCGGCCACCACGTTGGGAGAGATCTGCTTGAGCGGGACCCAGTCGCGGTTGGCCCACTTGAACACCGCCAGTTCCTTGCCGTCGGCGGACAGCACCTGCGCCGGCTGCTCGGACTTCGCCTTGCGGATATCGCTGATGCCCGGCGTGAACGGAATCAGCACCAGCACATAGAGCAGCAACGCCCCCGGGATCGCGGCCAGGCCGGCCAGCAGGCCGCGCCGGGTCGGTCGCAGCGTGCCGGGCCGGGTCAGGCCGGCGCGCGCGGTGCGCGCAGCAAGTCGGGACAGGCCTTGTCGGACCGGGGCAGGCAGTGAAGCCGGGAACGAGGCAAGCAGCTGGGCAAGCCGGGTCTTGATCTCAGCCAGCTTCATGAGGCGAAGCGGTCGAGGCACAGGCGCGGGGCGGCACGGAACACTGGCATTACCGTCGTCGGAAAAGCCTGCATCCTACCAAAACGTTACCGCTAGTCACAGGGAAAACCCCCACCCCGGCGCGATGCGCCACTTTCCGCTGAGAAGCATGGGTCACAAAGCGTTCATATTGCGCCGCCACAATGCCGAGGCCGCCACTCGTGCGGACGATGCACCGTCGCCGGGTTGCCCGGCCGGGCCGGATCGCCATGGCTCTCCATGGCGAGCGGGGCCCTGGGTCCGGTGCGGTGTCGTGCCTCAAACAGAACACAGAGAAACTACAGTGAAGAAAGCTCTCCTTGCATTGACGGCAGCAGTGGCCGCGTCGGCCGCATCCGGGGTGGCGTCGGCCCAGTCGATGTCCAATGTGACGCTGTACGGCATCGTCGATGCCGGCGTCGAAGTGATCAGCAACGTGCCGGGCAGCGGCGGCGCCGAGGGCACGGCCGTGCGCCTGAACTCGGGCAACCTGTCCGGCTCGCGGTGGGGCGTGCGTGGCACCGAAGACCTGGGCGGCGGCCTGAAGGGCATCTTCGTGCTGGAAAGCGGCTTCGACGTCGACACCGGCACTTCGGGCCAGGGCAACCGCCTGTTCGGCCGCCAGGCCTACGTCGGCCTGCAGGGCGGCTGGGGCGCGGTCACGCTGGGCCGCCAGCAGAACGCGCTGTACGACCTGTTCGGCGCCTTCGACCCGATGGGCGTGGGCCCGCGCTACTCGCTCAACAGCGTCGACTCGGCCTTCAACGGCCGTGCCGACAACGCCATCAAGTACACCGGCAAGTTCGGCGGCCTGACCGCCACCGGCTTCTACAGCTTCGGCCGCGATAACAACGAAGTCCCGGGCGAGACCAAGGTCGGGCGGAATTTCGGCGGCGGCCTGTCGTATGCGGCGGGCGGCTTCTCGGTCGGCGCGGCCTACGACCAGTTCCAGGGCGGCACGGTGGCGCTGCAGGACCGCGCCGCCAAGCGCGCGGCGCTGGGCGCGGCCTACGCCTTCGGCGGCGCCAAGGTGTTCGCCGGCTACCGCTGGCTGCGCGACGACGGCGTGTCCGGCGCCACCGCCGCCGCGACCCGCAGCAATGTCTACTGGGCCGGCGCGCAGTACCGGTTCACCCCGGCGCTCCTGCTGACCGGGGCGGCGTACTACAACGACACCCGCAACAGCGACGCGGATCCGTGGATGTTCGTGCTGTCGGCGGACTACTCGCTGTCCAAGCGCACCGACGTGTACCTGAACGTGGGCTACTCGAAGAACAAGTCGGGCTCGGCGCTGGGCCTAAACGGCGTGGGCACCGTGGTTGCCGGCGAGAACCAGACCGGCGCCACCGTCGGCCTGCGTCACCGCTTCTGAGTATTGCCGCCTGATGCCCGCCCGGCAGGCCCCCATGCCTGCACGGGCGGTTGCCTGACTTTCATATCGACGCCTGCGGCTGGTCTTGCGGGGTTCGTTGGGCCGGTTGTCTGGATCGGCCCTTTTTTCCTTTGGCCGGGTGCATCCAATCGGCGCCATCGCTCCCCGCCGCGATCTGCACGCCGTCCCTACCGATACCCCGCCGCGCCGATAAACTGCCCGAACCGCTCGCACCAGATCACCACCGCCGCGTACCGGGAGGGATCCACCCCGGCCGGCAAAGCCACGGTGAAAATTGCCGAAGGTCTTCAGTTCGCCCACCTGCAGGGACTGGTCCTTGATCCGCAGGAAGGCTTCCTTGTTGTCGACGAACGCCGGCGCCAGGTAGATCCGGTAATCCGGTCCCGGTGCCACGCTGCCTTCGAAGGCGAGCGCGCTGGCCGAGACATGGAGCCGGCCGCTGGCCCAGTGCAGCGCGTCGCTGCCGGCCAGGTCCTTGCGGAAGGTGCCGGCATAGCGCGCCTGTTGCGATATCGCCTGCACCTGCCCGGCGCTGGCGCCAGGCTGCGCCGTCAGGATCGGCAGTACATAGATGCCCGCGGCAAAGCCGGCGGCGAGCATGGCGAGGTGGGTCAGGACGAGGATGGCGGGCCGGGCGGTCATGTGTGGCTCCAGCAGGCACGAAGATGCCGGTATGTCGGCGCTGGCGCCCGAACCTGACAGTGCCATGGCAGGTTGGCGGCCTTGGCATTCGCAACGGTTTCACCAATCCAACACATGGAAGTGGTTATGATCTGGTAGTTGCCCTGTCGAGAAGCTGCCTATGACTCTCCACGTCACGATCCGCACCATCCGTACCGGCACGATGCAATCCGCGCGCTACCAGGCGCGCGTCTACCTGACCACCGATGCCGAGGCCCTGCCATTGCTGGCAACGGATTGGAGCGAGCGCGAGGCCGAAGCCTTCCGTACCGCACAGTTCTGGGCGCAGCGCCACGCTTATGTGGTGTCTAATCCACGCGCAGGAACGTTCTACGGCGTTTCGGGCCGGCGTTGAGGCCGGCCCCGCGTATCCTTTACCTGACCTGCGTCCCGGACGCGGCCGGCGGCGGGACAGGCCTTGCCGAGCCCGGCGCGGCGCCGGCCGGGCCCATGGCGTCGAGCGCCTTGGCCGCCGCCAGATGCTGCGGAATCATCAGGCCCTGGCGCGCCGTGGCCACGGCGATCTGTCCGCCCTGGGCACTGCCGCGCGCCACCAGGTCGCGCCCGTTGCGGTAGACCAGCCGCGTCAGGTCGGCCACTTCGGCGTCGGACAGGTCCGGTCCGGTCACCAGGACGGCCGCGGTGGCGATGGTGCGCACCGGTGCGCTCAGGCCGGGATAGGTGCCGGGCGCAATCGCTGCGCGGAAGTAGCCGGCCTTCTGCCCCACCAGCGCGGCGATGGCCTTTTCGTCCAGCGGCAGCAGCCGTAGCGGCATTTCCGCGAGCGCATCGCGGATGCTGTCGGCGGGCACGCCGATCACCTGGATCACGGCGTCGACCTGGTTCTGGCGCAGCGCCACCAGGCCGGTGCCCAGCCCCACTTCCTCGGCCTTGAAGTCCTTGTCCGCCAGCCCGTGCGCGGCCAGCACCCGCAGCGCGGTGCCGCGCGAGGCCGAGCCGCGCTCGCCCACCGCGATGCGCTTGCCACGCAGGTCGGACACCGAGCGCGCGGGATCGCCGTCGCGCACCAGCACGTGCACGGGCTCCGGATAGAGGCTGCCGATGGCGCGCAGCGAGGCCTGCGGGCCGTCCTCGGCGAAGGCGTGCTTGCCCTCGTAGGCGTCCAGCGCGGCATCGCCCTGTGCCAGCGCCACCGAGACCTTGCCCGCGCGCAGCAGGCGCAGGTTCTCTTCGCCGCCGTGCGTGACCAGCGGTATCGCGCGCACGCGCGTGCCGGCCACCAGCGCCTGCGCAAAGCGCAGGTACTGCCCATGCTCGGCGCCGGCGGCAATGGCATAGCCTTCGTTGATGCGCGCCAGCCGCGCGCGGATATTGGCGTGCGCGGTGGTCAGTTCCTGCTCGATCACCGCGCGCTGCGCCGGCGAGGCATCCTTCTGCACCGAGTCGATCACCTTGCGCATCGCGTCGAGGATCGCCGCCGGGCCGCTTTGCGCATTGGTGGCGACCGCCGGGGCTTCGGCGGGACGGTAGCCGGCCGGCAGCACGCCGACCCAGCGTTCGCCGTCGCGCCGGTACAGCGCGGTGCCGTGGGCGCGGATGATGTCGCCGGCCTTGTTGCCGCCGCTGGTGATGCCGGTGATGCCGCGCGGGCCCGCGCCCAGCGCCGACACCAGCCCGGCCACGCCGGGCGAATCCCAGGCGCCGAAGTCATAGTCGCGCAGCAGCTTGAGCTGCGCATCGAAATAGAGGATGCGGCGGGTCTCGCCGGCCGGGGCCTTGGTGTCGGCCTGCGAGCCGCGGCGCTCCAGCGCCACCACCTCCACCGTGCCCGGCGGCAGCGCCAGCGCCAGCCGTTCGTTGACGCCGGCGCGGATGCCATCGGCGGCGGGGCCGCCGCCGCATCCCGCCAGCCAGGCGCTGGCCAGGACGGCGAACAGCAGGGTCAGCAGGGCGCGGCGCATGTCAGCCTCCGATCAGCGGCAGCGCCAGCATCATGGTCAGCACGAACGCGTTCATCAGGTCGACGAAGAACGCGCCGGCCAGCGGCGTGATCAGGAAGCTGGTGGGCGCCGGCCCGTAGCGCGCGGTGATGGCGCGCATATTGGCCATGGCGGTGGCGGTCGAGCCCATGTTGAAGCCGATGAACGCGGCCGAGCTGACCGCGGCTTCGTAGTCGCGCCCCATGAAGCGGAAGCACACCAGCACCACGTAGAGGATGATGAACACCACCTGCATCGCAATGATCAGCAGGAACGGCCCGGCGGACAGCGCCACGTCGGCCAGGTCCAGCGCCATCATCGTCATCACCAGGAACAGCGACAGGCAGACATTGGTGATCAGGTCGGTGGCGCGGTCGTCAAAGCGCATGCCGGCAAAGGGCAGCAGGTTGCGGATGGCGATGCCGAGCATCATGCACCAGAGGAAGCCCGGGATGGTGATGGCGCCGGTCGGCATCTGCGCGGCGATCCAGCGCCCGCCGATCACCGCGGCCAGGATGCCGGCCAGCGATGCCAGCGCGCCCACGGTGGTGATGGGCGCGACCGCCGCCGCTTCCTCCTCGGTGTCGCCGGGCTCGCGCGCGGTCGAGCGCAGCCGGTAACGCGAGATCAGGTATTGCGCCACCGGCCCGCCGATAATGCCGCCCACGATCAGGCCGACGGTGGCCACCGTCATCGACAGGTCCATCACCGCCTGCAGGTTGTTGACTTCGGCAAAGCGCGCGGCATAGGCGGCGCCGGTGCCGTGCCCGCCCACCAGCGTGATCGAGCCGCCCACCAGGCCGAAGATCGGATGCAGGTCCAGCACCCGCGCCATGGCCACGCCGACCACGTTCTGCACCACGATATAGGGCAGCAGGATGATCAGGAAGATCACCAGCGCCTTGCCGCCGCGCCGGAGCATGCGCAGGTCGGCGCAGAGGCCGACGCCGCCGAAGAACATCAGCAACAGCACCGGCTTCATGCCGGGATCGATCACCACGCGGAAGTTCACCGTCGCCATCGCCGTCGACGCCAGGATCGCGAACAGCAGGCCGCCGGTGACGGGATCGGGAATGTTGTAGCGCGACAGAACGCCGACGCTGCGGTTGACCAGCGTACCGATCAACAGCACCACCACGGCGGTCAGCAATGAGGCCAGCAGGTCAAGGTTCATCGGGGGGCGTCCTGACGCGTAGCATGCATCACTACGGGTTGTAGTCGGACGGCGGGGAGAAGGCAAGGAAAGGATGGGCCGCGCAAGGGCAGGGTGTACTCCCTCTCCCCTCATGGGGAGAGGGCCGGGGTCAGGGGTGGTCTGGCTGGCGGCCACATCAAGCGGCGCCAATGGTTTTTTCAAGCGCACAACTGTCGTGGAGGCGCCGGCCCTCACCCCCGCCCCTCTCCCGCAAGCGGGAGAGGGGAGCAAACCGGCAGTGATGTCATTGACTTCGCGTCCGGCGCAGCCTCAACGCGTCCGCAACGCCTCCACGATATTCATGCGCGCCGCCCGCACCGCCGGCAGGAATCCTCCCACCAGCCCCATCACCATCGAGAACGCCAGCGTCTGCAGGGCAATCGCCGGCGTCAGGATAAAGCGGAACGACAAGTCGGCGAAGGTCTGGAAGTTGGTGGTCGAAAACGAGGCGAACTGCATCAGCGCCGCGCAGGCCAGGCCCGCGGCGCCGCCGACCAGGCCCAGCAGTGCCGCTTCGGCCAGGAACGCGGCCAGCACGCTGCCGCGCGGGAAGCCCAGTGCGCGCAGCGTGCCGATCTCGGCGACGCGGTTGGCCACCGACGCATACATGGTGATCATCGCGCCGATCATCGCCGCGATCGAGAAGATGGTAGACAGCGTGAAGCCAAGGATATTGATAAAGCCGGACAGGGCCTTGGACTGGTCGCTGTAAAACGCCTGCTCGCGCTTGGCCTCGTCGGCGAGGCGCGGGTCGACATCGAGGTCGGCGCGAAAGCGCTCGAACAGCGCCGAATCGGCCAGCCTGACCACCATCGACGAGTACGCATTGCGCCGGAACGATTGCATCAGCTGGTCGACGTCGCCCCAGATCTCGGAGTCGAAGCCGCTGCCGCCGCCGTCGAAGTGGCCGACCACGGTCCAGTCGCGCTGCGCAAAGCGCAAGTGCTCGCCGATCTGCACGCCGGCAAAGCCGCCGGCGATGCTGCTGCCGACGATGATCTCGGACGAGCCCGGCCGGAACATGCGTCCGGCCACCAGCCGCACCTGCGGACGCAGGTCCATGCCCGCCGGCGAGATGCCTCGGATCACCACGTTGGACGGCTGGCCGGTGCTGGCCTTGGTCAGCGAGATCAGCACCACGGCCTCGCGCGACGCCAGCGGCTGGCCGGCGCCGCTCATGGCCACGGCCGGATGCATCTCGATGATGCTGGCCTGGTCGCGGTTGACCGCGCTCTGGATCTCGGTCTCGGCGCCCTTGCGGATTACGACCACGTTGTCGTGCTCGCCGGTGGTGACCAGCGTCTTCTTCAGGCCGGCGTCGAGCATCAGCATGGTGGCGAAGACGAACACCACCAGCGCCAGGCCGGCCGCGGTCAGCGCGGTGGTCAGGCGCCGGGCCCACAGGTTGCGCGCGATATAGGTCAATGGGATGGCCACGGCAGTCTCCCCGCGCTAGCCGATGGCCCGCAGGCCCTCGACGATGCGCACGCGCGCCGCCTGCAGCGCCGGCACGATGCCGGCAAAGATGCCCACCGCCAGCGCGCACGCCGCCTGCAACTGCATGGTCTGCGGCGACACCGTGAATACCGGGAACACGCCGCCGACCGCCTGCTTGAAGGCAGCCGCCACCGGCGGCGTGGCCAGCATGCCGAGCGCGCCGCCGGCCACGCACAGGGCCAGCGATTCGCCGAACACCAGCAGCGCCAGGAAGCCGGGGCCGAAGCCCAGCGCCTTGAGCGTGGCATATTCGACGGTGCGCTCGCGCGCGCTCATCGCCATGGCGTTGGCCATCACCGCCATGATGATCACGATCACCACGTATGACACCACGCGGATCGCCGCGATGATCTGGTTCGACATCGCGACAAAGCCGAGCTGGAAGGCCTGCTCGGTCTCGGTCAGGGTTTCGGCCAGCGAATTGCGGAACACGCCGTCGACCTGGCGCGAGATTGCCGCGGTGTTGTCAGGGTTGCCGACGCCCAAGATATAGACGCCGACCTGGTCGGCCTGGCGCGGGGTGCGCTTGCGCACGGTCTCGTTCAGGTATTCCCAGTGGAACACCATCTGGCGCGTGATGGTGCTTTCGTCGCGGCCGTCCATGATGCCGCGCACCACGAATTCCCAGGTGCCGGGGTAGATGGTGCCCTTGATCGGGATCACGTCGCCGACCTTGAAACCGAACTGGTCGGCCAGCTGGCGCCCCACCAGCGCGCCCTTGCGGTCGCGCTGGTAGTCGGCGCGCTGCGCGTCCGGCACAATGAATTCGGGGTAGAGGTCAAGGTAGTTGTCGGAGACCGCGAACTGCGCGAAGAAGTTCTTGGGATCGCGATAGACCCCGCCGAACCAGTTGGAGCGCGCCACCATGGTCACGCCGTCGATGCCCTTGATGCGGCTTTCGTAGCTGAGCGGCAGCGGGAACACCAGCGAGATCGCATTGCGCGTGACCAGCCGCGCGCTGGAGGCGGCCGAGGCGCCGGCATACCAGGCATCGATCACGGTTTGCAGCAGCCCGAACGCCAGCACCGCGATCACCAGCCCGAATACCGTCAGCGTGGTGCGCAGCTTGTGCCGCAGCGCATTGCGGGCGATCAGCTTGAGCGCGTACATGGTGAACGGAGGCTACGCCGGCTCGCCACGGATCAGCTCTCCCTTCTCCAGGTGCACCAGAGCGCCGGCCGCGGCGGCGGCGTGCGCGTCGTGCGTAACCATGATGATGGTCTTGCCGGCATCGGCATTGAGCCGCTGCATCATTGCCAGGATCTCGGCCGCCGAGGTGCGGTCAAGGTCGCCGGTGGGCTCGTCGGCGACGATCAGCGCTGGGTCGGTGATCAGCGCGCGGGCGATCGCCACGCGCTGCTGCTGGCCACCGGACAGCTCCGACGGATAGTGGTTCATGCGGTCGGCCAGGTTGACCATGTCCAGCACCAGCTCTACCCGCGCGCGCCGCTCGGCGCGCGGCAGGCGCGTCAGCATCAGCGGCAGCTCGACGTTCTCGAACGCGGTCAGCACCGGCATCAGGTTGTAGAACTGGAAGATAAAGCCGACATTGGCGGCGCGCCAGTCGGCCAGCGCCGCCTCGGGCAGCTGGGTGATGTCGAGCCCGGCGACGCGCAGCGTGCCGCGGTCGGGGCGGTCGATGCCGGCAATCAGGTTCAGCAGCGTGCTCTTGCCCGAGCCGGAGGGCCCCATCAGCGCGACGAAATCGCCCGCGCCGATCTCCAGCGAGATATCGGTCAGCACCGGCACGGTCTGCATGCCGCGGCGGTAGGATTTGGCGACGTGGTAGATCTGTACCAGCGGTGCGGCGCTCATCGGGGCCTCGCTCATGGCTTGGCCGTGGTGACGCGGCTGCCGTCGCTGATCTGGTCGCCGGGCGACAGCACCACCATGTCGCCGGGCCTGAGGCCCTGCACGGCCACCAGTTCGCCCAGCTTGTCGCCGCGCTTGACCGTCATCTCGTGCGCCTTGCCGTCCCTGACCACGTAGACCACCTGGCGGCCGTCGCGCGTGGCGACCGCCGCCGGCTGCACCGCGACCACCGGCTGGCGGTCCTGCGCGGTGGCCGCGCGCGACAGGAAGGCAATCTTGGCGCTCATGTCCGGCAGCACGCGCGCATCGCGGTCGACAAAGCGCACCTTGACCAGCACCGTGGCCTTGGAGCGGTCCACCGTCGGCACGATGCGCGAGACCTCCCCGGCCAGGCGCAGGCCGGGCAGGGCGTCGAGCAGCAGCTCGCAGGGCTGGTCGACGCGGATCCGGGCGATATTGGATTCGGCGACATCGGCTTCGACTTCCAGCGTCTCCATGTCGGCGATGGTGACGATCGCACCCTTGGTGTCGGCGGCGGCGGAGAAGGGCGTGATGTTGTCGCCCACGTTGGCATGCTTGACCAGCACCACGCCGTCGAACGGCGCGCGCACCACGGTCTGCTCGACCGCCACCTCGGCCGCGCGTGCATTGGCCTGCGCCGACACCACCGACGCGCGCGAGCTGTTCACCGATGCCCGCGCCTTGTCGAAGCGCGCCACGTCGGCGTCGTACTGGGTGCGCGAGATCGCGTTCGGCACGATCAAAATCTTGGAGCGGCGCAGGTTCACCTCGGCGTCCTTGAGCTCGGCCTGCTGCAGCGCCAGGTTGGCCTGCGCCACCTGTACCTGCGCCTGCGCCTGCGCGAATGACGCGGCCACGTCCTTGCTTTCCAGACGCGCGATCACCTCGTCCTTTTTCACGCGCGAGCCTTCGAGCACGCCCAGCCATTCCAGCCGGCCCTGCGCCTTCGACGCGACCGCCGCCTTGCGCTGCGGCACGACATAGCCGGTGGCGTTCAGCAGCGTGAAGTTCTGCGTGGGATAGGCTGAGGTGACGGTGGCGGTCTGCACCGGCCGCGGCGCGGCCAGCCGGATGGCAACGCCGGCCAGGGCCAGCAGCACCACCGCGATGGCCGCGTAGCGCAGCCACCGGCGCCGCGGGCGGAGGCGGGCACCGGGCGCGGCGGCTTGCCGGTCGATCTTGAGCCTGGACAGGTCGTGGTCAGCCACTGCGCGCTTCCTTTCGCTGGAATGGGCGGGGCTGTCAGTATAGCGGTGATAAGGAGGGACTTCGTGACGTGCGGCGCAGCCAGCGACCGCTTGGTTTGCTCCCCTCTCCCGCAAGCTGTATGGACCGGGGACATAGGTAACAGGTGTGCCAGGACATGGGTAACACTTTTCCCGCTTAGTCAGCGGGAGGAAAACGTTGCCCTGGAGCCAAACCACCGTGAAGCAGCAAAGAGAAGAGTTCGTCCGCCTGGCACGCCAGGCGGACGCCAATATTGCGGAGCTTTGCCGCCGCTTCTGCATCAGCCGCAAGACCGGCTACAAGTGGTTGAACCGAGAGGATCTGGACGACCGAACTCGGCGGCCACATAGCTCTCCCGGCCGAACTCCAGCTGCCATCGAAGAGAGCGTGCTAGCGATACGAGCCGAACATTCGGCCTGGGGCGCCCGCAAGATCGCACGCGTGCTGGAGCGCGACCACCGCATCCAAATCGCCCCGAGCACAGTCAATTGGGTGCTGCGCCGCCATGGCTTGATCGATCCGGCCGCCAGCGCGGCCGCTACAGCATGGCAGCGCTTCGAGCACGACCGGCCCAATGCACTATGGCAAATTGACTTCAAAGGCCACTTCGCTACCGACACGCAGAGGTGCCACCCGCTCACGGTCTTGGACGATCACTCCCGGTTCAATGTGCTGCTCAAGGCCTTGGGCAACGAACAGTTTGAATCCGTACAGGAAGCGTTAGAGATGGCTTTTGCGCGCTATGGGCTGCCCGAACGGATCAATGCAGACAACGGCCCGCCCTGGGGTTCCCCAGTGCCCGAGCATTAACCACGCTGGGCGCGTGGCTGATTCGCCTGGGCGTGCGGCTCAGTCATAGCCGACCTGGCCATCCTCAGACCAACGGTAAGGACGAGCGCTTCCATCGAACCATGCAGGCTGAGCTGTTGGCCAACCAGCGTTTCCGGGATCTGGACGATGCCCAGCAGCACTTCAGCCATTGGCGCCACGTGTACAACTTCAAGCGCCCCCACCACGCGCTGGATATGGAGACCCCCGCAAGCCGCTATGCGCCTAGCCCACGGGCGATGCCGCGCGAACTCCCGCCCATCGAGTACGGCAGCAATGACATCGTGCGAAAGGTAGGCGACGGCGGGCGCATCTGCTTCCGAGGAAAGACGTTCCGGGTCGGACGAGCCTTGGTCGGAACGCCCGTAGCGCTGCGCCCTCGCGTGGATCTGGACGGCACCTTTGACGTCTACTTCTGCCATCAAAAGGTCGCCACAATAGACCTACAGCAGGCCGATTAAACTGGAGACTGGACTGTTACCCATGTCCTGGCACATGTGTTACCCATGTCCCCGGTCCATACAGCAAGCGGGAGAGGGGCGGGGGTGAGGGCGGGCGCTGGCAATTGCGACAGCGGGTACTTCGTGGAAGCTCCCGCCCTCACCCCAACCCTCTCCCGCAAGCGGGAGAGGGAGCAAACCGGGCAGCACGAGCGAGGTGGTCAGCTAATGCTCGCCTTCCACCGCCAGCTTCAGCTTGCCCAGCGCAAACTCCCATTGCCGCCCGATCGCTTCCAGCGACCGGCGCGCGGCATCGAGCTGGCCGGGCTCGAACTGCCACAGGCGCTCGCGTCCGGCGCGGCTGTCGTGCACCAGCCCGGCCTGCGCCAGCACCCGCAGGTGCTTGGTCACCGCCTGCCGCGTCATCGCGCTGCCCGCCGTCAGTTGCGCGATCGACATCGCGCCGCCGGCGCACAGCGTCGCCACCAGCCGCAGCCGGGTTTCGTCGCCGAGCGCGGCAAACACCGCGGCCGACTGCCGCAGCTCCGGCGCGTCCGGCAGCGCCTCAGGCAGCGCCGGCAACATGCTGGCGGATATTGTTGACCTGCGCATCCCAGCCGCCGCTGTTGATGCGGAACGCTTCCTGGCGTCGTTCGGGCGGGATCCGGTCAAAGCCGGACTCGACCACGGTCAGCATGGTCCCGCCTTCCGCCTCGCGCAGCGTGAATTCCACCAGCGTGGCGGGCTCGTCCGAGTAATCGCGTCCCCGCTCCAGCGGCGCCGGATGCCAGCGCCACGACAGCAGCCGTTCCGGCTCCATGCGCTCGACGCGGACGTCGAACTTCAGGTATTCATAACCCGGATAGGTGATGCTGCCCACCACGCGCTGGCCAGGGGCGAAGGTGGCGCCGTCGAAGCGGACGCCGAACCAGCTGCCGAAGGTATCGGCATCGGCCAGCGCGTGCCAGACGCGCGCGATCGGGGCTTCGATCAGGATGCTGCGTTCGATGCGGTCGGTGTCGGAAGGCATGGGCGGTCTCCTGGTTGGGGTATCTACATGCAACGCGATGGTTGCATGGTAGGAGCCCTGCCCGTGAAATGCAACCAAAAGGTTGCTGGTTTGGCCGACCCCTTTACAGGTCCAGCACCAGCCGCTGGCCCTTGCAGCGCGACACGCACGGCATCATGGTCTTCTGCGCCGCTTTCTCGGCGTCCGACAGATACTGATCGCGGTGGTCGGCCTGGCCCTCCAGGATCGCGGTCTCGCACGAGCCGCAGATGCCCTCGCGGCACATGCAGTCCACCTTGACCCCGGCTTTCTCGATCGCGCGCAGCAGGGACTCGTCGGCGCCCACCTGCAGCGTTATCCCGCTCTGGTGCAGCACGGCCTCGAAGGCGCCGCCGCTGGCATCGACCTCGTTGCGGAACTGCTCGAAGTGGATGCGCGCGGTGTCCCAGCCGGCGGCGCGCGCGGCGTTGACCACGGCATCGTTGAGCGGGGCCGGGCCGCATACGTAGACGTGGGTGTCGGCCGGCTGTGCGGCGATCAGCGCGGCGATGTCGAGCAAGGTGCCGCTGTCGCTTTCATACAGGTGCAGCTGCCCGGGCTGCAGCGTGGCCGGCAGCACGTCCAGGAAGGCGGCGGAGTGCGCGTTGCGGAAGCAGTAGTGCAGCGCGAAGGCGGCGCCGCGCGCGGCCAGCGCCTGGATATGGGTCATGAAAGGGGTGATGCCGATGCCGCCGGCGATCAGCAGGTGGCGGCCGGCGCCGTGGTCCAGGCTGAACAGGTTGCCGGGCGTGCCGATGTGAAGCTCGTCGCCTTCGCGCACCCGTTCGTGCAGGTAGCGCGAGCCGCCGCGCGAAGCTTCTTCCAGCCGCACCGCGATCTGGTAGTGGCCGGGCTCGCCCAGCGCGCTGGTGAGCGAGTAGGCGTTGCGCAGCCGGCCGCCGTCCATGTGGACGACGACGTGGCTGCCGCTGTCGAAGGCGGGCAGGGCGCCGCCGTCGCAGGGTTGCAGGGTGAAGCGCTTGATGCCGGCGGCCAGCGGCTCGACGCGGCCGATGCGCACGCGCAGGGTGTCATTCATGGCGGTACCTCGGAATTCAGGGATTGCGGGGAAGGCGGGAGGGAAGGCGGACCGGCACGGCGCCGGCCCGCCCCAGGCCATCAGGTAATGACTGTCAGCCGGGCGGCGATCCACACCACCAGGCCGCCGACGACCAGCGCCACATAGGGCAGCACGCCGGCGCGCGCGTTGGGCAGTTCCATGTCGCGGCGCATCGACTCGGGGAAGCGGCCCTTGTCCTGGATGTAATGGCGGTAGATGAACACCGGCACGATCAGCAGCGCGGCGATCAGGCCGTTGCGCAGCGTGTGCTCACCCTGGAAGTTGGCGCCGGCGCCGACGAAGGCCAGGTCGAAGAAGCCCAGGAACGCACCCAGCGCCAGCAGCCAGTTCTTGCACTTGTATGGCCGCGGCCAGTCGGGGCGGTCCATGCGGTGGATCCAGCCCGACTGCAGGTTCAGGAACACGAAGATCATGTAGCAGACGTTCGAGATCGACAGCACTGCCATGTAGTTCGACATCAGCAGCAGGAACAGGTTGAATAGCAGGTCCGTCCACATCGCGCGCGTGGGCGAGCCGTGCTCGTTCACGTGCGAGAGGTAGCGCGGCAGCCAGCCGTCGACCGAGGCCTGGTACAGCGTGCGCGACGAACCCATCATCGAGGTCATCACGATCAGCAGGATCGCCAGCACCAGCATCACCACGATCACGTTGAACACCACCGCGCCGCCGCCGACGAACCTGGCCATCGCCGCGCCCACGCCGGAACCGTCGACGATGTCCGGCGCCAGCATGCCCTGGAGCCCGAGCGAGCCCTGGAAGGCGATCGGCACCGCGATAAACATGAACAGGCACAGCACGCCGGACCAGAAGATCGCCTTGAAGGTGTCCTTCTGCGGGTCCTTGAATTCGCGGGTGTAGCACACCGCGGTCTCGAAGCCGAAAGTCGACCAGCACGCCAGGAACATCGCGCCCATCGCCGTGCTGATGCCGGCGGCGTTCCAGCCGCCCAGCACCGCGGCGCCGGAGGCGTCATGCGTTAATGGCAGCAGGGGGAAGAAGCTGGTCGAAGGCATGTCGCCGGTGAACAGGGGCACCAGCGCGATCACCACCAGCGGCGTCAGCGAGGCGATGCCGAGGATGCGTTGCGTGGTCGCCGCCGCCGAGGCGCCGCTGTGCTGCAGCTTGAAGGTGATCAGCAGGAACGCGGTGGCGAGCAGGAAGGTGGAATTCACCCGCAGCGTCAGGCCCTTGCTGACGAAGCCCAGGTCCACCAGCGTCAGCTGCCAGGTGTTGATCACCGAATCGGGCGGGAACAGCGCGCTCAGCATATAGCCGGCCGCCAGGCTGGTGCCGAGCGCCAGCATCGGCGACCACGCCACCCAGTTGCACCAGACCGATACCGGTGCCACGAACTTGCTGTAGCGGACCCAGCCCATCGCGCCATACACCGACGCCCCGCCCGACTTGTGCGGGTACAGGCCCGAGATCTCGGCGTAGACGAAGCACTGGGCGAAGCCGACCAGGATGGCGAGGACCCAGATCACCCAGGCCGGGTTGCCGATGGTGGCGGACACGCCGCCGATGGTGAAGAGCACGCCCGCGGGCACGCCGCTGGTAACCCAGAAGGCGTCCTTCCAGGTCAGGGTGCGCTGCAGTTCATGCGATGGGGCTTGTTGCTGGGTTTGCTGCGCTGGGGCGAGCGGCGCCTGCGCGCCGAGCGACAGCACGTCTTTTTGTGAATACACGATGTCTCCTTGCTTCCCGGTTGCCGTGTTGCGTGTTGCCGGAGCGGGGCTCCGTCACGGTCTGCCGTCTGCGGTCTGGGTGGGTACGTTGCGGTACTGCCTGCCGGGGTTACGACGGTCGGGAATGTGTGATGGGGATTTTGGGGGCCTTGGTCATGGTTGTCTCCTGTTGTCATCCCGGGCTTGCCAGGCATTTGTTGGTCAGGGTGTGTGGCGTTTCCGGTTCTTTGAATTTACTAAAAGTAAATTAGAGAACTTCTGGTGTTTTAGTGAGTATAGGAACGGCAGGGAGCCAAGGCAACGGAAGTTTTGCAGCGCCGTTGCCAGGCGTGCCGGCCGCCACCTGGCTACTGCTTCACGGGCTGGCCGGGGCGCGGCGCGCCCAGCGTTTCCACCACGGCCCGGCCGCTCCGGCTGGCCCGACGGTTGCGCCACCAGCCCAGCAGCGTCAGCGCCAGCCAGAAGCACTGGGTCAGGAACGACGCCAGGTTGAACGCGCCCGCCAGCGAGATCAGGATGCAGCTGGGCCCGATCACGTTGAGGACGACGGCCAGCCTGCCGGTCGGGGATTTGTGCAGGACCTGCACGGCAAAGTGCGCGGCAACGTAGGCGGCAACGCCGACAAGTCCGGTTGCGTCGGTAAGACCCAGGGAGGCCATGGTGGTGGGCTTCGTAAGGCAGTGGTACAGCGGTTGATGAATGCCGTCAGAACGTCTTGGTCAGCGAGACCAGGAACGTGCTTTTCAGCGGGTTGGACACCGCCGGGTTGCCGGAGGAATCCAGCGCGCCGGTGGTGTATTTGTCGTATACGTCGGTGCGGCCCCAGCCGCGGGTATAGGCGCCGGTCAGCGTCCAGCCGCCTTCAAAGGCCTTGGACAGTGCCACGCGCACGTCGCGGAAGTTGTAGGCGGCGAAGTTGCGCACGCGCTCCTGGCCGTAGTGCAGCAGCAGCGTGACGCCGTGGCCCAGGTCGAAGGTGCCGTTCACGTCGAGGTAGCCGGAGCCGCGGCTGTGCGGGTCGTTGCCAGTCATCAGCGAGGCGCTGTTGTAGCCGAAGTAGTCGGGCGTATAGGTCAGCCAGTACTTGACGTTGAACCACTTCCACGTCAGCGAGGCGACCGCTTCCCCGTAGTTGTATCGGGTCTGCGCGTACTGCAGCTTCGCGCCCGGGTAGAGGTAGTAGTAGACCTGTCCGGCGTAGACGAAGTCGCCGACGGTGCCGGTATAACCGGCATACAGGTCCCATTCGACCGTGCCGCCCTCGATGAACTTGTCGCTGATGCTCGACATCCAGGTGCCCGCGGAGAAGCCGCTGGGATGGGCATAGTCGATGCCCCCCTGCACCGCAGGCTTACCCCAGGTCTGGCGGAAACCGCGCGAGACGTACTGCGAGGTCAGCGTCATGTTGGCGCTCCAGGGCGACACCGGCGCGGCGGCTTCGGCCGGCGGCACGGTAGCGGTGACTTGCGGCACCGGGGCGACCGCCAGCGTGGTGTCGCCGCCGGCCTGCGCCAGCGCGGGCAGCGCCTGGCACAGCAGCAGGGGCAGGGCGCCGTACAGGACGCTGTATGGGGCACGTCTTGCGGCAAAGCATTTGCGCAGCATGGTTGTGTCTCCTCCTTGCAGCCGGTCTGGGTTTGTTTATGGATCGCCGGCTTTGGTGGTGTTGGGGCGCTGCGCGCCCGACAGGGCGCACGCTGCCCGCCGGGACCTCGGTCCCGGCAGCACATGTGCCGCAGTCAGGGTTCGGGCGGGATGCCCGCGCGCCGCGCCGCTCGGGTCAGGCAGGCATCGGCATGGCGAGGCGCGCGGTGGGCGGCTGAGCTCGCTCCGCGCTAGACTGCATGCGCGCAGGCGCCGCCTGGTAGTAAGGCGCGGTCGAGCGCTGCAGCGGGGCGCGGCCGCGGATCACGTCGGCCAGCTTCTCGGCCATCATGATCGTGGGCGCGTTCAGGTTCCCGGTGACGATCTTCGGCATGATCGAGGCATCGACCACGCGCAGGCCCGACAAGCCATGCACGCGCCCCTGGTTGTCGACCACCGCCATCGGGTCGGAGGCGTCGCCCATCTTGCACGTGCACGACGGATGCAGCGCGGTCTCGGCGTGCTCGCGCACGAAGGCGTCGATCTCGGCATCGCTCTGCACCATCATGCCGGGCTTGATCTCGCGGCCGCGGAACTGGTCCATCGCCTGCTGGCCGATGATCTCGCGCGTCAGCCGCACCGCGGCGCGGAACTCGCGCCAGTCGACGTCGTGCGCCATGTAGTTGAACAGCAGCCGTGGCTTCACGCGCGGATCGCGGCTGGCGAGCTTGACGAAGCCGGTGCTGGGCGAGCGCATCGAGCCCACATGGCACTGGAAGCCGTGCGACTTCACCGGGTTGCTGCCGTCGTAGTTCATCGCCAGCGGGATGAAGTGGTACTGCAGGTTGGGCCAGGCAAACTCGTCGCTGCTGCGGATAAAGCCGCCGGCCTCGAAGTGGTTGGAGGCCGCCGTGCCGGTGCCGCGCAGGTACCATTCGATGCCGATCGCCGGCTTGTTCCACCACTGCAGCGCCGGGTACAGCGACACCGGCCTGGTGCATTCGTACTGCAGGTACATCTCCAGGTGGTCCTGCAGGTTTTCGCCGACGCCTTTCAGGTCGGCGACCGTATCGATGCCGAAGGCGCGCAGTTCGTCGGCATTGCCCACGCCCGAGCGCAGCAGCAGCTGCGGCGATGCGATCGCGCCGTTGCTGACGATCACCTCGCGGCGCGCGCGGGCTTCGCGCACATGGTCGCCCTGCAGGTACGACACGCCGATGGCGCGCTGTCCGGCGAACAGGATGCGGTCGGCCAGCGCACGCGTATGCACGGTCAGGTTGGGTCGTTCGCGGGCCTGGTCCAGGTAGGCCAGCGAGGTGCTGCAGCGGCGCCCGCCCGCGGTGGTGGTGCGGTCCATCGGGCCGAAGCCTTCCTGCCGGAAGCCGTTGAGGTCATCGGTGCGGCCGTAGCCGGCCTGCTCGCCGGCCTTGATAAAGGCGTCGAACAGCGGGCTGATGCCGGCCTTGGGCGTGGTCACATGCAGCGGGCCGTTGCCGCCGTGGTAGTCGTTGGCGCCCTTGTCGTAGGTCTCGGCCTTGCGGAAGTAGGGCAGGCAGTCGGCGTAGCTCCAGTTCTCCAGCGACCGGGTCTGCGCCCAGCCGTCATAGTCCATCGCGTTGCCGCGGATATAGCACATGCCGTTGATCAGCGACGAGCCGCCCAGGCCCTTGCCGCGGCCCTGCGTCATGCGCCGGTGGTTCATGTGCGGCTCGGGCTCGGTGACATAGGCCCAGTTGTAGGTGGTGCCCTGCAGCGGATACGCCAGCGCCGCCGGCATCTGCGTGCGCCAGTCCATGCGCCAGTCGGGCCCGCCGGCTTCCAGCAGCAGCACCGAGACCCCGGCGTCCTCGCTCAGCCGCGCCGCCAGCACGCAGCCGGCCGAGCCGGCGCCGACGATGATGTAGTCGTATTCATGGATTGCCTGCATGGTGCAATCTCCTCGTTTGCGTGACGTCGTGCGCGGCGTCCATGGGGGCGGTGCCGCCGCGCACGCGATTGCGAAGTCGGCCGCGCTCAGGCGCCGAACCAGCCCATCGCCTTCGGGGCGAGGTTGATATAGCTGTGCTTGAGCTCGGTGTACTCGTCCAGGCCGATGCGGGCCAGCTCGCGGCCGATGCCGCTTGCCTTGTAGCCGCCCCACGGCGCTTCCGGGAAGTACGGGTGGTAGTCGTTGACCCAAACCGTGCCGAAGCGCAGCGCGCGCGACATGCGGTTGGCCTTGTCCAGGTCGCGGGTCCAGACCGCGGCGGCCAGGCCATACGGCGTGTCGTTGGCGGCACGCAGCGCTTCTGCTTCGGAGCGGAAGCGCTCGGCGGTGATCACCGGCCCGAAAATCTCCTCCTTCGCAATCTTCATCTGCGCCGTCACGTCGGCCAGCAGCGTCGGTTCCAGCCAGTACCCCTGCTTGAATACGTCGCCGGGCGGCCGCTTGCCGCCGTGGACCAGGCGCGCGCCCTCGGCGATGCCGGCCTGCACCATGCCGAGGATCTTTTCGTGCTGTTGCGCCGACTGCACCGGCCCCATCCGGGTCTCGCCGTGGAAGCCGTTGCCGATCACGATGCGCGGCAGGCGCTCGGCCAGCCGGCCGATGAATGCATCATAGATGCTGTCTTCGACCATCAGGCGCGAGCCCGCGGAGCAGACCTGGCCGGCATGGAAGAACGCGGCGTTGAGCGCGTAGTCGACCGCTGCATCCAGGTCGGCATCGGCAAAGACGATGTTCGGATTCTTGCCGCCCAGTTCCAGGCCGATGCGCTTGAAGTTGCCGGTGGCGGCCTTCATGATGCTCTCGCCAGCGAAGGCGCCGCCGGTGAAGGACACCAGGTCGACGTCCAGGCTTTCGGCCAGTTCCGCGCCCACTTCGGCGCCGCCGGTGACCAGGTTGAATACGCCCGGCGGCAGGTCCAGTTCGGCCACCAGCTGCGTGAAGTGGTGCGTGGTCAGCGGGGTCAGGTTGCTGGGCTTGATCACCACGGTATTGCCGGCGCCCAGCGCCGGCGCGATCTTCCATGCTGCCTGCAGCAGGGGATAGTTCCACGGCGTGATCAGGCCGCACACACCCACGGGCTCGCGCAGCGTGCGGCTGATCACATGGTGCGGCGCTTCGTTGACGGCGCCCGCTTCCGATGCCACCAGCCCGGCAAAGTAGCGGAAGGTGGCGGCGATATCGCCCATGTCGGTGCGGCTCTCGGTCAGGGTCTTGCCGGTGTTGAGCGACTCCAGGTGGGCGAGCTTTTCGGCATCGCGGTCGATCAGTTCGGCAATCTTGTTCAGCAGTCTCGCGCGGTCGCGGATCGTGGTCTGGCGCCAGGGGCCGTCAAATGCCCGGCGCGCGGCCGCGATGGCCAGGCGCGCGTCGGCGCGGGTGGCTTCGGCGGCCTGGGCGATCACCGATTCGTCGGCGGGGCTGACGATGGCGCGCGTGCCCTGGTCGATGGGCGACTGCCACTGGCCGTCGATATAGAGCTGGGTCTGGATCATTGCTGCGGTTCCGTTTGATCTGGTGGTTTCAGGCGGCCAGGGCGTCGAGCACCATCTGCTGGAAGTGCTGCACGCCGTGCTCGCCGATGGCGGAGGTCCTGTCGTCGGTGACCAGCAGCGGGCCCTGGCCGTTGCGGTAGCCGCGCGACTTCAGGCCGCGCTGCACGGATTCGACGATGCTGAGGTCTTCGGGCTTGAGCACGTTCTTGTAGTACTCGATCAGCTGTTCCTGCTCGGCGGTGGGCGTGCTGTCGCGGAAGTAGAACTCGAAGTGCTGGATGGTGGTGTCGGCATCCACCGGCAACATGTAGAACACGCCATAGTTGCCGTCGCCCGGCAGCACGTTGAGCGTAACGTTGGGCCACAGCCAGTACGCGGCGAAGTCGGTGTTGGGCGCGTCGCTGTCATAGGTGAAGGCATCGCTGCCCGAGCGGGTCTGGCCGACCTGGCTGGTGTAGAGGCCGCGCACTTCGTGCTTGTAGGTCTCCATCCTGATCGACTCGACCAGCGCCGGATGCGCGGTCTGGCAGTGCAGGCATTCCAGGTAGTTGTCGACCACCACCTTCCAGTTGGCCTTCATCTCGTAGGTGAGCTTGTGCGCCGGCACCAGCTTGTCGACGTCCGGGCAGCGCGCGCGGATCTCGTCGTTCAGGCCGGCGGCCAGTTCGGCCAGCGGTTTTGCGTCCATGTCCAGGTTGACGAAGACCAGGCCGCAGAACTCTTCCACGCGCACCGGCGTCAGGCCGGCGTTGTCCTTGCAGAAGCCAGGCACGTTCTCGGCGTTGCGCACATGGATCAGCTTGCCGTCCAGGCCGAACGACCAGGCGTGGTAGGGGCAGGTGATCACGTTCCTGGCCTTGCCGGCGCCATCGGCGAACAGTTCGTGCGCACGGTGCGGACAGACGTTGTAGAAGGCGCGCAGCACGCCATCGCGGCCGCGCACCACGAAGATGTTCTCGCCCGCAACCTGGGCGGTGGCGTACTGGTTGTTCTCGGCCACCTGGCTCTTGTGCATCACGCACACCCAGCTGCGCGCGAAGATGGTCTTCTTTTCCTGCTCGAAGACTTCCTGCGAGGTGTAGTAGTGGGCAGGCAGCGTATAGGCGAGCGGCGGCGTGGGGCTGCAGACAGGGGCGGCGGACTCTTGCATTGCGGGTGTCTCCTCGTTGATATCGACGCTTTTGTTAATTTACCAACAGTAAATTAAATTACTATTGGTGATGTGAGATGTAGTCTAGTGAGGTGAGTTGTGTCGGCGCAATTCAAAAAAGCAATGTTTAATGCAAGTCCGATTGCGTAGAGCTATCGAATCGCGCGATTTGCAGCGATGGTGTAAGGTTCGAGCTACTCAATTCACCATCGGTTGAAAAAAAGTGGAGGAGCGCCCATGACCGAAGACACTTTTGCCACGCGCCTGAAGGGGGTGCTGGAAGGCAAAAGGATCATGCTCAAGCAGGTGGCCGAGGCCCTGTCGGTATCGCCGTCGGCGGTGCACAAGTGGACGCGCGGCGGCGAGATCGAGTACGAACGGCTGCTGGCGCTGGCGCGCTTCCTCGGCGTCAACTGGCTGTGGCTGCGCTACGGCGAGCAGGCCATTGCCGACCTCGAGGCCAGCAGCGCGTCCGACCCGCATATCAAGGAACTGCGCCAGAAGCACCTCGCCGAGATCATGGAAAGCGAGGCGCGGATGAAGTTTGCGCAGGAGGTATCGGGCATCGTCACCTGGGAGTGGAACGTGCTGACCGATGGCCTGACCTATTCCTCCAACGACGTCTCGCTGTTCGGCCGCCATATCCGCAACATGGACGACTTCTGGGCCTGCGTGCATCCCGGCGACGTGGCGCGGCTGAAGGAGGTGCTGGCGCGCACGCTGGGCGCGCAGGAGATGCACGAGTGGGAATTCCGAGTGGTGCATGAGGACAACACGCGCTGGATCTCGTCGCGCGCCACGCTGGTGCGCGACTTCGACCAGCGCCCGGTCAAGATGATCGGCGTCAGCCTCGACATCACCGAGCGCCGCCGCGCCGAGGCCGCGCTGCGCCAGAGCGAGGCGCTGCTGGCCAAGGCGCAGCAGATTGCCCACCTGGGCGGCTGGTACTGGAATATCCAGACCGACGACTGCGCCTGGACTGACGAAGCCTATCGCATCTTCGGCTGGGCCCCGCAGGCCTTCAAGGTGACCATGGAGCGCTACCTGGCGTCGATCGTCGAAGCCGACCGCCCGCGCGTGCAGGCGGCGATCCGCGCCGCCATCGTCGACAAGGCGCCGTATCGCGTCGACTACCGCATCCAGTTGCCGGACGGCAGCCATCGCCATATCCACGAGGAAGGCGAGGTCACGCTGGACGAGCACGGCAACGCACTGACGATGGTGGGGGCGTCGCAGGACGTGACGCCCTGAGCCGGCTTGCGCATGCGCCGGCCGGCGGCGGCCGGGCCAACACGGGGGGGGGCGGCATTGCCGCCCTTTCTTATTGCGGCGGGCCGTGGTCGCCACCCGGCGCCGATGAAATAGCGTTTGTTTCAGTGTAAACCATGCTGGAACGTTTGTTTCATTGCCGGCTATGATGGCAACTCCTGCCGCCGCCACCGCGTTCGCCAAGGTCACGCGCCGCATCGTGCCGTATCGGCGGGATCAAGCAGAGCACCGGCAGCATCTCGCTGGGCGTGCTGGGGCTGGCCGGGCTGATGCTGGCCCCTTCGACACCCTATGCGGCAACGCCGATCGGCGCCGAGGCCGTCGAGGTTGCCGGCCGCCTCTACCGGCCGCGTGCCGATGCCGGCCACATGACGCGGCCGTTGTCGCTGGCGGGCCTGCCGGTGGTGGCCGCGCCTTGTGCGGGCGAAGGCTTGCCGTTGGGCATCCAGATCGTCGCCCCGCCGTGGCGGGAGGGTCTGGCGCTGGCGGCAGGGCGTTTGCTCGAGGCGCAAGGCTTGTGCCGCAGGGCAGCGCCGCAATGTTTGTAACGAGTGTTTCATTGAAACAAAGGGCTTTGCCACAGGCACTTCGGTCGCGCACGTGCATGCAGAATGTTTCATTTTCGTGATTTAGGAAACGGATGTTGCATTACGCGGGGAAGTGCCCCTATACTGCAAACGCGTGATCGGGTCGACCTCAGCTACTGAACGGGATATCGAGATGCAAGAGCAAAGGCAGCAAAAAAAACGGCGGTCGCTGGCCACCCTGTTGTGGCTGGGCGCCGCAGTCCTGGCCGGGCCCGCGACGGCAGACACCTATCCGTCGCGTCCGATCCGCCTGGTGGTGCCATCGGCGGCCGGCGGCAGTCCCGACGTGCTGATGCGCGCGCTGGGCGCCGAGGCCGGCAAGTCGCTGGGCCAGCCCTTCGTGATCGACAACAAGCCCGGCGCCTCGGGCGTGATCGGCATCTCCGAGCTGGAGCGCGCCGCGCCCGACGGCTACACCCTCGGTTACGCCAACAACGTCACGCTGTCGATCAACAAGAGCACCTTCCGCAAGCTGCCGTACCGGCCCGATGCCTTCGTGCCGGTGGTGCTGCTGTTCAAGGTGCCGAACGTGATCGCCGTCCGTCCGGACATGCCGGTCAAGAACTTTGCCGAGCTGGTGGCCCACATCAGGGCCAACCCGGACAAGGTCACCTATGCCTCGCCGGGGCAAGGCACGTCCGGCCACCTCACCGGCCAATTGCTGGCCGACAAGGCGGGGCTTGCCTGGACCCATGTCGGCTACAAGGGCAGCCCGCAGGCCGCGACCGATGTGGTGGGCGGCCAGGTCAACGTGCTGATCGACAACATGCCGACCATCCTGCCGCTGATCAAGGCCGGCAAGCTGAAGCCGCTGGCCGTGACCAGCCTGGCGCGTGCGCCGCTGTTGCCGGCGCTGCCCACCATCGCCGAGTCGGGCGTGCCCGGCTTCGAGGGCGTGGCGTGGGGTGGCCTGGTCGCGCCGCACGGCACCGCCGCCGACGTGGTCGCCAGGCTCAACGGCGCTTTCAACCGCGCGCTGGCGGATCCGGCCATCCGGGAAAAATTTGCCGCGCTGGGCGCCGAGATCGTCGGCGGCTCGCCGCAGGCGCTGGCCGGCTATGCCGCGCAGGAAACCGGCAAGTGGGCGGCCGTGGTCAGGCAGGCCGGCATCGCGCCGCAGTAGCCGCCCGACCAGACAAGGACCGACAATGGCATCGCAATCCCCGGCGCCCCAACGCGCCGACCTGCTCTTTCGCAACGCCACGGTGGTGGACGGCACCGGCGCAGCCCGCCGCAGCGCCGGGGTCGCGGTCACCGGCGACCGCATCGTTGCCGTAGGCGACTGCGCCGGCATCGTCGCGGCCCACACCGTCGACTGCAGCGGCCGCGTGCTGGCGCCCGGCTCTATCGACGCGCATACCCATGACGACGGCTACCTGCTGGTGCACCGGGACATGACGCCCAAGGTGTCGCAGGGCATCACCACGGTGGTAACCGGCAACTGCGGCATCAGCGTGGCGCCGCTGGTCAGCAGCGCGCCGCCGCAGCCGCTGGACCTGCTGGGCCCGCCCGCGCTGTTCCGCTTCGATACCTTCGCGCAGTGGCTCGATGCGCTGCGCGCGGCGCCCGCCAATGTCAACGTGGTGCCCTTGCTGGGACACTCGACGCTGCGCGTGCGCGCGATGCCGGAACTCGACCGCCCCGCCAATGACGCGGAAATCGCCGCAATGCGCGCGCAGGTCGGGCTGGCGATGGAGGCCGGCGCCTTCGGGGTGTCGACCGGCACCTTCTATCCGCCCGCGGCCGCCGCTACCGAAGCCGAGATCATCGCCGTATGCGAGCCGGTCCGCACCCACGGCGGGGTCTATTCCACGCATCTGCGCGACGAGACCGACGCGATCGTGCCGTCGATCGAGGAGGCGCTGCGCATCGGCCGTGCGCTGCACTGCCCGGTGGTGTTCTCGCACCACAAGGTGGCGGGCAAGCGCAACCATGGCCGCTCAACCGAAACGCTGGGCCTGCTGGCCGAGGCCGCGCTCCTGCAGCCGTTGTGCCTGGACTGCCATCCGTATCCCGCCACCTCGACCATGCTGCGGCTGGACCGCGTGCGCCAGTCCACGCGCACGCTGATCACCTGGTCCACCGGCTACCCCGCGGCGGGCGGACGTGATTTCCATGAACTGATGCAGGAACTCGGGCTGGATGAGGAAGCGCTCCTCGCCAGGCTGCGTCCGGCGGCGGCGATCTACTTCATCATGGACGAGCGCGACGTCGCGCGCATCGCGCAGTTCCCGCTGACCATCTTCGGCTCCGACGGCTTGCCGTTCGATCCGCGCCCGCATCCGCGCCAGTGGGGCACGTTCCCGCGCATCCTGGCGCGCATGGTGCGCGAAGACCGGCTGATGACGCTCGAGGCCGCGATCCACAAGATGTCCGGGCTGGCCGCGCAGCAATACGGCCTGCAAGACCGCGGCCGGATCGCCGCTGGCGCGTTTGCCGACCTGGTCCTGTTCGACGCGCAGCGCGTGCAGGACCGTGCCACCTTCGAAGACCCGCTGCAGCTCAGCACCGGCATCGACGGCGTCTGGGTCAATGGCGCGCAGGTCTGGCAGCAATCCGCGCAGGCCGGGGCTGCCGCCGGCAGCGCGCTGCCCGCATTTTCCGGCCGCGTGCTGCGCCGCCTTGCCACCGACCACACTGCCACCACCACACCATCATGACCCACGTATTCCATCGCAATCCGCGCCAGCAACTTCCCGTGGCCGTGGCCGGACAGGGCATCGAACTGATCGACAGCACCGGCCGGCGTTACCTGGACGCCTCCGGCGGCGCCGCCGTGTCGTGCCTCGGGCACGGCCATCCGCGCGTGATCGAGGCGATCAAGGCGCAGCTCGACACCATTGCCTACGCACACACTTCGTTCTTCACCACCGAGGTGTCGGAGACGCTGGCCCAGACCCTGGCGCAGGCGGCGCCCGGCGATCTCGATCATGTCTATTTCGTCTCGGGCGGCTCGGAGGCGGTGGAATCGGCGCTGAAGCTGGCGCGCCAGTACTTTGTCGAGGTGGGGCAGCCCGCGCGCCGCCACTTTATCGCGCGCCGCCAGAGTTACCACGGCAACACGCTTGGCGCGCTGGCGATCGGCGGCAACGCATGGCGGCGCGAGCCGTTCCTGCCGCTGCTGGTGCCGGCCCACCACGTGTCGCCTTGCTATGCATACCGCGACCGGCAGGCGGGCGAAAGCGATGCGCAATACGCGCAGCGGCTGGCCGACGAACTGGAAGCGAAAATCCTGGAGCTTGGGCCCGAAACCGTGGCGGCGTTCGTCGCCGAAACCGTGGTGGGCGCCACCGCCGGCGCGGTGCCGCCGGTGGGTGACTACCTGCGGCGCATCCGCGCCGTATGCGACAAGTACGGCGTGCTGCTGATCCTCGATGAAGTGATGTCAGGCATGGGCCGCACCGGCTACCTGTTTGCGTGCGAAGAGGATGGCGTGGTGCCCGACATCGTCACCATTGCCAAGGGGCTCGGCGCCGGCTACCAGCCTATCGGCGCGATGCTGTCGACGCGCCGCATCTACGACGCCATCGTCGGTGGCAGCGGCTTCTTCCAGCACGGCCACACCTATATCGGCCACGCCACCGCCTGCGCCGCGGCCCTGGCGGCGCAGCGCGCCATCGTCGAGGACAAGCTGCTGGCCAACGTGCTGGCGCGCGGCGAACAACTGCGCAGCCGGCTGCGCGAGGCGCTGGCCGACCACCCCAGCCTGGGCGATGTGCGCGGACGCGGCCTGTTCGTCGGCGTGGAATTCGTCGCCGACCGCGACAGCAAGGCCACCCTCGATCCCGCGCTGAAGACCCACGCGCGGCTGAAATCCGCGGCGATGCAGAACGGGCTGCTGGTTTATCCGATGGGCGGCACCGTCGATGGCGTGCATGGCGACCACGTGCTGTTCGCGCCGCCGTTCATTTGCACGCCGCGGGATATCGACAACATCGTCGACCGCTTTGCCGCGGCGGTGGGGGCGGTGCTGCCGGCGAGCGTTGCGGCATGAATTACTGAAGCCCATCGCTTGCAGCCGGTTTGCGCCCCTCTCCCGCCAGCTGTATGGACCGGGGACATGGGTAACACATGTGCCAGGACATGGGTAACAGTCCAGTCTCCAGTTTAATCGGCCTGCTGTAGGTCTATTGTGGCGACCTTTTGATGGCAGAAGTAGACGTCAAAGGTGCCGTCCAGATCCACGCGAGGGCGCAGCGCTACGGGCGTTCCGACCAAGGCTCGTCCGACCCGGAACGTCTTTCCTCGGAAGCAGATGCGCCCGCCGTCGCCTACCTTTCGCACGATGTCATTGCTGCCGTACTCGATGGGCGGGAGTTCGCGCGGCATCGCCCGTGGGCTAGGCGCATAGCGGCTTGCGGGGGTCTCCATATCCAGCGCGTGGTGGGGGCGCTTGAAGTTGTACACGTGGCGCCAATGGCTGAAGTGCTGCTGGGCATCGTCCAGATCCCGGAAACGCTGGTTGGCCAACAGCTCAGCCTGCATGGTTCGATGGAAGCGCTCGTCCTTACCGTTGGTCTGAGGATGGCCAGGTCGGCTATGACTGAGCCGCACGCCCAGGCGAATCAGCCACGCGCCCAGCGTGGTTAATGCTCGGGGCACTGGGGAACCCCAGGGCGGGCCGTTGTCTGCATTGATCCGTTCGGGCAGCCCATAGCGCGCAAAAGCCATCTCTAACGCTTCCTGTACGGATTCAAACTGTTCGTTGCCCAAGGCCTTGAGCAGCACATTGAACCGGGAGTGATCGTCCAAGACCGTGAGCGGGTGGCACCTCTGCGTGTCGGTAGCGAAGTGGCCTTTGAAGTCAATTTGCCATAGTGCATTGGGCCGGTCGTGCTCGAAGCGCTGCCATGCTGTAGCGGCCGCGCTGGCGGCCGGATCGATCAAGCCATGGCGGCGCAGCACCCAATTGACTGTGCTCGGGGCGATTTGGATGCGGTGGTCGCGCTCCAGCACGCGTGCGATCTTGCGGGCGCCCCAGGCCGAATGTTCGGCTCGTATCGCTAGCACGCTCTCTTCGATGGCAGCTGGAGTTCGGCCGGGAGAGCTATGTGGCCGCCGAGTTCGGTCGTCCAGATCCTCTCGGTTCAACCACTTGTAGCCGGTCTTGCGGCTGATGCAGAAGCGGCGGCAAAGCTCCGCAATATTGGCGTCCGCCTGGCGTGCCAGGCGGACGAACTCTTCTCTTTGCTGCTTCACGGTGGTTTGGCTCCAGGGCAACGTTTTCCTCCCGCTGACTAAGCGGGAAAAGTGTTACCCATGTCCTGGCACACCTGTTACCTATGTCCCCGGTCCATACAGCCAGCGGGAGAGGGGCAGGGGTGAGGATAGCCGGTGGCATACCGCAGACCTCGCTTCGTAAACTCCGGCCCTCACCCCGACCCTCTCGCGCAAGCGGGAGAGGGGGCACACAATCGGGCGTGATGCTTGGGCGGCCTGCTCAGAGCCGCGTTCTGCGGTGTCACGGTATTCATCTGCACCACGGCTCCGCTGACCTGTGCGATGCTGGTCTGGTTGCGCGGCACTGCGCCTGACCGTGCAGAAAATTCTTCGACTCTAATCGACTGATCCTGCAACGAGAGTAGAAGTTCGGCATCCTGGGATTCGGATGGCTGGCGCGTCGGTGAACTGGTAGGCCATGAAGAAGGCACTGGCGGTGCTGGCCTCGGTCATCTTTCTGGCGTCAGCCTATGTCTGGTTCTCGGGTATTCGTTTCAGTCTTACCCCAAGCTTGAGCATTACTGCTGTAAAGCTTTACGCGACTGAGGCAGAGGCTAACGCCGAGATCGGTGGCAAGTACAACTCCGTGCGCTTGCGCTGCGATGATCCGTCGGTAGAAGGGTGGACGGGGGAGTTCAGCTTGTTTGACCCTCCCCTGTAGGGGTATCGCCGGTTCAGCAATTCTCACAGCCTGAACTCCCCCACCACCTGCTGCAGCTCCGTCGCCTGCCCCGCCAACGCCTGCGACGCGGTGGCCGCCTGCTCCACCAGCGCCGCGTTCTGCTGCGTCACGGTGTCCATCTGCGCCACCGCCTCGTTGACCTGGGCGATGCCGGCGCTTTGCTGTTCCGACGCCGCGGTGATATCGCCCAGCAGCCCGGTGACGCTGGCCACCGCCTGCACGATCTCCTCCATGGTTGCGCCGGCCTGGCCCACCAGCGCCGAGCCGCTGTCGACCTGCTGCACCGAATCGTCGATCAGCTGCTTGATCTCGCGCGCCGCGGCGGCGCTGCGCTGCGCCAGCGTGCGCACCTCGCCCGCCACCACGGCGAAGCCGCGGCCCTGTTCACCCGCGCGCGCCGCTTCCACCGCGGCGTTCAGCGCCAGGATATTGGTCTGGAAGGCGATGCCTTCGATCACTTCGATGATGTCGGTGACCTTGCGCGAGCTTGCGCTGATCGCCGACATGGTCTGCACCACGTTGCCCACCACTTCGCCGCCGCGCGCGGCGATGCCCGAGGCGCTGGCCGCCATGCCGTTGGCGGCGCGGGCGCGTTCGGTGTTCTGCTGCACCATCGCGGTCAGCTCGTCCATGCTCGATGCCGTTTGCTGCAGCGCCGCGGCCTGCTCTTCAGTGCGCTGCGACAGGTCGGTATTGCCCGCGGCAATCTGGTGCGAAGCGTCGGTAATGGAGTCGGTGGCGGTGCGGATGCGCGTCACCAGGTCGGTCAGCATGTCTTCCATCTCGCCGAGCCCGCCCAGCAGCCGGCCGAATTCGCCACCGCGCTCGGTGTTGAATTCCTGGCTGAGGTCGCCCGCGGCCACGGTTTCGGCAATGTGGACGGCTTCGGACAGCGGCGCCTCGATGCTGCGCGCCAGTCCCCAGACTGCGCCCACGGCCACGCATAGCGCTGCCGCGGCCAGCGCGATCAGCACGCGCCGCGCATCGGCGGCGTCGTGCAGGCGCGGCAAGGCTACCGCGATCCCGATCGCCATCAGCGACCACATGGCGCCAAACGCCGCGCCCAGGCGTATGCGAATGCCCAGATTTTGCATCTCTGTCTCCCGTCTCCGTCGCAATGCGACCCCATTGCTTAACGGCCGGAAGGAGCGAGGGCTTTAGCGCTGCGGCGAACGGCGCCGCTTACATTCGCAATTGAGTTGCTACCGCTACGACGGCAGCACCGAGCGCGACAACCTGTGCTGGAAGCTGTCGGGCAGGCCCGGCCCTGCCGCGCGCCTCAGGCCGCTTCTTTCAGCGCCGCCAGCGCCCGCCGGCCCGCGACCAGCTGCTGCGCCACTTCGGCGACGCGCGCCCCCAGGTGTTCGGCGGTGCGCAGGTCGGCCGGCGGCGGCGCCACCTCGGCGCTGACATCCGCATCCGACTGCGCGGCCGCGCCCAGGAAGAAGCCGTGGCGGTTCAGCGAATCCTCGGTTGACTTGGAATTGTTGTGGCCCGGAGGCAGGCCCAGGTTGACCCAGTGCATGCCGTGCTGGGCAGCGAAGATGGCCATCTGCTGCAGCGTTGCCAGCTTGTCGCCGGAGCGCGAGGCCGCGTTGGTGAAGCCGGCGGCTACCTTGTTGGCCCACTTGCCGCCCTTGGCGAACACGTTGCGCGAGGTCGCGTCCATGAAGCCCTTGAACTGGGCCGAGGCGCTGCCCATGTAGGTCGGCGCGCCGAAGATGATGGCATCGACCTGTTCCAGCGTATCCCAGTGCTGGTCGATGTCCTCGACCGGGATCAGCAGGCTTTGCGCGCCCGCAATGCTGCCGGCGCCGCGCGCGACGGCCTGGGCCTGGCGGGCGGTGTGGCCGTAGCCGCTGTGGTAGACGATGGCAACGCGGGTGGAGGCGGTGGTCATGATTGACGATCCTTTTGATTTCGAAAATCTGAATATCGTTATGCTGCGTTGCCTGGATGGAAACCTCTGGGTCGCAGCGGCTGGTGAGGGAAGTGTAGGGGGGTGCAGGGGCGCCGGCTGGGGTGGTTCCGCAATCAGTTGTTGAAATTTTCTGAACTTCGCTTCGAAGGTGGTCCCGGCGCCGGGCGCATAGCCATCGCCCCACTGCCGGGATAAAGTTGCGCCATATCCACCCACGCCCCGGCGCTGCCGACGCCGCGCCGCATCCGCAAGCGCTTCCGATTCCCATGAACCCAGGCGGCAGGCAGATCCCTGCGATGCGGCAGCAGCGCCGTTCCCACTCTCGTTTTTCCGCGGCCTCCCGGCTGGGGTGCGCGGTACTGATGGTGGCCGGCGCCACCGCGCGAGCCGCCGATGCGCCCGGCTCGGCCCTCGCCGCAGCCACCGGCGAGACCCTGCCGGACGTGGTGGTCAGCGCCACCCGCAGCGAGCAACGCCGTTTCGACGCGCCCGCCGCGGTCGACAGCGTGCCGGTCGACCCGCTGCGCAGCGCCACGCCGCTGGTGAACCTGTCGGAGGTGCTCGCCGGCGTGCCGGGCGTGGCGGTGCGCGATCGGCAGAACTATGCGCAGGACCTGCAGCTGGCGGTGCGCGGCTTCGGCACTCGCTCGACCTTCGGCGTGCGCGGCGTGCGGCTGTATGTCGACGGCATTCCCGCCACCATGCCGGACGGGCAGGGGCAGGCGTCGACGGCGGACCTGGCCAATGCCAGCCGGGTCGAGGTGCTGCGCGGCCCGTTCGCGCAGCTGTATGGCAACGCCTCGGGCGGGGTGGTGCAGGTGTTCACGCCCGATCCGCCCAGGGATGGGTTCACCGGGCGGGTCTCGACCGGCTTCGGCGCTGACGGCCAGTGGCAGGCCGGCGTGGCGCTGGCCGGTGGCAATGACCGGCTCGGCGGCTCGCTCGATGCGTGGACCTACCAGACCGACGGCTATCGCGAGCACAGCGCGGCGCGCCGCTACCAGCTCAATGCCAGGGTGGTGGCGCAGCCCGCCGGCGGCACGCGCGTGACCGGCCAGTTCAATTACTTCAACCAGCCGCTGGCGCAGGACCCGCTCGGCCTGACCCGCGCGCAGGCCGATGCCAACCCGCGCCAGGCGGTGGCCGCGGCCACCCAGTTCGATACCGGCAAGAGCGTCGAGCAGGCCCAGGCCGGGGTGGTGGTGGAGCACCAGCTCAGCGGCACCGACAGCCTGTCGGCACGGCTGTACGGCGGCACCCGCAACCTCTACCAGCGGCTGGGCTTCAGCGGCGCCGCCCCGGCCTCATCCGGCGGCATCGTCGATCTCGACCGTACTTTCGGCGGCGCCGCGCTGTCCTGGAGCCGGCGCACCACCACTGCCGCGGGCCTGCCCTTGCTGTGGAGTGCCGGGCTCGAAGCCAACGGCATGCGCGACGGCCGCAACGGCTACGTCAACCAGAACGGCACGCAGCGGGCGCTGCGCCGCGATGAGACCAATACCGCGACCGACCTCGGCGCCTTCGCGCAGTTCGACTGGAGCTTCCATCCGGCCTGGCAACTGGTGGGCGGAGCGCGCGCCAGCCGGGTGCGGCTGGGCATCGACGACCATTTCGTCACCGCGGCCAGCCCCGACGACAGCGGCCACGCCCGCTACGGCAATGTCAGCCCCGTGCTCGGCGTGGTCTGGCATGCGCTGGATTCGCTCAACCTCTACGCCAACCTCGGCCGCGGCTTCGAGACCCCGACGCTGACCGAGGTCGCCTACGGCCCCGGCGGCGTCGGCAGCAACCTGGGCCTGCAGGCATCGACCAGCCGCCAGGGCGAGATCGGCATCAAGTGGCAGGCGGCGGCGCAGCGGCTGGAAGCGGCGCTGTTCGATGCCGACAGCCACGACGAGGTGGTGCCGCAATCGAACAATGCCGGGCGCACCGTCTACCAGAATGTTAGCGGCGTGCGCCGGCGCGGGCTGGAGCTGGGCTGGCGTGGCGGCTTTCTGGGCCCGGTCGGCACGCCGGGCCAGGACGGCGGCAGCCGGGTCGAGGCGGGGCTGGCCTATACCTGGCTCGATGCGTACTTCGGCGATGGCTTTATCAACGCGCAGGGCCAGCCCGTGGCGGCCGGCAACCGCCTGCCCGGCACCGCGCGCCACAGCCTGGCCGCCGAGCTGTCGTGGCGGCCGCTCGCGCCGCTGACGCTGGGGGCCGAGTTGCGCGTCGACAGCCGGGTCTATGCCGACGACCTCAACACCCAGGCGGCGCCAGGCTATGCCGTGATCAACCTGCGCGCCGGCTATGCCTTGCGCATCGGGGCGACGCGCCTCTACCTGTTCGGGCGCATCGACAACCTGGCCGACCGGCGCTACATCGGCTCTGTGATCGTCAACGAGGCCAACGGACGCTACTTCGAGCCGGCACCGGGCCGGCGCTTCTTCATCGGGCTGCGCGCCGCGCTGTAAGCCTGGCGCCGATTGCCTCGGCCGTGGTTGCCCTTTAAGGTGTTGGCTTTGGCCGGCGCGCACCGGGTTACCGCGGCGCCGGCCGGACCCGGAGCCGCACCATGACCTCGCCCGCGCCCGACGACCGCACCCGCCGCATCATGCTGTGGGTGGTGGCGGTCGGCTTCTTCATGCAGACGCTGGACTCGACCATCGTCAACACCGCGCTGCCGTCGATGGCGCATAGCCTGGGCGAGAGTCCGCTGCGGATGCAGTCGGTGGTGATCGCCTACTCGCTGACGATGGCGGTGATCATCCCGGCCTCGGGCTGGCTGGCCGACCGCTTCGGCACCCGCACCATCTTCCAGACCGCGATCGCGCTGTTCGTGGCGGGCTCGCTGCTGTGCGCTTACGCGCCCACCCTCAACTTCCTGATCGGCGCGCGCGTGGTGCAGGGCGTGGGCGGCGCGATGCTGCTGCCGGTGGGGCGGCTCTCGGTGCTGCGCACCTTTCCGCGCGAGCAGTACCTGCAGGCGCTGAGCTTCGTCGCCATCCCCGGCATGATCGGGCCGCTGATCGGCCCCACCCTGGGCGGCTGGCTGACCCAGGCGCTGTCCTGGCACTGGATCTTCCTGATCAACGTGCCGGTCGGCGTGGCGGGCGCACTCGCCACCGTGCGCTACATGCCCAATGCGCGGCTGGCCGGGGTCGGCCGCTTCGACATCGCGGGCTACCTGCTGCTGGCCACCGCCATGCTGGCGCTGTCGTTCTCGCTCGACGGACTGGCCGGGCTGGGCTTCCAGCACGCCACCGTGCTGATGCTGCTGATCGCCAGCATGGCCGCGCTGACCGCCTACGGGCTGCATGCCAACCGTCGCAAGCAGCCGCTGTTCCCGCTGCGGCTGTTCCGCATCCACAGCTTCAGCGTCGGGCTGCTGGGCAACCTGTTCGCGCGCATCGGCAACGGCTCGATGCCGTTCCTGATCCCGCTGACGCTGCAGGTCAGCCTGGGCTATGCGCCGCTGGACGCCGGCCTGATGATGCTGCCGGTCACCGCGGCCGGCATGGCCTCCAAGCGGCTCGCCACGCGGCTGATCCAGCGCCATGGCTACCGGCGCGTGCTGGTGTCGAACACCTTCGTGGTGGGCGTGGTGATGGCGGCCTTCGCGCTGATCACGCCGCAGTTGCCGCTGTGGCTGCTGGTGCCGCTGCTGGCGTTGTTCGGCATGGTCAATTCGATCCAGTTCACGGCGATGAACACGGTCACGCTGAAGGACCTCAGCGGCGCCGGGGCCAGCAGCGGCAACAGCATGCTGTCGATGGTGCAGATGCTGTCGATGAGCCTGGCGGTGACGGCCGCCGGGGCGTTGCTGGCGACGTTCCAGTACCGCTTTGGCGGCGATCCCGCCGCAGTGCTGCCGGCCTTCCATGCCACCTTTGTCTGCATGGGGCTGATCACCTGCGCGTCGGCCTGGATCTTCATGCAGCTGGGCGTGCGCGAGGCGGCGCCGGCGATCCCGGTGCAGCACGGCGAGAAGGAGGTGTAGCGCGCGCGGGCTTGTCGCTGGCGTGGCACATGCGCCGCTTTGAGGCGCGGCGGCGAACTTACCGTGCGCGGCGCGGCTCCTATTTCTATCCGACACAAGCCGGCCGTGGCCGGCACCAGGAGGCGTCCATGCGGCCGACCGGCAAGCCCGATTCCCAACCCGCGGCGCCGCCGTCGGCCGCCGCCAGCGGCAGCACGGTGCCGCGCAGCGCTCCGGCCACGCCCGACGGGGCCGGCGCCGTGGCCGGGCCGGCCGCGGCGCCCGGCAAGATCCACGCGGCGGCGCAGCCGTATCTGATCACGCACCGCGACTGCCCGCCGCCGCACGCGCTGCCGGGCTGCGCCTGCGCCGACATGCTGTCGCCGGCGGCGCGCTATTGCGAACTGTTCGTCGACGTCCAGCACAGCGGCCTGTTCGCCGACAGCAAGACCTTCCCGGACTGCATTCCCAATTGCGATCCGGCCCTGATCGTGGCGCGCTATCGCGACACCCGCGACACGCCCGGCTTCTCGCTGGCGGATTTCGTGCAGGCGTACTTCACCCGCGCCACCGTGCCGGACAGCCATTACGTGTCCGATCCGGCCAGCACCCTGCGCGAGCATATCGACGGCCTGTGGCCGGTGCTGACGCGCGCGCCCGTGGCTCATCCGCCGCTGTCGTCGCTGTTGCCGCTGCCGCACCGCTACGTGGTGCCGGGCGGGCGCTTCGGTGAACTCTATTACTGGGATTCCTACTTCACCATGCAGGGCCTGGCCCCCAGCGGGCACGGCGACCTGATGGTGGAGATGACGCGGAATTTTGCCTACCTGATCGATACCTACGGCCTGGTGCCGAACGGCACCCGCAACTACTACCTGAGCCGCTCGCAGCCGCCGGTGTTTGCGCTGATGGTGGATCTGCTCGAGCGCGAGCAACTGGCCAGCGCGCTCGACTTCCTGCCGCAGCTGCGCCGCGAATACGCGTTCTGGATGGACGGCGCCGACGGCCTGTGTCCCGGCCACGCGCACCGCCGCATGGTCTGCCTGCCCGACGGCGCGCTGCTCAACCGCTACTGGGACGACCGCCCATGGCCGCGCGAGGAGGCGTTCCTGGAAGACATGGAGACCGCGCTGCGCAGCGGTCGGCCGCACCATATGGTGTTCCGCGACCTGCGCGCCGCGGCCGAGTCAGGCTGGGACTTCAGCTCGCGCTGGCTGGAGGCGCCTGATCCGGCCGCCGGCCAGCCCGCTGACCTGGCCACCATCCGCACCACGGCGATGCTGCCGGTCGATCTCAATGCGCTGCTGTGGCACCTGGAAACACGGCTTGCGGCGCTGTGCGAGCGCGCCGGCGATGCCGCGGCGGAGGATTACCGCGCCGCGGCGCAGCGGCGCGAGGCCGCCATCCTGCAGTACCTGTGGGACGAGGCCGCCGGCGTCTTCGTCGACTACGACTGGTGCCGCGGCGCGCCGCGCCGGTACCTCACCGCGGCCACCGTGATGCCGCTCTATCTCGGCCTGGCCACTCCGGCGCAGGCGCAAGCGGTGGCGCATGCGGTGCAGCAGCGGCTGCTGGTGGACGGCGGCCTGGCCACCACGGAGTGCACCTCGGGCCAGCAATGGGACCATCCCAATGGCTGGGCCCCGCTGCAATGGCTGGCGGTGTGCGGCCTGGAGCGCTATGGCCACGAGGCCCTCGCGCGCGAGATTGCGCAACGCTGGCTGGCCACCGTGGCCAGCCTGTACACCCACGAATGCAAGCTGGTCGAGAAGTACCGCATCCGGCGTATCGAAGGTGCCGCCCAGGGCGGGGGCGGCGGCGAGTATCCGCTGCAGGACGGCTTCGGCTGGACCAACGCGGTTGCCGGGGCGCTGATGGCACGCTACGGCGAGGTGCCGGCAAGGTGCCGCGCGGATGACGTGGCGGCCTGAGGCCCCCGACGGAACCGCGCAGCGCCCGCGCCGCGGCAACAGGGGTCAGAACTTGACCGCCACGCTCATCCAGTAGCGCCGGCCGTCCTCGACATAGCCGTAGTCGGTGTAGTTCACCTGCTTGTCGAAGAGGTTGTAGATGCCGGCGAACACCGACACGTTCCTGGTCACCGAGTAGGTCGCGCCCAGGTCGACAAAGGTGTATGACGGCGCCACCACGGTGCTGGAAGACGGCCCGGTGATCGGCTGGCTCTCCTTGCCGCGGTAGTTGACGCGGGCCCAGGCGTTGAGCTTTTCGGACGGGCGCCAGTTCAGCGTGGCCACCAGCAGGTGCATCGGCAACTGGTTCAGCGGCTGGCCCTGGTACTGGCCGGATTTCTGTTCCGAGCGGGTGTAGGTGTAGCTGCCGGTCAGCGACCACGCCTGCGCGATGGGCCAGCGCAGGCTGGCTTCGACGCCGCGCGAGTAGGCGCGGTCCACGTTCATGTACGTGGTCGGGGCGGCGCCGAACTGGTTGGGACCGTCGGTGCATTGCGTGAGCGGGCAGGCCACGCGCGTGATCTTGTCCTTGAAGTCGTTGTTGAACAGCGTCACGCCGGCCTGCAGGCCGTTGCCCTTGTCGTAGAGCAGGCCCAGTTCCTGCGACACCATGGTCTCGGGCTTCAGGTCCGGGTTGCCGTACATGTTGCCGCCGCGGCTGGTCTGGCCCCAGCCGGCCACGGTCTGGCGCAGGTCCGGCGCGCGGAAGCCGGTGGACACGCCGCCCTTGACGGTCCAGCGCTCGGCCGCATGCCAGACGCCGTACAGGCGCGGGCTGTAGTGCTGGCCGAAGTTCTGGTCATGGTCCATGCGCACGCCGCCGGTCAGCGCAAAGCTCTGCGCCAGGCGCCATTCGTCCTCGGCAAACAGCGCCCACTGGTAGCGCTCGACCCGGTTCGGGCCGCCCGCGATCTGGTTGCCGGTCTGGTCGTTCAGGCGCTGGTTCAGGTATTCGGCGCCAACCGACAGCATGTGGTTGCCCAGCGGCATGGCCCAGCTGGTGCGCGCATCCAGGTTCTTGATCTTCATCCGGCGGCTGCGGTTGTCGAACTCCTCCTGCTGGAGATAGCTGTCGGAGACGCCGAAGCCCCAGCGGCCGGTGTGCGACAACGCGTATTTCTCGCTGCGGTAGTCGGTCTCGGACGAGGCGGGGCAGCCGGTGCGCGGGCACGGCGTGCCGGGCGGCAGCGGCGGCACGGTCTTGCCCACGGTCTCGCTGCGTTGCTGGCGCATGCCGGTGGCCTCGAACACGATGTCGTGCTGGCGCGTGGGCGTCAGCGCCAGCTTGGCGGTCAGGCTCTCGGCGCGGCGGCCGCGGAAGCCGTAATCGATCTCGTCCTCGAGGCGATGCGTGCTCTGGCCGTATAACTGCAGCCCCAGCAGGTCGCTCTTGAGCGGGCCGGCCAGGTAGAAATTGCCCTGGTACTGGTTGCCCGAGTCGCTGTGCTGCTGCAGCGTGGCATCGCCGCGCAGCTCGCCGGTCCATTGCTTCGGCACCTTGCGCGTGATGATGTTGACCACGCCGCCCATGGCATCGGAGCCATACAGCGACGACATCGGCCCGCGCACCACCTCGATCCGCTCGATCGCGGCCAGCGGCGGAGTCCAGCTGCTCTCGACGCCGGACGAGTCGGAATTGGTGCGGGTTTCGCGCGAACTCTGGCGCTTGCCGTCGATCAGTACCTGGGTGTACTTGGCGCCCATGCCGCGCAGGCTGATATCGGTGCGGTCGCCGCCGCCGCTGACGATCACGCCCGGCACTTCGACCAGCGCGTCGTTGAGGTCGCGGTAAGCCTTGTTCTCCAGTTCCGAACGCGTGACCACGCTGATCGACGCGGGCGCATCGCGGATATCCTGCGCGCTGCCCGCGGCAGTCACCACCACGGTGGCGAGGGTGGCATCCGCCCTGGGTTCCTGGGCCTGGGCCCAGGCCCCGGTCATGCCCGAGGCCGCGCAGACCGCCGCCAGCCCCTTGGTCCACTGTCCCCGCAACATGCCCCGCGGTGATGCCGTTCCAACCATTGCCCGTGCTGCCGCCTGCAATGCCGACCCGCTTCCGGCGGCCTGCCTGTCCTTCATTTTTTTCCTCGCTGTATGCAAATAACAATCATTCTCATATTAGAATCGTGGGAAAAATTGCTAACCAGTCACTTTGGAAAGCTTTTGTTTTCTTGACGTTTCTTGACGGAACCGGGGGCCGGCGGCCCCTTCCTCGCCTGCCCGGGCCCCGGCAAGCTGCATGCTGATGTGCTCTCACACGCCGCCCGCGCGCGTGCTGCTGATCGACGACGACCTGGAACTGGCGCAGATGCTGCGCGAATACCTGGAGCCCGACCACTGCACCGTCACGCTGGCGCACACCCGCGAGCAGGGCGAGACCCTGCTCGCCCGCAATGACTACGACGTTGCGCTGCTGGACCTGATGCTGCCCGACGGCAACGGCCTGGAGCTGCTGCGCCTGCACCGCGCGCGCTCGCAGCGCCCGGTGATCATGTTTACCGCGCATGGCGACGAGACCGACCGCGTGCTCGGACTGGAACTCGGCGCCGACGATTACCTGAGCAAGCCCTTCAGCCCGCGCGAACTGCGCGCGCGCATGCACGCCGTGCTGCGCCGGTTCCAGTGCGCCACGCCGGCCACCGGCGCCAGCCCGTGGCTGGAGGCCGGCGCGCTGCGCCTGAACCCGGCTTCGGGCGAAGCCGTGCACGGCGCGGCGCGGGCCAGGCTGACCGGTGCCGAGCAGCGCGTGCTGGAAATCCTGGTGCGCTCGGCAGGGCGGGTGGTCGCGCGGGAGGAAATCGGGCGCTTCGCGCTGGGGCGCGCTCCCGAGCGCTACGACCGCAGCCTCGACACCCACATCAGCGCGCTGCGCCGCAAGCTGGCGCTCGACGGCGCTGCGTCGCCGCTGCGGATCCGCAACCTGCGCGGCCAGGGCTACCTGCTGGTACAGGCACCGTGAACGGCTGGCGCCGCGTGCGCACGCTGTTGCCGCTGTCGCTGTTCTGGCGCAACTTCCTGGCGTTCTGGCTCGGCATGGCCGCGATCGTCGGCATCGGCATGGCGCTGACGGCGGCGATGGCCTGGTACCGCTTCGAGGCGCTCGACGGCCTGAGCCCTGCCGCGCTCACCGCGGACGCCATCGAGGTGGCGCGGACCCAGGGGCGTCCAGGACTGCGGCGCTGGCTGCGGGCGATGGATTCACATGCCTCGGCGCTGGACGTCTATATCGTCGACCCCGCGCTGCACGACATGCTCGGCCGCCAACTGCCGACGCGGCTGCGCAACCATCTGGCCGACCGCATCGTGCCGATGTGGCGCGCCGGCATGAACGGCCATGGGGTCGCGCACGGGCCGCGGCCCGGCGCGCGCGTGTCATGGTGGGACCCGCAACCGATCGCGCTGCCGGACGGCAGCGAGGCGCTGCTGCTGTTCCTGCCGTTCGACTCGTCGCGCTGGGAGGTGCTGCACCTGTCGCCGGTGGCGCTGGCGCTCGGCCTGTTCGCGCTGGCGGTGTCGGCGCCGCTGTGCTGGGCCCTGACGCGGCACGTGACCGGCCCGGTGCGGCGCCTGCGCGCAGCCACGCAGGCGCTCGCCGATGGCGCGCTGGCCACGCGCACGGCGCCCGTGCTGGCCCGCCGCGCCGACGAGCTTGGCCAGCTCGCGCGCGATTTCGACGCCATGGCCGACCGGCTGCAGCGCCTGGTGGACTGGCGCGAGCAGTTGTTGCGCAATATTGCGCATGAGCTGCGTTCGCCGCTGGGCCGGCTGCGCCTGTCGCTGGAGCTGGCGCGCCGGCGCGATGCCACGCTCGCGCTGCAGTTCGAGCGCATCGAGCGCGAGACCGAGCGGCTCGATGCCCTGGTCGAGCGCACGCTGCAGCTGGCGCGGCTGCATGCGATGGCGCCGGTGCGCGACCCCATCGACCTCGCCGGACTGGTCGACGTGATCGTCGCCGATGCACGCTTCGAGGCCGCGGCCCGCGGCGTGGCGATCCGCTGGACCGCGCCCGACGAACTGATCTTCGACGCCGATGCCGCGGCGCTGGGCAGCGCGATCGAGAACATCCTGCGCAATGCCATCCGCTACACCGAACCGGCCGCGCCGGTGAGCGTGACGCTGCAGGCCGACGCGCACGAGATCCGCCTCGATATCGTCGACGGTGGCCCCGGCGTGCCGGCCGCAGCGCTGGCAAGCCTGTTCGAACCGTTCTATCGCGTGCGCAGCGGCCCCGGCCATCCGGCCGGCGCCGGGCTCGGGCTCAGCATCGCGCATGCGGGTATCGCTGCGCATGGCGGCACGGTATCCGCCCGCAATGCACAGCCGCGCGGGCTGGCGGTATCGGTGTACCTGCCACGCCGGGCCTGACGCGCGCAGCGGCGGCGCTGCAAGCGGGCGGCCTGCGGAGCCGGTCCGTCATCCATGCCGGCCCCTGGTGGTGCCAACGCATCATGGCGTGACCCTGGCAAGTCAAAGGGAAAATTCCGAACCAGATCTAAGGCTTGCCTGATTGGTGGCATTAAGCCCCATCCCTATATTCCACTTGTCCCCGGGGCGGCCGGCAACTGCACGAGCCGATCGGCAATTGCACGCGGCACGGGGCAAGGCGGGATCCGCCGGATCCGCAAGCCATTGACCTACCAACCTCTGAATCACCCATCATGACCAATAACAAGCTTCTCGCCGCTCTGATCGTTGCCGGTATCGCCATGGGCGCGCAGTTTGCGCATGCCGCCGATGGCACCATCACCTTCAATGGCTCCATCACCGCCCAGACCTGCAAGATCAACGGCAACGGCAGCGGTAACCACGACTTCACCGTGCTGCTGCCGACGGTTTCCACCTCGACCCTGAAGCAAGCCGGCGATGTTGCCGGCCAGACCCCGTTCAATATCGCGCTGACCGAATGCACGCCGGATACCGGCAACGTGCATACGTTCTTTGAGGCCGGCCCGACCACGGACGCCAGCACCGGCAACCTGATTCTGGATGCGAACGGCGCCACCAACGTGCAGATCCGGCTGCTGAACGGCGGCACCGCCAACACGCCGATCAAGGCCGGCTACACCAATCTGGCGCAAAACTCGAATGCGGTTGCGCTCGTCAACGGCGCGGCCACGCTGTGGTACTACGCGCAGTACTACGCCACCGGCCAGGCGAGCGCCGGTTCCGCCAACTCCAGCGTGATGTACTCCATCGCCTACGAATAAGTCTCGTCCCTCCCGGGTGCGGAGCGTGATACCGGCGCGCTCCGCCCCGTGCTCCACCCGACGTCGCGCCGGTAAACCCATTAGCGGCCTGTCCGGCCGCCGGTTCACCCGAAACATGACGATCAAGTCCCTGATTTCCGCCGGCGTTGTTGCGCTGGGACTCCTGAGTGCGGTGCAAGCGCAGGCCTCCGTGGTCATCGCCGGTACGCGGGTCATCTATCGCGCGCAGGAGAGCGAGACCACCATCAAGCTGACCAACGAAGGCAAGACGCCCGCATTGACGCAGGCGTGGATCGACAAGGGCGATCCCAGGGCCGCGCCCGCCGCCATCGAAGTCCCCTTTGCCGTAACCCCGCCGGTATCGCGCATCGACCCCGGCAAGGGCCAGACGCTACGCATCCTCTACACCGGCGAGCCGCTGGCGCAGGACCGCGAATCCGTGTTCTGGCTCAACGTGCTGGAAATCCCGCCCAAGCCCGGCGCGGACCAGGCCGACGCCAACAAGCTGCAACTGGCTTTTCGCTCGCGCATCAAGCTGTTCTTCCGTCCTGCCGGCCTGAAGGGCACGGCGGAGGAAGCCCCGGCCATGATCCGCTGGCGCGTCGTCCAGGCCGGCGGCAAGCCTGCACTGGAAGGCAGCAACCCGAGCGCGTATCACGTTTCCTTCTCCAAAATCGAACTGGTCGGCGGCGGCAGGACCGCCCGCTTCGAAGAAGGCGGCATGATCGGGCCGGGCGAAACCAAAAGCTTTCCGCTGACCGGCGAGGTGCCGCAGGGGCCCGACGCCAGGGTCCGCTTCAACACCATCAATGATTACGGCGCCTCCGCACGCGGCGAAGCCGCGCTCGACAGCGGCGCCGCCCAGGCCCTCTAGCGCTGAAGCTTGCGCTGAATGCTGCGCTGACTCGCGCCGGGCGCCGCCCGGCGACCCTCCAGGCTGCATGCCTTCGATTGACGATGCCGCGCAGGCGGCAGGGGCAAGTCTTGCCCGCGCAGTGCCAGTTATCCGGCATAGATCATGAAAACCCAGAAGACCTCGTCGTTCCCGTCGCGGCTGCGCCCGGCCAGTGCGGTGGTGTTGTCCCTGTTTGCCAGCATGAGTGCGTGGGGAGCGCCCGGCAGTTCCCGTGGTTCAACGTTACTCGCCGAAGTTGAATTCAACGATACCTTCCTGCAACAGCCAGGCGGGGTCCGCATCGACGTGAGCCGCTTCAACAAGGGCAACGTGGCCCTGCCGGGCAACTATCGCGCAGAGCTCTACGTGAACGACGTCTGGCTGGGCCGGACCGAGGCGACGCTGCGCCAGGTCGGCGACGACACCCGCAATGTGCAGCCCTGCTTCGACCGCGCCGCGGTCGAGCGCATCGGCATAGACCTGTCGAAACTCTCGCCCGAGGCCTCGGCAAGGCTGGTGGCTGGCTGCGTGGCGCTGCCCGAGCTGGTGCCCGATGCCACCGCCGGCTTCGACAACGGCGAGCAGCGGCTGGACGTCTCGGTGCCGCAGATTGCCATGTCGCGCACGGCACGCGGCTATGTCGATCCCAAATACTGGGACGAGGGCGTCACCGCGGCGCGGCTGCAGTACAACGCCAACGTCTATCACTCGGATGCGAGCGGGCTATCGACCACGCAAGGCTACGTCGGCCTGAACGCCGGCTTTAACTTCGGCGGCTGGCGCTTGCGCCATGTGGGCAACCTGACCCATGGCGATATCGAGGGCAGCCGCTACCAGAGCGTGCAGACCAGCCTGCAGCGCTCGCTGGCGCAGATCCGCGGCCAGCTGGTGATCGGCGAGGCCTATACGGATGGGGCCCTGTTCGACAGCTTCGGCTTTCGCGGCGTGCAGGTCGCCAGCGACGACCGCATGTACCCGGAATCGCAACGCGGCTATGCACCGGTGGTGCGCGGCATTGCCAACAGCAATGCCCGGGTGCAGGTGCGCCAGAGCGGCAACATCATCTACGAAACCACCGTCGCGCCCGGCGCGTTCGAGATCACCGACCTGTACCCGACCGGATACGGGGGCGACCTGGAACTGGTGATCACCGAAGCCGACGGCAGCGTGCGCACCTCGCGGCTGCCCTTTGCCGCGGCCGTCAATGCGCTGCGCCCGGGCATCACGCGCTACAGCATTACCGTGGGACAGTACCGCAATGTCTCGCTCCACAGCCGCCCGATGATGATGCAGGCCACGGTCCAGCACGGCATCAGCAATATGGTGACGGGCTACGGCGGCTTTATCGTGGCGCAGGACTACACCGCGGTGATGGGCGGCGGGGCGTTGAACACGGACCTGGGCGCCTTCGGTGCCGATATCACGCAAGCCTGGACCACGCTGATCGACGCGGGCGGGCGCGATGGCCAGAGCCTGCGGCTGTCGTACAGCAAGCTGGTGGCGCCGACCAACACCAACCTGACGCTGGCCGCCTACCGCTACTCCAGCAGCGGCTATCTCAGCATGGCCGATGCCATGGCGCTGCGCGACCTGGAGCAGCGTGGCATGGCCGCGGGCATGTTCATGGGCGGGATCCAGCGCGGGCGGCTGCAGGTGACCATCAACCAGATGCTGCCGCAGGGCTACGGCTCGTTCTACCTGACCGGGTCCACGCAGAACTACTGGAACCGCAGCGGCAGCGACACCCAGTTCCAGGCCGGCTACAACAACAGCTACAAGCGCATCAACTACGGGGTCTCGGCATCGCGCCAGTTCAACGTCAACGCCGGCAAATGGGATAACCGGGTGATGCTCACCGTGGGCATCCCGCTCGGCACCGGCCAGCATGCGCCGCACTCCATGACCAGCCTGTCCCACGACTCCAGTGGCGTTAGCTCGCTGCAGCAATCGGTGACCGGCACGCTCGGCGACGACAACGCCTTCACCTACGGCATCAATGCCGGCTATACCGGCGGCGGCAACAGCACCGACACGGCCACGGTCGGCGCCAACGTCGGCTATGTGTCGCCCTTCGCCACCGTCACCGCCAGCGCCAGCAAGGGCCGCAACTACTCGCAGGCCGGTTTCGGCATCGGCGGCGGCATCGTCGCCTATGCCGGTGGCGTCGCGTTCACGCCGATGCCGGGCGACACCATGGCCATTGTCGAGGCCGCGGATGCCGCCGGCGCGCGCGTGACCAACGGCAGCGGCCTGCGCGTGGATCCGTGGGGCCACGCCATCGTGACGAGCCTGACGCCGTTCTCGACCAACCAGGTCGAGATCGATCCCAAGGGGCTGCCGATCAGCGTGGCATTGAAGACCACGCAGCAGAACACGGCACCCACCGCGGGCGCCATCGTGACGATGAAGTTCGAGACCGACAACCCCGGGCGCGCCGCGATCCTGCGCGTCATGGGCCCCGATGGGGCGCCGCTGCCGTTCGGAGCGGAGGTCACCGACGCGCGGGGCCAGGCGGCCGGCACCGTGGGGCAGGGTGGACGCATCATCGTGCGCGGGCTGAAGCAGGACAGCGGCGAACTGCTGGTGAAATGGGGCAGCGACGCGAAAGCCTCGTGCGCGCTGCGCTACGCGCTGCCGCCGGAAACGGCGCGCCCGGCCAACCCGTTGGAAGTGATTGACGCGGCGTGCGTGGCATGGGCGCCGCGCCAGGGCGGGGCATGACATGGTCAGTGGCCTGCCAGCCGTCGCGACACGGCGGCGTGCCGGGAAGAGCCGGGATGTTGATGCATAATCCGTAGGCAATTCCCCAGCCATCGGGCGCGGGTGATGCCCGGTCCCCGAGCGACGTCAGGCAGGTTGCTGAGAAGGAGCTTCGCCAATGCCCAATTGGCTGTCTCGCGCAAACAAGCAGTTTCCCGGTCGCCTTCTCGCCGTCGTTGCCGCCCTGCTGATCGTGGTGATCAGCGGCTGCCTCGCCTTGTTTCTGCATAGCCGGTTCCAGCGCGTCGTATGGGAGCAGGCATGGGCCGCGCGCCAGCACTTTGGCGCGGTGCTGGCCGCCAAGGCCACCCACGAGTACTTTATCCGGCGCATGGCCGAGATCACCGGACCCGAGTACCGGCTGGTGCGCAACGACCGGCCCGCGACCCGGCTCGAAGCCATGCTGATGGCCGTGCCGGTGGGCAGTGCGCGCGCGCTCGACTTGCCCGGGCTGATCAATCCCGCGACCCTGATGCGCGGCGCGCCGGTGCCGGGCGCGGACCGGTCCGCGGCCGTGTCGCACATCATTCGCTTTGCCATGTTCGAGCGCGCGTACTGGGGCACGGCGCCGCAGGGCGTGCGCTCGGTGTTTGTGATGGCGGACGGCAGCGAGGCGCTGGTGACCCCCGCGCTGCCGGCGGCCCTGCCGCTGAATGGCCCGCTGGTTGCCGATGCCGTCAGCAACTGGGCCAAGGCACTGGCGCGCCGGTCCGGCGAAGCGCGGGCGTCGACGCCGGCAGGCACGCCGCTGTGGGCCGGTCCCTATCCGGGCCTGGTCGGGCAGGAACCGATGCTGAGCTGCTTCCTGCCCGTTCGCGACGCCACCGGAGCGCTGCTCGGCTATACCGCGACCGCCCTTCCGCTGCGCGCGCTGATGGGTGATGTCAGCCTGCCGGGGGCCACGCAAGCGGCGCAACGGGTCTCGGGCCAGCGCGCCGTGTTTTTCGATGAGCGTGGCAAGTTGCTGTTCCAGGGCCGCGATGCCGGCTGGTTGCGCACCCAGGCCCTGAGCGAGCGGGTCGCGCGCGAGCCGGCCGCCAGCGAGCAGGGCGTGGCCTACTGGTTCGAGCAAGGCAGCCTGATGATCGGCGGCATGGCGCGCGACCAGGGCTGGCGCGCGGCGTATGCCTACCCGCTGTCGCAAGGCCTGGCCGATCACGGACTGGCGCTGGCGGCGGCGCTGCTGCTCTACGGGCTGGGCATCGCCGCGGTGCTGCAAGGGGCGCGCATGGTCCGGCGCCGGGTCCTGGTGCCGATGCAGCGCAACGCCGAACGCATCGAGGACAGCGAGCGTTTCAACCGCACCGTGATGCAGGCCGCGCCGGTAGGCCTGCGGGTGGTGCGCACGGCCGATGCCCATGTGCGCGCCGAGAACGCGCTGGCCGCGCAATGGCTGCCGCTCGATGCGCGCACGCAGGGCCGGCCCTGGCTGGACGCCATCCTGGCCCGGCGCGGCGAAACGCCGGTACGGCTCGAGGTGCGGGTGCCGGCGGGCGCCGGTGGCGCGCGCGACGTGCTGGTGGTCGGCTGCCGTACCCGCTTCGAAGGCGAGGACGTGCTGCTGTGCGCGATCCATGATGTCACCGAAGAGCGCGAGGCGCACCGCAAGCTGGCGCGCGCGCGCCGGCTTGCCGACGAGGCCAGCGCCGCCAAGCTGCGCTTCCTCGCCACCATGAGTCATGAAATCCGCACGCCGTTGTACGGCATGCTGGGCACGCTGGAACTGCTGTCGCTGACCAGCCTTGCGCACGGCCAGCGCGAGATGCTGTCGACCATCCAGTCTTCGTCGCAGGTGCTGCTGCAGATCCTGGATGACCTGCTTGACTACTCGCGCGCGGAAGCGGGCCAGATGCACCTGGACAGCGTGCCGTTCGATCCGGTCGACCTGCTCGAGTCGACGGTGCGCGCGCAGGCGCCGATCGCGCTGCAAAAGGGGATTGCGCTGTCGTGCTATCCGGAGCCGGGCCTGCCGTGCCTGGCCGGCGATCCGGTGCGGGTGCGCCAGATCATCGGCAACCTGCTTGGCAATGCGCTGAAGTTCATCGCCACGGGCCATGTCATCGTGCGCCTCGGGCGCGCCCCAGGCGATGTCGTAGCCGCTGTGCCGGAGGTTGCCGACGCTGCAGCCAGGATCACGATCCAGCTCGAGGTCGCGGATACCGGGCCGGGCATCGCGCCCGAAGTCCAGGAAAAGCTGTTCGAGCCGTTCGTGCAGGCCGATCCGTCCACCGCCAGGCGATATGGCGGGACGGGCCTGGGCTTGTCGATCTGCCGGCGGCTGGCGGCACTGATGGATGGCAGCATTTCCGTGCACAGCGAGCCCGGCAAGGGCAGTGTGTTCCGGGTCCTGCTGCGGCTGCCGCAGGCGGGCCCGCGCACGGCGCTGGAGCCGGTGCTGCCGCCGGTCGCCGTGCTGACCGAGGACGATGAGATCCGCAACCATGCCATCGACACCCTGCGCGCGATCGGGTGCAAGGCGATCGCCTGCGACGGGCCGGCGCCGGAACCCGGCATGGTGCTGTTCGTCGCGACTCGCCGTATCGCGGCGATTCCGCAGGGCTATGCCGGCGTGGTGTTCGGACGCGCCGATGGTCCGGCCGAACCGCAGCACGTCGGCGGCAGCTGGCTGGTCAACGCCTATCATCAGGCCGGCATCCTGCGCGCGCTGTGCCTGGCCGCCGGCATGACGCCGGCAAGCGCGCCGCTGGCGGCGACGGCAGCCGATCCGGTGCCGCAGCTGGGGCTGGAGATCCTGGTGGTCGACGACCATCCCTACAACCGGCTGCTGATGCAGCAGCAGCTCGACCGCCTTGGCTGCCGCGCCACGCTGGCCACCGGAGGCGAAGAAGCGCTGGCGCTGTGGCAGCAGCGCGGGTTCGACCTGGTGCTCACCGATGTCCACATGCCCGGCATGGATGGCAACGAACTGAGCCGCAGGCTGCGCGCGCAGGGGGTGACTGTACCGATCGTGGGGCTGACCGCGAGCATCGCGCAGGGCGAGGCGGAGCGCTGCCTCGAAGCCGGCATGGACCGTTACCTGTCCAAGCCCGTCCTGCTCGGTCCCCTGGCCGAGTGCCTGCGGGCGGTGCTGCCGGCCGATGCGGCCGTGCCGGGGCGATCGGCCGACGACCTGGCCGGGCTGCCGCGCATCCCTGATAGCGCCGCCACCTTCGCGCTGCTGGCGCATACCATGCGTGATGATTTCGCCGCGCTGTCCGCCGCTGCGCGCAGCGGGGAATGGAAGGCGATCCGCCACCATGCCCATCGCATGCGCGGCGCCATGGCACTGGCCGAAGACGGCGAAGAAATCGTCGCGCTGTGCCGGGAACTGGAGTTGGAAGTTGCCCACGCCCAGGAGGCCGTGCAGGCCCATGTCGACAACCTCGCCTTGTATCTTGCAGCGTACTTTGACGGCCCCGACGATCCGGCGACCCATCACAACGGCGGCCACAACGGCAGCCAGAATGCCAGCCGCAACGGCCATCCTGGTGATTGGCGGAGTACTATTTAAGGAATACCTTAATTCGGGTTTTTCGGAAGACTCCTAATATTCAGGTCAGCGAAGATGACCGGTATTAATACCGGCTCAGTTCCGCGGCGCACCGCTGCGTGGCCACGGAACCGGAAAATCAGGGGGTAACCATGATCAAAATAATCATCGCCGATGACCACCCCGTCGTCCTGGACGGCATGAGTCGTGTGCTGGCCTTCGAAGTGGGCATGCAGGTCGTGGGCAGTGCCACCAATTCGACGCAACTGGTGGCCTTGCTCGAAAGCACCGACTGCGACGTCATCGTCACCGATTACTCCATGCCCGGCGGCCAGTTTGGCGACGGCCTGCCGATGCTGCAGATGCTGCGGCGCCGCTATCCCACCACGCGCATCGTGGTCATGACCATGCTGGATAATCCTGCGCTGATCCGCAATATCCAGAAGGTCGGCATTTCGGTGATCCTCAACAAGACCGATCCGGTACAGGAACTGATTCCCGCGGTGCGCGCCGCGTTCAGCGGCCTGAGCTACCAGCCGGCCTCGGTGCGCGCCATCCTGGCCTCGGGCGGTCTCGATGAACTGTCACGCCGCCCGATCCTGACGCGGCGCGAACTCGAAGTGATCCGGCAGTGCGCGGCCGGCGTGCCGGTCATCGAGATTGCGCGCCAGGCCAACCGCAGCAGCAAGACCATCAGCGCGCAAAAAAGCATTGCCATGAAGAAGCTGGGCCTGGCCAACGATTATGAGCTTTACGAATATGCCCGCACCAACGGCCTGCTTGGCGGTGCCTGATAATCGCCGCCGCGTTGCCGCGGTTGCGTGAACCTCCGGGTTTCCGCTCCACTTTCTTCGCGCACTCCATTCACTGCCCAATTCCGCGCGGCTACTGAGCCGTGCGGTTATTGCCGGCCTGCGCCCGAGCGCGCATCCCCTCGGCCGGTACTGATCAGAAAATACCGCAGACATTTCAGGCTTGGCTGATTTCGCAAGCCGGGCGCATGGCCCATCCTGAGACCGGGACAACGCTGGAGCGTAAAGCGGTCATGGAAAAAATCCGGGTGATCGTCGCGGACTCGCAACCTGTGATGCGGCGGTTGCTGGGCCGGCGGCTTGCGGCGAGCGCCTGCATCGAGCTGGCAGCCCTGGTGGCGGACGAGCGCGGCCTGGCGCTGGCACTGGGGCAAGGCGTTTGCGATGTGGTGGCGCTGCGGTTCCCCCTCGGCAACGGCACCGATGCACGTTCTGGCAGCTACGCGCGCCTGGGCGCGCGGCTGGCGGCGCTGGGACGGCAACGCGTGGTCGCCATCGCCAACATCGCGGACCGCGCCGGCGTGCTGCAACTGATCAAGGACGGCTGCCGCAATGTCGTGACCGCCCATGACCATGCCGACGAAGTCGTCAAGGCGGTGCGGATGGCACACCTGGAACTCGCCTCGGTCTCTGACATCGCCTGTGACCTGATCTGGGGCCGGCGCTGCCGCGGCCTGGGCGACTGCGACGACTGGGCCGAGCTGCTCACCACCCGCGAAAGCGAAGTGCTGCGGCTCTATCTGTCTGGCTTGTCCGTGACCGAAATCGCGGTGCGGACCGGGCGCACCGTCAAGACCATCAGTACGCAGAAGCAGAGCGTCATGCGCAAGGTCGGGGCCGACAACGACGTCGAGCTCGCCGCCTTCGCCATCCAGCGCGGCATGTTGTGAGTCGCCCGGCGCCGCGCGCGCCCGGGCAGGTCGACGAATACGAGGTAAGCAATGAAAAGGCTGATGCCGGCCGAAAGCGGCGCCGCATTGCCGTTGAGCATTCGCCAGATCCGCTATCTGGTTTATCTGTTCTCGGCCTGCGTGGTGGGCCTGACCGTATTGTCGTGGGGCGTGCTGCTGCATTACCGCCTGCGCGAGGCGATCGAGCGGCAGGGCATGGTGCTGCGGGCGCAGTCGGAAGCACTGCAGTCGACGCTGCACCGGGCCGAGGCGCTGACCGTGCGCGCGCAGGGATCGCTGGCGCGGCTGTCCGATATCGGCCTTGCCGACGAGGTCGCGGCCGTCCGCGATGCCAAATGGACCGACCGCCTGCAGCGCCGCGGTGACCGGCCCTACATCACCTTGCTGGTTCCGCCCGCGGGCGCCGGCCTGCCGCGCAAGGGGCTGAAGGACCTGGCCGAGGTGATGACGTTCACCTTCCGCGTCAACAATCTGCAATACCGCGACGTGCAGAACGCTTACCTGATCGACCTGCGGGCCGACCAGTTCTACGTCATCCCGCGCCGGCTGGATCCGGCGCGCATGCTGCTGGAGCGCGACGACGCGCGCCAGATCTACCTGCGCGACACCCTGCAGCGCCTGCGCAACGATGCGCTGCTGGAGCGCCTGCGCGCTCGTCCGGCCCAGGCGCTGATGCTGCCACCGGCGCAGGACCGGATCAGCGGCATCCGCACGGTCACCTTTGCCACCCTGGTCCAGGACGGCGGCGAGCCGGCCGCGGTGCTGGCGATGGAGTTCCCGCTGTCACCGATGCTGCCCGACGGCCACGCCACGGATGGCGAGTTCATGCTGCTGACCGATGCCGGCATGGTGCTGAGCGCCGACGGCATGCCGGCCGGCCCGCTGGCAGCGCCCGTCGCCGCGGCCCTCGCTGCCGCCGGTGCCCGGCCCGGCACGGTGCGATCAGCGCTGGTTCGACACGGGCTGCTGCAGCATGAGGTGGTGCTGGAGTATCCGCTCGACGCCTGGGGCTGGCGCACCGTGGCCGTGGTCGAGGTCGGCCGCGTGTGGCGGCAGTTCCGGGAGAACACCTTGTGGATGCTGGGGCTGACCGGTTCGCTGTCGCTGCTGATGTTCGCGTGGATCTGGCTGATCGACCGGCGCATCATGCGGCCGGCGCAACGCCAGTCCCAGCGCCTGCAGGAGAGCGATGCGCTGGGTCGCTTCGTGATCGAGGTGGCGGGGGTGGGCCTGATGATCGTCGAGCGCAGCACGCGCCAGGTGCTGCTGGCCAATGCCGCGGCCCAGTCGCTGATCGACCAGGCCACGCCTGCCGGGCTGGCGCAGCTGCAGGACGCCTGCCAGGCGCGCCTGGCCAGCTGCGATGCCAGTGCCGAAGGGCCGCCGCAGATGCTGCCGTGCTTCGAGGTCGACATGGCCTGCGGCAATGGCGAGACACGCTACCTGGAAGTTCGCCTGGTGCAGATCACCTACGAGGTCCGCGCGGCACTGCTGTGCGCGCTCAACGATGTCACCGAGGCGCGGCGCGGCGAGGCGCGCCTGCGCCAGGCAATCCGCGCCGCCGATGCCGCCAACCGGGCCAAGTCTTCGTTCCTGGCCACCATGAGCCATGAAATCCGCACGCCGCTCAACGGCATGCTGGGCAGCATCGAACTGCTGAGCATGACCCGCCTCGATCCGCGCCAGCGCGACCAACTGGCCGTCATGCAGCACGCCTCGCAATCGCTGATCGACATCATCAACGACGTGCTCGACTTCAGCAAGATCGAGGCCGGCCAGATGTCGCTGCAGCCGCGGCCGTGCCGGCTCGACGAGGTGGTCGAGGAAGTGACGCGCGGCTTTGCCGCCGAAGCCGCGCGCAAGCACCTGCGCCTGCTGTGTATCAACGATCCGTCGCTGTCGGAGCCGGTGATGGCTGACGTGGTCAAGCTGGAGCAGATCCTGAACAACCTGGTCAGCAACGCGGTCAAGTTCACCGAACAAGGCAAGGTGATCGTCACGGCCAGGCGCACGCGGCTCGCCCACGGCGGCGGCGCCGAAGGCGTCGAGATCCGGGTGGTCGATACCGGCATCGGCATTGCGGCGCACGACCAGCGCCGCTTGTTCGAGCCGTTCGTGCAGGCCGAGCAGCCCGATACGCGCCACTATGGCGGCACCGGACTGGGCTTGTCGATCTGCAGGCGGCTGGTCGAGCTGATGCGCGGCGAGATCCGCGTGGTCAGCGAGCCGGGGCTGGGCAGCTGCTTTATCGTCAGCCTGCCGCTGGCCAGCGCGGGCATCGCGGCGGCGGCGGAGTCCTGGGCGCAGGCCGCGCTGCGCGGCCTGACCGTCGGCGTGAACGTCACCTTGCAGGAGCTCTACCAGGGTGTCGAGCAACTGCTGCGCTACTACGGCGCACGCGCGGTCAGGTACGATCCCGGCGCGCCCCCGGTGACGCCGGTCGACGTGCTGGTCTGCGACGCAGAAGCACTGTCGGCCTGTCCCGATGCCGATGTGGTGATTTCAGCGCTGGCACCGATCTCGCCGGACCTGACCCAGACGCCGGTGGTGGCTTCGCCTTACGCCTGGCAGGGCCTGGTCTCGGCCATCGCGGCGGCGGCCGGCGCGGAGCTGGAGCCGGTGCCCGCCACGGCGCCGGCGCGCGCCGAGGCGCCCGCCGCGCAGCTGGCCTTGCTGCTGGTGGAGGACCACCCCATCAACCAGGTGGTCATGCGCGAGCAGCTGGAAAGCCTGGGGCAAGCGGTCGACCTGGCCCACGACGGTCCCGAGGCCCTGTCGCTGGCGTCCGGCCGGCACTACGACCTGATCCTGACCGACCTGCAGATGCCCGGCATGGATGGCTTCACGCTGGCGCGGCGCCTGCGCGAGGCCGGACACGCCATGCCCATCGTCGCCATCACGGCGAGCGTGGGGCCCGATGTGTCCGAGCGCTGCCGGCACGCCGGCATCGACCGCTGCCTGACCAAGCCGGTCGGGCTGGCCACGCTGCGCGAACTGCTCGAGGACTTTTCCGGGCCCCGCGTGGCCGCGCGCACGGCGCCCGAGCGGCATGCCGGCGGCGGCGCCGTGCTGCATGCCGATGCGCTGCGCGGCGACCAGCGCGCGCTGGCCGAGGCACTGCGCGCCGGCGATGCCGATACCTTCGCCCAGCGCCTGCATGGGCTGGCCGGCGCGCTGTCGGTGATGGGCCATCCGGTGCAGAGCCAGGCCTGCCGCTGGCTCGAACAGAACGTGCGGCGCGCCGGGCTGGGCGCCGTCGGCGCCGACTGGCAGGCCATCCATGCCGAGCTTGAGCAACTGGCCGAGCGGCTGGAAGCGCAGTGCGGCAGCCACGCCGCCTGACTCAGGCGCCGCCGCCACGCGTGCCTTACTGCAGATCGGCCAGGCGCTGGCGGCACAGGCTGACGAACTGCTGCGCCGCGGTGGATTGGCCCAGGGAAGGATGGAAGGCCAGGATGGCGCGGAATCGAACCGGAGCGGTCAGGGGTACGCTGCGCAGCCCGAGCGCCACACAGGTGCGGGCGACCAGCGGATTGGTGATCGCCAGGCCGGCACCGGCGAGCGCCAGCGAGCATTGCGTGTGGCTGTACGGGGTCGTGGCCACGAAGCGCGGGGCGATGCCGAGTTCGGCAAAGCACGCCTGCAGCCGGCGTTGCGCGGGATCCGCGGGGTCCAGGCCGATCAGCGGTACGTCGGCCAGGTCCTCGATGCCGATCTTGGCGCGCGCCGCAAACGGATGCGTCGCCGGCGCGACGCAGACGGCCTGCACCGCATAGAACTCGGAAGCGGTCAGGCCGCTGGTGTCCGCTTCATCGCCCATGAAGGCGATATCCAGTTCGCGCTGCAGCAAGCGCTCGCGCAGGCCGCGCGAGCTGTCAACCTCCAGCTGGCAACGAACGCGCGGATAGCTGTGGACGAAGTCGGCCACCGCCGCCGGCATCACGCTCGACGCCATGGCGTGCAACACCCCCACGCGCAGCACCGTATCCTCGTGCGTGCGCAATTGATCGATCCTGCGCTGCACGGCGTCGAGGCCGACATAGACCCGTTCGACTTCGTCCATCAACGATGCCGCCTCGGGTGTCGGCACCATGCGCCCCTTGCTGCGATCGAACAGCCGTAGCCGCGCCGCCTTTTCAAGCTGCAGCACGATCTGTGTCACGGCGGGCTGGCTGACATGCAGCGCTTCGGCGGCGCGGCGGGCCGATCCCAGGCGCATGACCATGCGGAAGACCTCGATCTGCCGGGCGCTGATGCCGGTATCGGCGGCTGTCTCCATCTCAATCCTATAAGTTTTGCTTAAGTCGATCATCGGCGCGCCTGCGCCACGAAGCCGTGGCTGGCATAGACTCGAGCCGCTTTCACCTCGGGCTTTACCATGCGCGCCAGCGGCATTCCGTCTCCGATCAAACCGCTCATCAATCCAGCAATGCAGGCGCTGCGATGCATCGCCTGCGGCACCCGCTATGCGCTCGACGACATGCCGGAAGGCTGCCCGGCGTGCGCGGCCGCCGGTCATCCAAGCAGTCTCGAGGCGGTCTACGACGCCCAGGCACTGGATTTTGCACCGAAAAGCGGAAGTTATACATGGGGCCATTGGCAGCCCTACCTCGACGGCGTGTCGCTGGGGGAGGGCGCCACGCCATGCGTCCCGGTGCCAGCGCTGGCGTCGCTGGCCGAGGTGGGTGCCGTCTGGATCAAGAACGAAGGCGCCAACCCGACCGGATCGCACAAGGACCGCATGTCGGCGCAGGCCATCAGCCGGGCCCTCGATATTGGCGCGCGCGAGGTGGTGCTGGCATCCAGCGGCAACGCCGCCGTCTCGGCCGCGGCCTATTGCGCCGCCGCGGGGCTGGACTGCGAAGTCGCGACCTACCAGGCGCTGCCCGCCGTGTTTGACGCGGCGTTGCGCCATTACGGCGCACGGCGTGTCGTCTGCGATAACGGTCATGCGCGCTGGGCGCATGTGCGCCGGCGCGTCCGCGACGATGGCGCATTCGCGCTGACCAACTACAGCGTGCCCGCGGTGGGCAGCCCGGCATTCGGGGTCGAGGGCTACCGGGCCGTCGCGCTGGAATGGGTGGCGCAAGGGTGCCGGCCGGACCATGTCATCGTGCCGACTGCGCGCGGCGATCTGTTGTGGGGCATCTTCAGCGCGCTGCGGGACCTCGTCGCACTGGGACACCTGCCGAAACTGCCACGCCTCTGGGCGGTAGAACCGTTTCCACGGCTGTCGCGGGTGCTGGCCGGCGCGTCGCAGCAATCCGACTTCGCCGGCACCACCCTTCAGTTCTCCACGGCGGGCTCAACCGTGACCGCCCAGCAGGTCCATGCCGCCAGGCGCTCGGGCGGCGGCGCGGTGGTCGTCGACGATGCGGCGGCGCGCGACGGCACGCGCCATCTCGCCGCCGCGGGATTCTGGGTCGAACTGTGCGCCGGAGCGGGCCTCGCGGCGGCGCAGGCGCTGCGCGCCGGCGGGCGCATCGACCGGACGCACGCCGTAATGCTGATGCTGACCGCGCGCGGCGACCGCGATCCGGGCCAGGCATGAATTCAAACACCTTGGGGAGAGACTCATGAAGCTGCGTTACCTGCTGACTGCCATTACCTGCTGCCTCGCGGCCCACATGCCGCCGGCGCTGGCCGCCTATCCGGAAAAGCCGGTCCGGCTGGTCGTGCCCTGGGCCGCCGGCGGCAGTACCGACGCGCTGGCGCGAGCGGTGGCGCAGCGCATGAGCGAATCGATGGGGCAGCCCGTGGTGGTCGACAACCGCGCCGGCGCCTCCGGCCGCATCGGCGCCGACACGCTGGCCAAGTCCGCGCCGGATGGCTACACCCTGGGCGTCATCGAACTGGCGCACACCGTTGCGCCGTCCGTGTTCCGCCAGATGCCCTACGATGTGTTGCGCGACTTCACGCCGGTTTCACTGCTCGGCGAGGCGCCGCTGGTCCTGTTCGCCGACAGCACGCAGTACCGCGCCGGAGAGATCCAGCGCTTCCTGGCGGACTCGCGCAAGGCCGGAACGCCGCTGCAGCTGGCCACCAGCGGCAATGGCTCGATCAGCCACCTGGCCGCCAAGATGCTGGAAGGCCAGGCCGGTATCCCGGTCGACCCCGTGCCGTACCGCGGCTCGGCGCCGGCGCTGACCGATGTCTCCGCGCAGCTGGTCAAGGGGCATTTCGCCACCCTGGCAAGCGGCAGCAGCCTGCATGGCGGCAACAAGATCTCGGCGTTGATGGTGACGGGCCCGGTGCGCGTGGCTGCGCTGCCCGGCGTGCCGACCGCCGCCGAGGCCAGACTGCCTGGCATGCAGGTCAGCCAGTGGTGGGCCCTGGTCGCGCCGGCGCGGACCCCGACGGCGGTGGTGAACAGGCTTGCCGACGAAGTCCGCGCGGCGCTGGCGAATCCGCAGACCAAAGCCCGGCTCGACAGCCAGGGCATCGACCTGAAAGCGTCCACCCCCGCCCAACTGGGCGACCGGCTGCGCACCGAGGTCGAGCGCTGGGGGAATCTGGTGAAGCAAGCGGGTATTCAACCCGAATGAACCCAGGGGCCTGCGGGCCCTTGTACCACCACAGGCACTTCCGCATCGGTGCAGGCATGGGAACCTCGGTTGCCAGCGATGGTACATCGCAAGGTTGACGGTAGCCGAACGCACATGCCGGCGCGGATGCCGTCTTGACTTCCTCTTGCTGCACACTAGATTCAAGCCAGGCTGCCCATCGTGCGGGGACGATAAGCAGGCGCTCAAGACGTCAAGCGCAAGGAGAACTGCCATGACCCCCTGGGAAATCCAAGGCACCGAGCTGATCAACTGCAATTGCGCGTACGGTTGCCCATGCCAGTTCAACGCGCTGCCGACCAAGGGCTTCTGCGAAGCGATGGGCGCGATCTCGATCAGCGACGGCTACTATGGCGAGGTGCGACTCGATGGCCTCAACATCGCGGTGGTGTTCCAGTGGCCCGGCCCGATCCACGAGGGGAAGGGCAAGTGTCAGCCGATCGTCGACGAACGGGCCACCCCGGACCAGCGCGAAGCCGTCCTGAAGATCATGACCGGGCAGGACACCGAGCCGTTCGCGACCATGTTCGCGGTATTTGCGTCGACGCTCGAGCAAGCCTTCGATCCGATCTTCACGAGGATTGACTTTGACGTCGACGTCGATGCCCGCCGCGGCCGGATCCATGTCGAAGGTGTGTTCGACACCGTCGGCGAACCGATCCGCAACCCGGTGACCGGCGCCGACCATCGCGCCCGCATCGACCTGCCGCACGGCTTCGAGTACGAGCTTGCCGAGATCGGCTCCGGCACCAGCCGCTCGCAAGGCAATATCGCACTGGAGCTCAATGGCACCTATGCGCAGTTCGCACGATTGCACATGAACAACCAGGGACTGATCCGGCATCGCACTGCCGCATGAGCCGTCTCGACAACGTCCTCGGACGCGAGCGCGCCATCACCTCGCTGGGCATCGTCGCCATTGTCGCGTTGTCGTGGGGCTACCTGTGGGCGGGGGCGGGCACCGGCATGTCCGCTCTCGACATGACCGCGGTCACGCTTTTCCCGCATCGGCTGCCAGGCGATGTCGCTGGCATGGATACGCCGTTGGTCACCGTCATCCTCATGTGGTGGGTGATGATGATCGCGATGATGACACCCAGCGCGGCGCCGGTCGTGCTGCTGTATCGGCGGGTATTGCGGCATCACGGCACCTCCGCGGGCGGGCCTGCTGCCACTTCGGTGCTTCTGCTGGCCGGCTACCTCACCGCATGGCTCGGGTTTGCCATCGGCGCGGCATTGCTGCAGCTGGCGCTGCAACCGACCGGCCTGATTTCGGCAATGATGCTGTGGTCGAAGAGCGCCCTCCTTTCCGCGAGCGTGCTGCTCGCGGCGGGCGTCTATCAGTTTTTGCCGATCAAGCGCGCTTGCCTGGCACAGTGCCGCGCGCCGGCGACCTTCCTGGTCGCGCATTGGCGTCCCGGGGTTGCCGGCAGCTTCGTGCTCGGCCTGCGCCACGGCGCCTACTGCGTGGGTTGCTGCTGGATGCTGATGGCATTGCTGTTCGTCGGCGGCATCATGAACATCGTGTGGATCGCGGCGCTGTCCCTGGTGGTCTTCATCGAAAAAATCCTGCCCGGTGGCGAGCGTGCCGGCCGCGTGCTGGGGGCCCTGTTGATCATCTGGGCGGCCGCCACCCTGTTGGTTTAGGGCAGCCAGCTTGCGGTGCGGCGCGCTGGCATGACACCCGCGCCTGCGACGGCAAGGCAGCGGAACTTGCCCTATAATCATTGACAGTGCAACGATTGATCGAGCAATAAAATGAGCTCCGAGCCACATAGTCTCCAGCCCCCCGGCCAGGTCCTGCCCTTTCGCGAATCGCTGCTGGCCATGCTGGGCGTGGCTTTCGTGGTGATGCTGGTGGCGCTGGACCAGACCGTGGTGGGTACGGCGCTGCCCACGGTGGTGGCGGAGTTGCAGGGGTTCGAGTACTACGCATGGGTGGCCACGGCCTACCTGCTGACCTCGGTGATCACCGTGCCGGTGTTCGGCCGACTTGGAGACTATTACGGACGCAAGCCATTCGTGCTGGCCTCGATCGTGATGTTCTCGGTGGCCTCGGCGCTGTGCGGCATGGCGCCGAACATGCCGTTCCTGGTGGGCGCGCGCGCGCTGCAGGGGATTGGCGGCGGCATGCTGGTCGGTACGGCCTTTGCCTGCATCGCCGACCTGTTTCCGGATTCGCACGTGCGGCTGCGCTGGCAGGTGATGCTGAGCGCGGCGTTCGGCATTGCCAATGCGGTCGGACCGTCGCTGGGCGGCCTGTTGACGGAGTGGTATGGCTGGCGCGCGGTGTTCTACGTCAACCTGCCGGTGGGCGTGCTGGGACTGTGGTTTGCCTGGCGCTACCTGCCGCATCTGCGCCAGCAGGCGCATCGCGGGCCGATTCGCGTCGACTGGCTGGGGGCGCTGCTGATCGCGGCCGGCCTCGGCAGCATGCAGATGAGCGTGGAACTGTTGCCGGCGCGTGGCCTCGACGCCTATACCGCGGGGCTGCTCGTGCTGGCGGCGATGGCGCTGGCAGCGCTGTGGCAGTGGGAGCGGCGCTGCGCCAATCCGATCCTGCCGGTCGAAATGTTCCGCGATCCCGGGCTGGCGCCGCTGTTCAAGCTGGCGGTGTTCACCGGCTTTACCATGTTCGCGCTGTTGCTGTATGCGCCGCTGCTGTTCCAGGGCGGGTTCGGCTACTCGCCGAAGCAGGCCGGCGTGCTGATCACGCCGCTGGTGGTCTGCATCACCGTGGGCAGCATCCTCAATGGCCGCATCGTGACGCGCATCCCGCGCCCGAACAATATGCTCTATGCCGGCTTCGGCATGCTGGCACTGTCCTGCCTGGGGTTGTCGCAGGCCACCCGCGGCATGCCGCATGGCGTGCTGATGGCCATCATGCTGGTCGGCGGCCTGGGCCTCGGCTTTATCATGCCCAACCTGACGGTGTTCGCGCAGCAGACCGCGGGCCGCGAGCACCTCGGCATCGCCACGGCCATGCTGCAATCGCTGCGCATGGTCGGTGGCATGGTCGGCACCGCGATCGTGGGCACGCTGGTGACGCGCAGCTACACCGGCGGCGTTGAACAGGCGCTGTCCGGCGCCCATGCCAGCCAGTGGGCGTCACGCATGGCGGACCCGCAGGTGCTGATCGACAAGGCGTCGCAGCTGGCGCTGCTGGGCCAGCTGGAGCAGGCCGGGCACAATGGCGCATTGCTGCTGGAGCAGGCGCGCATGTCGCTGGTGGGGTCCATCCACCTGGGCCTGGTAGTGGCCGGGGCGGCGGCCGCGCTGGGCGTTTGGTGCGCGCGCCAGGTGCCGTCGATCAAGCTGACCCGCAGCTCCGCGCCGGCGATGGCGGCGGAATGATGCCGGCAACTTACCCTGAGGAGAATGGATGGAACTGGAGCGACAGAGCGTGGCCGTATTGCAGCAGTTCGGCCGGACCTACCGCGCCTATGCGGGGGCGTTCGAGCAGCGCATGGGACTGCCCTTGCCGCGCTGGCGCATCCTGCATGCGCTGCATCACCAGGAGGGCGCCATCGGCCAGAAGGCACTGGCCGACCTGGTCGTCATGGACCCTGGTGCGCTGACGCGCCAGCTCAAGGCCATGCAGGAACTGGGCTGGGTCGAGCGCAGCACCTCCGAGCGCGACAACCGCGTGACCCATGTCACGCTGTCGCCGGCCGGACGCGAGGTGGTGGCGCGCGCCATGCCGCTGCGCTCGGCCTTTCTCGAGGATGTGCTGTCCGAGGTCTCGCCCACCACCATGCGCGAACTGTCGCGCGGCCTGGCGCGCCTCGAGGCGGGCATCGCGCACGCGCAGGCCCGCGCGGCGGAGCAGGCCGACGTGGCCTGATGCCGCGGCGGCGTTGCGCTCAGCCGCTCAACCGCTCAGCAGCAGGCCGTTGAGCGCGGCAAACTCGAACAGTTCGCGGTTGTTGGTGACGCCGAGTTTCTGCATGGCGCAGTTCTTCTGCCGGCTGATGGTCTTGACGCTGCGGCACAGCTGGATGGCGATCTCGCTGACCGAGCGCCCGGTCAGGTATAGCCGCAATACCTCCATTTCACGCCGCGACAGGCGGTCCGCGCCCGCCAGGCTGCTGGGGTCAGCCTGCGACAGCACTTCCATGGCCGACTTGCTGGATGCGGTACACCACCGTGACCAGTTCGGTCAGCGGCGCATCCTTCAGCACCAGGCCGTGCACCTGCGTGTCGAGGATCGAGCGCAGCACCAGCGGGTTGGTGATCATGGTCAGCACGATCACCGCCATCGACGGATGCCGCCGCCGCAGGCTCGCCAGCAGCCGCAGTCCGTCGCTGTTGCGTTCGCCCTGCGCCGGCATGTGGTAGTCCGTGATGACGACGTCGGGGCGCAGGCTGTCGATGCTGTTGAGCAGCGCCGTCGCGCTGGTCACGCTGCCGCAGACTTCCCAGCCGGTCTGGGTGTGCAAGCGGTCGGCGACGGCCGCCGAGACCAGCGGGTGGTCGTCGGCGAGCAGGATCCTCAATGCCATCGGGTTGCTCCTCGATTCTTGTTCAGGCGGCGCAGCCCTCGGCAACGTCAAGAAAACGCCGCACGCCTGGGCGACGTGCGGCGCAAAAATGACGCCAGACATGGAGGCGCCGGACAACTGCTCGCATTACCGCCGGCCCGGGCCAGACGGGAGACGGTCGGACCGCGGCAATGCCATGGCAGCATAGCGGTGAGTCAGTGCGGCGGAACTAGGAGGATTCGTAAATCATTGCCCGAAAAGATCCCTGGCCAGCCAGCGCGCTAGTGCAGCGCGGGCCGGTTGCTCGGAGATCCGTCCCGGCAAGGTGATAAACGGCATGGCTGTCGCCGATCCCGACAACGCTCGCCGATAACGATCGGTGACATTGTTCCGTGACAAGAAAGGCCGCTGCCGCCTTGCGGCGGACAGCGGCCTTGCATGCTGGCAGCGCGCCTGGTGTCAGGTCGTCGCGGCCTCGGCCGGGACCGCGGGACGGCCGTTGCGGCGCCCGTCGATGGCCTTGAGCGGGTCGCGCAGCACGGCGCTGCCGACTTCCATGACCTCGTGCAGCACGCCCTGGTCACTGTTGCGCTCGGGTCCCCAGAAATGCAGGGCGGCCCATTCGGGAAAGCTGCTGGGCGGTGCCAGCAGCCGGGTCTTGCGCTCGCGCGTGACCAGCGGCACGTTGAAATCCAGCACCGGGCAGATGCCGCCGGCGGAATGCAGCAGCGTGATCTGCGTATGCCAGGAAGGCACCACCGTCTCGCGATGGCCGGGCGTGCCGGCCTGCCGGCTCAGGAAGGCACGCAGCGGACTGCCGGCTTCGCTGTCTTCCTGCAACAGGATCCAGGCGCTCTCGCTTTCATCCTGGCTGCCGCCGCGCGTGGCGCTGACCAGCCGGCGCGGCGTGGCCATGATGTTGTGCTGGCGCACGCGTCCGGGATCATGTCCGCTGTCGACGACGAAGGCGCAGTCGAGTTCGCCGTCGCTCAGCTGGCCGGCGAGGGCGGCGTCGGCAATCACCGGGCGAGTGACAAAGCTGTCTTGCGGAAACTGCTCGCACAGTGCGGTCAGGATCTCGGTGATGACGGGGTCGCCGATCGATGAAGAAAAGCCGATGGAGACGCGTCTGCCGCCTTCGCGGCGTTTGCTCGGGCCGGGTTCGCCCGGCCGCACCAGGTGGTTCCATTTCGCCAGGATCTGGCGCGCCGTCTGTTCCAGGCGCAGCGCGTGCGGCGTGGGTTCGAGCATGCCGTTGCGCTTGACGAACAAGGGGTCGCCGGTGATCTCGCGCAAGCGCGCCAGGCTGTAGGCCACGGTGGGCACGCGTCCCTGGGTGCAAGCCGCAACTGCGCTCAGGTCACGGTACTCCATGACCAGGACAAAGACATGCAACAACTTCGTGCTGACATGACGCATTCCGACTTCTCCTGATACGCGACTTCGCCTTCTTGTTTTTTTGTCGGTCCGATGCAAACTGCAATGCGCCCTTCATGGCGCGCCTGAAACCGGGCACACCGCGGTGCTGTTGCCACCGATGCTCGCGATCGGCGCCACGCCGCGCGAAACTGGTTTCACCAGTACGAAGTCCCGCGCGCAAATACTCCAGCAGGATGCTTCACTACCCGCGTGACAAGCTGGTGTCCGGCTTGCTTTCAACCAACAGCGTAGCGCTTCCTTGAACCATCAACTCAGGCGCATGCCGGCGGTCAGGATCGGCGCCAGCGTACTACACGACGGCTCGATGGTGCCCACTGCCGGGCCGCGCTTCTGCCGGCGTTGAATGTGCGCCGTGCGAAGGAGTCCGAAATTTAGTTATGCCGAGGAATCTTAATACATGGTTAGAAAAAGTCATAGAAACTTGATTTGATGACAGACCTGCCAAATCCTGTTCAGGACTTTGTATCGCGTCGCAGACATGGCTTGCCGTCGCCGTTTGCGGGCAGCTCTGGCGTAAAATACCGGTGCCTTCGACAATATTTCATCCCCCGCTTGGGTGACATTTGCATGCAATCAGTCCACGTTATTTCCAAATTGGAATAACGAAATTTGGTTGCGCATGCCAATGGGTGCAACCGGCGCGCCGCGACAATTTTCTTAACTCGCACTGCGAAGACACTGAATTGCCTTTTGCCGCGGCCCTGGGCTAACTTACGGCCAGAGTCGGCACGGTTGGCGTCGCCGGCTGGCTGTGCGACGCCAGGGCCCCGCCGTTGCGAAGCGGAGAGATTCGTGAACAGACGGTATTCGGAAGAACAGATCCGCGCTTACCTGGCCGAGGCCGCCAGCGGCGTGCCGGTGCGCGAGCTGTGCGCGCGCTATGGCTTCAGCGATGCATCGTTCTACGGATGGCGCAGCCGCTACGGCGCGCCGGGCACCAGTGAGGCCCGCGACGGGCGCAAGCTGCGCGAACTGCAGGAAGAGAACGCCAGGCTCAAGAGTATGCTTGCGGATGCACTGCTCCAGCTGGAGCTGATGCGCAACCGTTCCGGGCGCCGTGGCACCCATGGCAAGGATCGCTAGCGGCGGACGGTTCCCCGATATGCCCATGGCGGAAGACTCGCCGTGGATGCTCTGGAGTGATGGGTTTGAAGAAGGTTCTGATCAAGGCGGGCATGCTGGCATGCATCGCCACGGTGGCTGCCCCGTTGTGGGCAGCCGGGAATGCCAGCGCGGCTTCGGCTGCTTCGGCCGCGGGCACGCCGATGGTGGCGCCGCCACCGCCGCGCATGCTGGATGAAGCCACCGCGGGGGCAGAGGGGCCCGGCGGCACGCTGTCGGCATCGCAGCGCGAGCACTGCCAGCGCTTGCTTGACCAGATCAACGCACTTCCCGGCGGGCCGCAATGGTCCACCGGCAAAGGTTCGGTAACCACGGCTGACGGGCGCACCTACCCGACACTGGAACGCCAGGCGGATCGCAAGCGCCTGGAAGAGGCGTATCGCCAGCAGTGCGCGCAGGAGCGTCGCTGAACGGTGCGCCCCAGTCGGCCCGCTGTTGCTTGCGTACTTGTGGAGCGTCAACATGCATCGTCTTCAACAGCTCTTCGCATGGTGCCTGTCACTGCTGCTAGTGTTGCCCCTGCAGCCCGCGCTGGGGCAAACCACGCTGAGCCAGGCGCAACTGGACCAGCTGACCGCGCCGGTGGCGCTGTATCCAGATGCGCTGCTGTCCCAGGTACTGATGGCGGCGACGTATCCCGCCGACGTGGCCGCGGCGGCGCAATGGTCAAAGGCCAATCCCAGCCTGTCCGGCGACGCCGCGACCAAGGCGGTGGCCAGCCAGAGCTGGGACCCGAGCGTGCAATCGCTGGCCGCCTTCCCGTCGGTGCTCGACATGATGGGACGCCAGCCCCAGTGGGTGCAGTCGATCGGCGATGCGTTCCTGGCGCAGCCCAATGACGTGATGGACTCGGTGCAGCGCTTGCGCTCGCAGGCGCAGAAGGCCGGTACGCTCAAGACCACCGAACAGCAGAAAGTGGTGACCCAGAGTTCCGGCGGCACCACCATCGTGCAGATCGATCCGGCCAATCCGCAAGTGGTCTATGTGCCGACCTATAACCCGACCACGGTCTACGGCACCTGGGCGTATCCGGCCTATCCGCCGGCGTATTACCCGCCGCCGCCGGGCTCGATGTTCGCCACCGCGCTGGTGTCCGGCATCGGCTTCGGGCTGGGTGTGGCCGCGGTCGATGCGATGTGGGGCGGATTCGACTGGCACGACCACGATGTCAACATCAATGTGAACCGCTACAACAACATCAACGTCAACCAGCGCCTCGACGTGAACCGCGCCAACGTGAACTGGCAGCACAACCCGGCCCGGCGCGGCGACGTGCCCTACAACAATGCGACGGTGCGTGGCCGCTATGACCAGCCACGCCAGGCCGGCCTTGCCAATCGCCAGGCGGGCGCGCAGGCGGGCGCGCAGGCGGGCCAGCGCGCCGGCGGCGCCGTGCAGCGCCAGCCGTCCGAGCGCGACCAGGCGCGCGATCGCGCCGCCCGGTCGTTCGAAGGCCGTACCGGCCAGGCGATTCCCGGCCATAACGGCGGCGTGGCCGGCCGCACCGAGGGCGCGCGGCCCGGCGCGGGCGGCGCCGGCGCCCACAATCCCCGGCCCGCGGGGGCCGATCACCAGCGCGCCGACCAGGCCGCGGCGCGCGACCGCGCGCGCAATGCCAATCGTGACAGCGCGCTGCGCGACGCCGGCAATGGCGAGCGCGTGCGCCAACAGACGCAGCGTGCCGAGTTGGCTCAGCATCAGGCGCCGGAGCGTGCGGCCGGGTTCAACCAGGAGGGCATGCGCCACGGCGGCGGGATGGGTGGCGCAGGCCGGCCGGGCGGCGGTGAACATTTTGGCCATGGCCGGAGGTAAAGCATGATGCGCAAGACCGGTAAGCTGATTTCCGCCGTCTGCTTCGTCCGCGCTGCCCGCGCGCTGCCGCTGCTGACCGCCGTCGTGGCCCTGTCGCTGGGCGCTCCCGTGGCGGCGCAGCAGGCTTTTCCCAGCGCGCAGGCGGCGGCCGATGCGCTCGGCGATGCCATCGCGCGCAGCGATGGTGACGCGCTGAAGCGGGTGCTTGGCAGCCGATACCAGTCACTGGTGCCACAGGGCTCGATCGACCAGGACGACATCTACAAATTCCTGGGCGCGTGGGCGCGCCACCATGCCGTGCAGCCCGATGGCGAGCGCCGCGCGCGCATTGCGGTGGGAGAAAGCGGGTGGACTTTTCCCGTGCCGCTGGCCCGGCAAAAGGACGGCTGGCAGTTCGACCTGCGCGCTGGCGAACAGGAGGTGCGCCGCCGCCGCCTCGGCCGCAATGAACTGGTCACCATGGAAACCCTGCTGCAGCTGGCAGACGCCCAGCAGCGCTATGCCGAGCAGGTGGGCCAGGGCCGCTACGCCAGGCGGCTGATCAGCACGCCCGGCCAGACCGACGGGCTCTACTGGCCGGCCGCCAGCGAGCAGGACGCAAGCCCGCTCGGCCCCGACGCGCTGGCGATGGGCCCTGAAACGCCCGCCGCCGACGCCTTCTACGGCTATCACTACCGCATCCTGCCGCCAGCCCGGGGCAGCGAGGGCGGGTACGGCCTGATCGCGTGGCCGGCACGCTATGGCGATACCGGCGTCAATACCTTCCTGCTTGGCCGCGAGCGGGTGTTCTACGAACGCGACCTTGGCCCGGGCACGGCAGCGCGCGCCCGGGGCATGCGCAGCTTCGCGACCGAGGGCTGGAAGCGGGTGGCCGACCGCTGACTGCCCCGGGCCTGGAAACCCCCCGGGGCGCATAGGCCGTCGGGGGCCAGCCCGCTCCTCTTCCAGCTCGCATTCGCCGACGCGCGACCGCCAATGGCGGGTGGAGGTCTCCTGGCTGTGGTATGCTGCAACGCAACAATAAGGCATAGGAGGAGATTCCGTCATACAGGAGTCCTCATGACCAAGAGCCTTGCAGCCGACTGGCATGCCCGCATGCGGCGTTTGAGCCGTGTGCAGGCCCGCACGGAAGCCCAGGTGAAGTCCTGGCTCTCGCGCATGGATTCGCTGAATCCGCTCACCCCTGGGCGCCCGCCCGAGCCGCGCCGGCCCTCCAGGCCCGCACGTCCGGCCGCCGAGCCGGAGCGCCTGCGCGGTATCTGGCAGGCGCATCGCCTGCGCCTGGCGCCGATGCCGGGCGAACTGGTGCCGCAACTGTCTTATCACCTCTACATCCCGTCGAAGGCCCATCGTGGCCCGCTGCCGGTGGTGGTAGTGCTGCACGGCTGTCGCCAGACCCCGGATGACCTGGCCGCGGGCACGCGCCTGAATGCACTGGCCGAACGCGAAGGTTTCATCGTTGCCTACCCGCAGCAGCCGTTGCGCCGCCAGGTGCAGCGCTGCTGGCAGTGGTTCGACCTCGGCGCGGCCGATGGCGGACGCGAGGCGCAGGCGGTGGCAGCACTCTTGGACGCCCTGGCGGCGCGCCATGATGTGCGCGAGCGCGAGATCTACCTGGCGGGCATGTCCGCCGGCGCGGCCATGGCCGCGGTGGTGGCGCTGCGCTACCCGGACAAGGTCGCCGCGGTGGCGCTCCATTCCGGCGTGGTCATCGGCGCGGCCGACAACCCGCGCGCCGGCTTGCGCGCGATGCAGGCGGGCTCCGAGGCCGAACCCGCCTGGCTGCTCGAAGCCGCCGGCGTGACGCCGGGCGGCCCCGAAATGGCCGCACTGGTGATCCACGGATTGGCCGATGATGCGGTGCATCCGGTCAACGGGCGCCTGCTGGCGCGGCAGTTTCTGGCCTACAACGGCCTGGAAGACCGGCTCGCCGGGCGCCCCGCGCGGTTCGAGCCCGCGAGTGATGTCCCGGGCCGGTCGCATGAATACCGCTTCGGCCGCTGGCACCGCGACCTGGTGACGCTGGTCGAGGTAGAGGGCCTGGGCCACGCGTGGAGCGGCGGCGACGCCGGCTACCGGTATCACAGCGAGACCGGGCCGGATGCCAGCACCATGATGTGGGAGTTCTTTCGGCAGCACCGGCGTTGAGGGAGCCGCCGGCTTGCCATCGCCCGAGTCAGTCCAATCCGCCGAGGCGAACCAGATTCGATGCGGTCGGGGGCGGGCCCCCATACCAATGGTGTGCGATGAAGCCGCCGTCGTTGATGGCGAAGGGACCGTCGTCGCCGTCGCGCCAGGCCAGCGCGGTGCTGCCGACCAGTTCCGGCCCGATGCCCGGCACCTCGGAGACGTGGCGCTCCGGCGTGATCTTCATGACCTCCTTGCGGTGCGTCGTGTAATAGAGGTTGCCGCCGGGCGAAAACACGAAGTCGTCGGCGCGCACGGGCTCGGCAAAGACTTCCACGCCGCCGCTGGGCCTCAGGTCCTTGCCGATGCGGATGCGCAGCATGGTGGCGCGCGCGGTGTTCGACACATAGAGGTGGCCCCGGTGGAGCTTGAGGCCGTTGGCTGCCGGCGTGGGCAACTGAAACCCGGCCGGCGCATCGAGCGCGTCGTCCCGGATGAAGGGCGAAACCCGCCCGGTCTTCACATCCAGGTGCCAGATGACGCCGCCGCGCCCGTCGGCGATCAGCACGCGTCCCGGCGCGAGCAGCGTCATCCCGTTCAGGGACCGTGCCTGGCCGACCTTGAGCAGCGGGCGCGGCGCATCACCGGGGGCCTGGCGGTAGACCCATTGCGTGGGCGGCGAGGTCTTGTCGGTGATGCCAGCCTCCGCGGCGCCGAAGTACAGGGTCCCGTCGGTGTCGAACACCATGCCCCACGGATGCACGTCGAGTTGCGCGTGGACCGAAAATCCCTTGTCGTCGACGTACTTCAGGATCTGCCGGCCCTGGAAGTCCGTGACATAGAGTGCCCTGTCAGGTCCCACGGCGATGCTCTCCAGGAAGGAGGGCGCCGATTGCTGGGCCATCACCACCGGTCGCACGGTGCGGTCGCTGGCCGCGGCGGATTGGGCGAGAAGAGGAAGGCTGTGGCCAAGGAGCGCAACCAGGCAGGCCGCACAAATCGTATGTCGGTTCATCGCTTGTTTTCCATGGTTCTGGCGTGGGGCGCTCATGGCGCGGGCAGCGCGCCGTCAAACGCGTTCTGCAGCAGTTGCCGCAAGGCCTTCGCCTCGAGCGGCCGCGGGTTCGGATACTGCGCCTGCAGCGCCAGTTCGCAGGCGCGGTCGAGATCCTCCTCGCGCAGGCCGATATCGCGCAACGCCACGGCAGCACCCAAAGAAGCAGCCAGGTCGAACACCGCCTGCGGGCCGGTGGCGTCAGGGCGGCCCAAGGCGGCGGCAATCGCCGCCATCGCCCGGGGTGCCGCGGGCGCGTTGTAGGCCAGCGCGTGCGGCAGCACGATCGTGTGCGTCTCGGCATGGGGCAGGTTGTAGCTGCCGCCCAGCGTGTGGCACAGCTTGTGATGCAGGCCAACCGTGGCGCTGCCCAGCACGGCGCCGCAGAGCCAGGCGCCATACAGGGCATCGCTCCTGGCCGCGCGCAGTTCGGCGCGCAGTTCGGTGCCATCCCGCTCGCCACCGCTGGCCGCGATCACCGGCAGCGCACGCCCCATCGCCGCGATGCCTTCCCGGCACATCCAGTCGCTGACCGGCGTCCGATCGCCCGCGTACAGCCCTTCGGCGGCGTGGGCGATGGCGTTGATGCCGCTGGTCACGCTCATTGCCACCGGCAGGCCAAGGGTCAGGTCCGGATCGTAGACCACTGTGCGCGGCAGCACGCGCGGATCGCGCCCGGTACGCTTCAGGCCGCCTTCGGTCAGGCCATAGATCGGCGTCATCTCCGAGCCGGCATAGGTCGTCGGCACGGCAACGATGGGCAGCTCCGATTCGAGGGCGATGGCCTTGCCGAGCCCGATGGTCGAGCCACCGCCGATCGCCACCACGGCATCGGCGCCGAGTTCCGCCGCGCGGGACCGCGCCAGCCGCGCCTGCTCCACCGGCACGTGCATGACCGCGCCGTCGAAGATGCCGGCGCAGCGCGCACCCAGCACCTCGGCGGCGCGCTCGGCCAGGTCGCGTTGTTGGGGGGTGCAGAGCACCAGCAGCTTGCGTGCGTGCAGGGTGTCGGCTTCGGCGCCGAGCGTCGCGAGCGCGCCGGCACGGAACACGATGCGCTGCGGGTGGGTCTGGTAGACAAAGGGTCGCATGATGCCAGGCACCTATTCAATGACGATATGGCGCGACTTGATCAGCCGGCCCCAGCGGACGGATTCTTCCCGGATCAGCTTGTTGGCCTGGGCGCTGTCGCCGGCGATGACATCGAAGCCGCCGTCGCTCAGTACCTTGCCGATGGCCGGGTCGCGCAGCGTGGCGTTGACCTCGGCGGCGAGCCTGCCAATGACGTTGGGCGGCGTGCCCGCCGGCGCGATCATCGCCACCCACGAATAGGCCTCGAAGCCCTTGTAGGACTCCGCCACTGCCGGCACGCCCGGCAGGCGCGCGTCGCGCTGGCCGGCCGTCACGGCCAGTGCGCGCAGTTTGCCGGCCCGCACGTAGGGCATCACCAGCGGCAGGCTGGCGATCATCGAATCGACATGGCCGCCCAGCAGGTCGTTGATGGCCGGGCCGCCGCCCTTGTACGGGGTATGCGTGCCGCTGGTTCCCGCGGCTTCATGGAACAGTTCGGCCACCAGCTGGTTGGAACTGCCGGCGCCGACCGACGCGTACGACACGGCATCCGGCTTCTTCGCCGCCGCGACATAGTCCTGCAGCGTCTTGTACGGCGAGCTGGCGGGAACGACCAGCACCATCGGCGAGCGGACCATGTATGAGACGCCGGTCAGGTCCTTCTGCGAGGCGTACGGCAGTTTCGGATAGATATGCGACTCGGTGGCGAAGCCATCGAACACCATGCCGATGGTGTAGCCGTCCGCAGCGCTGCGCGCGATCTGTGCGGTGCCGATGGTGCCGCCCGCGCCGGCGCGATTGTCGATCATCACCGGCTGCGCCAGGCGCTTGCGCAGGCCCTCCTGGATCTGCCGCGCCACCTTGTCCACGGTGCCGCCGGCGGCATAGGGCACGATCAGTGTGACCGGCTTGGCCGGCCAGGTGTCGGCGCGGGCAGGGGCGGGGGATATCGACACGGCCGTCACCGTGACCAGCGCCGCGGCCGCCAGCCGTGGCAGCGCGAAGCGCCGGATCGTCTTTGCTGCGGTAGTCTCCATCGGGGTCTGCTCCTCTCTGTGATGGGGATGACCGGCATGCTCCACTTTTGCTTAACTTGCTAAAGATGGCGTGCCGGGATCGGTCACTGGATGTTAGACTGGGCCGAATCGTGGGGGAAGCCGGTCCGCCTGCGCAAGGCCTTTGCGGAGATTGCAAAAATGGAGTTCAGCCGATTCGCGGAAAACCTGTCCATCTTCGTCGAGGTCGCCCAGTCGGGCAGCTTCTCGGCGGTAGCCCGCCAGCGCGGCCTGGTCGCCTCGTCGGTGGCGCGGCAGATCGATACGCTGGAGCGCGAGCTGGGGGTGCCGCTGTTCACGCGCTCTACCCGGGCGCTGGTCCGCACCGACGCCGGCGAACTGCTGTTCGGGCGCGCCACGCGCATCCTGCATGAGCTGAGCGATACGCGTGATGCCGTGACGGCGCTGGAGCAGGGCGTCAGCGGACTGATCCGGGTCGCGTGCCTGCCCGCATTCGGCCGGCGCCACGTGGTGCCGCACCTCGGCGCGCTGTACGCCCAGTATCCGCGGCTGACGGTGGAGCTGGCGTTGACCGAGCGCATCGTCGATCCCGTGGTCGAGCGGTTCGATGTCGTGATCCGCGTCGGCCAGCAGGCCGACAGCTCGCTGGTTGCGCGCTGCATCTCCAGCCAGCGCTACATCATCTGCGCGACGCCTGGCTACCTGGCCCTGCATGGCCGCCCGACGCATGCCGACCAGATCGGCAGGCACCGCCTGATCGACCGTGGCCACAGCACCAGCATGCGCGGCTGGCGTGAACTGCTGACGCCGGCGCACGCCGCCGAGGCCAGCTTTGCGCTCGAGTGTGACGACTGCGATGCGCGCCGGCTGTCGGTGCTGCAGGGCCTCGGCATCGCGCTGATGCCCGACTGGTCGGTCGGGCCGGATATCGGCGCGGGCAGGCTGGTGGAGCTGTCGATCGACGGCCTTCTGCCGCAGGCGCCCGGCGGCATCTACCTGCTGCGCGCCACCCAGCATGCCAGCGCGAAAGTGAAGGCGTTCTGCACACACCTGACCGCCAGCATAGGCAGCCCGCCGACCTGGCAACAGGCGATGGCAGGAGAAGCCGCGCTGGCGTAGCACGGCCCGGGCGCGGCTCACGCCGTCCGCCCCGATCTCTCGGGCCGATTGGCAATTGCGATGGCATCCAGGCGCGCGAACGGCGGCCAGCGGCCTGCGGCCCGCGCTCGCGCCATTGTGTTGCCTACTCCAGGGCCTTGCCCTTGGTCTCCGGCATGAAGGCGTACACCAGGAATCCCGCCGCGCAGACCGCGGCGACATAGACCCAGCAGTACTCCGACAAGCCAGCTTCCGACATCGAGGTCATGATGTAGGGCAGCGTGCCACCGAACAGGGTTACCGAGATGGCGTAGGGCAGCGCCACGCCGGTGGCGCGCACCTCGGACGGGAACTGCTCGGCCATGACTGCGGCCGCGGTGGCGGCATAGCCGCACGATAGCAGCATGCCCACGCTGACGATCGCGGTCGCGAGCCAGAAGTCATTGGCAAGGAAATGCAGGCCGGGCCAGGCGAACAGCGCCGAGCCGCCCGCGAACGCCAGCAGGACCGGCTTGCGCCCCACCCGGTCCGCAAGCTTGCCAACCAGGGGAATGGCCACCAGCGAGACCACGATGGAGATCGCGCTGGCACTGAAGGCATCCTGAAGGCTCAGGCCGGTGCGGACGTGCGCGAACGTCGGGAACAGCACGAGCCAGAGGTAAAGTGTCAGGTTGCCCGCCATGGCGATGCCGATCACGCGCAATGACGCGCGCCAGTGCCTGGTGACGACCAGCAGCGAAGGATGGGCGGCGGTGCGGTGCGCGACCTTGCGCGTGAACACTTCTGTTTCCGCCACGGACAGCCGGATCCAAAGCGCGACCAGGCCCATCAGGCCCGCGATCGCGAATCCGAGCCGCCAGCCCCATGCCGCCATGGCCTGCGGATCGAGCGTGCGTGTCAGCGCGTAGCCGATCAGGGCGGCTACCAAAACGCCGGCATTGATACCGAAGTATTGCCATGAGCCGGCGTAGGCGCGGCGCGCCGGCGCCGCCGATTCGACCAGGAAGGTCGAGGCAGAACCGAACTCCCCGCCGGCGGCGAAGCCTTGCACCAGGCGCGCCAGCACCAGGATGACAGGTGCCGCCATGCCGATCGTGGCATAGACCGGGCACACCGCGATCACGATGGTGCTTGCGGCCATCAGCGCCACCGAGAGCGTCAGGCCTTTCTTGCGCCCGTACCGGTCGGCGTATGCCCCCAGCACGGCGCCTCCCACGGGCCGCATGATAAAGCCGACGGCGAATACCGCGAACGCCGACAGCAAGGACACCATCTCGTTATCGGCCGGAAAGATCTGCCGTGAAAAGAGCGAGGCGAAGGTGGCGTAGATTACCCAGTCGGCGAACTCCACGATGGTACCGAGCGTTGCTGCCGCGATGGCCTTCGACTGCGCGCGGGTGAGTGACGTGGGTTGCCTAAATGCATCGGCTGGCAGGGTCGTTTCCATGCCGGTCTCCTTGAATCATCTTGTCGGTATCGCGCCGCCTGCGGCATGGCGCACGGGCGTGCCCGGCGCATGGCCCTGGCACGTCCGCGCATCGTAGGTTTGGAAGAGAGGTCGGCTCAAACGACTTTTTTTGCCGGGACGATTGAGTTTTCGTCAAACCAGGGATGCGTCCGGAGCGGCGGCCCCGGGCGATCCGGGAACGCAACCTTCGATTGAAAAAAAATCAATCGTTGCCGCACAAAATCTGCGTTGAACGGGTGGCGTGGCCGGGCCTAGTATCCGTGGCACACGCACAGCGAGCGTGTCCGTGTCATCGACACGCGACCACACAAGGAGACACTGCATGACGACATTTGGTTTTATCGGCCTGGGCGCTATGGGGAAACCCATGGCCAGGCACCTGGTTCAACGTGGCCTTGCGGTGACGGTATTCGACAGCAACGCGGCGGCGGTCGATGACCTCGTCGGCCTTGGCGCGGCGCGCGGCGCCACGGTTCGCGACGTTGCCGAGAACGCCGAGGTAGTGATGGCGTGCCTGCCCACCCCCGATATCGTCGAACAGGTTGCGATCGGCGCTGGTGGTATCGCTGGCGCCGGCGCGGTGAAGGTCTTCGTGGACCATTCAACCACGGGTCCGACGGTGGCGCGCAAGCTCGCGGCCGTCCTGCAGGCGCATGGCATCCAGGCGCTGGACGCGCCGCTGGCCGGCGGCGTGGCGGGGGCCGAGGCAGGTGCGCTGACCGTGATGGTGTCGGGGCACGCCGGGGCATTTGAACTCGCGCGGCCGGCGCTGGAGGCATACGGGCGCAACGTCTCGCATCTTGGCGAGCAGCCGGGGCTCGGTCAGACGCTCAAGCTCGTCAACAACATGATCGCCGGTTCGGCGCTGGTTACGGCGGCGGAGGCCGTGCTGTTCGGCGTAAAGGCAGGCATCCCGGCGCACGCGATCCTCCAGGTTCTGTCGAAAAGCGCCACCGCGCGTGGCTTTGCCGTCGAAACGCTGCTTGCCGACAAGGTCTTGTCGCGGCGCTTCGACTTCGGTTTCCGCATGGACCTGATGCGCAAGGACATGCGACTGGTCCTGAGCGAAGCCGAGGCAGTCGGCGCGCCGATGTTTGCGTCCGCCGTGGTCAAGCAGTTCTTCGATGCGGCCGTGGCCGATGGCGGGGCAAACGATGACATGACGCGCGTCGTCCAACAGATCGAAAAGCTGGCCGGCGCAACCATCGGGGCAACCGGCTGCCAGGCCTGAAGTCGGTGGCGCGGGCCGCTACCCCATCGCGCAATGTCTTGACCGAGGAATCGAAATGAATCGAGTGCTGAACTACATCAACGGACACGATGTTCCGCCATCGACCGGCGCATACATGGAAAAAACGGATCCGCGCACGGGCGCCCGGCTAGGCGAGGTGGCTGCCAGCGGCAAGCCGGACGTCGACGCGGCCGTTGCCGCGGCGTCGGCCGCGCTGCCGGCGTGGCGCGCCATGCGTCCCTCCGAGCGGGGCCGCATCCTGGTGGAGATCGCCCGTGCGGTGCGCGACAGCGACGGCACACTGGGCCGCATTGAAAGCGACGAGACCGGCAAGCCGGGCCGCGAGATGCCGCAGTTGATGGCGCTCACCGCGCAGTACTTTGAGTTCTACGGCGGCATTGTCAACGCGATGGATGGCGAAGTCGTCAACGTGGGGCCGGACTATCACGTCTACACGCGGCGCGACCCCTTCGGCGTGATCGGCATCATCCTTCCCTGGAACGCGCCGCTGCACCAAGCTGCCCGGGCGATCGCACCAGCATTGGCCTGCGGCAACGTCGTCGTCGCCAAGCCCTCGGAGTTCACCTCCGGTTCGCTTATCGCGTTCGCGAGACTGGCCGAGGGGGCGGGCTTGCCGCCCGGCGTCCTGAATGTGGTGCTGGGGACCGGCCCTGCGCTCGGACCGGCGCTGGCCACGCATCGCGACGTGCGCAAGGTCTCGTTCACAGGCAGCACGCGAGCCGGCAGGGAACTCGGGCGCATTGCAGCCGACTGCATGCTGCCGCTCACGCTGGAGCTGGGAGGCAAGTCGGCCAACATCGTCTTTGCCGACGCCGACCTGGACGCCGCGGCCAAGGGATGCACCACCGCCTTCACCTGGAATGGGGGGCAGTGGTGCGCCGCCGGCACCCGCTTGCTGGTGCAATCATCGATCCACGACGCCTTTGTCGACAAGCTGCTGACCTCGGTCGCGGGCGTGCGCGTGGGGCCCGACCCGGCCGCCTCCTATGGCCCCATGACGACCCGGGCACAGTTCGAGAAAGTCCAGGAGAGCTTCGACGCGGCCCGCCGCCTCGGTCTGGTTCCGGCCATTGGCGGGCGTGTGGCACAGGGCGCGGGGATGGAGAAGGGCTGGTTCATCGAGCCGACCGTCTACCTCAACGTGAACAACGACATGGAAATCGCGCGCGAGGAGATCTTCGGGCCTGTGCTTTGCGTTATCAGGTTCGAGGATGAGACGGACGCCATTCGCATCGCCAATGACTCGGACTATGGGCTGGCGGCTGGAATCTGGAGCCGCGACATCGGTCGCGTCCATCGCGTCGCGGGCGCGCTCGAGGCCGGTCGCATTGTGGTGAACGAGTACTCCGGCGGATTTGTGCAAACACCCTGTGGCGGCTTCAAACACAGCGGCTACGGGCGCGAGCAGGGCGTGGAGGCACTCGCGCACTACACCCAGCTGAAATCCGTGATCATCCGCCTGTAGGCTATGTGCGGGCGCGGCGGATAAGTCACAGGATTGCGACGAAACATGGGGCAAAGGAGGTAAAGATAAGAGTTCGGCCCACGGGACGTCGGGAGCTCGAAAGCGGTGCCTTATCCGATGTCTTTGCTTTGTCCGAAACCGTTGCCATAATGTCGGAAAATGTGAAATCCGGGGCACAAAGAAGCGTGCAACGCCGGAGAGCGGGGTCAGGTTTTCTGGAACGTCATGGCATTCAAGCAATCCATCCAGCTGGCAGCCACTGCGGCTGCCACGCCGCGCGGCCGGCTGGCCGTGCGTATCGCGGGCGGCGTGGCGGCGGCGCTCGCGGTGTTCGGGCTGGCGGGGTATTTCGGCGGCCCGCCGCTGATCAAGTACCTGGTCGAAAAGAACGCGACCGAGGCGCTCGGGCGCAAGGTCACGCTGGGGCGGGCCCATGTGCGCCCGTTCGAACTGGCAGCCACGCTGACCGACCTGACCATCTACGAGCGCGATGGCAAGACCCCGGCGCTGACGCTGGGCGAGGCCCAGGCCAATACCTCTCTGGCCTCGGTCTGGCACCTGGCGCCGGTGGTGGACAACCTCCATGTCGACCGCCTGGCCGTGCACGTGGTGCGCGGCGCCGACGGCCGCATGAGCTTCGCCGATGTGCAGGAGAAGTTCGCGGCGCTGCCGCCGAAGCCGGCCGATGCCCAGCCGGCGCGCTTCTCGGTGAACAACATCGCGGTGACCGGCAGCAGCCTGCGCTATGACGACAAGCTGCTCGATACCACCCTGCGCGTCGACAACCTGACGCTGACGCTGCCGTTCCTGTCCAACCTGCCGCACGACGTCGAGATCGTGACCCGGCCCACGCTGAGCGCGCAGGTCAACGGCACGCCGCTGGCGCTGGACGGCGAGGTCCTGCCTTTCGCCGATTCGCGCCAGACCCGGCTCAACATCAACCTGGACGGGCTCGAGGTGGCGCGGATGATGGCGTTTGCGCCGCCGTTGCGCGATGCCGAGGTCAAGTCGGGCAAGCTCGATACGCGCCTGACCGTGGCGTTCCGCCAGCAGCAGGATACGCAGGAGATGGTGGTGATGGGCACCGCCGCGCTGCGCGAGGCGGATATCCGCACGCGGGCGGGCCAGCCGCTGGCGAAAAGTGCCCGGCTGGCGCTGGATATCACCCGGCTCGAGCCGCTGGCGCACCGGGCCCGGTTGCGCAGCGTGGAGATCGAAGGGCTGGGCTTGCAGGCGGTGCGGCGCGCCGATGGCACGCTGAACCTGGCGACGGCGTTCCTGCCGCAGGCGCAAAGCAAGTCCACCGACGGCGTGGCCCCGGCGCCGGCGCCGGCAGCGTCTGCGCCTGCCGCGCCGCCTTCCGCTTCTTCCGCGCAAGCCGCGCCGGCCGGTCCGACGCCCAAGGACCAGCCCTGGCGCTATGCGATCGACCGCATCGTGGTCAGGCAGGCCAAGCTCGGGTTTGACGATGCGCTGGCGCCATCGGGTCCGGGCAAGCTCGCGCTCGGGCCGCTCGATGCCGAGGTCAAGGGCTTTGCCGGCGCCGAAGGCGACCAGCCCGTGCGCGTCGAGGCCACGCTGACCGTGGCCGACGGCCAGACCCTGCACCACACCGGCGACCTGCTGCTGCGCGACGGCTCGATGGCCGGCACGCTGGAAACCACCGGCTTGCGGCCGCAGGGCTTTGCCGCCTGGTGGCCGCGCGAGCTGCGCAGCCAGTTCGGCACCACCGCGGTCAACGCGGAACTGCATTACCGCATGACGTGGGGCACGCCGCAGTTCCAGTTCGTGCTGGAAAAATCGCGGCTGGAGCTGGCGCCGCTGTACCTCGCCACGCGCGACCCCGTGGCGATGCCGGCCGCTGCATCGCGCGCCAGCGACGCCGATGCGCGAGCCGCGGACCAAGCGCAGGGCGCCGGCCGCCGGATGCGTGACCGCACCGGCGACCGCGACGGTGCCGCGCTGCCGCTTTTGCAGGCGCAGAAGCTGGTGCTGGACGAGATCCAGTTCGACCTCGCCAAGCAGACCTTCGCCACCAGCCAGGTTACGCTGGCGCAGCCGCAGATCGCCGCCACGCGCGACCATCGCGGCGAATTGCTCGAGATGGCGCGGCTGTGGGCGAGCGAATCCGCGCAGCAGGCGCGCGGTGCGCCGCGACGCACCGCGCCGGCCGGCGCCAACGCCGCTGCCGCCGGCGGCGGCTGGAAGGCCAATATCGGCAAGATCGTGGTGGAGGACGGCAGCGCCCGTCTCGCGGACTACCAGCCGGCCGAGGCCAACCGTGGCCGCCCGGTGATCCACCAGTTCCGCAATGTCGGCCTGAGCACCGGCGCGGTGGCCTGGCCGCTGACTGCTGCGGCGGTGCCGGTCAGGCTGCATGCCGAATCCGGCCGCCGTGGCGTGATCGGGATCGATGGCACGGTGTTGCCGGCGCTGCCGGCCAGCCGGCTGCAGCTGGACCTGCGCCAGGTCGACGTAAGTCCGTTGCAGCCTTACCTGGCTGACCGCTTCAACGCCGCGCTGCGCAGCGGCACGCTCACGGTCAAGGGCCGGCTCAATGTCGATGCGCCAGCCGGCAAGCCGCTCGCCGCCCATTTCAACGGCAATGTGCAGACCGGCAACGTGCGCACGGTGGACCGCGTCAGCGGCGACGACTTCCTGCGCTGGCGCTCGCTGGCGGTGTCGGGCATCGATTTCGCGATGGACGAGAGCAAGGGGCCGATGCGCGTCAGCCTGGGCAATATCGCGCTGTCAGACTTCTACGCCCGCGTGATCCTGAACGCCAACGGCCGCCTGAACCTGCAGGACGTGCTGGCCGGCGGCGCGGAGAAGGGCGAGGCCGCGCCGTCCACCAGCCTGACCCAGGCCAACCCGGCCTCGGCGCCGGCCGCGCCGCCGGTGCAGGCGGGCGACACGCGCACGGCCCAGGTCGAGCAGAAGCCGGGCGGGCCCAAGCCGCAGATCCGCATCGGCGGGGTCTCGGTCGACAAGGGCAACATCAATTTCTCGGACTTCTTCGTCAAGCCCAACTACACCGCCAACCTGACCGGCATGAAGGGCTCGGTGTCCAAGGTGTCATCGGGCGATCCCACCCCGGCCGACCTGGTGCTGGACGGCCGCATCGACGACGACGCGCCGGTCAATATCAGCGGCAAGCTCAATCCGCTGGGCGAGCAGCTGTTCCTCGACATCGCCGCCAAGGCCGCGGGCGTCGAGTTGACCCGGCTCACGCCCTATGCCGCCAAGTACGCCGGCTATCCCATTACCAAAGGCAAGCTGACCGTCGACGTCGCCTACAAGATCGAGAACGGCAAGCTCGATGCGCGCAACCACCTGTTCCTCGACCAGCTGACCTTCGGCGAGCGCGTCGACAGCCCGGACGCGACCAAGCTGCCGGTGCTGCTGGCGGTGTCGCTGCTCAAGGACCGCAATGGCGTGATCGATGTGAACCTGCCGGTGTCGGGCTCGCTGTCGGATCCTGAGTTCAGCATCGGCGGCGTGATCGTGCGCGTGATCGTCAACCTGCTGACCAAGGCGATCACCTCGCCGTTCTCGCTGCTCGCCTCGGCCTTTGGCGGCGGCGGCGAGGAACTGGGCTATGTCGAGTTTGCGCCCGGCACCGCCACGCTGACCCCGGCGGCGAAGGACAAGATCGCCAAGCTGGGCCAGGCGCTCAATGACCGGCCTTCGCTGCGGCTGGAAATCAGCGGCCGCATCGATCCCGCCACCGACGAGGCCGGCGCGCGCCGCGCGTGGCTGGATGCGCGCGTGGCCGAGCAGAAGCGGCGCGACCAGCGCGACAACGCGCAGTCGGGTGGCCAGGCCGGCGAAGACGAGGCCGGCGAGCAGGGCGCCGAGCTCAAGGTCACGAAGGCCGAGTATCCCAAGTACCTGGAACAGGTCTACAAGCGCACCGCGATGAAGAAGCCGCGCAACTTCGTTGGCTTTGCCAAGACCCTGCCGCCCGAGGAAATGGAAAAGCTGCTGATGGCCAACGCCACCGTCACCGAGGCCGACCTGAAGCGCCTGGCCGAGCAGCGCGCGCTGGTGGTCAAGCAGTCGCTCGAACGCGAAGGCAAAGTGCCCGAAAGCCGGCTGTTCCTGACCGCGCCCAAGCTCAGCGCCGATGGCATCAAGGACAAGGGCACGCCCAACCGCGTCGACTTTTCCATCCGCGGCTAGCGCGGGTGGCGGCGCCGCACCGCGCGGCGCCGCCGCGGCCCCTGCCTGGAAAACCGGTATGATTCGGCCCGGACAATCCGTTCCATCGCCGAATCGGGAGTGAATTTTGCAGCAGGAGCCAATGGAAGCCGCCGTCGCCTACAAGACGTGGGTGTGCGTGATCTGCGGCTGGGTGTACGACGAAGAGCAGGGCTGGCCGGAAGACGGCATCGCCCCCGGCACGCGCTGGGAGGACATTCCCGATGACTGGCGCTGCCCGGAATGCGACGTCGGCAAGGGCGAATTCGCGATGATCGAGCTGTAACGCCGCAGGCACTTCCCTGTTGGTTTTATTCCGGAGGGCTCCGCCCTGCACCTGGGCCACCATCGCCGCAAGCAGCACATTGGCGACCGCCTCGGGATGTCCGGGCCTGGCGTCGATCTCGTTGTGGATGATGCCGTCCTTGCACGGCACGAAGATCATCGCCGTCATCGGCTCCGTGTAATCAGTTGGAAGGCGCGGCCAGCTGGGGTGCTTTCCAGGCTGCGAGTTCCGAGGGGCGCAATCCGTTGCGGGCCAATACGTCCTCATGCAGCCGTCGGAGCTCTTCTATGATCAGCGCGCACGTTGTCACGGTCGGCCGCGGGCACTTTTGCGATGACGACCTGCCGAATAACGGCTAGCTGATCCGGGTGAAGCACGACATCCCGTATTGCTTGTTTGATCACATCACGCCAGGCAACGCGGAGCGGATCGGGTTCCGCCAGATCCTGCTTGATGTCCACGTACTCCTGGGTGGAGCGCTCGCAGGCCCAAACGAAGACATCGCGCAGCAATTCGACGCGGTCCTCTTTCCTTGCGCTCTTCCGCCATTATGTGGCGCGCTACTCGTTGATGGAACGTGTGGGGGGACGCCGTGCACGCGCCGCTGGCGGCGCTGCGCACGCCGACCGCGTAGCAGTGTTCAGCCCTGCCTGCGCGGCATGTGCCGGCACAACCCCGCGCGCTGACGCTGCGCCAGGCAGCGCCGATACCGCATCCTGTGCGGATGGCTGCAGCGCCACAGCGCCCAGAATACGGTAAGGCACAGCAAGGCCGCCATCATGGCGGCAATCAGGCCGATCGACATAGGGGCCCTCCCACTACGCGTGGATCAGACTCCGGCGGGAGTCAGATCAGCAGCGGTAATGCCTCCAGCACCAGCACCGCGACCAGTGCGCCGATCAGCGCGCCCATGGTGCGGCAACTGATGCGCAGGAACTTTGCGGTCACCGGTATCGAGCCCATGGCGATCACGCCTACCAGGGCCATCGGAATCAGGAATACAAGATCATGCGCGGTGAAGTGCATGGCGGTCTCCTGTCTCTCTCTTTTGTGAGTCCAGTATAGGCAGTGTGTGCCGTATGAACGGTGTGCGCATCGGGATTGTCCCCGATGCGCCGCTTGGGCCTGCGCGCGCAGGTACTGGCCGCCGCACTCGCACCGACAGGGCCGTTGCGCGAAGTACGCAGTCGGAGCCTTTTTTCGGCTGGCCGTGTCGAAGCGCTGAACGCGTGTCCTATGCTGAGCAGAGACGCGGGGCGTGTTTCCCCTTTCGTGCGATGCCCCGCCGACGAGAGACGGAGGTGGCTATGGAACTTCACATGCAATCGCACCACTACGTGCGACGACTGCCGGACTGGACCGCGGCAGCGGTGTCGGGGCTGGCGGCGGGCGCGTTGCTGCTGGTGCTGGAACTGTTCTGGTCGTCGATGGTATCCGGCGTCAACCCGTGGGTGGCCACGCGCATGATCGCGGCGATCGTGATGGGGCCCGAGGTGCTGCAGACCTCGCTGTTCAGCGTCGGCACCGTGGCCGCGGCACTGGTGATCCACTTTGTGCTGGGCGCCGTGCTGGGCATGATCCTGGCGGCGATCCTGGCGCCGTTCACGCTCGATTCCAGCCTGGGCCTGGCCATGCTGGCGGGCGCGGTGTTCGGGGCGCTGGTCTACGTCTTCAACTTCTATGTGATGACACGGGCGTTCCCATGGTTTGTCGAGGTGCGCGGCTGGCATACCTTCGTCGGCCACCTGATCTTCGGCATCGCGGCGGCGGCATGCTACTGGAAGCTGGAAAGCAAGGACGTTTCGCACTGAGCTGGCGCCGGCCTGTACAAACGCCGGCCCCATAGCGCTGCGGCGGGGGGAACCACGCGTTCCCGCCGCCGCTTTTTCTTTGCGCCGCAACGCTTGTGCAGTGCGGCACCAATGCTCCGGCGTGTCGCCTTGCAGTGACCTGACGGCATGCACTAGTCTTATCTCTACCTGCGTGACTTGCGCATCCCTCGCCGCGCGCGAGGAGGAGGGTGGATATGGCGATGGCCATCGCACTCGTCGTCATGGTTGCCGCGTCGGTGCTCTTCCATTTCCTGAGCCCGTGGTGGGCAACGCCGCTGGCGTCCAACTGGAAACAGATGGACGACACGCTGACCATTACCCTCGTCATCACCGGCATCTTCTTTATCGGCATCAACCTGTTCGTCGGCTACATCGTCTGGCGCTTCCGCCATGATGCGCCGCATCCCAATGGCGGCACCGGCCACCGTGCGTCCTACCACCCCGAAAACAGCAGGCTTGAACTGTGGCTGATCGGCGGCACCACGCTGGGCGTGATCCTGCTGCTGGCGCCGGGCCTGTTCGTCTACGCCGACTACGTGCGCCCGCCGCGCGAAGCGATGGTGATGGAAGTGGTCGGGCAGCAATGGTCGTGGGCCTTCCGCTTCCCTGGCAAAAGCGGGCAGCTGGGCGCTTCCGACGCGCGCTTCGTTACCGGCGCGAATCCGCTCGGGCTGGATCCGGACGATCCACGCGGGCTCGACAACATCGTCATCGTCGGCCCGGAAGTGCACCTGCCATTGAACCAGCCGGTCAAGGTGCTGCTGCGCTCCAAGGACGTGCTGCATGACTTCTACGTGCCACCGTTCCGCGCGCGCATGAACATGGTGCCGGGCATGGTGACGTCGTTCTGGTTCACGCCCACGCAGGCGGGGCGCTTCGACATCCTGTGCGCGCAGCTATGCGGCGTCGGACATTACAACATGCGCGGCACGGTGGTGGTGGAAGAACCGGCCGCGTTCGAGGCGTGGCTGGCAAAGCAGCAGACCTTTGCCATGACGCTGGCGAAGGCAGCGGCGCCGCCGGCTGCCATGGCCGCCGCCGCGCCTGGCGCGGCTGGCGATGCCGGCACCGTTGAGAAGGGCCGCGCGCTGGCGCAGAGCAAGGGCTGCGTGGGCTGCCACAGCATTGACGGCAATCCGGGCGTGGGGCCGACCTGGAAGGGCCTGTACGGCAAGACCGAGACCTTTGCCGACGGCAGCAGCGCCAGGGTGGACGAGGCCTTCCTGCACAAGGAAATTGCCGACCCGCATGCGCGGCTGGTCAAGGGCTTCGGGCCGGTGATGCCGAAGCTGCCGCTGAGCGAGGACGAAATCGCGGCGCTGACCGCGTATATCAAATCGGCCGGCAGCGGCGCCGCCGAGGCGGGCACGGTTGCGCCGGTAGCCCCCGCGGACGTGCCCGCGGGTCCGGCCGCCGCGACCAGCGCCGCCACCACGGCAGCCGCGGGGTCGGCAGCGCCTGCCGCCACCCCTGGCGCCGCATCCGGTACGTACACGACTTCGACCGCCGTAGCCGTGCCGCCCTCGGCGGCGCCCGCGCCGCCGCGCCAGTAAGGAGACCTGCATGGCTTATGCCGATGACGCTGCCCATCACGCGCCGCAGAGTTTTTGGACGCGCTATGTCTGGAGCCAGGACCACAAGGTCATCGCCGTCCAGTACACCATCGTGGCGATCGTGGTGGGCCTCGTGGGCGTGGCGCTGTCCAACCTGATGCGCATGCAGCTGGGTTTCCCCGGCCGCTTCGAGTTCATCGACGCCAACCGCTACTACCAGTTCGTCACCATGCACGGCATGATCATGGTGATCTACCTGCTGACCGCGCTGTTCCTGGGCGGCTTCGGCAACTACCTGATCCCGCTGATGGTGGGGGCGCGCGACATGGTGTTCCCGTTCCTCAACATGCTGAGCTTCTGGGTCTACCTGCTGTCGGTGATCGTGCTGCTGTCCAGCTTCTTCGTGCCGGGCGGGCCGACCGGCGCGGGCTGGACGCTGTATCCGCCGCAGGCGATCCTGGCCGGGACGCCGGGGCATGACTGGGGCATCATCCTGATGCTGGTGTCGCTGGCGATCTTTATCGTCGCGGCGACGATGGGCGGGCTCAACTACGTCACCACCGTACTGCAGGCGCGCACCGAAGGCATGACGCTGCTGCGCATGCCGCTGTCGGTATGGGGCATCTTCATGGCGACCATCCTGGCGCTGCTGGCGTTCCCGGCGCTGTTCGTGTCGGCGGTGATGATGCTGCTCGACAAGACCATGGGCACCAGCTTCTTCATGCCGGCGATGGTGTCGATGGGCCAGCAGCTGCAGTACAAGGGCGGCAGCCCGCTGCTGTTCCAGCACCTGTTCTGGTTCTTCGGCCACCCCGAGGTCTATATCGTCGCACTGCCGGCCTTCGGCATCGTCTCGGACCTGATCAGCGTGCATTCGCGCAAGAGTATCTTTGGCTACCGCACCATGGTCTGGGCGATCCTGGCGATCGGCGTGCTGTCGGTGGTGGTGTGGGCGCACCACATGTTTGTCAGCGGCATGAACCCGTATTTCGGCTTCTTCTTTGCCACCACCACGCTGATCATCGCCATTCCCACCGCGATCAAGGTCTACAACTGGGTCATCACGCTATGGCGCGGCGATATCCATTTCACCGTGCCGATGCTGTTCGCCATCGCCTTTATCAGCACCTTTATCATCGGCGGGCTGACCGGGCTGTTCCTGGGCAATGTCAGCGTGGATATCCCGCTGTCGAACACCTACTTCGTGGTGGCGCACTTCCACATGGTGATGGGCGTGTCGCCGATCCTGGTGGTGTTCGGCGGCCTCTACCACTGGTATCCCAAGGTGACGGGGCGGATGCTGGACGACAGCCTGGGCCGCATCCATTTCTGGGTGACCTTCGTCGGCACCTATGCGATCTTCTTCCCGATGCACTACCTGGGCGTGCTGGGCATGCCGCGGCGCTACTACGCCTGGGAGAACTATGCCTTTATCCCGGAATCGGCGCATGTGATGAACATGTATATCTCGGTGGCCGCTTTCGTCGTCGCCACGGCGCAGCTGCTCTTTGTCTTCAACCTGTTCTGGAGCCTGCGGCACGGGCGCAAGGCCGACGGCAACCCCTGGCGCGCGGCCTCGCTGGAATGGCAGACGCCGCAGACGCCACCGGCGCACGGCAACTGGGGCCCGCACCTGCCGGTGGTGTACCGCTGGGCCTACGCCTACAGCGTGCCGGGCGCGCGTGAGGACTTTATCGCGCAGAACGCGCCGCCGGAGCAGGGCGGGGCCGAGCCTGAACCGCATGCCAGCCGCGGAGCCGTCGCATGAACGCCGAAGCCCTGTACAAGGTCAGCCGCGACGACTTCGGCGGCAACCAGTCCGGCGAGAATGCCGCCAACCGCCACCCGCAACGCCGCGCGCCGGCCAGCATCGGCCTGTGGGTGTTCATGGGCGTGGTCACGTCGCTGTTCGCGCTGTTCCTGATGGCCTATGCGCTGCGCATGGACAGTCCGGACTGGCACCGCATCGCGCTGCCGTGGCAGGTATGGCTGTCGACTGCGCTGCTGGCGGCGGGCAGCGTGGCGATGGCGGTGGCTTCGCGCGCGGCGGGGCGGGGCCAGATGGCCACGGCCCGGCGCGCGTTGCGCCTGGGCGGGCTGGGGGCGGCCGCTTTCGTCGCCTCGCAGCTGTGGGCGTGGCAGGCGCTGGGTGCGATGCAGGTGATGCCGGCCGGCAATCCGGCCGGCAGCTTCTTCTACCTGCTGACCGCGATGCACGGCCTGCACGTGCTCGGCGGCCTGGCGGGCTGGTGCTTTGCCATGTCGGCGCGCGGCAGTGGCGAGGCCGCGGTGCTGCGCCTGCGGCTGTGCGCGCGCTACTGGCATTTCCTGCTGGCGGTGTGGGCGGTGCTGCTGGCGGCGCTGGGATGGCTCACGCCCGAACTGGTGCGCTACATCTGCGGCACGGCCTAGCGCCGGCGGCAAGGAGGACCGGCATGTCCACGCAACTGTCTTCACCCTCGGCAAGCCCCGGCGTGGCGCCCGCGCCGCCCGCACCACCGGTCGGCGGCGTGCGCGGCCTGCTGGCCGACTGGTCGTCGGACCAGCAGGCCTTCAAGGTGTCGTGGGGCAAGGCGATGATGTGGATCTTCCTGCTGTCCGACACCTTCGTCTTCAGCTGCTTCCTGACCGGCTACATGACCGTGCGCATGTCGACCACGGTGCCGTGGCCCAACCCGAGCGAGGTGTTCGCCCTGCATGTGGGCGGCGCCGACATCCCGCTGCTGCTGATCGCGATCATGACCTTCGTGCTGATCACCAGCAGCGGCACCATGGCGATGGCGGTCAACTTCGCCTACCGCCGCGCGCGCCGCGAATGCGCGACGCTGATGTTCGTCACCGCGGTGTTCGGCGTGCTGTTCGTCGGCATGCAGGCCTTCGAATGGACCAAGCTGATCGTCGACGAGGGCGTGCGCCCGTGGGGCAACCCGATGGGGGCGGCGCAGTTCGGCTCGACCTTCTTCATGATCACGGGCTTCCACGGCCTGCACGTGTCATGCGGCGTGATCTACCTGGTGGTGGTGGCCACGCGCGTGCTGCGCGGGCGCTACGAGGCCACCGGCAACTACCAGATCGTCGAGATCGCCGGACTGTACTGGCACTTCGTCGACCTGGTGTGGGTGTTCATCTTTGCGCTGTTCTATCTCTGGTGAGGGTGGCCATGGCATCGAATCCGGCAACTCCCGCGGCGCCCGCAACGCCCCCGCATGGCACGCCGCACGGCTCCGGCGCCGAGGCCGGGCATGCGGCGCACCACGGGCAGGAGCACCCGATCGGGCTGTACCTGAAGATCTGGCTGCTGCTGTTCGTGCTGTCGACGCTGTCGTACCTGGTCGACTACTTCCACTTCACCGGCTATCTGCGCTGGACCCTGATCCTGCTGTTCATGGGGCTGAAGGCCGGGCTGATCGTGGCGGTGTTCATGCACATGGCATGGGAGCGCATGGCGCTGATCTGCGCCATCCTGATCCCGCCGCTGTGCCTGCTGGTGCTGGTCTGGCTGATGGCGGAAGAAGCGAATCATACGTTCCTGACGCGCGGCATCTTCTTCCGCTGACGGGGAAGGCGCCGCCGGCCCCGGGGAGGGCGCCGGCGGCAGGCCGCCTGGCGCCGCGCCGGGCGCTCAGACCTGGGTGATGAACTTGGTCACCAGGTAACCGTCGAAGGTCTCCATGCCGCCTTCGCTGCCGATGCCCGAGTCCTTGATGCCGCCGAACGGGGTTTCGGCCAGCGCCATGCCGAAGTGGTTGATGTTGACCATGCCGGCTTCGAGGCCGTTGGACACTTCCGTGGCGGTCTTCAGCGAATTGGTGAACACATACGAGGCCAGGCCGAAGGGCAGGCTGTTGGCGCGACGCAGCACCTCGGCGGTGTCCTTGAAGCGCGTCACCGGCGCCACGGGGCCGAAGGGCTCGTCGGTCATCAGGCGCGCGTCGTCGGGCAGGTCGGTGACCACGGTCGGCGCGAAGAAGTAGCCCTTGACACCCAGGCGCGAACCGCCCGCCACCACCTTGCCGCCGCGCTGGCTGGCATCGTCCAGGAACTGTTCCATCGACAGCACGCGGCGCTCGTGCGCCAGCGGGCCCATCTGCGTGCCGTCTTCCAGTCCGTTGCCGACCTTGATCGAGCCGATCACCTCGGTGAAGCGCGCCAGGAAGCGGTCATAGGCCTTCTCCTGGACGTAGAAGCGCGTGGGCGACACGCACACCTGGCCGGCGTTGCGCAGCTTGAAGCGCGCCAGCATCTCGGCGGCCGGGTCGATGTCGGCATCGTCGAACACCAGCACCGGCGAATGGCCGCCCAGCTCCATGGTCACGCGCTTCATGTGCGCGCCGGCCAGCGCCGCCAGCTGCTTGCCCACCGGCACCGAGCCCGTGAACGAGATCTTGCGCACGATCGGCGATTCGATCAGGTAGGTCGAGACCTCGGCCGGCACGCCCCAGACGATGTTGAGCACGCCCGGAGGCAGGCCGGCATCGTGGAACAGCTGCGCCAGCGCCACCACCGCGCTGGGCGAGTCCTCGGGCCCTTTCAGGATCAAGGTGCAGCCCGCGCCCACCGCGGCGACGATCTTGCGGATGGCCTGGTTGAAGGGGAAGTTCCACGGCGTGAACGCGGCGCAGACGCCGATCGGTTCGCGCACCACCAGTTGGCGCACATTGGGCTGGCGCGGCGGGATCACGCGGCCGTAGATGCGGCGGCATTCCTCGGCGTGCCACTCGGCGTGCTCGGCGCAGACCATGATCTCGCCGACCGCCTCGGCCAGCGGCTTGCCCTGGTCCAGCGTGATATTGCGGCCGATGTCGCGGGCGCGCTCGCGCGCGAGCTCGCCGACGCGGCGCAGGATCTTGCCGCGCTCCAGCGGCGAGGTCTTCTTCCAGGTTTCGAAGGCGCGCTGCGCGGCGGCCAGCGCGCGGTCCAGGTCGGCGCGCGTGGCGTGCGGCAGCTGGCCCAGCACTTCCTGCGTGGCCGGGTTGATGACCTCCTGCTCGCGCCGGTCGCCTCCCTTGATGAATTCCCCGTCGATATAGAGGGCGAGATCCTGGTACATGGGTGTTCTCCTCGTGGGCGGTAAAAGCGCAAGCTTAACCCGCCCGCCGCGATCATGCACCGCGCCCGGTCGCACCCCCCAAGAAAAAATGTGCGGGGACCGGCGCGTCCCGCGGTGCCGCTAGTCCGTTGGTCCGTTAGTCCGTTCCCCGCTCAGGCCGGATCGCGCGTGCTTGCCAATGCGGCAGTCGCGGCCACGGCGCTGGTAGTGGTGTCTTCCACCACCAGAAGCACCGGCTGCGTGATCAGGCTCAGCCCGAACACCGCATGGCCGATGCTGTCGCCTTCGATCGCAAACAGGCTGGGCGCGTAGGTCGGACTGCTGCAGATCATGGTGCCGGCCGACTGCCGGTGTAGTGCATGCCGCAGATCGCCACCCCCGGCACCACCGCCGCCGCCAGCCGCGACAGTCCTGGGAATCCCGTGCGGAGTTTGGGGTCGCCGCGAAAGAAGTCTTTCAGGTAAAAAGCGCGACGATGCGCAGCCGGGCGTGCTTGAAGCGCCCCGCGGGCAGGCATAGACTGGGCGGATTTCCGCCGCGCGACGCCTTATGAAGCCCGACGCCAGACTGACCACCGGCCCGATCGGCCGCACCCTGCTGCTGTTCTCGCTGCCGGTGCTCGGCAGCAACATACTGCAGTCGCTGAACGCCTCGATCAATTCGGTCTGGGTCGGGCGCTTCCTCGGCGAGGCCGCGCTGACCGCCACCTCCAACGCCAACATCCTCCTGTTCTTCCTGCTGGGCGTGGTGTTCGGCATCAGCATGGCCAACACCATCATGATCGGCCAGGCCGTCGGCGCGCGCGACCTGGACGAGGCGCGCCGGGTGGTCGGCACCAGCACCACCTTCTTCGTGGCGATGTCGGTGCTGGCGTCGGCGCTGGGCTACTTCTACACCCCCGACATCCTCGCGGCGATGCGGACCCCGCCCGATGCCGCGCCGCTGGCGGTGGCCTACCTGCGCATCATCTTCCTGGCGCTGCCGTTCATGTACTTCTACAACTTCGTGATGATGACGCTGCGCGGCGCCGGCGATTCGCGCACGCCGTTCTGGTTCATGCTGCTGTCGGTGGTGCTGGACGTGGTGCTCAACCCGGTGCTGATCTTCGGCATGGGCCCGGTCCCGGCCATGGGCATCGCCGGCTCGGCACTGGCCACGCTGATCGCCCAGCTGGCAAGCCTGGCGGCGATGATGGCGCTGCTGTACCGGCGCCGGCATTTCCTGCTGCTGCGCCGCGGCCAGCTGGCGCTGCTGGTGCCGGACCCGGCGATCCTGCGCGCGCTGGTGGTCAAGGGTCTGCCGATGGGCCTGCAGATGGTGATGATCTCCTCGTCCGCCATCGTCATGATGGCGCTGGTCAACGCCCATGGCTCGCAGACCACCGCCGCCTACGGCGTGGCGTCGCAGCTGTGGACCTATGTGCAGATGCCCGCGCTGGCGGTGGGCGCGAGCGTATCGTCGATGGTGGCGCAGAACGTCGGCGCCGGACTGTGGCAGCGCGTGGCGCGCATCACGCGCATGGGGCTGCTGTTCAACGTGGCCATGACCGGCGCGCTGGTGGCGCTGATCTACCTGTTCAACCGCTACTCGCTGGGCCTGTTCCTCGGCACCGACGGCGTCGCCATCGGCATCGCCCAGCATATCAACGTGGTGGTGCTGTGGTCGTTCATCCTGTTTGGCTTCACCATCGTCATCTTCGGCACGGTGCGCGCCACCGGCGCGGTGATGGCGCCGCTGGCGATCCTGTTCCTGTCGATGTGGGTGATCCGGCTGCCGTTCGCCTGGGCGCTGGGCCCGCGCCTCGGCCCCGACGCGATCTGGTGGAGCTTCCCGCTCGGCTCGATGGTGTCGCTGGCGCTGGCGATCGGCTACTACCGCTTCGGCAACTGGCGCCGCAGCCAGATCCTGCCGGTCGCGCCGCAGCAGGCGCAGGCCGTCGGGCAGGCGCCCGATACCGGCATGGGCACGCCCTGCGAAGACGCCGGCGAGGTCGTCGAGCCGGCCGGCGCCGCCACACCCGCGACCGAAGCCGCGCGCTGATGGCATCGAAGGCCCGCGCGTGGAAGGCTTTGCATTGAAAGCCATTCGAAAGATCGATGTGGCATCGTGGCATCGCTGGCTCTCCCTCCAGCGTACGCGTGGGCTGCCTGGCACGGCAGCGGTGCGCGTCTTTGCGGCCGCGCCTTGCCTGGATGCAAGTGCGCGCGCCGTCTTGTTGGCCTGACCTTCCCTGTCCGTTTTCCACCTTTGTTCCTGAACATGAAAATACATCACGTTGTGATGTATTTGCTCGGGTCAGGTGGCCAGTTTTTGCCTTGTTTCAAGGGGTTATTGGTAAATACCCCTAAAAGCGGACAAATGAAAGGCACCTGAAAGATCACGTCTCTAAGGTTCGGGTCAACCGTCGGGGAGCATGCCGTCCTGCATGCGTCGGCGCGCCCGAGCCAGTGCGCCCCCGGCACGGCATTTCGTGAACTTTGAGGAGAATCGCTTTGCGCATACGCAGCCAAAAGGACTTTGCCTCCGGCCTGATGTTCATTCTGGTCGGGCTGGGCTTTTCCTGGGTCGCTCGCGGCTATTCCATGGGAACGGCCGCCAAGATGGGACCCGGATATTTTCCATTCCTGCTGGGCCTGGTGCTCGCGGTGCTGGGGGCGGTGGTGCTGCTGACCTCGCTGTCGCCCAAGGGCGAACAGGACCACCTGGCGCGCTGGGACCTGAAGACGTTGCTGTGGATCCTCGGCTCGGTGGTGCTGTTCGGCCTGCTGCTCAAGCCGCTGGGCATGGTGCTGTCGGTGTTCGTGCTGGTGCTGGTGTCGTCGATGGCCAGCCACGAGTTCAGCTGGAAGGGCGCGCTGCTCAACGCGGTGGTGCTGGTGCTGATCAGCCTGGGCGCGTTCGTGTACGGCATCAACCTGCAGATGCCGGTGTGGCCGGCCTTTATCACCGGTTAAGGAGTGCCGCATCATGGAATTGTTTGAACACCTTGCGCTGGGCTTTTCCACCGCGTTGTCGCTGCAGAACCTGGCCTATGCCTTCCTGGGCTGCGTGCTGGGCACCCTGATCGGCGTGCTGCCGGGCCTGGGGCCGCTGGCCACCATCGCCATGCTGCTGCCGATCACCTACACGCTGCCGCCGGTGGCCGCGCTGATCATGCTGGCCGGCATCTACTACGGCGCCCAGTACGGCGGCTCGACCACCGCCATCCTGGTGAACCTGCCGGGTGAATCGTCGTCGGTGGTGACCACCATCGACGGCTACCAGATGGCGCGGCGCGGCCGCGCGGGGGTGGCGCTGGCCACCGCCGGCCTGGGCTCGTTCTTCGCCGGCTGCGTCGCCACGCTGATCCTGGCCGCCTTCGCCACGCCGCTGTCGGAGATCGCCTTCAAGTTCGGCCCGGCCGAATACTTCTCGCTGATGGTGCTCGGCCTGATCGGCGCGGTTGTGCTGGCCTCGGGCTCGCTGCCCAAGGCCATCGCGATGATCGTGCTGGGCCTGCTGCTGGGCCTGATCGGCACCGACGTCAACTCGGGCGCGGCGCGCTTCTCGTTCGACGTGCCGGAGCTGACCGACGGCATCGACTTCGTCGCGCTGGCGATGGGCATGTTCGGCTTTGCCGAGATCATCGCCAACCTGGAGCAGAAGGAAGCCCGCGAGACCTTCACCAACAAGGTCACCAACCTGTTCCCGACCAAGGAAGACTTCAGGCGCATGATCCCGGCGGTGCTGCGCGGCACCGCGCTGGGCTCGGCGCTGGGCATCCTGCCCGGCGGCGGCGCCTCGCTGGCCTCGTTCGCGGCGTACTCGCTGGAAAAGAAGACGTCCAGGAACGCGCATGAATTCGGCAAGGGCGCGATCGAAGGCGTGGCCGGTCCGGAGTCGGCCAACAACGCCGCGGCGCAGACCTCGTTCATCCCGCTGCTGACGCTGGGCATCCCGCCCAACGCGGTGATGGCGCTGATGGTGGGCGCGATGACCATCCACAACATCCAGCCCGGCCCGCAGGTCATGACCAGCAACCCGTCGCTGTTCTGGGGCCTGATCGCCTCGATGTGGATCGGCAACCTGATGCTGATCATCCTGAACCTGCCGATGATCGGCATCTGGGTGAAGCTGCTGACCGTGCCGTACCGCTTCCTGTACCCGGCGATCCTGGTGTTCTGCGGCATCGGCGTGTACTCGGTCAACAACCAGACCTTCGACGTGTTCATGGCCGCCGGCTTCGGCGTGATCGGCTACCTGTTCCTGAAGCTGAAGTGCGAACCCGCGCCGCTGCTGCTCGGCTTCGTGCTGGGGCCGATGATGGAAGAGAACTTCCGCCGCACGCTGCTGCTGTCGCGCGGGGACTTCACTGTGTTCGTGACGCGTCCGCTGTCGGTCGGCCTGCTGATCGCGGCCGCCGCGCTGGTGGCGGTGGTGGCACTGCCGTCGATCAAGGCCAAGCGCGAGGAAGCGTTCCAGGAAGACTAGCGCTCGCGCGCCCCGGAATGGCGCCGGCGCCTTGACCGCGACCGGCGTACGCAATGCAAGCATTCGGGGTGCCTTCGCGCACCCCGTTTTCTTTCGCGGACGCGCCGCGCGTCCGCCCCCCCCTTATTCCCGGAGCGTGCCCGACTGCGGCAGCAGTCATGGGCTGCGCATGATGATCAGGATTCCCGCACCATCGGGTGCGCCGACAGCGCCCATGAAACCGCCTACCCTTGACCGGTTTTTCTCACGCATCTATGTGCTCAAGCTGGTCCAGTCCAGCCCATCGACGGTGCTCAGCCTGGTCGACCGCCTGCGCGAGCGTGGCATCGACAAGAACATCCGCTCGCTGCGGCCGATCCTGCGCAGCCTGATGATGGCGCGCGCGATTACCGCCGAGCTGGTGGAAGGCAGTGGCCGCGTGTATTGCATCACCGCGCAGGGGCGGGCGGAGCTGGAGGCGTATATCTCGCACCTGGCCGTGCTGAAGGCGGAGCTGGAGCCGGCCGGCAAAGCGCTGGTGCGGCGCGATGCCGAGGCTTGAAATATGAGAGGTTTAAAGGATTGAACCCCGGTGTCAGCCTACGTGCGCTGACGCCAGAAGCAACTGCCGACCCGTCACGGCCACTCGCGCTTTGCATTGGGGTGTTTGGGTTCAAACGCGCGTGAACGCGGGCGCGGGCCCGATCGTCGAAGATCGCACCCGCGCGCGGTCTACGCTTAGACCTGCTGCTGGCCGCCGTCGACGAACAACTCGATGCCGTTCACAAAGCTCGCGTCCTCCGAGGCGAGAAACAACGCGGCGCTCGCGATCTCGCCGGGTTCGCCGAGGCGCCCCATCGGGATCTGGGCAGCCAGGTAATCGGCGAGGCCCTGGCGTTGGGCGGCATCGTCACCGGCGAGGTCGAGGAGGCCGGGTGTGCGCGTTGCGCCCGGGCTGATTGTGTTCACGCGGACGCGGCGATCCTTGAGATCGAGAATCCAGCTGCGTACGAAGGCGCGCACCGCGGCTTTCGAGGCCGAATAAACACTGAATGCAGCCGTGCCCGCGCTGCCTGCGGTTGAACCAGTCAGAATCACCGACGCGCCCTGGGCGAGCAGCGGCAGCGCTTTTTGCACCGTGAAGAGCACGCCCTTCACATTGCGATCGAAGGTGTCGTCATAGTGTTCTTCGGTGATGGTGCCAAGCGGCAGCATCGAACCGCCGCCAGCGTTCGCGAACAGCACGTCGAGATGCCCCTGTTCTTCCTTGATCTGCGCATACAGCGTGTCGAGCTCACCCAGCTTTGTGGAATCGACACGTACCCCCGTCGCGCTGCCGCCTGCTTCGCGGATGCTCTTCACCGCGGCATCAAGTTCTGCCTGACGGCGGCCGGTGAGGTAGACGTGCGCGCCTTCTGCGGCGAAGCGCTGCGCAGTAGCGAGGCCGATGCCGCTGGTCGCGCCAGTAACCAGTGCAATCTTGTTGTCGAGCTTGCGTGCCATGGCGTTTCTCCTTTCGTTCGGCAGGTGAATGACTGTGATGTTGCGTGCTGCGGTGTGAGCAGAATATCGACGCGCCGGGCTTTTCGAAATAGAATTGATTGAAATCTAACGTTGCAAAAATGAAAAGATGAGGCGCAATGGCGAAACTTCCTGATTTCGAAGGACTTGCGATGTTCGCGAAGGTCGCCGAGGAAGGATCGTTCTCGGCCGCGGGGCGCGCGGTGGGGGTGTCGGTGGCCACGGTCTCGCGTGGTGTCGCTCGTCTGGAAGAACGGCTGGGCGCTCGGCTTTTCAACCGCACATCGCGCGAGCTCTCGCTTACCGAGTTCGGTCGTACGATCTGTGAGAAGGCTGGAGAGATCTACCGTCAGGCTGAAGAAGCAGAAAGCGCGGCGCGCGAGATGTCAGTGCAGCCTCGCGGACTGGTGCGCCTGGCCGTGCCGATGTCGTTCGGGCTGCGCTGGGTCGCGCCGCTGCTGCCCGGCTTTTTTCGCGCGTACCCGGAGGTGTCGATCGACATGCATCTTTCGGATGCGTCGGTCGATCTGGTTGCCGATGGGTATGACGCCGCACTGCGCATTGCCGCGCTGCCGGATTCGTCGCTGGTCGCGCGACGGCTGTGCGCGGTCACCCAATTCGTGGTGGCGTCGCCGGCGTATCTGGAGCGCGAAGGGCGGCCCGCCCATCCGCGCGAACTGGCGGACCGGCCGTGCCTCTCATATGCGTACCGCGCGCGCAGCGATGTGTGGCGCTTCACAAACGCTGTGGGCGAGGAGGAGTCGGTTATGCCGACCGGCCCGTTGCGCGTGACGAATTCGGATGCGCTGCTGCCCACGTTGCTCGACGGCCTCGCAATAGCCGAGCTACCCGAATTCATCGCTAGTGAATATTTGGCCGATGGCCGCCTCGAAACGATCCTCACCGACTGGTCGCTGACGAAGGGCGGCCTTTACTTTGTCACGCCATCGGCGCGCGCCCGTCCCGCGAAGGTCGCTGCGCTGTCCGACTATTTTGGCGAGCATCTCTCCGAGCCGTCATGGCGATGGCCCAGGTAAAGCGTTGGCGGGGTTGAGCCGCAGCAGACGCGTTCTTTGCCATAGCCTGCGCAGCCACGTGGCTAGATGTCGGTCCAGCATCCGCCGAAGGAAACAGTATTCTTTGGTCCGCCGCGGGCGGGACTTCTTTATCGTGGAACATTGCCGGCGACGCCTACTTTTCCACCCTCTGTCTCATCCGCAACGAGATTGCGGTCAGCGATCAGCCTGCTCCAACGCGCAAGCTCCTGCTGAATAAACGCCTGGAAATCCGTAGGGCCCGCGTGCACGACTTTGAAACCGTAACCCGAGAGTACCTCGCTCTTCGTCAGCTCGGAAAGGACCTGCTTCACCGCTAGATCAAGTTTCCCGATTCTCTCCTTCGCGGTCCCCTTGGGGGCCAAAACACCATACCAGCCGCTGACCAACATGTTTGGCAAGCCAGCCTCTGCAAAGGTGGGCGTGTCGGGCGCTATCGACAGACGCATGTCATTCGCAACCGCCAGTGCCCGCAACTTCCCGGACCTGATGTGTCTGAGGCTATCGGCGCCAGCGAAGACTGCGTCCACATCACCGCTGATCGCCGCCATGACCGCCGGGACGCCGCCGTGGTACGGAACATGTGTCAGTCGAACCGAGGCAGATTGGGAGAGCAACTCTATGGCGAGATGGCTCGTATTTCCGTATCCAGCCGAGGCCACGGTAACCGGATGGGACTTCGCCCGGAGGACAAGGTCGGATACAGACGTGATTCTTGAAGTTGCTCCCACATAGAGAACCAACGGTTGCCTTGCTATGAGGGAAACTGGTTGGAAGTCGCTGACGGGGTCATAGCCCGCCGACTTACTCACTAGTGGTCCGATCGCGTAGGCGGCAAGAGCCAGCACGAGCGTATAGCCATCGTTCTTGGCGCGCTGTGTGTGTCGCAAGGCGATTTGTCCGCCTGCACCGGGCTTGTATTGAAGCACCACAGGCACTGCCAGGGCCTTTTGCAGGCCGTCGCTGAGTGGGCGCGCCATAAGATCCGCCGGCCCCCCCGGAGGATAAGGTACGACGATGGTGACTGGTTGATCTGGGTAAGCCGCCAACGCTGGCTGAACGGAGGTCATCATTCCTCCCAGCAACAGCCAGCTGCCAAGCACAGTCGCGCTTCGCACCATGGGCGCACGCTTCGGCCTGGCTCGATCCATCATCCATGTCGAGTTTCGTTCTACGGGCGCGGGAGCTTCGAGTCCCCTAATTTCTCTGCAAGTGTTTTGCACAATTAAAAAAACCTGGACTATTTTGCAGATTCTAGCGGTCGGGCCATACGCGCAGCAGTCGACTCGCACGCTGCTGCCTTTGCCACCCGTCTTCGTGACAGCAAAAGCCTGCGAGCTTTTCAGGACGTTGGACCAGTAGACGTATTCAAGTGCACATTGCGCCGCCTGCCAAAGGCGGACATGCGTTCACCCAACCCGGCCGTCATCAGCGACTATCGACTATGTGTTGACAGGGGCCGATTTGGTAAGATGTCGCCTCCCGGCTGCGCCTGCAAGCCGCTTTTTTCCGCACATTTGTTCCCGATAACGGTGCTTTCCATGTTTTTCCCGCAGGCGGGAGTGCGCTCAGGCTTTGATTCCACATGGGAGGCAGGCGACCGCCGGTTTGGCCGCGGCTGGCTGATGCAGGACGATGGTCGCAAGGTGCCTGTGCTCGGTGTCTGGCCTGCCGGCAAGCACTGCACGCCGGCCGCGCTTGACAGGCTGGCTCACGAATACGCGCTTCGTGACGACCTCGATGCAACTTGGGCCGCCCGCCCGTTAAGCCTGTTGTGCGAGCGCGATACGGCAGTGCTTCTGCTCGACGATCCGGGAGGCGAGCCACTCGCCCAACTGGTGGGTGGGCCGATTGACCCAGCGACGTTTCTCGACATTGCCGTGGCCGTGACCATGGCGGTCAGCCATCTCCATCAGCGCGGCCTGGTCCACAAGGATTTGAAGCCTGCCCATGTCCTCGTTTCTCCGGACCGGCGCCAGGTCTGGTTGCTAGGCTTCGGCATGGCGTCGCGAGTGCAGCGCAGCGCCCAACCGCGTGCGGATATTAGTGAGATCGCCGGCACGCTGGCCTATATGTCGCCAGAACAGACAGGCCGGATGAATCGCGCCATCGACGCGCGAAGCGACCTGTACGCACTAGGCGTGACCTTCTACCAGCTGCTTACTGGTGTGCTGCCCTTCGTCGCCAGCGACCCGCTGGACTGGATCCATGCACACCTTGCCCGCACGCCGTGCCCGCCCGCAGAGCGTAACCCGGCTGTACCTGCGATGCTGTCGGCGCTTGTCATGAAGCTCCTGGCGAAAGCTCCCGAGGAGCGTTATCAGACAGCGGCAGGGCTGGTGCGCGATCTGCAGCACTGCCGCCGGGCATTGTTGGCGCATGGGCAGATTGCAGCATTCGCGCTGGGGCAGCGCGACCTTTCGGGTGCATGGGTAATACCCGACCGTCTCTATGGCCGCGAGTTTGCCATGGCGACCTTGCTTGCAGCTTACGAGCGCGTGGCATGCACGGGACGCAGCGAGATCGTGATGGTCTCCGGCCACTCTGGCGTAGGCAAGACGTCGCTCCTGCGGATGTTTGGTGGGGCGGTTGCCGGGCGCGGCGGGGTCCATGCCGCCGGCAATTCCGATGCGCCGGTGGACGTAGCGACCGACGCAGCTGTCGATGCGGGCATACGGCTGCCCTATGCAGCGCTTACCAGAGCAGTGAGCGGCTTGTTGCGGCTCGGACTGGCAGATCACGCGGCCGACATGGCCCCTTGGCGCACTGTCATCGCGGAGGCGCTGGGGCCGAACGCCGGTGCGCTTGCGCCATTGCTGCCCGAACTGAGGACGCTGCTTGGTCCGGTACCGTGGATGCGCGACACGCCATCGCGCGAAACGGGGGCCCAAGTGCAGCTCGCGTTGCGCAACCTCGTGGCAGCCCTTGCGAGAACCGCGCGACCGCTGACGCTGTGCCTCGACGACATCCAGTGGCTCGACGACGAAAGCGTCACGCTGCTGCACCAGATGCTCACTGATCCGGGCACAGCAGACCTGCTGGTGGTCTGCGCCTATCGCAGTCACGAGGTCGGGGACGACCAGGGCGTGATGCAATGCGCCGATGCGTTACGCGCGGATGGCGCCGCAGTGACCCAGGTCGAGCTGGGCTGCCTCGACGAATCTGACCTGCGGCAACTCGTCGCCGACGCGCTCCACTGCGATACCGAAACGGCGACACCGCTTGCGCGACTGGTGATGGAGAAGACGGCTGGCAACGCATTTTTCGCCACGCGGTTCATCAGTGAATTATCCGAGGAGGGGCTGCTGCACTTCGATCACGGCGCGGCACGCTGGACCTGGGATCTCGGGCAGATCGCAGCCAAGGCGCTGACCGACAACGTGGTATCGCTGATGGTTAGACGGATCGACCGGCTGCCAGCCAGTACCCGATCGACACTGGCCCTGCTCGCCTGCCTTGGCAACGACACCACGGTCGACACCTTGGCGCGCGGTTGGACCGGTGACGCCGATGAACTGGAGCCCGCGGTCCGGGAGGCCGAGCGAACGGGGCTGGTTTCGTGCAGGGAGAACGTGCTGCGCTTCTCTCACGATCGCATCCTCGAAGCGGCCTATTCGCGCATCGCCGAGCCAACGCGGCAGGCGTTCCATCTGCGTGTTGGCCGACTGCTGCTTGAGCGCACGCCGTCCGACGAGCTTGACGCCAACGTCTTTACCATAGTCGGGCAATTGAACCGCGCGACCGACAACATCGTGGGGCAGGACGAGCGCGACAGGCTCGCGGAACTAAACCTGGCCGCTGCCCTGCGCGCCAAGTCCGCATGCGCCAACACCGCGGCGCTGCACTATCTGTCGATCGGGCTTGCACTGCTGGGCGATCACGGCTTTTCCCGGCACGAGGCCCTCGCCTTCGAATTGACACTGCACATGGCCGAATGCGAGTTTCTCACCGGGAAGTCGGCGCGCGCCGAGCATCGGTTGGCAGCACTGGCAGCGCGCACTTCGTCGATCACCGCGCTGGCACTCCTCACGCAGCTCCAGCTCGGTTTGCTGATGACCGGCGGGCGCCGTGCCGAAGCAGTCACGGTAGGCCTTGCTTACCTGCAGCGTGCCGGGGTCGAATGGGCATCGCATCCGAACGCCACCGCATTGGAGCACGAGGAGGCGCTGTTTGCCCGTCAACTTGGCGACCGCGAGATCGCCGAACTGGCCTCGCTGCCCCCGATGACGGATGCTGGCGCGCTCGCCACGATGCGCGTGCTGGTTGCCCTCGTGCAGCCGGCCTGGTACACCGACGATCATTTGCGCAGGCTTGTGATACTGCGCATGGTCAACCTGAGCGTGTCGCATGGCAACAGCGACGAATCTGCCTTGGCCTATGCATGGGTGGCGATGCTGCAAGTGGCCGCGCCAACCGGCGAGTCGGCCGGCGTCGCATTTGAGCGTCTGTCGGTAGAGGTTGCGGAACGGCGAGGCATGGATCGTATACGCGCACGCGTATATCAAGTCGTCGGCGGGAATCTTCTGCACTGGTCCAAGCCGCTGCGGGTCGCGCGCGGCCTGCTACGTCAGGCGCTGGAGTTGACACAGCAAATTGGCGACCTCACCTATGCCGCGTACATCCGGAGCAGCCTGATGACGCACGCGCTGGCGATCGGCGATCCGCTCGGCACTGTTCAGCGGGATGCCGACTCGGGCAGCGTGTTCGTATGGGGGCCGCGATTCACGCTGTTAGCGGACCGCCTTGCGCCCCAGCGCCAGCTCGTACGCACGCTGCGCGGATTGACGCCGGTCTTCGGCCGCTTCGACGCCAAGGATTTCAGCGAAGCATCGTTCGAAGACCGGTTGCGCGGCGACGTGGGGATGCTTCTGGTGTCATGCTGGTACTGGATACGCAAGCTTCAGGCACGCTACCTGGCTGGTGCCCCCGCTGAGGCGTTGGATGCGGCGGCGCAGGCGCACCCACTTCTGTGGACCTCGCCAGCCTATTTCGAGCAGGCGGAATACCATTTTTACGCCGCCCTGGCACGCGCGGCGTGCTGCAATCCCGCCGTCGAAGGCGAACTCGCAGGCCACCTTCCCGCCCTGGCCGGGCACCACTGGCAGTTGGCGCAATGGGCACGGCGATGTCCGGCGACGTTTGCGCACCGGGCCACGCTGGTCCAGGCGGAGATTGCCCGGCTCGAAGGACGCGACATCGACGCGATGCGCGGGTATGAGTCGGCTATCGCCCTGGCACGCGAGGGCGACCTCATCCACATGCAGGCCCTGGCAAACGAGCTGGCGGCGCGCTTTTATCTGGATCGGCAACTGGATAACGTAGCAATGGTGTACTTGCGTCAGGCGCGTCACGGTTACACGCGTTGGGGTGCAGACGCCAAGGTCTGGCAGCTCGACATGCAATATCCCGCGCTGGCCGCCGAAGCGGGCGCCACCCTTGCCTCAACGTCGTCGATGGGCACGATTGGCGCGCCGCTCCAGCATCTGGACCTGGCCACGGTCATCGCGATCTCGGATGCGATTTCTGGCGAGACCGGGCTGGAGCGGCTGCTGGCAACGCTGATCCGGACTGCGATCGAGCAGGCCGGCGCGACGCGCGGGCTGCTCATCTTGCCCGAAGGCGCTGAGCACCGCGTGGAAGCCGAGGCTGCCGTTCGTGATGAAACGGTCATGGTGACATTGTCGGTGCGCCCGCTCGACGCGGCCGATATGCCGATGGCGATGATCGAGCAGGTGCTGGATTCGCGCGAGCACGTGGTGATAAACGATGGCTGCGCCAACGGAGCCTTTTCCGCTGATCCTTTTGTTTGCCAACGCCGGGCACGTTCGATGCTGTGCCTGCCGCTGCTAAATCAAGGCCGTATGGCCGGAGTGCTTTATCTTGAAAACGCGCTTGCGCCAGGCGTGTTCGTTCCGGCACGGATCGAAGTGATCAAGCTGCTGGCGTTCCAGGCGGCCAGTGCTATTGAGAACAGTCGGCTTTCCGAGCATCGCCGACGCACGGATGAATCGCTGCGCCAGGCGCAGGCGGAGCTGGCTCACGCAAGCCGTGTGATGACACTTAATGCGCTTACCGCGTCAATCGCCCATGAGGTGAGCCAGCCCATTGCGGCATTGACCATTGAGGCACGCGCCGCGCTACGGTGGCTCGATCGCAAGCAACCGGAGGTCGAGCAGGCGGTTGCAGCGTTGGGTGCCATTGTCGAACAAGGGGCACGTGCTGGCAGCGTTATTGCGGGCATGCGTTCGATGTTGCGCAAGACCGGGCCTCAAGCGCAGCGGATCAATCTTAACGAAATGATCACCGAGACGCTGCCGCTCTTTGCCAGCGAACTGGAGCGCACCCAAGTCAACCTGAAAACCGAACTCGTGCCTTCGCTGCCCTTGGTGTGTGCCGATAAGATCCAACTCCAGCAAGTGTTGCTGAATCTCGTTATGAATGCCGTTGAGGCCATGCGGGAAATCCTCGAGCATTCACGCGAACTCATGGTCCGCACCGCGGTCAGCCCGACGCGTGAGGTAGTGGTCACGGTGCACGACGTCGGTGTCGGCCTGCCTGGCGATACGGAGCAGGTTTTCCAGCCCTTCTACACGACCAAGGCCGAAGGTTTGGGCATGGGTCTGTCGATCTGTCGCTCGATCATCGAGGCGCATGGCGGGCGTCTGCACGCCTGGCCGAACCGGCCGCGGGGCGCGGTATTCGGTTTCGCTTTGATGGCCGCCGAAACTGCGTCCGAAGAGGGTTGCCAGGTCTGGTCTTCGTGAAGAAATGCCAATCCGGGCCACTCGCTTTGAACCTTTCAGGCTTTTGCTTTTACATCAAGGCGTGTGAGGCGGGAGCGCGAAAAAAAAGGTTCATCGAGGAATTCCGGGGAAGGCTGCGCGGATTTTGAGGAAGAAGTATTCCTCGTCGCGATAGCCGTACGCGCGGCGCTTGATGACCTTGATGGTGTTGTTGATGCCTTCGACCACGCTGGTGTTCAATGGGTGGCGGCAGCGGGCCAAGATGCCATGCCAGTAGCCTTGCAGGCGCTTCGCAAACAACTCCAGGGCAGGTATTCGGCTCTGCCGAGCCTGCTCGCACCATTGCTCCCAAGCTTTTTGCGCCCACGCCGGGCGGCGGTAGAACCATAGCCGCTTTAGCTCGTCGCGCAACAGATAGACTGTCAGCAATGGCCGGTTCGCCTCCAGGACCTCATCCAGATGAACCGCCTGGGGGACGCTCAAGTTCTCCCGATTCCGCAGCAGTAGCCAGCGTGTGGACTTGAGCACCCGTCTGGCCGGCCGATCGTGCCGCAGCTGATTGGCCTGATCCACCCGTACTCGGTCGATGACCTCACGCCCGTACTTAGCTACCACGTGGAACAGGTCGAAGACCACCTCTGCTTGCGGGCAATGCGCCCGGATCTCCAACTCATACGCGGTCGTCATGTCGATGGCGACGGCCTCGATGCGCTGCGCAACGCCGGCGGGAGCTGCTCAAAGAAGGCTCGGGCGGTCTCGCGTGAGCGCCCCTGTCCGATCCAGAGCACCTGCCGCCCAATGGGGTCGACTACCACCGTGGCATATCGATGCCCCTTGTGTAGCGCGAACTCATCCATGGCCAGGTAGCGGATATTGGACCAGTCCGGCTCGGCCACTGCCTCACGCAAGCGAGCCTTATCGATCGATTTAACTGTGTGCCAGCCCAGATCGTAGAAGGCCGCCACCGCCTGCACCGTACAGTGGCGCAACAAGTGGCCGCAAGCCTGGGCCAAGCGGGCCGTCACGCGTTGGTAGCGCCCAAGCCATTCCAGCCGCTCCAGCCTCGGACCGCCGCAACGGTCGCACCAAACGCGCCGGCGCGGCACGTGCAGTACGACCCGATACTCGAACAGCGGAAGGTCCCGGACTCGCCTGACCACTGTCTCATGCACCTGATGGCAGCGCGCGCCACACTCCTCGCAATGCATGACCTTGCTGACCGGCTTCAAGTACAACGACAGCGTACGGCTCTCTCCCTCCGGCCATTCCACGCGCTCCAGCCGGTAGCCCTTCCAGCAACCCAGTGCTTGCAGCGTCTTGCGATCCAGCACACATCCCCCTGATACCTGAAGAAACAGACATCAGCATACAAAATGTGCTCTTTCGGGCCACGGTTTTCTGCGAAGAACCAAAAAAAAGGCGCGCCTGTCGCTAGACGAATCCCGCCTTGGCGCGAATGTCCTAATGTGACGACGCACCGGTTCTATCTCTCGGCCTGCAATACCTGATGTACTAGTGACACGCCCAAGGGCGGACGGCGCTCCGTTCGGAGCGAGCGGAACTGGTAGCGCAGACATGGTCGAGGGCAGTATGTCCGTCAGCATATTCGATATCTTCAAGGTTGAAATCGACCCCTTTGGTTCGCCTGCCGTGGGCCTCATGATCGGGGCTCGCCACTTGAATGTGCCGAGGGTCGACGAGCACCCGATGCCCTACTCCTTTCGCAGCGCCGGGGAGCTCCTGCGGATGTGCAAGGCGTCAGGTCGCACCATTGCCGACCTGATGCTGGAGAATGAGAAATGCTGGCGCAGCACCTATGATATTCGCGCCGGGATTCTGGAAATTGCCGCTGCCATGGAAGCTTGTATAGCGCGGGGCTGCCCAAGCGGCGGTAGTTTTCCGGGGCCGATACAGGTGCGGCGCCCAACTGCCGAGCGCGATCGGCAACTATCAAAGCGTTTGGACTCGGCCATCCTGCACGCGATGGCGCTGAACCGAGAAAAGGCCAGGGGCGGGCGAATCGCGGCGGCTCCGCCAAATGGCGCCGGCGGCATAATTGCTGCGGTCCTGCAGTACTACCGCAAGTTCGTAGCCGGAGCCAATGAGGATGGTGTGGTGGATTTCCTGTTAACCGCTGCGGCCATCGGCATTATTGGTAGGGAAAACGCCTCGATATTTGGGAGCGAGGCCGGCAGCCAGGCTGAAGTCGAGGTGGCCTGCGCGATGGCTGCCGCGGGTCTTGCTGCGGTCCTGGGCGGTAGCAACGAACAAATCGAGAACGCAATTGACACCGGACTGAATCGCCACCCTGGCATAAGCTCCTATCTGGCCGGGGAGCACGGCCGGCGACCTGGTCGCGGTGGGGCTTTCAGCGCAGCCTGAAGGGAAAAGCCATGGAACATATTGATAGTCTGGCTCTGCGCAAGGCGTTGGGTGCGTTCCCCACAGGGGTGGCTGTGCTGACCACTTTGGACGCCACTGGCAGGGCCTGCGGGCTCACCGTCAACTCGTTCAGCTCGGTCTCGCTAAATCCGCCATTGATCCTGTGGAGTCAATCGCTCTCATCCAGGAGCCATCCCGTTTTTCGGGACGCGGAGCGGTTTGCGGTAAATATCCTCTCGGAGCATCAAATTCAAATCTCCAGACAGTTTTCGACAGCTGGCGACGATAAATTCCGCCATCTCGCATTTCGATCCGGTATGGGCGGCGTTCCCATTATCAGTGCGTGCGCGGCAAACCTGGAGTGCATAAAGGTTTCCGCCCATCCTGAAGGCGACCATGTGATTTATATCGGTCGGGTTGTCCGCCTGGAACGGTCCGAACAGAGGCCGCTCGTCTTCGGGGATGGCCGCTACCTGGTAGCGCGCCCTCATCAGCAGGATGAGCGGGGCGCGGTTCTCGCTTTGGCAAGCTAGGGATGGTGGTCCACTCCATGTGGAGTTTGCTTCGTCCGGCGATGGTTCACGGTTCCTCGAGTTTGATGAGCAACGCGCGCGCCTCTCGCAAGTCCACTGTGTCGAAGCCTTCGCTGAACCAGCCGTAGGTCTCGGACAGCAAGCAGCGGGCCTCGGCATGCCGGCCCTGCTGCTGCCACAGGCGGCTCAGCGCCACAACCGCGCGCAGCTTCGGTGATCGGGCTTCCTGACTGCTGGCAATCGCGATCGCCCGCCGGAAGCAGCCTTCCGCTTCGTTGGCGACTTCGTTCGCTTCGCCCGGTCGGCCCGCTTCCAGCAGCGCCAGTTCTCCCTTGAGCCGATGCAACTCTGCTTCGTGCACCCGCTCTTCGGTTCGCTCCACGGCAGCCAGCGCCTCGGCCACCGCCGCAAGCCCTGCTTCAACTTGTCCGGCTCTGGCACAGGTTTCGGCCAGGAGCGCCAGGAAATGGGTTCGCAGGAGCTCGGCCCCGGTTTCGCGGTAAGCGCGCAGGCCTTTTTGAATGAGCCCGATTCCATCTGCGACTTGCCCGCTTGCCGCCACGGCGCAGCCCGACAGGATGGTTCCGCAAGCCAGGCCGTATGGCAAGCCATAATCGGTGGCGAGGGCGACCAGTGCCTGCGCGAGCTCGTGGGCCAGCTGCACTTCGCCACAGGACAGACGGACCTGCGCAGCGGCTATCAGCGCATCGGCTGTGTCCGAGGGATGGGACGGGCTCCGGGCCAGGGTAAGCGCCTCCTGGCTACGCGTGCAGGCTTGGGCCGGGTAGCCAAGCATCCACAGGTCCATGGCAATCAGGGCCAGCCCTTGCACACCCGGTTCCAGGCCATAGACGTAGGCATGCGAGCGGTGCTGCCGGGGGTCATAGAGTGCCATGGCCTGCTCCAGTCGCACACGAGCCGGCACCAGTTCGCCAAGATAGAACAGATTGGCGCCCAACGCCCGACGTGCCTGGACCAGCAACGCAGGATCCTGCGCCCGCTCGGCCAGGTCAAGCAGCTGCCCCGCCAGTTCGCGAGCGGTCCGGAGTTCCGCACGGACTGTGTAGAACGTGCGCAGTCCCATCAGGGCAGTAAACAGCTGGGTCGTGTCTTCGAGCTGCTGACATAGTGCCAGCGCGCGCGCGTAGGTCGCTCCGACTTCCGGGGCGGCGAAGCCTCCCTTGGCCATCCAGGCCGGGCCGAGGGTGATCTGAAGCGCGAGTTCCTGCTGTGCGCGCTCGGGGCAGTCAGGGAGCGTGGCGAGCAGGCCGAGTGCCATGGTGAGGTGGGCGACGGCCTCGGCGTCGGCCGAGCGTTGCACGGCCTGGCGTCCGGCGCGGTGCAGGTACTCCACCGCCTTTGCCGTATTGCCGCTGCGGCTGAAGTGGTACGCCAGCTCGCTGCAGTGCTCCTCGAGCTGGGCGCCGAACAGCGTCTCGATTGCCTGGGCGGTGCGCTCATGCAAGGCACGGCGCCGATCGCTCAGCAAGGAGCCGTAGGTTACCTCCTGGGTCAGCGCATGCTTGAAGCTGTACTCCACCTCCGGGAAGGCTGGCTGCTCGTAGATGAATTCCCCGGCCTGCAGCCGGGCCAGCAGTCTCTTCGTCTTGTCCTCGGGCTGCGCGACGACGCTTGCAAGCAGGCTCCACGGAAATGTCTTGCCAATCACGGCCAAGGTCTGCAGCAGCGCTTTCTCGGCTGGCTGCAGGCGGTCGATACGGGCGGCGAGCACTCCCTGCACAGTGGCAGGGATGTGCAGCTTGCCCGGGATCTGCTCGAGACGGTATTGCCCGCGCTCGCCGCGCAGCACCTGTCCCTCGACGAGATCCTGCACCACCTCCTCGATAAAGAAGGGGTTGCCTTCGGTCTGCTCCAGGATCAGTTGCTCGAGCCGGGCCAGTCCGGTGGCATCGCCCAGCAGCGCATGCACCAGGTCCCGGGCTTCGGCTTCGCCAAGCGGATCCAGGCGCAGTTGGGTGTAATAGCTCTTGCGGCTCCAGTCGTGCCGGTATTCCGGCCGGAAATTGACCAGCAGCAGAATGCGTGCGCTGGGCACGCCCTCGCCGAGAAAGCCGAGGAAGGCCTCGGTTTCGCTGTCGAGCCACTGCAGGTCTTCGATGATCAGCTCCAGTGGCTGGGTCAGGCTTTCGCGCACGAGCAGCCGCTTGATTGCCTCGAAGGTCCGCTGCTGGCGGATCTGGTTGTCCATCTGTGCCAGCGCCGAGCCTGGTTCGACGACTCCCAGCAGGTGGCAAAGATAGGGCAGGCTGTGTTCCAGCGCGCGGTCAAGTGTCAGTAGCTTGCCAGTGAGCTTCTCGCGCCGCCGGCGCTCATCGTCTTGCGCGGTGATCTGGCAGTAGTTCCGCAGCAGCTCGATCAGTGGCAGATAGGGGTAGGCCTTGCCATGCGAAACCGAGAAGGTTTCGAGCACCAGGCAATCGCGCGGCGCAAGCAGCTTGAACTCGTGGCAAAGCCGCGACTTGCCAACCCCTGGCTCGCCGACCACGCCGACAATCTGCCCATGTCCGGCCCGTGCCCGTGCACGCGCTTCGCGCAATTGTTCCAGCTCGCGGGCGCGGCCGACAAAACGCGCCAGCCCGCGGCTGGCCGATACCTGCAGCCGGGTGCGCAGCGGGCCGGGTCCGAGGACTTCAAAGACCTCGAGCGGCTCCTGCACGCCCTTGATCGGCGTTGCACCGAGGGACTTGAACGCGAAATAGCCTTCGGTCAGGTTGCGGGTGTGTTCGCTTGCCACAATCGTGCCGGGCACGGCGATGCTTTCCATGCGCGAAGCAATATGGATCGAGTTACCCACCGGATCGTAGTCGGTGTGCAAATCCTTGATGCGAATCGTGCGCACCACCACTTCGCCGGAGTTGATGCCGACGCGGATCTGCAGCGCGATGCCCTGGGCGAGACGCACGCCGTCGGCGTAATGGCGCATGGCCTCCTGCATGCGCAGCGCTGCCAGCAAGGCCCGCTGGGGATGGTCTTCGTTCGCGATCGGCGCGCCGAACAGCGCCAGGATGCCATCGCCCATCGACTTGGCGACATAGCCTTCGTAGTGGTGCACGGCCTCCATCATCAGGGCCAGCACGGGATCGATCAGGCTGCGTGCGTCCTCGGGAGCGAGATCATGGATCAGCGCGGTCGAGCCGGCCATGTCCGCGAACAGCGCGGTGACCAGCTTGCGCTCGCCATCCGTCGGGTGTCGGGCTTCCATCTCTGCCTGGGCCGCCAAGATACGCTCGGCCAGATAGGGTGGGGTGTAGTCGATGGGGGGGCTGGAAGCAGCTGCCATGACACGGACGGCCGCGCTTGAGGCAGAGGGGCGCTGACGGGGGCGCTTACGGGGGCGCTTACGGGGGCGCTTACGGGGCGCTTACGGGGGCGCCCAGCGGCGCGCCGCATTCGCTGCAAAACTTGGCGCTGGCCGCGGCCTCTTGCCCGCAGGCCGGGCAGACGCGCACCTGCCTGGCGCCGCATGCCTCACAGAATTTGGCGCCTGCCGGATTCTCGAACCCGCACCTTGGGCAGCGCATGGAGCTTGTCCCCCTTGATGGGGCCAGCGAAGTCAACCATCAGATCTTATCAAGACGGGCAGGGCCCGTCGAACGGGAAGCGGCGCGCTTGCGCGTGGCCCCTGGTTGGCCCGGCACACGCCGGATCGAAGTGATGCCCCGTGTTCTCCCACCACCCATGTGTCGGGGCGGGTGCGTAATGCAACGCGTGGCTTGGGACTGGCAGGAGGGTTGGATACAATGCGGCGTTCGACGTGCGCGGTCGAGCCCCGACAGCGCCATGCCTCGACGTGGTGCGGAATGAGAGCTACTGTAGACATCGTCATCTATCCCGGATTCAAGGCCATAGAAGCGGTTGGCGCCATCAATGTCTTCGACTATGCCAACACCCGCTTGCAGCAGCTTGGCTGTGCGCCGAAATACCAGCTTCGTATTGTTGGGCCGTGTGCCGGAGTCATCCGGTCCGACACGCTGGTTTCGCTTGATGCCACCAAGGCGCTCAATGAGCTGGTGCCCGCAGACGTGGTGGTGATTGTCGGGGCCCGGGACATTCTGAATGTCCTGGCGGTGAGTGGCGATATCGTGGACTGGTGCCGCGAGTGTGCCCCCAGGATAAAAACCATGGTGGGACTTTGCTCAGGAAGCTTTTTTCTTGCTGAGGCCGGCCTGCTCAGGGGCCGGCGTGCTGCCACGCACTGGAGTGTGGCTGAACTCATGCGCCAGCGGTATCCCGAAATACTCGTGGATGCCGACGCCATATTCATTCGTGATGCGCACGTCTGGACATCTGCCGGCGTGACCGCCGTCTTCGATCTGGTCCTGGCCATGGTGGAGGAGGATCTGGGTCGCGATATCGCGTTGTCGGTGGCGAGAGATCTCGTGGTCTACCTGAAGCGGCCGGGAGGGCAGTCGCAGTTCAGCGGACATCTGCTCAGCCAGATGACGGTTCATCCGCAGGTTCGCGATATACAAGACTATATTCATCGCTCACCGAAGGCGGATCTCTCGGTAAGGGTCCTCGCGGCGCGCTTTGCGATGAGTGAGCGAAATTTCTCCAGGGTGTTCCTGAAAGAAACCGGGCACACGCCTTCGGCATATGTGGAGCAGACCCGGTTGGACTCGGCCCGACGGCTCCTTGAAGACGGTAAGCAGCCGCTGAAATGGATCGCCATGGAGAGCGGCTTCGGCTCAGAGGCGAGGCTGAGGCAGGCGTTCCAGCGGCGACTGAACGTGACCCCAGGCGCTTATCGTGAGCGCTTCGCGAGCACTGGTGTCGAGGATGTTGCCGGCGTAGCTTGAACCGGGACGAACGCGGCCGGGTCGGCAGGAACTGGTCATCCGGTCCCTGCCCGACAAGGATGCGCGCTGGGAGCGGCGCGTCTCAGTACAGCACCACCGAGCGGATCGACTCGCCGCGCTTCATCAGGTCGAAGCCCTCGTTGATGCGCTCCAGCGGCAGCGTGTGGGTGATCAGGTCGTCGATGTTGAGCTTGCCTTCCATGTACCAGTCGACGATCCTGGGCACGTCGGTGCGCCCGCGCGCGCCGCCGAAGGCCGAGCCCTTCCATTCCCGCCCGGTCACCAGCTGGAGCGGACGCGTGGAGATTTCCGCGCCGGCCTCGGCCACGCCGATGATGATCGACTTGCCCCAGCCCTTGTGGCAGCACTCCAGCGCCTGGCGCATGACCTGCGTATTGCCGATGCATTCGAACGAGTAATCCGCGCCGCCGTCGGTCAGCTGGATGATGTGGTCGACCACGTTCTCCACGTCCTTCGGGTTGATGAAATGCGTCATGCCGAACTTGCGCGCCATGGCTTCGCGCCCCGGGTTCAGGTCCACGCCGATGATCTTGTCGGCGCCCACCATCTTCGCCGCCTGGATCACGTTCAGGCCGATGCCGCCCAGGCCGAACACCACCACGTTGGCGCCGGCTTCCACCTTGGCGGTGAACAGCACCGCGCCCACGCCGGTGGTCACGCCGCAGCCGATGTAGCAGACCTTGTCGAACGGCGCATCCGGGCGGATCTTCGCCAGCGCGATCTCCGGCACCACGATGTGGTTGGCAAAGGTCGAGGTGCCCATGTAGTGGAAGATCGGCTTGCCGTCGATCGAGAAGCGCGAGGTGCCGTCCGGCATCAGGCCCTTGCCTTGCGTGGCGCGGATGGCCTGGCACAGGTTGGTCTTGCGCGACAGGCAGAACTTGCACTGGCGGCATTCCGGCGTGTAGAGGGGGATCACGTGGTCGCCGGGCTTGAGCGAAGTCACGCCGGGGCCGACATCGGTGACGATGCCCGCGCCCTCGTGGCCCAGGATCGCCGGAAAGATGCCTTCCGGATCGGCGCCGGACAGCGTGTAGTAGTCGGTATGGCAGATGCCGGTGGCCTTGATTTCCACCAGCACTTCGCCGGCGCGCGGGCCTTCCAGGTCCACGCCTTCGATGGTCAGCGGCTTTCCCGCACCCCAGGCAACTGCTGCGCGTGTTTTCATTGATCTCTTCTATCGAAATAAGCTCTTGGCGCCAAACTATAGGGGGACCGGCGATCGTGATGATCCAGTGGGCGTGCATTTGTCCGAAGACAGACGTAAGTTGGCCGACGCCCGCTATCGCGATCAGGCGTACCGGAATCCCGAGAACGCCGTTGCATCATCCCTGACATTCAACACTCGCTTTCGCTTTCAGTGAGCGCCGGGACCTCGCCGGCATCGCCGTCGGGCAGCATCGACTCGGCGGAATCCAGGCCCTTGTCGCGGTAGGTTGCAGGCGGCACGCCAAACTGTTTGCGAAATTCACGGCCGAGGTGCGATGCATCGGCAAAGCCGCAGCTCAGGGCGATGTCGGCGACCGTGCGGTCCGAGCTGGTCAGCAACCACGCAGCGGTCCTTAGCCGCACATGCTTGGCGAATGCCTGTGGGCTCTTGCCCGTCTCCGCCTTGAACAGGCGCTCGAGCTGTCGCGGCGACAGGTCGAGCTTGCAGGCAAGCGCCTCAAGCGGGAGCGCCCGGCCGACGTGCTGCTCCATCAGCAGGATCGCGCGCTTGACCTTCGGGTGCGTCGCGGGCTCGAGGCCGGGTGGATGCGGCTGTGGTGCATTACCCTTCTGCATCTCGCCGACCAGCAGGATTCGCAACGCCTTTTGTACGGTGGCGTGATCGAAGTGGCGCAGCAGAATGGCGGCTGCGACATCGATCGACGCGCGCCCGCCTGAGCAGGTGATGCGTCGGCGGTCGATCACGAACAGCCGGTCGGCAATCAGCAGGTTCGGATCCACCGACGGGAATCGCTCCATAAAATCCCAGTAATGGAACCAGCTGACGCAGGCGCGGTGCCCCTGCAGCACACCCGCGCGCATCAATGCGAATACGCCGGTGCAGATGCCGACGATCGTGGCGCCGCCGGCCGCTGCGCGGCGGATGAAGTCCAGCGTCTCAGGTCCGGCCTGCGGCCCCGAGTGCAGTAGCCCGCCGACCACGACCACATAGTCGAACGGCTCTGCCTCGTCGAACGTTTCCCATGGCGCGACCTGGATCCCGCAACTCGCGCGCACTGGCGCGAGTGTGTTCCCGATCACGCTCCAGACGCACCGCACCGGCTTGCTGTAGTCGCCATCGTCGGCCGACAGCCGCAGCATGTCGACGAAACCCGAGAACGCGGTCAGCGTGAAGTTCGGCAGCAGCACGATGCCGAAGCGCACGCGCCGTGGCGTCGGCTCGGCGACCGGGGAAATGGGAACGTCGGGTGTCATGGCGGCATCCATCTTGACAGGCTCGGGCAAAGCGGGCGGATCTGGCGGCGGGGCGGTGGGGCTCGGGTGGCGGGCGCCGGTGATGCGTACGGCATCCATGCAGCGCTCACCGCCTGTCCGCTCGACGCGGCTCCGTCACCGCCAGCGTCGCCGATCCGCCTGCCGCGGACTTGCACTTTTCCGACGCAAATCATCGCCAAAGCGAATTTCCGGCCGGTTCGGCCCCGCGCCTGGCGGCGTCGTCCCACGTCGATGCCGCTTTTGTTCTATCGGCAAATTCCACGCTTTGATGTACTGACGTCCAACGACACCTACCAGGCAAGAGCAAAGAGGCAGCCAGATGAATGTCAGCGTTTTCGACCTGTTCAAGATCGGCATCGGTCCATCAAGTTCGCATACGGTCGGCCCGATGATCGCCGCATGCCGATTCGTCTCGCACCTTGAGGATGCGAATCTGCTCGGCTTCGTGCGCCGTGTGCGGGCCGAATTGTACGGTTCGCTCGGTGCGACCGGCAAGGGCCATGGCACGGACAAGGCGGTGCTGCTCGGCCTCGAGGGCAGCCTGCCCGATCGGGTCGATCCGGACGTGATTGAGCCCCGCCTCGCGCAGATCCGCAAGGATAAACGGCTGTTGCTGCTCGGCAAGCATGAGGTTGCGTTCGACGAAAAGGAGCACATCGGCTTCTTTCGCCGCCTGATGAGCGGCACGGGCAACGTCGTGCACCCGAATGGCATGCGTTTCCAGGCGTTCGACGAGCAGGGACAGCTGCTCGTCGAAAAGGAGTACTACTCGATCGGCGGCGGCTTCGTGGTCAATCGCGACGGCGATCGCGTCAACGGCGTGCGCGCGGCGGCCGAGGTGCCGTATCCGTTCCGCACTGGTGCCGACCTGATGCAGGCGTGCAGCGATAGCAGGCTGTCGATTGCGGAGCTGATCTTTCGCAATGAATGCGCGCTGCGCCCGGCCGAAGACGTGCGCGCCGGGCTGCTGGCGATCTGGCAAACGATGGCTGCCTGCGTCGAGCGTGGCTGCAAGGTCGAGGGCGAGCTGCCCGGCCCGATGCGCGTGAAGCGCCGCGCGGCCGAGCTCAACCACCGCCTGCGCACACGATCCGAGGAGTCGCTGCGTGATCCGCTGTCGATGCTTGACTGGGTCAACCTGTATGCGATGGCCGTCAACGAGGAGAACGCGGCGGGCGGCCGCGTCGTCACCGCGCCCACGAACGGCGCGGCTGGCGTGATCCCGGCGGTGCTCCACTACTACGTGAAGTTCGTGCCAGGTTCGAATGACGACGGCATCGTCGAGTTCCTGCTGACGGCAGCAGCGATCGGGATGATCTACAAGGAGACGGCATCCATCTCGGGTGCCGAGGTCGGTTGCCAGGGAGAGGTGGGCGTCGCGTGCTCGATGGCCGCGGCCGCGCTGGCCGCCGTGATGGGCGGTACGCCGGATCAGGTCGAGAATGCCGCCGAAATCGGCATGGAGCACAACCTTGGAATGACTTGCGACCCGGTCGGCGGGCTGGTGCAGATTCCGTGTATCGAGCGCAATGCGATGGGCGCGATCAAGGCGCTCAACGCATCCCGCATGGCGTTGAAGGGCGACGGCCAGCACTACGTGTCGCTCGACTCGGTGATCAAGACCATGCGCGAGACCGGCGCCGACATGAAGACGAAGTACAAGGAGACGTCGCGCGGCGGCCTGGCCGTGAACGTCATTGAATGCTAACGAGGGTCCATGAAATGAGCCGCTATTCGATATTCAGTCTGTTCCGCAACGGCCTGTCCTATCACGAAAACTGGGAAAGGCAATGGAAGAGCCCGGAGCCCAAGCGCGAGTATGACGTGGTGATCGTCGGCGGTGGCGGACACGGTCTCGCGACCGCATACTACCTCGCCAAGGAACACGGGATCACGAACGTGGCGGTGCTCGAGAAGGGCTGGATCGGCGGTGGCAACACGGCGCGCAACACGACGATCGTTCGCTCGAACTATCTGTGGGACGAGTCCGCGGCGCTCTACGAAAAGGCGATGAAGCTGTGGGAGGGCTTGTCGCAGGACCTGAACTACAACGTGATGTTCAGCCAGCGCGGCGTGATGAACCTGGCACACACGCTGCAGGACGTGCGCGATACCGAGCGCAGGGTGAACGCCAACCGCCTGAACGGCGTCGACGCGGAGTTCCTGACGCCGCAGCAGATCAAGGAGATCGAGCCGACGATCAACCTGAACAGCCGCTATCCCGTGCTTGGCGCGTCGATCCAGCGCCGTGCCGGCGTGGCCCGGCACGACGCGGTCGCGTGGGGCTTCGCGCGGGGCGCCGACCGCGCGGGCGTCGACATTATCCAGAATTGCCAGGTGACGGGTATCCGTCGCGACCGCGGCGCGGTCGTCGGCGTCGAGACGGTGAAGGGTTTCATCAAGGCGAAGAAGGTCGCCGTGGTCGCGGCCGGCAATACGACAACGCTCGCCGACATGGCTGGCGTGCGTCTGCCGATCGAGAGCCATCCCTTGCAGGCCCTGGTGTCGGAGCCGATCAAGCCGGTTGTCAACTCGGTGATCATGTCGAATGCGGTGCACGCGTACATCAGCCAGTCCGACAAGGGAGACCTGGTGATCGGCGCGGGCATCGACCAGTACACCGGCTTCGGCCAGCGTGGCAGCTTCCACATCATCGAGGGGACCTTGCAAGCCATCGTCGAAATGTTCCCGGTGTTCTCGCGTGTGCGGATGAACCGCCAGTGGGGCGGCATCGTCGACGTGTCGCCGGATGCCTGCCCGATCATCAGCAAGACCGACGTGAAGGGGCTCTATTTCAACTGCGGCTGGGGCACGGGCGGCTTCAAGGCGACGCCGGGCTCGGGCTGGGTATTCGCGCACACGATCGCGCGCGACGAGCCGCATGCGCTGAACGCGCCGTTCGCGCTGGATCGCTTCTATACCGGCCACCTGATCGACGAGCACGGCGCTGCCGCCGTCGCGCACTGAACGCCACGAGGAGAAAGAAATGCTGCTGATCGAATGTCCGTGGTGCGGGCCGCGCGCCGAATCCGAATTCTCATGTGGCGGCGAGGCTGACATCGCGCGCCCGCTCGAAACCGACAAGCTGTCCGACCGCGAATGGGGAGACTACCTGTTCATGCGCACCAATACCCGCGGCACGCATCGCGAGCAATGGATCCACGCCCAGGGCTGCCGCCGGTGGTTCAAGGTCGAGCGCGATACGGTCTCTTATGACATCAAGGGCTACGAGACCTTCGTCCAGCCCGGCGCCAATGCACCGCAAGGAGGGGGCAAGAAATGAGCCAGAAAGACCGTCTCGGCACGGGCGGCCGCATCCAGCGCGGCGAGCCACTGACCTTCACGTTCAACGGACGCACCTACCAGGGCTATCAGGGCGACACGCTCGCATCGGCGCTGCTCGCAAACGGCGTGCGCTTCGTTGCGCGCAGCTTCAAGTACCACCGTCCCCGCGGCATCGTGACCGCCGACGTCGCGGAGCCGAATGCCGTGGTGCAACTGGAACGCGGCGCCTACACGGTGCCGAATGCGCGCGCGACGGAAATCGAGCTGTACCAGGGCCTCGTCGCGACCAGCGTCAACGCGGAGCCGGATCTTGAGCGCGACCGGATGGCGGTCAACCAGAAATTCGCGCGCTTCATGCCCGCGGGCTTCTACTACAAGACATTCATGTGGCCGCGCAAGATGTGGCCTACGTATGAAGAGAAGATCCGCGAAGCGGCCGGCCTCGGCAAGGCGCCGACAGAACTGGACGCCGATCGCTATGACAAGTGCTACGCGCACTGCGACGTACTCGTGGTTGGCGGCGGGCCCGCGGGCCTCACCGCCGCGCATGCGGCGGCAGTGGGCGGTGCGCGCGTGATCCTCGTCGACGACCAGCGTGAACTCGGCGGCAGCCTGCTGTCCGGCCGGACCGAGATCAACGGCAAGCCCGCGCTGCAATGGGTCGGCGAGATCGAGGGCAAGCTGCGCAAGCTGCCGGACGTGACAATACTGTCGCGCAGCAACGCGTTCGGCTACCAGGACCACAATCTTGTCACCGTCACGCAGCGGCTCACTGACCACCTGCCCGTATCGAAGCGTCGTGGCACGCGCGAGCTGCTGTGGAAGATCCGCGCAAAACGGGTGATCCTCGCGACCGGCGCGCACGAGCGCCCGATCGTCTTCGGCAACAATGACCTCCCGGGCGTGATGATGGCGTCGGCGGTGTCGGCCTACATTCATCGTTACGGCGTGCTGCCGGGGCGCGATGCGGTCGTGTTCACCAACAACGATCGCGGCTACCAGGCGGCGCTCGACCTGAAGGCGAGCGGCGCGAAGGTGACGGTCGTCGACCCGCGCGCCTCGACCGGCGGAGCGCTGCCCGCCCTCGCAAAGCGGCAGGGCGTGACCGTCATGCATGGCGCGGTCGTGATGGCCGCGTCCGGCAAGCGGCACGTCACGTCGGTCAATGTGACTTCCTATGCGAACGGACAGACGGGTAGCAAGGTGTCGAAGATCCCTTGCGATCTCGTCGCCATGTCGGGCGGCCTGAGCCCGGTGCTTCACCTGTTCGCACAGTCGGGCGGCAAGGCGCAGTGGAGCGATGAAAAGACCTGCTTCGTGCCGGGCAAGTCGCTGCAGGCGGAGGCGAGCGTGGGTGCGGCGGCGGGCGAGTTCAACCTGGCGCTGGCGCTGCCGCTCGCGCTGGAAGCCGGCATCGACGCGGCCAAGGCCGCCGGGTTCCGTCCCGAAAAGGCCCCGGCCGTGCCGAAGGTCACGTCCGTCGCCGAGGGCGCGCTGCTGCCGCTCTGGCTGGTCGGCAGCCGCGCGGCCGCCGCACGCGGGCCGAAGCAGTTCGTCGACTTCCAGAACGACGTCGCCGCGTCGGACATCCTGCTTGCCGCGCGCGAGGGCTTCGAGTCGGTCGAACATGTGAAGCGCTACACCGCGATGGGCTTCGGTACCGACCAGGGCAAGCTCGGCAACATCAATGGCATGGCGATCCTGGCCCAGGCGCTCGGCAAGTCGATTCCCGAGACCGGCACGACCACGTTCCGCCCGAACTACACGCCGGTCACGTTCGGCACGTTCGCCGGGCGGGAAGTCGGCGACTTCCTTGACCCCATCCGCAAGACCTGCATTCACGAATGGCATGTCGAGCATGGCGCGCTGTTCGAGGACGTCGGCAACTGGAAGCGTCCCTGGTACTTCCCGAAGAGGGGGGAGACCCTGCATGCGGCGGTGAAGCGCGAGTGCCTCGCGGTGCGCAACAGCGTCGGCATCCTCGATGCATCAACGCTCGGCAAGATCGACATCCAGGGCCCGGACGCGGTCACGCTGCTGAACTGGATGTACACCAACCCGTGGAACAAGCTCGAGGTCGGCAAGTGCCGTTATGGCCTGATGCTCGATGAGAACGGCATGGTGTTCGACGACGGCGTCACGGTACGGCTCGGCGAGCAGCATTTCATGATGACGACGACCACGGGCGGCGCCGCGCGCGTGCTGACCTGGCTGGAGCGCTGGCTGCAGACCGAATGGCCGCATATGAAGGTCCGGCTTTCATCGGTGACCGATCACTGGGCGACGTTCGCGCTGGTCGGTCCGAACAGCCGCAAGGTGCTGCGCAAGGTCTGCGATGACATCGACTTCGCGAACGATGCGTTCCCGTTCATGAGCTATCGGAATGGCACCGTCGCCGGCGCGAAGGCGCGGGTAATGCGGATCAGCTTCTCGGGCGAACTGGCATACGAAGTGAACGTGCCCGCGAACGCCGGGCGCGCCGTGTGGGAAGCGCTGATGGCCGCTGGCGCCGAGTTCGACATCACGCCGTACGGCACGGAAACGATGCACGTGCTGCGCGCGGAGAAGGGCTACATCATCGTCGGCCAGGATACCGACGGCTCGGTCACGCCGTATGACCTCGGCATGGGCGGCGTCGTCGCGAAGTCGAAGGATTTCCTCGGCAAGCGTTCGCTCACGCGTTCGGATACCGCGAAGGAAGGCCGCAAGCAGTTCGTCGGCCTGCTGACCGACGACGCGGAGTTCGTGCTGCCCGAGGGCGCGCAGATCCTCGCGCCGGGCACGCGCGTGTCGACGTCAGAGCCAACGCCGATGATCGGCCATGTGACGTCGAGCTACTACAGTCCGATCCTGAAGCGCTCGATCGCGCTCGCCGTCGTGAAGGGCGGCCTGGGCAAGATGGGCGAGAGTGTTGCGATCCCGCTGGCCGACGGCCGGCGCGTGATGGCGAAGATCTCCAGCCCCGTTTTCTACGATACCGAAGGAGTGCGCCAGAATGTGGAATGAAGCGGGTAATGCTACGCCGGTCGCGGACATGCCGGCGTCTGACGCGCGCAAGCGCGGCGTGCGGCTCGAGTCGCCGTTCATCGGCGCGGCCGCTCTGCTGAACGCGCAGCAGGCGCGCGCGTCGAAGCAATTCGCGATGCGCGAGCGGCCCTTTCTTGATCTCGTCAACGTGCGAGGCGATCTGTCCGATCCGCTGTTCGTCGACGCGTTCGAGTGCGTGGTCGGGTGCATTCCGCCGGCCGCACCGAACACAGTCGCGCGGAGTGCCGCGTATGACGTACTGTGGCTCGGCCCAGACGAGTGGCTGGTGCGGTCGAACGAGCCGGCGCCGGCGGGCGTGCTCGAGCCGAAGCTCGCCCAGGCAGTCGTCGGTGCATATGCGGCGGCGGTCGACGTCGGCAGCGGCTACACGGTTGTCGAGATCAGCGGCGAGCGCGCACGCGATGTGCTGGCGCGTGGCTGCCCGCTCGACCTGCACCCGCGTGTGCTCAAGCCGGGGCAATGCGTGCAGAGCCACTACTTCAAGGCCTCGATCGTGCTCGTGCCGACCGGCGCCGCCCGCTTCGAGATCGTGGTGCGCCGCAGCTTTGCCGATTACTTCTGCCGCATCATGCTCGACGCGGCGAAGCCGCTGACATCATGAAGCTCGTCGACAGCGCGTTCAGCGGGCCGCTCGCTGCACTCGATGCGCCGCTCCTGCCGTGCAGGGGCTGGAGCGTGTTCATCGACGCGTTGGCGGTGCCGGTGCGCATCGGCATCCATCCGCACGAGCACGACGCACCGCAGCCCATCGTCATCGACGCGCGTCTTGGCTATGGCTGCGAGCCGCGCGAGGAAGACGAGTGGATCGACTACGACGGCTATTGCGCGCGCCTCGCCGCGTTCCTCGCGAACAAGCCGCATACGCGCCTGCTCGAGACGCTGGTGGCGGAGATCGCGGAGCTGTCGTTCCGCGAATGGCCTGCGCTCGACACGCTGGCGCTCGCCGTGCACAAGCCAAAGATCCGCCCCGGCACGCAACGCGTAGGCGTGGCGCTCGAGTGGACACGCGCCGATTACATGAGGCGCAGCGGGAAGGCGGGCTGAGCGTTGCCCCGGGCCGTGTCGGCATGGTCCAAACGCGTGTCGGTATTGGACATAGGCTGCCCGGTCTCCCGCACTAATCTCGTAGACGCTGCCGCGCATGCCGCGCCGATCGGCGCGGCAGCGGCGCGAGTCACGATCATACGAGGAGAGAATCCAATGAAAAAGGGAGCGACTGCCGGGCCTGTCCTGGCGCTGATGTTTTCCGCGTCCGCCTTTGGCCAAAGCGGCGTCACGCTGTACGGCGTGGTCGACGAAGGCATCAACTACACGAACAACGTCGGAGGAAACCGCCTGACCGAGCTGGCAAGCGGCTTTGCGCAAGGCAGCCGCTGGGGCCTGAAGGGGACGGAGGACCTGGGCGGCGGCCTCAAGGCGTTGTTCCAGCTCGAGAACGGCTTCAATGCGAGCAACGGCAGAGCGGCACAGGGCGGGCTGATGTTCGGTCGGCAAGCCTACGTCGGGCTTTCCGACCATCAATGGGGGAGCGTCACGCTCGGGCGCCAGTATGATTCGGTGATCGACTATCTCGCGCCGACGACCGTTGCCGGCAGTTGGGGGGGGACCATGTTCGGCCACCCCTACGATAACGACAACCTGATCTACTCGTTCCGCGTCAACAACACGGTCAAGTACACCAGTCCCTCGCTGGGCGGGTTCCAGTTCGGCGGCACCTACAGCTTCAGCAACGACACCAACTTTGCCAACAACCGCCAGTTCGGCGCGGGGATGCAGTACGCGAACGGCGGCTTGTTGCTGGCTGCGGCCTATCTCCAGGCGGACAACCCGTCGGCCACAGCGGAAGGTGCCATCAATAACGGCGGCGACCAGAACTTCCTTGCCAGGCGTTTGCGCATCTTCGGTGCCGGCATCAACTACACGTTTGGCGCGGCAACGGCCGGCTTCGCTTACACCAACTCGAACCTGACCGAACCGCTGTCCACGTCGTACATCTCCGGCTCCATCCTGCCGGCCAGCGGTACCTTGAACTCGCTCCGGTTCCAGAACCTGGAAGTGAACTTCAAGTATCAGTTCACCCCCGCCTTCTATGCGGGAGGGGCTTATACGCTCACCCTGGAAAACTTCAACGCGTCGTCGGGCGACGCCAAGCCGAAAGTCCATTCCTTCGGCCTGATGGCGGACTACAGCTTCTCGAAGCGCACGGACGTCTATATCCAGGGTGCCTACCAGCGTGTCGCCGGCGGCAAGACCGGCACCGCATTGGACATGGCTGACTTGCCGGGGGCGGCGAACGCTTCATCGACGTCGAGCCAGTTCCAGGTTCGCGCCGCGATTCGCCACAAGTTCTGAACGGATCTTGTCCTGAGGGCGCCACGAGTCGCGGCAGCGACTCGTGGCGGACGGCCCGGACAGGCCATCCCGTTTTTATCCGCGCCGGCGCGTCAGGAAGACCTGTCCGCCACAGCGGGATAAAGCTGGGTTTCGCCTGTTGCCTCCTCGGACGCCAGCGCTTCCAGGGCGACGCCGCGGGTCTCGATACCCAGCACCCACACCGCCAGTGCCGCCACGGCGAACGACAGCGCGCCGAGCGTGAACACGCCACCCTGTCCGAAGACCGGCAGCACCACGCCAACCACATAGGGCCCGATCAGCGAGCCGATTCGCCCGACTGCCGAGGCGAAACCCGACCCCGTCGCACGCGAGCCGGTGCCATACTGTTCCGGCGTGTAGGTGTACAGCACCGCCCACATGCCGAACAGGAAGAACTGCATCGCCAGGCCGGTGCCAACGAGCAGCGCGACACTGCCGCCGTAGAGCGCACTCTGGCCATACAGGTACGCCATCATGCCGCCGCCGAGCAGCGACGCGATGCAGGTGGGCTTGCGCCCCCAGCGCTCGACGAGCCACGCCGCGCACAGGAAGCCCGGCACGCCGCCGAGCGAGATCAGTACCGTGTAGTACACCGATTGCGTGACCGCAAAGCCGGCCTGCTGCAGTAGCGCGCCAAGCCAGGAGGTCAGTCCGTAGAAGCCGAGCAGCGCGAAGAACCACAGCAGCCAGACCATCGTGGTGCGGCGGCGGTAGGCGCCGCTCCAGATCTCGCGCAGCGCGCCGCGCCCGCGCACTGGCTCGGCCATTGGCTGCAGCGACGGTCGCGGCAGCATCGCGACACCGGCTGAACGCATCACCCTGGCCTCGATGCCACACATCACCGCGTCGGCCTCGGCGTGCCGGCCCGCATGCTCGAGCCAGCGCGGCGACTCCGGCACGATGCGGCGCACGATCAGCACGAATACGGCCGGGATCGCGAGCAGCGCGAACACGGCGCGCCAGCCGAACTGCGGCAGCACGAAGTAAGAGACAATCCCGGCGGTGATAAAGCCGAGCGGCCAGAAGCCGTCCATCAGTGCGATCAGGCGGCCGCGGTTCGCGGTGGGGACGAATTCGGACAACAGCGTCTGCGCGACCGGAAACTCCATGCCCATGCCGACCCCGAGCAGTACGCGCCAGACGATCAGCGCGTCGACGCTTTGCGCGGTCGAGCACAGGTACGACGCCACGCCCCACAGCACCATGCTCCACTGGAACACGGGCCGGCGTCCGAATCGGTCCGCGAGCAGGCCGGCGAGCGCCGCGCCCACCACCATCCCGAAGAAGCTTGCGCTGGCGACGACGCCGGTCATTGCGGTGGACAGCCCGAACTCCTGCTTGATCGAGCCCAGTATGAAGGTCATGGTGGCGAGATCGACCGAGTCGAAGAAAAATGCGATCGCGACGACGATGAAAATCAGCTTGTGGTAGCCGGAAAAGGGCAGGCGTTCGAGCCGGGCGGCGGCGTTCGAGCGCGTGGGTGAGGTGGTGGGCGTTGGCATGGCGTCCTTGAAAGAAATCGGGGCCTCTTAGCAGGTTGCTTGCAGGCCCCAACTTCAGTAGACGCGGTTATCGCCACATGCTCTGGAGCATAACCGCCGCCGGTCTGTGCAAATCCGCCATCGGCGGGCCAGCGTGGGGCGGTCCGCTCAGATCCGCCGGTGGACATGCGCTGCGTTCGCGATGCCGAGGCGGCGCCGGCGCTCCCCGATGTCGGCACCGTGCAAGCGCCTGTCGGGTTTTGGACATTCCGCACCGGTATCCCGGCATACGCTCGAAGACGCTGCCGCGCATGCCGCGCCGATCGGCGTGGCCGCGGCACGATTCAACCAGACATGGAGACAATGCGATGAGCAGCAACCGAGGTGTCGTATATCTTGGACCAGGCCAGGTCGAGGTTCAGAAGATCGACTATCCGAAAATGGTCGATCCCAGCGGCCGGGCCATTGGCCACGGCGTGATCCTCAAGGTCGTGAGCACGAACATCTGCGGGTCGGACCAGCACATGGTGCGCGGCCGCACGACCGCACCGACCGGCCTCGTGCTCGGTCACGAGATCACCGGCGAGGTCATCGAAATCGGCCGCGACGTCGAGACGCTGAAGCTTGGCGATCTGGTGTCGGTGCCGTTCAACGTCGCTTGCGGCCGCTGCGCGATGTGCAAGGAGCAACATACCGGCGTCTGCCTTAGCGTCAACCCGTCGCGTGCGGGTGGTGCGTATGGGTATGTCGACATGGGCGGCTGGATCGGCGGGCAGTCCGAGTACGTGATGGTGCCGTATGCCGACTTCAACCTGCTGAGATTCCCCAACCGCGACCAGGCGATGGCGAAGATCCGCGATCTCACCTGCCTGTCGGACATTCTGCCGACGGGCTATCACGGTGCCGTGACCGCGGGCGTGAAGCCCGGCTCGACCGTCTATATCGCCGGCGCGGGTCCGGTCGGCATGGCCGCCGCCGCTTCGGCGCGCCTGCTCGGCGCGGCCTGCACGATTGTCGGCGACATGAACCCGGCGCGTCTCGCGCACGCGAAGGCGATGGGCTTTGAAGTCGTCGATCTGTCGAAGGACGCCACGCTCGGCGAGCAGATCGCCGGGATTCTCGGCACGCCCGAGATCGACTGCGCGGTGGACTGCGTCGGCTTCGAGGCGCATGGCCACGGCTCGTCGGGCTATGTGGAGGAAGCGCCTGCCACGGTGCTCAACTCGCTGATGGAAATCACGCGGCCCGCCGGTGCGATCGGGATTCCGGGCCTGTACGTGACCGATGATCCGGGCGCCAAGGACGCCGCGGCCCAGCGCGGCAGCCTGAGCATCCGCTTCGGGCTCGGCTGGGCGAAGTCGCACTCGTTCCATACGGGGCAGACGCCGGTCCTGAAGTACAACCGCAACCTGATGCAGGCGATCCTGCACAATCGCTTGCCGATTGCGGAGATCGTCAATGTGACGGTCATCCCGCTTGAACAGGCGCCGGAAGGTTACAAGCAGTTCGATGGCGGCGCGCCACGCAAATTCGTCATTGATCCGCACGGGCTGCTGGCGGCCTGATCACCGGCGCAGAAGCCAGACGGGCGGCCGCTTTCCGGCCGCCCGTTTTGCCCTTGGGGCAATGTGGTGCACTGCCGCGCCATCAGGCGCTCACGCATGAAGCATTACTGAAGGGGACGCATGCCCAGACGACTTCGCCAGCGGCGCGCTCTGCGCCCTGCGTTCGCGCGTAGGCGCGACACCGAACTCGTCGCGGTAGCTCTTGCTGAAATGGCACGCGGACTGGAACCCACATGCCATCGTGATGTGCATGATCGACATATCCGTCTGCAGCAGCAGCTCGCGGGCACGGCGCAGGCGCAGCGTCAGGTAGTAGTGCGTCGGCGTCATGCCGAGATGGTCGCGGAACAGGCGCTGCAACTGCCGCTGCGACAGGTTGGCCAGCCGTGCCAGCTCTTCGCGCGACAGTGGCTCCTCGATGTTGTTCTCCATCAGCGAGACTACCTCGAACAGGGACTTCTTCGCCGAACCCAGTCGCGCGACCAACGGGATTTTCTGCTGCGCGCTCGTGTCGCGCACGTGCTCGACAATGAATTGCTCGGCGATCTGCGTGACGCGCGCGGTACCGACGCGCCGGGCGATCAGGTTCAGCATCATGTCCAGCGGCGCGACGCCCCCCGTGCACGTGACCCGGTCGCGGTCGATCACGAACAGTTCCTTCAGGAAGCGCGTATCGGGAAACTCCTCCTTGAGCGCTGACATGTTTTCCCAGTGGATCGCGCAGGCATAGCCGGCCAGCAGGCCGGATCTCGCCAGTGCGTACGTGCCGGTGCAGAGGCTCCCCAGCATGGTGCCCTCGCGCGCCGCGCGGCGCAGCGTGGACAGGTGCTCCGCGGTCGTCGAACGCTGCACGTCGATGCCGCCGCAAACGAACACGATGTCAGGACGCGCGATACTGTCTGCCCGCTCGGTGTCGAGCGCCAGGCCATTGCTCGCCGTCACCAGCCCGCCTTCCGGGCTGATGATGCTCCAGCGGTACAGCTCCTGGCCGCTCAGGTAATTCGCCATGCGCAGCACTTCGATCGCATTGGTGAACGCGATCATGGTGAAGTTGGGCAGCGGCATGAACGCGAAGTGGGATAACGACGCGGTGCGGTCGGTCGACATGGGGGCGTCCTTCAGATTTTTAAGGTGCATTTCCAGTCCTCGCGGGAAGCGGGGAAGGGCGAAGGCCTGGATGCTTTTTACTTATTGTTAAGTCAGCCGCAACAAGCATGCCATACGGCGAAACCCTAGCTCTTTAGTAGGGTGTTCCGCTGGAACCCAGCAACGTGGTCCTTGTTGCACCGCAATCGTGACGCCCCGCAACCACACTGCGTCCCCGGCACCATCGCGGTGCCCTCCTGCGCCACTTGCGCAAATCGGACGCGAATGGCGGAAATGGAAAAGAACGCGTCTGAATTCATCAATCGGCCAAAAACACCAACGACAAGAATAGAGCCGTTGGCAACGCCGCGCCGATCAGGCGAACAAGCCTGGCGCAGCGGGCCTCTCGCCCCCAGTCAGCCATTTCATCCCACACGGACCTTTATGTCGAACACCCAGTCTTTCTTCTCGCAGCCCCTGGCCGAGCGCGATGCGCTGGTTCGCGGCGCCCTTTCGAAGGAACTCGAGCGTCAGCAGTCGCAAGTCGAGCTGATCGCCTCGGAAAACATCGTGTCGCGTGCGGTGCTCGAAGCCCAAGGTTCGGTACTGACCAACAAGTACGCCGAAGGTTACCCGGGCAAGCGCTACTACGGCGGCTGCGAATTCGCGGACGAAGTCGAATCGCTCGCGATCGAGCGCGTGAAGCAGCTCTTCAACGCCGGCTTTGCCAACGTGCAGCCGCACTCCGGCGCCCAGGCGAACGGCTCGGTGATGCTCGCGCTGACGAAGCCCGGCGATACCGTGCTCGGCATGTCGCTCGACGCCGGCGGTCACCTGACCCATGGCGCCAGGCCGGCGCTGTCGGGCAAGTGGTTCAACGCCGTGCAGTATGGCGTGAACCGTGAATCGATGCTGATCGACTACGACCAGGTCGAAGCGCTCGCGAAGGCGCACAAGCCGAGCCTGATCATCGCCGGCTTCTCTGCGTATCCGCGCCAGCTCGACTTCGCCCGCTTCCGCGCGATCGCCGACAGCGTCGGCGCGAAGCTGATGGTCGACATGGCCCACATCGCCGGTGTGATCGCCGCGGGCCGGCATTCGAACCCGGTCGAGCATGCCCACGTCGTCACCTCGACCACGCACAAGACCCTGCGCGGTCCGCGCGGCGGCTTCGTGCTGACCAACGATGAAGACATCGCAAAGAAGATCAACTCCGCCGTGTTCCCCGGTCTGCAGGGCGGCCCGTTGATGCACGTGATCGCAGCCAAGGCGGTGGCGTTCGGCGAGGCGCTGACGTCGGACTTCAAAACCTACATCGACAACGTGCTCGCGAACGCGAAGGCGCTTGGCGAAGTGTTGAAGGAAGGTGGTGTCGACCTCGTCACCGGCGGCACCGACAACCACCTGCTGCTGGTCGATCTGCGCCCGAAGGGACTCAAGGGCACCCAGGTCGAGCAGGCACTCGAACGTGCCGGCATCACCTGCAACAAGAACGGCATCCCGTTCGACACCGAGAAGCCGACCATCACGTCCGGGATCCGGCTCGGCGCGCCCGCGGCCACCACGCGCGGCTTCGGCGTTGCGGAGTTCCGCGAGATCGGCCGCCTGATCCTCGAGGTGTTCGAAGCGCTGCGCGCAAATCCGGAGGGCGACGCCGCCACCGAGCAGCGCGTGCGCCACCAGATCTTCGCGCTGTGCGATCGCTTCCCGATCTACTGACCCGAACGAATAAAGGACTGGAGCCCCCCATGAGCCCGCTGCACCAGGACAGCATCATTATCGACGGCCTGAACATCTCCAAGTTCGAGCGGTCGGTGTTCGAAGACATGAAGAAGGGCGGCGTCACGGCCGCGAACTGTACGGTCTCGGTCTGGGACAATTTCACCAAGACCGTCGACAACATTGCGCTGATGAAGCAGGCGATTCGCGACAACAGCGAACTGCTGACACTCGTGCGCTCCACTGATGACATCCGCCGCGCAAAGCATGAGGGCAAGACCGGCGTGATCCTCGGCTTCCAGAATGCCCACGCGTTCGAGGACAACCTCGGCTATGTCGAAGCGTTCGCCGACATGGGCGTGCGCGTCGTGCAGCTCTGCTACAACACGCAGAACCTGGTGGGCACCGGATGCTACGAGCGCGACGGCGGGCTTTCGGATTTCGGCCGGGAGGTGATTACCGAGATGAACCGCGTCGGGATCATGGTCGATCTGTCGCACGTCGGGGGCAACACTTCGTCCGAGGCGATTGCGTTCTCGAAGAAGCCGGTCTGCTACTCCCACTGTCTGCCGTCCGGCCTCAAGGAACACCCGCGCAACAAGAGCGACGCACAGCTGAAGGAGATCGCCGATGCGGGCGGCTTCGTCGGCGTGACGATGTTCGCGCCGTTCCTCAAGCGCGGGATCGAGGCGACGGTCGAGGACTACATCGAGGCGATCGACTACGTGGTCAACCTGGTCGGCGAGGACGCGGTCGGCATCGGCACGGATTTCACGCAGGGCTACAGCACCGAGTTCTTCGACATGCTGACGCACGACAAGGGCCGCTATCGGCGCCTGACCAACTTCGGCAAGGTGATCAACCCCGAAGGGATCCGGACCATCGGCGAGTTTCCGAACCTGACTGCGGCGATGGAGCGAGCTGGCTGGAAGGCCTCTCGCATCCGCAAGATCATGGGCGAGAACTGGGTACGCGTGTTCAAGGAAGTGTGGGGCGCCTGATCCCCGCACCGCCAACTTTCAATCAAATCACCACCAACGGGACGGGCGCGCGCGATACGCGCGCGCTCGCGGGCGACGCCGCCTCTGCGCAACGATCCAGCGGCTTTCCTTTCCTCACGGAGTTACCACGATGCAACCGCAACTGCCAATCGACGTTGATCCCGAAACCGGTGTCTGGACCACCGACGCGCTGCCGATGCTTTACGTGCCGCGCCACTTCTTCACGAACAACCACGTCGCCGTCGAAGAGGCGCTCGGCCGCGAGGCGTACGAAGAGATCCTCTACAAGGCCGGCTACAAGTCCGCCTACCACTGGTGCGACAAGGAGGCACGGCTGCACGACATCCGCGGGATGGCCGTGTTCGAGCATTACCTGAAGCGGCTGTCGCAGCGCGGCTGGGGGCTGTTTTCGATCCTGCAAGCCGATCCGGCGACGGCGAGCGCGCGCATCGCGCTGCGCCACTCGTCATTCGTGCTCCAGCAGCCGGAAAAGAGCGGCAAGCTTTGCTACATGTTCGCCGGCTGGTTCGCCGGCGCAATGGACTGGGTCAACGACACCACTCCCGCCGGCAAGGGCGCTCCGCGCGCGCAGTCGAAGGAAGTGCAGTGCGCAGCCGAAGGGCACGATCACTGCGTGTTCGAAGTGTCGCCGATCGCGCGCTGACACCGAAGCACGTCCGCACTACGACAAATACGAGACACACAAACGCCAGAGGTCGTCCGCGATGCGTTATCCCCACTTGTTCAAACCTTTGCAGCTCAATCAGCTGACGCTCCGCAACCGGATCGTGAGCACGGCGCACGCGGAAGTGTATGCCGAGCCGGGCGGCCTGCCAGGTGACCGCTACATTCGCTATTACGAAGAGAAGGCAAAGGGCGGCGTCGGCCTGGCGATATGCGGCGGCTCGAGTCCCGTGTCGATCGACAGTCCCCAGGGCTGGTGGAAGTCGGTGAATCTCTCGACTGACAAGATCATCGATCCGCTGTCGCGGCTGGCCGAAACGATGCACCGGCACGGCGCCAGGATCATGATCCAGGCCACGCACATGGGACGTCGCTCGGCATTCCATGGCGAGCACTGGCCGCACCTGATGACGCCGTCCGGCGTGCGCGAGCCCGTGCACCGTGGCAACGCGAAGATCATCGAGGTCGAGGAGATCCGCCGCATCATCGCCGACTTTGCGGCAGCCGCGAAGCGCGTGAAGGACGCGGGCATGGACGGCATCGAGATCTCGGCCGCGCACCAGCACCTGATCGACCAGTTCTGGAGCCCGCGCACGAACTTCCGCACCGACGAGTGGGGCGGCAGCCTCGAGAACCGCATGCGCTTCGGCGTGGAGGTGCTCCAGGCGGTGCGTGAGGTGGTCGGCAAGGATTTCTGTGTTGGTCTGCGCATGTGCGGCGACGAATTCCATGAAGACGGTCTCGATCACGAACAACTGAAGGAGATCGCGCAGGCGATGTCCGAGTCGGGGCTCGTCGACTATATCGGCGTGGTCGGCTCCGGCGCCGATACGCACAACACGCTCGCAAACTGCATGCCGCCGATGGCGCTGCCGCCCGAGCCGTTCGTGCATCTGGCCGCGGGCATCAAGTCGGTGATCAAGGTGCCGTTGATGCATGCGCAGAGCATCCGCGACGCGGGCCAGGCGGAGCGCCTGCTCGCAAACGGCATGGTCGACCTTGTCGGCATGACGCGCGCCCAGATCGCCGATCCGCACATGGTCATCAAGATTCGCGACGGCCGCGAAGACGAGATCAAGCAATGCGTCGGCGCGAACTATTGCATCGACCGCCAGTACAACGGCCTCGACGTGCTGTGCGTGCAGAACGCCGCGACCTCGCGCGAGGCGACGATGCCGCACGTCATCGAGAAGTCGCGTGGCCCGAAGCGCAAGGTGGTCGTGGTCGGTGCCGGCCCGGCGGGGCTGGAAGCGGCGCGCGTCGCGCGTTCACGCGGCCACGACGTCGTGCTGTTCGAGAAGAGCACCGAAGTGGGCGGGCAGATCGTGCTCGCCGCCAAGGCACCGCAGCGCGAGCAGATGCAGGGCATCGTGCGCTGGTTCGACATGGAGACCAAGCGCCTCGGCGTCGACCGGCGCCTGGGCGTTGAAGCGGATGCGAAGATGATCATGGCGGAGAAGCCGGACATCATCGTGCTCGCGACGGGCGGCCGCGCATTCTCCGACCAGGTGCCAGGCTGGGCCGTCGCCGAGGGGCTCGCGGTCAGTTCGTGGGACGTGCTGGCCGGCCGCGTCGAGGCGAAGGAGAACGTGCTCGTCTACGACGGCGTGAGCACGCACGCCGGCGCGGGTGTCGCCGACTACCTGGCGAGCCGCGGCGCGAAGGTCGAGATCGTGACGCCGGACGTCAAGGTTGCCGACGACTGCGGCGGCACCACCTTCCCGATCTTCTATCGCCGCCTGTACGCGCAGGGCGTGATCCATACGCCGAACTACTGGCTCGATCGCGTCTACGAGGAAGGCGGCAAGAAGATCGCGGTGCTGCGCAACGAGTACACGGAAGAACTTGAGGAACGCGCGGTCGACCAGGTCGTGATCGAGAACGGCTCGACCCCGAACGACGCGCTCTACTGGAAGCTCAAGCCGGAATCGCTCAATCGCGGCCAGGTCGACGTGCACAAGCTGTTTGCGTCGGAGCCGCAGCCGTGCCTGTCGGAGACGCTCGGCAACGGCCGCTTCCTGTTGTTCCGCGTCGGCGACTGCATCTCGATGCACAACATCCACGGCGCGATCTATGACGCGCTGCGGCTCGTGAAGGATTTCTGACGATGAACCCGTCCCTCCTGATTACCGTTCTGCTGTGGCTGTCGGTGGCGGGGCTCGCATTCGCGGTCGTGAAGCGCGCGTCGTACTGGCGGCTCGGCCGGGCGACCGCGCCCGGATCGTTCGGCATTGCGAACCTGTTGGCCATCCCGAAGCGCTATTTCGTCGACCTGCACCACGTGGTCGCCCGCGATCCGTACATTGCCAGGACGCACGTTGCCACGGCCGGCGGTGCGATTGGCGCGCTGGCGCTCGTGTTCGTCAATTACGGTCTGGCGATCTACTCGCCTTGGCTCGACAAGGCGATTTTCGCCGCGGCGCTCGCGATGCTAATTGGCGCGGTGTTCGTCTGGCGCCGCCGGCGCGCCAAGGACGTACCCGCGCGCCTGTCGAAGGGGCCATGGAACACGCTGCCGTGGCTGCTTGGTTCGTTTGCGCTCGGTCTCGTGTTGTTCGTGGCCGTGCCGGCTGACGTCATGTCGGGTGCGTTCGCGGTAGCCTGCGCGCTGCTGATCGGCGCCGGCGCGTTCGCGATGACGTTCGGCGCGGCGAAAGGCGGGCCGATGAAGCACGCGATCGCTGGCCTCATGCATCTCGCGTTCCATCCGCGTCAGGAACGGTTTGCCGGCAAGTCTGACTCGTACACCGGCGACGGCACGGCCACGCCGCCGACCGCGCTCAAGCTGCCCGAGATCGAAAAGCAGGAATACGGCGTCGCCAGGCCCGTCCAGTTCCGCTGGAACCAGCTGCTGAGCTTTGACGCCTGCGTGCAGTGCGGCAAGTGCGAGGCCGCGTGTCCCGCGTTCGCCTCGGGCCAGCCGCTCAATCCGAAGAAACTGATCCAGGATCTCGTGGTCGGCATGGCGGGCGGCAGCGATGCCGCGTACGCTGGCAGCCCGACGCCGGGCCTTCCTGTCGGCCGCCATTGCGGCGAGCCGAATGGCCCGATCGTGTCGGGACTGATCGAAGCGCACACACTGTGGTCGTGCACCACCTGCCGGGCCTGCGTGCAGGAATGCCCGATGCTGATCGAGCATGTCGATGCGATCGTCGACATGCGCCGCAACCAGACGCTCGTGCATGGCATCGTGCCCGGCAAAGGGGCCGAAGTGCTCGCGAACCTGCGCGAGACCGGCACGATGGGCGGCTACGACACCGCGGCGCGCTATGACTGGTCGGTCGACCTCAATGCGCCGGTCGCGCAGCGGGGCAAGGCCGTAGACGTGCTGATCGTTGCCGGCGAGGGGGCATTCGACATGCGCTATCAGCGCACGCTGCGGGCCTTCGTGAAGGTACTGAACAAGGCTGGCGTCGATTATGCGGTGCTCGGCGGCGTGGAAACGGACACCGGCGACGTGGCCCGCCGTCTCGGCGACGAGGCGACGTTCCAGCAGATGGCGAAGCGCCTGATCGGCACGCTCGGCACGTTGTCCTTCGGGCAGATCGTGACGGCGGACCCGCACGTCATGCACAGCCTGCGCAACGAGTATCGCGCCCTGGGCTTGCGCGTCACGGTCAAGCATCACACCAGCTATCTCGCCGAACTGGCCGACAGCGGGCGTATCGCGCCGCAGGCGGTGGAGGCGCTGCGCGAGAAGGTCACCACCTATCACGATCCGTGCTATCTCGGCCGCTACAACGGCGAGACCGAGGCGCCGCGCAAGCTGCTGAAGACGATCGGCATCAAGGTGGTCGAGATGGAGCGCCATGGCATGCGCGGCCGCTGTTGCGGCGGCGGGGGCGGCGCGCCGCTGACCGATATCCCGGGCAAGCAGCGCATCCCGGATATTCGCATCGCCGATGCGCGTGCCGTGGGCGCGGAAGTGGTCGCGGTCGGGTGCCCGAACTGCACGGCAATGCTCGAAGGTGTCGTCGGCCCGCGGCCGGACGTGCTGGATGTGGCCGAACTCGTTGCGGCCTCGCTGGAGTGACCTGATGAACAAGATCCCACGTATCGATCCGCGTCGTCCGTTCGTGATCACGGCGGCGGGCCTGAGAAGGATCACGCTCGGCGAAACCGGCAGCGCGGATCCAAACGCCCCCCACTGGTCCGCGCACGGCCACGGCGGGACGGCGACAAGGCCGCGCCGCGCGGTCAGCGATGCGCAGCACGTGCTGCTCGTCGCCGCGCACAGCGAGCGCGGCGCGCTGGACGACCATGCGTGCCAGGCGCTCGCCGCGGCGGCGCTGCTTGCCGATGCGCAGACCGAGGTCGCGCTGCTGGTGTTCGGCGAGCTGAAGGACGACGCGGCGGCTCTCGGCGCCGACAAGGTCATCGCGCTGCCCGGGTTCGATCGCCGCGCCTTTGCGCCCGATGCCGAGCTGCAGGCGCTGCTGGCCTGCGCGGCCGCGCTGTCGCCGAAGCAGGTTTTCCTGCCCGATAACGCGACCGGCGATGGCGATCTCGGCCGCCGCTACGCGGCCGCAACCGGTGCGAGCGTCGCGACGCACGTGGTCGAGCTCGACGCGCGCCACGTCGGCACCTACGCACAGGCGAAACGCGCCTTTGCGACGCGCTCGCTGCCCGACGTGATCCTGCTCGCACCCGGTGCGGTCGACACGAAGCTGCCGTTCACCGGCGCGGGCCAGTCGCTGTCCGGCGACTTCCTGCTGGGGATCGGCGACGGCGCCCAGCCGTACCGCGACCTGGGCCTCGATGAGATCGATGCCGCCCAGGTCGCGCTCGAGGAGGCGGACTTCATCGTGTCCGCCGGCAATGGCGTCGCCGATATCGGTGCGTTCGAACAGCTTGCCGGCGTGTTCGGCGCAGCAATCGCCGCGAGCCGCGTCGCCGTCGACAACGGCCATTTCACGCGCGACAAGCAGGTCGGCGCGACCGGCAAGACGGTCGAGGCGAGTGTCTATATCGCATTTGGCATCTCCGGCGCGGTGCAGCATCTGCAGGGCATCAAGGACTGCCGTCACGTGATCGCCGTCAATCTGGACGGCAGCGCGCCCATTGCCAAGCGCGCGAACCTGACCATCGTCGGGGACGCGAAGGAGACGATCGCGGCGCTGATTGAAGCGGTGCAGGCCGCACGCCGCACGAACGGAAGGGCGCCGGCAGCGGCCAGCGTCCGCGAACCGCTGGGAGCCGCAGCATGAACGCCCACCAACAAATCCGGCGGATCGCGGTGCTCGTTTCGGTTGGCCGTCATCCGGTCAGCGGGGCAACGCGCTACAGCCGCAACGACGCCGCGGCGCTCGCGATCGGCCTCGCGCTGGCGGACAAGCATCGCGCGCAGCTCGCGGTGCTGCACGCTGGCGACGCCGCGGAGCCGGCACTCGCCGGGTACCTGGCGCTCGGGGCACGCGAAGTCGAAGTGCTTGCCTGTGGGGCCGGGGATGATGCCGGGCGCACATTGGCCGCGCGTGTGAAGGACTACGACCTCGTTCTGACCGGCACCCGGGCGGAAGGCGCATACGACACCGGGATGCTGCCGTACCACGTTGCGGCGGCGCTCGGCCGCCCGCTGGTCGGGGCGGCCGTCGATGTGGACATCGCGGACGGGCGCGTCACCGTCCGGCAGTTCCTGCCGAAGGGCCTGCGCCGGCGCGTCGAGGCGGTGCTGCCGACCGTGGTGGCCGTCCATTCGCTCGCCAATGCGCAGCCGCGCTATGCGTACGCACGGCTGCGTGCGGGCGCGATCCGGACGGCGCCCGCGGCGCGGTTCGAAGATGCCGGCGCCGCCGCATGGACGCTCGGCGCCCCCGAGCGCAAGCCAGTCAGGCTGGCCGCTGCCGAGCAGCGCTCCGGGCATGCCCGGATGCTGTCGGCGACGACGACCGAGAGCCGCGGCGGAAACGTCGTAAACGGTGGGACTTCGGTCGAAAAAGCACAAGTCATCCTTGCGTACTTACGCGAGCATCAACTCATTGACTACTGATGTTGCCGATCCATCGGCAAACAAACCAGGAATGCAGGGAATCCGGAGCCAGACGATGAAAGTATCGGCAGACATTGGTGCGCTGGTCGAACGGCGCAAGCAAGGCTACAGCCTCGAGGCACCCTTCTATCAGAGCGAGGAGATTTTCGCGCTCGATATGGAAGCGATCTTCCGCAAGCACTGGATCCAGGTGGCGGTCGAGCCAGACGTGCCCGAGCCGGGCGACTACATAACCATCGAGCTCGGCCACGACTCGATCCTGGTCGTGCGCGACGACGACATGCAGGTGCGCGCTTTCCATAACGTGTGCCGCCACCGCGGCGCGCGCCTGTGCAACGAGGACAAGGGCACGGTCGGCAACATCGTCTGCCCGTACCACAGTTGGACCTACAACCTGAACGGCGACCTCATGTTCGCCGAGCACATGGGCGAGAAGTTCGACCGGTGCAAGCACAGCCTGAAATCCGTGCACGTGCAGAACCTCGCGGGCCTGATCTTCGTCTGCCTGGCGGACGAGCCTCCCGCCGACTTCGCGGCGATGCGCGCCGCGATGGAGCCCTATTTGCTGCCGCACGACCTGCCCAACACGAAGATTGCCGCGCAGATCGACATCATCGAGAAGGGCAACTGGAAGCTCACGATGGAGAACAACCGCGAGTGTTATCACTGCGTGGCGAACCATCCCGAGCTGACCATTTCGCTGTACGAGTACGGGTTCGGCTATCAGCAGTCGCCGGCCAACGCCGAGGGCATGGAAGCGTTCGAGAAGACTTGCATTGCGCGCGCGGCGCAGTGGGAGGCGCTGAACCTGCCGTCAGCCGAGATCGAGCGCCTGCTCGAGACAACCGGCTACCGTACGCAGCGCCTGCCGCTCGACCGCAGCGGCGAGTCGCAGACGCTCGACGCGAAGGTCGCCTCGAAGAAGCTGCTCGGCAAATTCGAGCAGGCCGACCTGGGCGGGCTCTCGTTCTGGACGCAGCCGAACTCATGGCATCACTTCATGAGCGACCACATCGTCACGTTCTCGGTGATTCCGCTGTCGGCCGGCGAAACGCTCGTGCGCACGAAATGGCTCGTCCACAAGGATGCGCAGGAAGGCGTCGACTACGACGTGGAGAACCTCACGGCGGTGTGGAACGCGACCAATGACCAGGACCGCGTGCTGGTCGAGTACTCGCAGCGCGGCGCGGCAAGCAGCGCGTACGAGCCCGGCCCCTACTCGCCGTTCACCGAAGGCCTCGTCGAGAAGTTCTCGGCCTGGTATATCCGCCGGCTTGCCGAGCACGTCGGCGCATAGGCGAAGGCAAAGGAAGCGGAGATGGAGATGATGCGCGATGCAGTCCAATTCGAGCCAGCCGACAGCCGGGTGACGCGCCCGGCGTTCTGGAATGCGCTCCCGCAGCGCTGGACGAGCGACGTCGAGGAGACGCTTGTGTGCTGCCACGTGCGGCAGGAAACGCACGACGTGAAGAGCTTCTTCTTCCATTCGCCGGAGGGCCGCGCGTTCGTGTTCGAGCCGGGGCAGTTCATCACGCTCGAGCTCGAGATCGAGGGCGACACGATCAACAGGTGCTACACGGTTTCGTCGTCGCCCGCGCGGCCGCATACGCTCTCGATCACGGTCAAGCGGGTGCCGGGCGGCAAGGTGTCGAACTGGCTGCACGACAACCTGCGGCCGGGCACGCCGATCCGGGTGCTGGGCCCGGCCGGCGAGTTCACCTGCGCGCGGCATCCGGCGCGCAAGTACCTGTTCCTGTCCGCGGGCTCGGGCATCACGCCGCTGATGTCGATGAGCCGGGCACACCACGATCTCGGCGAGGATCGCGACATCATGTTCGTGCACAGCGCGCGGACGCCGGACGACATCATCTTCGCCCGCGAGCTCGACCTGATCGCATCGAACCACGCGAACTTCCGCACCGCCTTTGTCTGCGAGCGGGTTGGGGCGCGTACCAGCTGGCCAGGCGTGACGGGGTTCCTGTCGCTCCCGCTCCTGAAGCTGATCGCGCCGGATTTCATGGAGCGCGAGATCTTCACGTGCGGGCCGGCGCCGTACATGAAGGCGGTGCGCGACCTCCTCGAAGAAGCCGGCTTTGATCGCAGGCGCTACCACGAGGAAAGTTTCTCGTTCGAGACGTTGACGGCCGAGGGAGCGGCCCACGCGACTGTTGCGGACACCGCGCCGGCAACCAACGGTAATGCGGACATGGCGCAGTTCAGCGTCAGCTTCGCGAAGAGCCGGCGCGAGATCGCCTGCGGGTCGGGCCAGCATGTGCTTGATGCCGCGCGGCAGTCGGGCGTACGGCTGCCAGCGTCCTGCACGCAGGGGATGTGCGGGACCTGCAAGGTCAAGCTCGTGTCCGGCCAGGTCGAAATGAAACACAACGGCGGCATCCGCCAGCGCGAGATTGACCAGGGGATGGTGTTGTTGTGCTGCAGCAAGCCGCTGTCGGATCTCGTCATCGACAAGTAGGGCAGTAGCGCCTGCCACGCGGCTGATGGCCAACGAGGACCGTCGCGCCGCATTCTCGACGATTCTAAGTACACGGGGCGGTTCCGCTCCGGCCAATGGAGGTATGCCATGAAGCTTCTTTCCAAGCTGTTGTTTACCGGCGCGGCGTCGGTGATGTTGACATGGAGCGCGTTCGCGCTGGGGGATACCAGACCGACCCTGAAGATAGGCTACGTCGAGGGTTGGGATGACAGCGTCGCGACGACCAACGTCGCCGCACGCATCATCGAGAAGAAGCTGGGGTACCCGGTCCAGCTCGTGCCGCTTGCAGCGGGCGTCATGTGGCAGGGCGTCGCGCGGGGCGATCTCGATGCGACGCTGTCCGCCTGGCTGCCGGTTACGCAGGGCGCGTACTGGGACCAGTTCAAGACCAAGGTGGTCAATCTTGGTCCGAACTTTACCGAGGCAAGAATCGGCCTGATCGTTCCGGCATCCGTGAGCGCGAAGAGCATCGATGATCTGAACGCCCAGAAGACGGCATTCGAAGGCCGCATCGTCGGCATCGATGCGGGCGCGGGCGTGATGCGCAAGGCCTCCGACGCCATCAAGAGCTATGGACTCAGCTATTCGCTGATGCCGAGTTCGGGCAGTGCGATGACTGCCGAGCTGGCGCGCGCGATGAACGCGAACAAGCCCGTGATCGTGACGGGTTGGGCGCCGCACTGGATGTTCGCCAAGTGGAAGCTGCGCTTCCTCGACGATCCGAAGAAAGTGTTCGGTGAATCCGAGCACGTCGACAACATCGTGAACCCGGGTCTCGAGGCGAAGGCGAAGCCGGTCGTGGCATTCCTGAAGAAATTCCAGTGGAAGCCAGGCGAGATCGATAGCGTGATGCTGGCGATCCAGGGCGGCACGAAGCCCGACGCGGCCGCCGATGCATGGATCTCCGCGAATGCCGAGCGCGTGAATGCGTGGCTCGAGAGCGAGCGCTAATTCCTCAAACGACCGCAGGGAACCATGAGCCGGCCACGGTCGCGATGCGATCGTGGCCGTTGTGCGTTGGACCTACGCAAACACGACGGTCCGGTCTCCGTTCAGGAACACCCGTCGCTCGATGAACGCCTTGACGGCGCGCGCGAGCGTGATGCATTCGACGTCGCGCCCGACCGCGAGCAGTTGCTCCGGCCGGTACGAATGATCGACGCGCTCGACGGCCTGCTCGATGATCGGGCCTTCGTCGAGATCGTCGGTGACGAAATGCGCCGTCGCGCCGATCAGCTTTACGCCGCGCGCATGCGCCTGGTGATACGGCTTCGCACCCTTGAAGCCGGGCAGGAAGGAGTGGTGGATGTTGATCGCGCGATTGGCGAGTTTCCCACTGGTCTCGGGCGACAGCACTTGCATGTAGCGTGCAAGGATGACAAGTTCCGCGCCGCTCGACTCGAACAGGTCGAGCCACTGCGCTTCCTGTTTCGCCTTCGTCTCAGGCGTGATCGGGAAGTGCCGGAACGGGAGATCATGCTGCCGGGCGAGCGGCTCCAGGTCGGGATGGTTAGACGCGATCCCGACGATGTCCATCTTCAGCTCGCCCATGCGCCAGCGGAACAGCAGATCCGCGAGGCAATGCTCGAGCTTCGACACCATGATCAGTACCTTCGGGCGTGCGAGCGCGTCGTGGATCGCCCATTGCATGCCGAAGCCGTCCGCTATCGGCATGAACTCATGCCGCAACACGTCGATGCCAAGCGCTTGTGCGGGAGTCGGATGGAATACACAGCGCAGGAAGAAGCGGTTGCTCAGGTCGTCATCGAAGACGGTCAGTTCGTCGATGTAGCAGCGGTGGCGCTCTAGCAGGCCCACGACCGCGGCCACCTGGCCGGGCGCGCTCGGGCACGACAGCGTAAGCACGAATGGTTGGGGGCGGGGCAGGGTGTCCATTGGATTCCTTTGTTGGAGTGGTGTGGCCGGCGGTCCGCGTGGTGCGCTCGCGCGTGCCATGCGCGAAGTAAAGCAGGATGGGTGGCAGGCTGGATAGAACCGAAGCGCCGCGTGGCTGGTATCGGCGCGCCAACGCCGAAGGCGCGGTCCAATGCCGGTGGCGGCAGCGACGGCGCGCGAGCGGGTCGCAATCGATCCATTCGGCGTCGCTTGAGGACAAGCCGGCCCGGACAATCGGTCGCCATGAATGCCGGTGTCGCATTTGGGCAAGCACGTGTCGGAATTCATCGGCAGAGGGGGGCATTTTCTGGCAACTATGTAGGTGATCGCACCGTGTCCGCTTGTGATGCGACGGATCGAATTTGCCAACGCATTCCAGGAAAGAGGTAGCAAAGCACCGCCAGCGCATTTCGTTGAGAGGAAGACGCAGGCATGCCATATGACGTATGAGTCCCCGCAGGACCAGGAGAAGGTTTCGATGGATAGTCCAAAGGTCGTGGTCGAAGGTCTGTGCAAGGTATTTGGAAGCAATCCGCAACAGGCGCTCGACATGCTCGCCGCCGGTTCGACGAAGGACGAGGTGTTCAGGCGCACCGGCCAGGTCGTCGGTGTGCACAACGTATCGTTCGACGTCAGGGAAGGCGAGATCTTCGTGCTGATGGGCCTGTCCGGCTCCGGCAAGTCGACATTGATCCGTCTCGTGAACCGGCTCGTCGAGCCGACAGCCGGCAAGGTGCTGATCGGTGGCCGCGACGTGGCCGCCGTGAGCCGATCGGAACTGATCGCGCTGCGCCGCAAGGACATGAGCATGGTGTTCCAGTCGTTCGCGCTGATGCCGCAGCGCACGGTGCTGTCGAACGCGGCGTTCGGGCTCGAGGTCGCCGGCGTCGGCAGGAAGGAGCGTGAGCGCAGGGCGATGGATGTGCTCGAAGAGGTCGGCCTCTCGGCGTTTGCGCAGAAGCTGCCGCGCGAATTGTCGGGTGGCATGCAGCAGCGTGTCGGCCTTGCGCGGGCGCTTGCGGTCAACCCTTCGCTGATGATCATGGATGAGGCATTCTCCGCGCTCGATCCGCTCAAGCGCAAGGAAATGCAGAACGTGCTGCTGCAGCTCCAGAAAGAGCATCGCCGCACCATCATGTTCGTGTCCCACGATCTGGAGGAAGCGCTGCGCATCGGCAGCCGGATCGCGATCATGGAAGGCGGCCGCCTGGTACAGGTCGGCACGCCGCAGGAGATCATTGCGAAGCCGGCCGACGACTATGTCCGCACGTTCTTCGACGGCATCGACACCAGCCGCTACCTGACGGCCGGCGACCTGATGCAGACGGACGCCATACCGATCGTTTCAAAGCTTGATGCGCCGACGATTGCCACGACGCTGAACGGCCACGCCAGCTATGCCTTTGTGCTAGATGCCCAGCGCAAGCTGCGCGGCTGCGTCATGCGCGATGCCATGGCAAGCGTGCGGCCGGTCGAAAGCATCCGGCGCGATGCGTCGCTTGAACACGTTGTCGAGCGCGTCGTCGCGAGCCCGAACGCGCTGCCGGTCGTCGACGAGCATGGCTGCTACTGCGGCTCGGTCGACCGCGCCGTCATCCTGAAAGCCATCACGCACCTGCGAGGTCACCATGTCTGAATTCCTTCCGCTCGGCCGCTGGGTCGATCAGTCTGTCCACTATCTTCTCGATCACGACGCGGCAACGTTTGACGCGGTCGGGCGCGCCATCGAGGGGCTCGCCGCACTGATCGAGCGCAGCCTGCAGGCGGTGCCGATGTGGCTGATGATGGCGATCTTCATCGGCATCGGACTCTGGCGCGTCGGCTGGCGCTTCGCGCTCTTCACGGCCGCGTCGCTGTTCGTGATCTTCGCCACGGGATTCTGGGACCAGACTGTCATTACGCTGGGCCTGACGCTGTCGTCGACCATCATCAGCCTGCTCCTGGGCGTGCCGCTCGGTATCTGGGCGGCGAAGAGCCGAGTGGTGGCGGCGATCGTGCGCCCGATCCTGGACCTGATGCAGACCATGCCGGCGTTCGTCTACCTGATTCCCGCGGCGATGCTGTTCGGCCTGGGGCGCGTGCCGGGCATCCTGTCGACGGTGATCTTTGCGATGCCGCCAGCGGTGCGCCTGACCAGTCTTGGGATCCGCCAGGTGAACATGGAGATCGTCGAGGCCGGCTATGCGTTCGGCTGCACGCCGTGGCAGCTGCTGTACAAGGTGCAGTTCCCCAACGCGCTGCCGTCGATCATGCAAGGCGTCAACCAGACCATCATGATGGCGCTGTCGATGGTGATCATTGCTTCGATGGTAGGCGCGGGCGGCCTCGGCAACGAGGTACTGGCGAGCATCCAGCGGCTCGACATCGGCCTGGGCTTCGAGAGCGGCCTGTCAGTGGTGCTGCTGGCGATTATCCTGGACCGCATTACGGAGAGCTTCGGGCGCGCACCGGGTACCGCGAAGGCGCCGCTCTTCTCGGGGCTCAGGCAGCTGTTCAGTGCCAAGACGGCGACGGCCCACGCCTGATTCCGGCCGATCCATGCGCCAGGAGAGCGATGTGAGGTCCGTTGCCGCCGCGCTGGCTCACAGCGCTACACCGCCGATGTCGACGCTCGCGCATTTCGGCTTTCTGACGCTGCCCGATTTCTCGATGATCGCATTCTCGAGCGCGGTCGAAGTGCTGCGGATGGCGAACTATGTCGGGCGTGCCGAGCATTACACGTGGTCGATCTATTCGTCCCACGGCGCGGCGGTGCGGGCGAGCAATGGCATCGCGGTACGGCCAACGCAGGCGCTCGAGGCCTCGAAAATGCCGGATGTGATGATCGTCTGCGGCGGCATCGGCATCCGGGAGGCCGTCGACGACGGCGCGCGCATGATGCTTGCGCGACTCGCCGGGCAGAACATGCCGCTCGGCGGCATCTGCACGGGTGCCTACGCGCTGATGTCGAGCAATCTGCTCGACGGTTACCGCTGTGCCGTCCATTGGGAGAACCGGTCCGCGCTGCACCGCGAGTTTCCGCTGGTGCAGTTCGCCGACGAACTGTTCGTCATCGACCGGGACCGCCTTACCTGCACGGGCGGTACCGCGCCGATCGACATGATGCTGAATCTTGTCGGCCTGCGTCTCGGCCAGCAAATGGCCGCGCAAGTCTCGGAGCAGTTCATTCTGGAGCGGATCCGTGGCGCGACCGATCCACAGCCGATCCCGGTCGATGCACGGGTTGGCCTCTCGCGGGCGGAGCTGATCGAGGTCGTGCGGCTGATGGAGGCGAATATCGAGGAACCGCTGTCACTGGACGAGCTGGCGCGGCTGGTTCAGCTGTCGCAGCGGCATCTGCAGCGGATCTTCAAGATCTATCTGAATGTGTCGCCGACCCACCACTATCTGACCCTGCGCCTGAAGCGCGCGCGCGAACTGCTGCGCACGACCAGCGCCTCAATTGCCCGTGTCACGGCCGTCTGCGGCTTCCATTCGCCGTGCCACTTCAGCAAGGCGTACCGGGCCCAGTTCGGTCATGCGCCCAGCCATGAACGGCGACCGACGCGATGATCGCTGCCGGCGGCGGCGCGAAGCGCTCGCCAGGACCCCGGACACCTGGCCTTCAGGCCCGCAACGCAATGCGCGATTCTGCGCCAGCTTGACTACTGACCTTGACCTCCCATGAGCCAGACGATCCTGCACCCATTGCGCACCCCACTGTATGAGCGTCACCGTTTCAACCGCGCCCGCATGGCAGAGGTTGGTGACTGGAGTATGCCGGTTGCCTATGGATCCCAGATCGAGGAGCACCACACCGTGCGCGAGGATGCCGCCATCTTTGACTTCTCGCACATGTGCGTGGTGGACATACATGGGGTGGACGCTCGAATGTTTCTCCGCAAGCTGCTTGCCAACGACATCGGCAAGCTGCGATCGCCTGGAAAAGCGCTCTATTCATGCATGCTTAACATGGAAGGCGGAGTAATCGATGACGTTGTCGTTTACTACCTGGACCATGAATGCTTCCGTATGGTCTTGAACGCGCACGCTGCCAGCCGCGACATTGAATGGATCCTGGCACAGGTGGTTGAGACCGAAAGCTCGGTGACCCTGGTCGCGCGGCGCGAGGATATGGTTCGCGGCGACGTGGAAGCGCTGGCAATGATTGCCGTCCAAGGTCCCAATGCGCGGGAAAGGGTTTTTCGAGCCATCCCGTCGACGCGCGCCGCTGGCAAGGTGAAGCCTTTCAACTCCATCATCGTGCACGACTTCGCGGTGGGCGAAATGATGCTGGCGCGAACGGGGAAGACCGGCGAGGACGGCTTCGAAATGATGGTGCTGGCAAAACATGCTGGTCAGGTATGGGACATGCTGAGGTCGGCCGGCATCTCGGCAGCAGGCCTCGACGCATGGGAGACGCTTCGGCTCGAAGCAGGCATGCACGTGAATGGGTTGGACATGGACCCACAGACCTCGCCCTTCGACGTCGGCTTGGGCTGGAGTGTTGACCTGGGGCCGGAGCGCGACTTTGTCGGCAAGGCAGCGCTACAAGCGCGCCGCCAGGATTGGCAGTTTGTCGGGCTCGCTTTCGAAGGAAGCGCCGCGGTCCCTCGCACGCAGAGCCCGGTGATGAGCCTCGAGGGGGAAATGATCGGGAAGGTAACCAGCGGAACCTATAGTCCGACGCTTCGAATCGCCATCGCTTTGGCTCTGCTTACCCCAGACATCAAGGTCGGCTCGTATGTGAGTGTTGAAGTCTACAACAAGAGAATTTCCGCGAAAGTCGTTCGTCCACCTTTCGTACGGAACGGAAGCCCAGTGGGGGAACAATAGGGCGGCTTTGAGCAATATCTTTAAAACAGCCACAAACCTGACCGCCTGAGAATCACGTTACGGACGCTTATGCACGACAACTTGCCACAGCGCTTGCGCTCGCTCCTTTTCGTCCCCGCTGACAGTGAGAGGAAGCTTGCGTCCTCGCTGAAGTCAGCAGCGGATGGACTAGTTTTCGATCTGGAAGATGCCATCCCGGAGCCAGGGAAGGAAGGCGCGCGGCGCAAGCTGGTGGGCTTTCTCGAACAACATCGTGCCTCGATGCATCAGGCCTTGCTGGTGCGTGTCAACGGGCTGGCATCCGGCCACATCCTGCGCGACCTGGCCGCCGTGATCCCGCACCGGCCCAATGCGATCGTGCTGCCAAAGTGTCGTAGTGTCGATGATGTGCATCGCCTTTGCGACTTCCTCGCTGCCTTTGAATGCGCGCTGCTGGAGGATAGGTGGGAAGTGTCCATCATCGCGATGGCGACCGAATCAGCCGAAGGTGTCTTCGGATTATCGTCGTATCGCAACGCACCGATGCGGCTGCGGGCGCTGATGTGGGGCGTGGACGATCTTGCCGCCGACCTTGGCGCATTCTCGTCGCATACCGGCAAGGAGCTGACCACGCCGTTTTCCGTGGCTCGTACCATGTGCCTGCTGGCGGCCGCCCAGGCGGGTATCGACGCGATCGATGCGGTCCGCACCAATCTGGTCGATCCGGCGAGGATCGGGGAAGAAGCGGCGCAGGCAAAACGAGACGGATTCTCGGCCAAAGCCGCGGCACATCCTTCTCAGATCGACGCCATCAACCAGGCTTTCATACCGCAGCCAGAGGAAATTCGCTGGGCCAGCGAGGTGGTCGAGGCGTTTTCGCGGGTCGGCGCCTCTGGTGTTGCCAGATTGGGAAACGCCATGATAGATCGCCCACACCTTCGCCTCGCACATCGTATCTTGTGTCACATCGACGAGAGCTGAGATCAGCGATTGGGCTCGGGTGTCGACGCGATGATGCTTCGCGCCTCGAGGTTGGCGCACCATCTCGCCGTATCAAGCTTCGCTGTGGAAAAGGATAAAGGTCGATGATGACCAAGGAAACGGTAGGTACCCTGCTCACGGCATGCGTTGCCGTCGCCTATTTCTTGCCCGGCCCGATATCGGTTTCGATGATTCTGTTTGCATCGGTGATGGCTGTCTTCCAGGCGTGCCTGGAAGCGTAACCCGGGATGCGCCGCTTCAGCGTCGGTACAGAATCGCTGGCGCATTGGTGCAGGCCGGGGAACGTATAGCGGAGAACGGCATCGTCATAGCGAGCTCACCACGGTTCTTGCGTCCAAGCTACTACGGTAAGGCGGCGCGTCGTTGCACCGCCTCCTGCCACTGCCTTGCCGCCATGGCAAAATAGAAGTCGCCATTCAGGGTGCTACCAGAATCGGTGCGGGGTCGGTTTCGGCCGCTGATAGCACCGCCCCTTAGTCGCAGGAGTCGGCCAATGATCCATTTTTCTCGACGGCTGCTCATTACGAGTCTGAGCGCCCTGTGGCTGTCCCTGGCTTGCAACCAGTCTTATGGGCAGCTGGTCGTCAAGATCGGTGTTTCCGTGCCGCTGACAGGGATCAATGCCGCCAACGGCAAGGACATTGAGAATGGTGTTCGTCTCGCCGTTGAAGAAGCCAACGCGCAGCGCACCAGGCTGGATGGCCAGGACGCCCGCTTCGAGCTTGATTCGGTGGACGACCAAAGTGACCCGCGCATCGGCGTTCAGGTGGCCCAGAAACTGGTCGATGACGGGGTGGCTGTCGTTGTCGGGTATTACAATTCCGGGGTTGCGCTCCCGTCCTCGCTGGTTTTCGCCCGTGCAGGCATCCCGGTCATCCATCCGGCGGCAACCAATCCGGCTATCACGCATCAGGGTCTGAAGACCGTCTTCCGCATCATTGCAACCGATACGCAAAACTCCGGTACCGCTGGCAAGTACGCGGTCAATGTCATGAAGGCGCAGCGCATTGCCGTGATGGACGACCGGACCGCGTTCGGCCAGGGGGCAGTGGACGAGTTCAAGAAGGCCGTCACCCGTGCCGGCGGAAGAATCGCGATCGCGGAATACACCAACGACAAGGCGGTCGAGTTCAGCGCGCAGCTCACGAGCATCCGGGCCGCCAATGCTGACATCCTGTTCTTCGGCGGCCTGGACAGCCAAGGGGCACTCATCACAAAGCGGATGAGGGAACTCGGCATGCGCACCCAGTTCGTCGGAAGCGGTGGCATCGCCGACAGTATCTTCCTGAATATTGCCGGCCCCGCCGCGGATGGAGCGATGGCCTGGGAATACGGGCGTCCTGTCGCAACGCTGCCGCAAGGCAAGGCCTTCATGCAGAAATTCAGGAAGCGCTTCGGCACCGAAAGTCTCAGCTATGCGCCCTTCGCGTATGACGCCACGTGGGTGGCGATACACGCGATCAGGCAGGCGAACTCTGCGACGTCGGCCGACTTTCTCGCGGCGCTGCGCGCAACGCAATACGAGGGTATCACCGGGAGGATTGCCTTCGATCCGAACGGCGACCTGAAGAACCCGACGTCGACCCTTTATCAGGTGAAAGGTGGCCGTTGGGTTCCGGTCACGACGATCGGGGTTGAATGACGTGCCGATGCTGGCTTGGCTTCGGGCCCTGTCACGGCTCCTGTCATCGCTCCGCCAGTCCCTGCAACGCGAGCGTGATGCAGAGGCTGGATTGCTGGACCAGCACGCTCACTTCACTGGAAATGTCGGCCGTGGCTGACTTGACTCGCTCCGCGGTCATTGTGGCCTGCGTGGCTATCCGCTGCCATTGGCTGGCAGGCGGGTCCGCCATGGTAGCCAGGCGTCAGGGAGCTGAGCATTGGTCCGCGTCGGCGCTCCGCGCGTTCGCGTCCCTACAGTCCTACAGTGCACTTGATAGGCGGCGTTTGAATTGCATCCCTCCGTTTTTGCCAGGCTTTGCCGATCAGGCGATGTCCCAGCATGTGCGGGCAAGCGATGTAGTCGAGGTGACCCGTGCGGCACCAACGGCCGATAACTTTTCACTGACCGGCTAGAATCGCCCCCTTGAAATTTGGTTCATCGAGGAATTCCGGGGAAGGCTGCGCGGATTTTGAGGAAGAAGTATTCCTCGTCGCGATAGCCGTACGCGCGGCGCTTGATGACCTTGATGGTGTTGTTGATGCCTTCGACCACGCTGGTGTTCAATGGGTGGCGGCAGCGGGCCAAGATGCCATGCCAGTAGCCTTGCAGGCGCTTCGCAAACAACTCCAGGGCAGGTATTCGGCTCTGCCGAGCCTGCTCGCACCATTGCTCCCAAGCTTTTTGCGCCCACGCCGGGCGGCGGTAGAACCATAGCCGCTTTAGCTCGTCGCGCAACAGATAGACTGTCAGCAATGGCCGGTTCGCCTCCAGGACCTCATCCAGATGAACCGCCTGGGGGACGCTCAAGTTCTCCCGATTCCGCAGCAGTAGCCAGCGTGTGGACTTGAGCACCCGTCTGGCCGGCCGATCGTGCCGCAGCTGATTGGCCTGATCCACCCGTACTCGGTCGATGACCTCACGCCCGTACTTAGCTACCACGTGGAACAGGTCGAAGACCACCTCTGCTTGCGGGCAATGCGCCCGGATCTCCAACTCATACGCGGTCGTCATGTCGATGGCGACGGCCTCGATGCGCTGCGCAACGCCGGCGGGGAGCTGCTCAAAGAAGGCTCGGGCGGTCTCGCGTGAGCGCCCCTGTCCGATCCAGAGCACCTGCCGCCCAATGGGGTCGACTACCACCGTGGCATATCGATGCCCCTTGTGTAGCGCGAACTCATCCATGGCCAGGTAGCGGATATTGGACCAGTCCGGCTCGGCCACTGCCTCACGCAAGCGAGCCTTATCGATCGATTTAACTGTGTGCCAGCCCAGATCGTAGAAGGCCGCCACCGCCTGCACCGTACAGTGGCGCAACAAGTGGCCGCAAGCCTGGGCCAAGCGGGCCGTCACGCGTTGGTAGCGCCCAAGCCATTCCAGCCGCTCCAGCCTCGGACCGCCGCAACGGTCGCACCAAACGCGCCGGCGCGGCACGTGCAGTACGACCCGATACTCGAACAGCGGAAGGTCCCGGACTCGCCTGACCACTGTCTCATGCACCTGATGGCAGCGCGCGCCACACTCCTCGCAATGCATGACCTTGCTGACCGGCTTCAAGTACAACGACAGCGTACGGCTCTCTCCCTCCGGCCATTCCACGCGCTCCAGCCGGTAGCCCTTCCAGCAACCCAGTGCTTGCAGCGTCTTGCGATCCAGCACACATCCCCCTGATACCTGAAGAAACAGACATCAGCATACAAAATGTGCTCTTTCGGGCCACGGTTTTCTGCGAAGAACCTGAAATTTGGGTGGCCAATTACTATTTTATTTTCGCTCAGGCAGTCGCGACGCTCGCGTGCTGCGTGTTTCTGTTTGTTTGCCAGCAGCTTGGCAGGTGAATGGGAGCGCGTATGCCCCTTCGCCTCCTTGCTGTGTCGAAGGAGGATACAACCATGAGTGACCTTTCCTTTGGAACTGACGTCCTCAGCGAACTCGACCGCTTGCAATGGCAGATGGCGAGCCTGTTCGGCAGTTTTCCATCCAGCATCCGCTCCGGCCGCTTCGGGGCATTTCCCCCCGTCAATATCGGCGCCACGGACGATTCGATCGAGATCGTCGCGTTCGCACCCGGGCTCAAGCCGAACCAGTTCGAGGTGTCGATCGACAAGGGCTTGCTGACCATCAGCGGCGAGCGCGAAGCGGTTCAAGCTGAGGATGATCCAGAAGTCCGGCTGTACGCGCAAGAGCGATTCACAGGCACGTTCCGGCGTGTGGTCGAATTGCCGCAGAGCGCCGACCCGGACAAAGTTCAGGCGCGCTATGCCAACGGCTGCCTGTCTGTCAGTGTCGGCAAGCGCGAAGCTTCGAAGCCCCGGGCGATCACGGTCCAGTAACGCCAGGAGACAGCCATGAACGACACTACCCAAGTGGCGGAACGCAACCAGAATGCGGTGGCAAAAGGTCAGGAGGAAAGGCCGACACCGACGCTGACGCTGCTTCCCGCGGTGGACATCATTGAGGATAGCAACGGCGTCACCCTTTGGGCCGACCTTCCAGGTGTGACCAAGGACAAGCTCCAGGTGAATGTGCACGACGGCAACCTCCATATCGAGGCGGAAGCGATCGTGCCAACCCCCGCCGGATTGCGGGTGCAGCACGCGGAAATACGCCAGCCGCATTTCGCGCGCGCCTTCTCGTTGGGTGCGGACCTTGACGCGTCGAAGATCGAGGCGAACCTTCAGGACGGCGTGCTCAAGCTGACGATCCCGCGTCGCGACGAAGCGCGTCCACGTCGCATTGCCGTCAACGTGGCGTGAGTTGACGTCGCCAGGTGCCGGTGGCGTCCCGCAAGGGCGCCACCGCAATCCCCGGGGAAACGGACTGATCATTAGGTGAGGGCAAGATGAAAACAGATCTGGGCAAATGGAACCCGTTCAAGTTCCTGCGCAAATCAACCGAGGACAGGCAACCGACGGGCGAGTCGTCGAATGTTCCCGCGCCAAGGCACTGGTCACCTGACTGGCCCGATGTTTCGCGGCTGTTTTCAGGCGATCCGTGGCGGGCAATGGGCGAGTTTCTGCATGAACCCTTCGCCGGCTTCGGCGGGCTGGATCGATGGTTCGGCGACTTCAGTTCGCCGCGCTTCCAGCCGCGGATTGATGTAGTCGACGATGGTTCGGCGCTGAGGATCACGGCGGAGTTGCCCGGCATGGATCGCGAGGACCTGCAGACCACCATCGAGGATGGCGCGCTGGTGTTGCGGGGTGAGAAGAAGCAAGACATTCAGAGAGAGGAAAACGGCTGCTACCGGCTGGAGCGGGCGTACGGCGCCTTCATGCGCAGTATTCCGCTGCCGGATGGCGTGGACCTCGATCACGTCGAGGCGAAATTCGACCGGGGTGTATTGACGCTGCGGCTACCCAAGACCGGTACGTCGCAATCCTCGGTGAGGAAGATCGAGGTGAAGTGAGTGGAAGTTGGCGAGCTGCGTCAAGATCATTGGCACGCTTGAGGCTGCCGCACTCCGCCAAAAATATTCTTGCCGGCCATGCATGGCGCCGCCCATGTCGTTCTCCGGCACAGGCGGCGCTCGGAACGTGCGGTGCTGGCTCACGCCCCAGCAGAAAAATCCGGGTGCGATGCCGAGGTCTTGAAATCGTTGGACAATCCTCTATTTTGGCGGCAGACACTTCCGGGATGGAGACTTCGATGGAGTTCGATTCTGAGTGGGTGACCCTGGGCAGGCATCGGGTGCGGCTTAAGTGCACGCGCGGTTTTCCGACCGAGCGGACACGACGCGTGGCGGAAGTGGGTCACAGTCGCGATCGATAACAACCTCAGCGCGCGGGCGCGTCTGGTCGACGTTACGGCGCAAGGCGACGCCTACGTGGTCAGCATCGGCACGACGTTCGAAAAGGACAGAGTGGCGGCTCCCCACCTGGAAGTGGCGCTGGCCACGACCAGGGTGCGGTGCTCACCGGTGAGCGCAAAGACGTGTTGTTGCTCGACGTCACCCCGCTGTCGCTCGGGATCGAGACCCTGGGCGGTGTGATGAGCAAGATGATCACAAAGAATAGCACCATCCAAACCAAGTTCTCACAGGTCTTCTCTACGGCCGACGACAACCAGGCGGCAGTAACCATCAAGGTGTACCAAGGCGAACGCGAGATCGAAACTCGGTGATAAGGCTTATGCGGACGTTCAGGCTCAGCCAGGCACTCGCTCCGATCGGGCCGCCGATGGGAAAGAGGCGAGCGTCGAGAACAAAGACGAGGACGTGGAGGATGTCGAGTTCAAAGAAGCAGGTGCCAAGCAGTAAGCCCGCTGTCCGTGTTTTCCTGTAATGCGTTCGCGGGCCGGCATATACGGCCAACAGTGCCTGCGTGCTGGGCGGATGCCGACTGCGCAGAGAGCCTCACCTTATCCCGCTCAACTGATAGAAGGTATGCTGACCCGCGGAATCTGCAATGCGGATGGGATCCCAGAGGAAATAGAGAACTTCGTCGACCATTGGATAGAGCGTCAGGTCTGGCTCGTCATTTTAGAAGCCATGATTTCTTCCCCATCGTTGTACGGATAGCTCTCCGAATGGCAACTGGTTCCGGAGTCGGCTTCACGAATGACGGCTTCTGGCCGCAACACGTATTTGCTTGGCGGGCGGCCTCGGGTGGCGCTTTGCCGAATCGTCGTCATGTGCGGAGAGGCTGACGTTGCATCGCTCGCTACGGATCGAGCCCATTCACCAGCGTTGCCAACAATCATTAAGCCTGCGCCGACTCCGTCATCAAGGTCTTGGGCTCCAGGTACGCACTGATGCCCCATTTCCCCATCTCGCGTCCAAGTCCGGAATGCTTGAAGCCACCAAACGGCGCGCGCGGCTCATGGGCGAGCGTGTTGACGAGCACGCGGCCCGCGTCGATCTGCCGGGCGATGCGTTCGCAGCGCTCGGTGTCCTTGCCAAGCACGATCGCGCTCAGGCCGTAGGTAGTGTCATTGGCGATGGCAACAGCGTCGGCATCGTCCGTGTAAGGGATGATGGTGAGTACAGGCCCAAAGATTTCCTCGCGCGCAATGCGCATCTGGTTGCTCGCGTTCGTGAAGAGGGTGGGCTTGACGAACCAGCCCTTGTGCATTCCGTCGGGCCGTCCCGCGCCACCGGCCAGCAACACTGCGCCTTCCTCCATGCCGATACGGATGTAGTTCTGCACCCGTTCCCATTGCGTGGCGCTCACCATCGGGCCGATGTCGGTGTCGGCTTTGCGCGGATCGCCGGATTTGACGTGCGAAACCGCTTCCCTTGCGATCTGCTCGAACTCCGCAAGCCGATGGCGCGGCACCAGAATGCGGGTGCCGGCAATGCAGGCCTGGCCGCTGTTGAGAAATCCCGCCTCGAGCACGAGCGGCATGATGTGGGCGAAGTCTGCGTCGTCGAGCACCACCGTGGGCGACTTGCCGCCCAGTTCCAGCGTCACACGCTTCATGGTGGCGGCCCCCGCGCTCGCCAGCCGCTTGCCGACGGCGGAAGAGCCGGTGAACGAGATCTTGGCGATGCCGGGGTTGCGCACGATCTCTTCGCCAACCACGTCGCCGCGGCCATTGACGATGTTGAACACGCCGGGCGGCAGGCCGGCCTCGTGCAGCGCCTCGGCCACGATCTGCGTCTGCTTTGCGCTCATCTCGCTGGGCTTGATGACGGCTGTGCATCCAGCGGCCAGCGCCGTTGCCAGCTTGTTGCAGATAAACCCGGCGTTGCTGTTCCAGGGCGTGATCAGGCCCGCGACGCCAACCGGCGTCATCACGACACGTGCGGCGCCAGCGCGCTCCTCGAACTCAAACGATTCCAGCGCGTCGATGGCTTGTGCAACGGTCTGGGCCGGATACTCCGCCATCCAGCGCGAGCGCACGGACGGCGCACCATATTCGGTCACGATCGCCAGCAGCAGGTCCTCCTCGCGGGCAGCGATGGCCCGGTGCATGCGCCGCAGCGCTGCAATGCGTTCCTCGCGTGTGGTGCGTGACCAGGCGGGGAATGCTGCCTGGGCGGCGGCGATGGCGCGTTGCGCGTCCTTCTCGTCGCCAAGTCGAACCTGGCCGATGATCTCTTCCGTGCTGGGATTGTGCAGATCGAACCATTCCTGGCCGTGCGGCCTCACGAACTCGCCTTTAATGTACATGTGATCGATACGTTGCATGTCGCTTCCTTTGGGGTCTGACTACCGTGTACGGGAGGTGGGAAAACTTCACCTGCGTCCGCCTGCATAGAAGTCTAGGAATACGTTATTGTTTTGATAAGCCGTGCTATGGCAGATGACGTATCCCGAAAATCAGGACAATCTATGCACCGTACAGGAATGACCGAGCTCGAAGTGGTTCTGGCCGTCGCGCGCCGCAGCAGTTTTCGTGGCGCGGCGCTGGAGCTTGGCATGTCGACCACGGCGGTGAGCAGCGCCGTTGCGGGCCTGGAGGCGCGGCTGAAAGTGCGCCTGTTCAACCGCTCGACGCGCAGCGTGGCCATGACCGATGCGGGTCAGCGCTACGTGGAGCGCATAGCGCCAGCGCTTGCCGAAATCCAGCGGGCCAACGAAGAGGCGGCAACCGAGTCTGACGCGCCCAGCGGCACCTTGCGCATCAACGCACCGCAGGGGGTAGCCCTCATGCTGCTGGAGCCGCTATTCCATCAGTACGCGCAGCGCTATCCCCAGGTACGCATCGACATCGTGAGCGAGTCGCGCCTGATCGACGTCGTCGCCGAAGGCTTCGATGCGGGCATCCGTCTTGCCGAATCCGTGCCGCAGGATATGATCGCCGTACCGCTTTCCCGCAGCCTCCGCATGCTCGTCGTGGCAACGCCCGACTACCTGAAGCGCAACGGTACGCCCAGGCATCCGCGCGATCTGCTCAAGCACCAGAGCATCGGCATGCGCATGTCCCACGGCGGCATCTATCAATGGGAGCTGGAGCACAAGAGCCAGAAGCTGCAGATGGATCTGCCCGTGCGCATGGCCCTCAGCGAGATGCCGGCCATCAAGCAGGCGGTGCTGCTCGGACTCGGAATCGGCTTCATCTCGGAATGGTTCATTGACGAAGAACTGAAATCCGGCGCCCTGGTCCCCGTGCTCGTTCCCTGGTGCCAGCCGTTTGGCGGCCTCAGGCTTTACTACTCTGGCCACAGGTTCGTGCCGGTGCGGCTACGCGCTTTGGTCGAACTGATCCATGAGCTACGTCTTGGTGACGGTCGCTTGGCAGGAAATTAAGCGGGATAGGCGGCTGTCGCCCCGTAGCGGCTATTCGCTCGTTAGCGGCTGGCGGCCGATCTACAGCCGCTAACGGACGCGGTCCTGGAATATCCCGCTCGTGACAATATGGGAAGTCCGCAGTAGGCGCTATATCCAACATGGGGGCCGCGGCATCGTCAATCCAGTTGGATGTTGGCGTGCTTAACTACTTCGGCCCAGCGCCGGGTGTCGTCGCCGATCACCTTGTCGAGGTTTGCCGCGTTGCCGTAGAGTGGCTGCACGCCTTGTGTGGTCAGTTGCTTGACCACGGCGCGGTCAGTAGCAATGACCCTGATGGTGTCCTGCAGCTTTCTGATGATCTCGGGGCTGGTGCCGGCGGGGGCCATCAAGGCGGACCACGACTCCGTTTCCGCGTTCTTGACCCCGAGTTCCGCGAACGTCGGCACGTCTGGAATCGCCGGATTCCTTTGCCGGCTGGCGACACCCAGCAACCTGACCTTGCCCGATTTCACATAGGGCTGCAGGCCGGGAAGATTCGCAAACAGTACCTGAATTTGCCCGGCAAGCAGATCCGTCGTTGCGGGCCCGGCTCCCTTGTACGGCACGTGCGTGAACTTGACGCCGGTGCGCAGCATGAACAGTTCACCGATCATGTGGTTGACGGACCCTTGGCCCGCCGACCCCATATTGAGCTTGCCGGGATTCGCCTTCGCATACTGAATCAGTTCGTCGATATTCTTTGCCGGTGTGTTCGCGGAGACGGCCAGCACATTCGGCACCGTGGCGAACAGCGCGATGGGCGCGAAGTCCTTCGATGGAGAAAAACTCAGGTTGCGCGACACCAGCGGTTGAATGACCTGATTGCCCATTGTCGCGTACAGCAGCGTGTAGCCGTCGGCGCGTGCCTTGGCAACGAACGCCGCGCCGATGGCGCCACCGGCGCCTGGCTTGTTGTCGACAACGACCGGCTGTCCAAGCAACTGGGACATATGCGTGGCCAGCAGCCGTGCTGTGAGATTGACGGTGCCCCCGGGCGCAAACGGTACGACGAGGGCTACGGGCTTGTCGGGATAGCCTTGCGCGCTGACGGCGGAGCAGCACGCCATGGCTGCGACCAGCACTGCAGTGAACTTGATCATGGCCGTCTCCTTCAGTTATGAGTTGGCGTGCGTCAGGGCGTGCTGCGCGTGGCCGGCAGCGGCGATTGCCAGCGTATGCTGCTCCAGCGAGGCAGCGGCATCTGCGATTCGTCTCTCGATGGATGCCAGCGCCTCGGCGCGCACCTTAAGAGCAGAACGCTGTACACCGATCCGCTCGCGGACACCTTGCGGTGCCGGTGCCCCGTACGACTGTCGCCCATTCACATTGCAGATTGGATCGAGGCATTTTGCAACGTCCTCTGCCGAGAGCGCGGCTCGACGCCCAACCTGCTGTTGCGTCGCGTCGTCGATCATCCCGGTAGTGATCGCGATTGCCGGCAAACGCTCGTCAAGTGCACGCCGTACCACGGCGCCGATGATATGGTGCGCATCGCGGAACGAAAGATCGGCGTTACGCACGAGCAGGTCGGCAAGATCGGTCACTGCGGAGAAATCGTTCGAGGCGCGCGACGCCATACGCTCGCGTTCCGGTTGCACATCACGCACCAGCAGCGCCATCAAATCCAGGCATTTCAGCGCCTCTTCACAACTCTCCCAGCAGGTACGCGTGCTCTCGCGGCTGCTGTCGCCGGAATGGGTGAAGTGCGTGGATTTCACAGTGGTCAGCGCGGCCGAGGTCAGACCTACCAGATGAGCAGTCTTGCCGCGCAGGTACTCCAGCACGACGGGGTTCTTCTTCTGCGGCATGATGCTCGACGTGCCGGCAATGCTGTCGGGAAACGTCAGGAAGCCGTATTCCGGCGTCGACCAGATATAGAAGTCCTGCACCATCCGGCTGCACGTGATCATCAGGATCGAGAGCGCCGCACTGAGTTCCAGTGCAAAGTCCCGCGATGCAACGCTGTCCAGCGCGTTGCCAAGCGGCTGGCTGAAGCCGAGCAGGTTGCTTGTCAGTGTGCGATCGATGGGAAACGACGTGCCAGCCAGCGCGCATGCGCCCATCGGGCAGCCATCGACAGTTTCCAGTACATGCTGCAGCCGGTCGATGTCTCGCGACCACGCTTCAACCAACGCCGAAAAGTAGTAACCGTAGGTGATGGGCTGGGCAGCCTGCATATGGGTATAGCCCGGCATGACATGACCGGCGTAGGCATCGGCCTGTTCCAGCGCGCTGTCGCATAGCGCCACGAGCGCGGCGCAAATCCGCATCACGTAGCCGCGTGCGCGAATCCGGTCGTTGGTGGCGCCAATATCGTTACGGCTGCGCGCCGTGTGCAGGCGCCCGCCGAGATTCTGGCCAACCAGCCGGATCAGGTGCGCCTCGTAATTGAAATAGGCGTCTTCTCTTGCCGGATCTAGCTCGATTGCGTCGGGGCCGTCCTGATGGATTTTCAGGAGGACCTTAGCCAAGGTCGATGTCGTGGTTTTGTCCAGAATATCCTGACGATCCAGCATTACCAGATGGGCCAGATTAATCTGGGTGAGAACGTCGAAATTCTTGTTGAAGAATTCCCGCGTGGTACGGGGCTGAAATATATACTGAATCACCTGCGGAGCAGGAGGCTGTCTCAGGCGGCGGCTGACTTTGGATTCCATTTTCGAACTCGATTCAAGAAGACCTGCATCGAGTTTGGTTTTATGCAACCCATTGGTCAAATAAGTGGTTCATAGCTTCTTATACAATTTCGATATGGGTCAGCGGCCCGACAGGCGAGCTGCCCGCGTGTCACAATCCGCGTTTTCAGGAGTCGGATCGATGAATTTCAAGGAGATTGAGGCATTTCGCGCCGTTATGATGTCACGCTCCATGACCACGGCGGCGGGCCTCCTGCATACCTCACAGCCAAATGTCAGCCGGTGGATTGGGTTGCTTGAACGCAACGTGGGATTCCAGCTGTTCCAGCGGGTGGGGACAAAATTGCTCCCGACCGCCGAGGCTGAAGCGTTCTATGCCGAAGTCGAACGGGCGTTCATGGGACTCGAATCGCTGGACGAAAGCGCTAATTCGATTCGGCGCAGAGGCACTGGCCTGCTTCGCATTGGGGCAGTCGGCTCCATTGCTGAAAGCGTGTTACCGGATGCATTGGCTATTTTTCGGCAACGTTTTCCCGATATTCCCGTGTCGCTGAATACCGGCAGATCCGATGTCGTCGCAAAATGGACGGCCACCGGGTTTTGCGATATCGGATTTTGCTCGGTCCCGACTGACTTGCCGAGCCTGCACTACAGGGAAATCAACGTCGCGCGCGGCGTTTGCATCGTGCCCCGTTCGCACCGGCTGGCAACCCGAGCCATCCTGGAGCCCGCCGACTTCGAAGAAGAGCACTTCATCTCGCTACCTACCGAAAGCGCAAACCGGCGCGAGATCGATAGCCACTTCCCAACAGGGGCCAGAACGCTTGCCATCGAAACGCCTTACGCCACCACCATCTGCAAGATGGTCGGCAAGGGCCTTGGCGTATCGATCGTCAGCCCAATCGTGAGCCGATCGCTTGGTCTTGCCGATCTGTGCGAGATCCCTTTTTCGCACGAGGTCATGTTCCGCAGCTTCGCCGTGACATCGGACCACTTCCCGCTGAACTTCCTGGCCAGCCGGATCGCGGCATGCGTACAGCAGGCGTTTGACGGATTTCACTGATTGAACCGCCCGCCGTCGCTCAGGTATAGCCGACCTTCGCAATATGTCCGACGCGGCGTACACATGTGGGCAAGCCCCAGGTGGACTTGTGCAGTCGCTCCACGGTATGGACGCGGAGTGGCCCACGTCAGAACTCGAAACGCAGGTCACAATGCTGTGCGTTTTGGCGAATCTGTGGATAGTGCTCCAAAATCTGTGCATCGCAACAGCATGAAAGCAAGGGTGGCGTCACGTCTCAACTAGCGCCGCCACAGTGCCGTGTCGCAGGCCAAGCCAGCACAGCTGATCTAAGACAAGCTTCGGATTTGGCGAGCACGCAGGCGTCGAGTCTCGGAAATCGGCGTAAGTTCATGTTGCTCCGACCCTTCCTTAACTCTGCGTTGAGACAGCAGCCGAAGGTACTTCGGTCGTTCGTCGGGTAACGGTGAACGACCGATCATGGCTGCGGACTCAGCCGTCGGATCATCGGTCTTCCGTGCATTATTTGCGTGTAGCGCGGACGTAGTGTTGCGACGCGGCGCTGGCGACAGGCCGGCATTCACCGGCCTGCGCAGCCTTAATCAGCCGCGATGTTGTTGGCCTTCACCACCTCGCCCCACATCTTGTAGTGGGTGCGGGTCAGCGCTGCGAGCTGCTCGGGCGTGCGGCCGCCGGTGGTGTAGACATGCGGCATGATCGTCATCGAGCCGTTGCCTACCAGCAGCTTGTTCCCGTCGGGCGCCGCGCGCATGACCTCAATGGAGGCGATATTGCCGTTCACGCCGGCCTTGTTGTCGATGACAAACAACTGCCCGAGCGAACTCTGCACGCCGTTAAGCAGCGCACGTCCCGCAAAGTCGGTCTGGCCACCGGGCGGAAAGCCGACCAGCAGTGTCACCGGCTTGGTTGGCCAGGTGGTCTGCGCCCACGCGGCGGTCGTCGCCAGCGTGCCAGCGTCAGACCAGTCACACTCTCGCCGATGCGCGGCGAGCCCTTAGCGTTTGCGATGGCAGAACGCCGAAGTGGGCGCTGTAGAGAGCGGCGAACCGACCGAAGTCCCATACACCGAACCGTCCGCAGATGCCGGATACCGTATCGCCAGGCGCAGCGTTGCATAGCGCCACACGGATGGCGTGCATGCGGTACAGCGCCAGATAGCGGTGAGGCCCCATGCCCAGGTATCGATGAAATACGTTGCGGACGCTGCGCTCGGACGCTTCGGCAGCCGCGCAGAGATCGTTCACAAAGATTGGCGTTTCCCCCATTAAACTGAGCAGGTCCAGTGCCCGGCTGAGAATCTGCCGATGGCGAGGCTTTTGCCGGATACTGGCCGCGCCTTCATCGATCGTAAGCACGGCGCGAAACACCAGGTCGACCAGTTCGGTTCGCGCAGCAAGCTCAGCGCCTGGATAGCGCAATTGGGCGGGATCATCGCGCTCGACACGCATGATTCGCCATATCGTCGTCAGTAGTGCAATCACGCCCCGGCGCCCGGTGCACACCAGGTTGTTGGACAGCAGCGTCGCGTCAAACTCGTCGGCATGAGTGTGGACCCAGTGCATCACCAACGGTGCGGAAATCGCCACTGTCAGCCAGCTTGCTGCTCGCTCTGCAACGATGTGGAACATCAGATCGGGCGCCATCCATCCGACGGTCTGCGCGTCGAAGGCCCGGCCATCGACGATAGTGCATTGCTGTGCACTCAGAGGAATGAAGATATTGAAGTAGTCAGGCATGCCGATGCCCGAATAGGCTGTTGGCGCCCCCTCTCGGCCCATCATGATCGCCACCCCGTTGAGGTCGATCAGCTTCAGTCGCCAATCCCGTTGTGGTCTGGACCGCAACACGTACCTTCCCTGGACGCCGTAAAGCGCGGCCTCGAATTCATCGAATTCCGGGCAGACCAGTTGTGTCAATGGATCGCTCCCTGGTTGGTGCTTCACCTCCGGAGGCCTTGCAAAGACCAGGCGACATTTGCCGATTTTACGTAGCCGGGGATTGAGGTTTCAAGAAATGATGACCAGCAGTGGAGATGGAAATGAGGGCGAGATGACAGACGCGAGCAAACCAGGGCCGTATTCCGCCGATGCCACAGGATTGCTGCTTGTCGATCCCTGCAACGATTTCCTCAGCGTGGCCGGCAAGCTCAATGGCCGGGCCAAGCCAGTCGCGGACCAGGTCGGGACGCTGGCGAACCTGAACAAGGTTGTGACCACGGTACGCGCCGCCCGCGTTAAGGTGCTTTATGTGCCACACCATCGAGCTAACTCGGGCGTCGTACCACGGCAGCCATCCTGAAGTCGCTTCCTTGGAGGCGGCGATCCTTCGGTATGGTGTGTTTTGCATCGTTAGCTGGAAGGTCAAAAGACGTTCATCGCCGCTCCTGCGAACAGGGGCAATTAACTGGGAGGCAATGCCATGCAGACGGTCAGGACCAAGGATGGTGTGGAAATCTTCTACAAGGATTGGGGTAGCGGCCAGCCCATTGTTTTTTCTCATGGATGGCCGCTGAGCGCCGACGACTGGGACGCGCAGATGATGTTCTTCCTGAATCATGGGTTCCGCGTGATTGCGCATGATCGTCGCGGCCACGGCCGATCAACCCAGACCGCTAGCGGCCATGACATGAACCACTATGCCGACGACCTGGCAACGCTAACGTCGCACCTGGACCTGAACAACGCTGTCCACGTCGGGCATTCGACCGGCGGCGGCGAAGTCGTGCGCTATCTGGCGCGACACGGCGAAAGCCGCGTCGCGAAGGCCGTCCTGATAGCCGCTGTGCCGCCGTTGATGGTCAAGACAGAAGCCAATCCGGACGGCTTGCCGAAGGAAGTCTTCGACGGCTTCCAGGCGCAGGTGGCCCAAAACCGGGCGCAGTTCTATCGCGATATCCCTGCGGGTCCCTTCTATGGCTTCAACCGCCCAGGTGTCAGGGCGGACGAAGGGGTGATCGGGAACTGGTGGCGCCAGGGCATGCAGGGCGGGGCCAAGGCACACTACGATGGCATCGTTGCATTTTCCCAGACGGACTTTACGGAAGACCTGAAGAAGATTGCCGTGCCAACGCTGGTAATGCACGGCGACGACGACCAGATCGTCCCTTACGCCGACTCCGCGCCGCTCTCGGCAAAGCTGTTGCGCAACGGCACGCTGAAGACCTACAAGGGCTTCCCGCATGGCATGCCTACCACGCATGCCGAAACCATCAACGCGGACCTGCTGGCATTTATCCGGTCCTGATCAAAACCAGGCCAGGCCCCATGGCTGGCCTCGTTCCCATGCCTGCTGGGGCAACAGGCGTTGCCCCGATGCGACCGATCCTCGGCAGCCGCCAGCACGTCCAGATGCCAAGAGTCGAAGGCAATAGCGGCAAATCAAAGGCGACGAATTAGCAGTGACGCTGATGCGTTCGTTTCTGCCGGGCTGTTCAGGGGGCGCGATCCACGTCAGTGATGCGCGCCACCTGCTGCTTGGGCCGCCTTGCGCAGAACTCACTGCCTGCTGTCAAGAGACGTCTTGGACAAAAAATCGTGAATGTAGTCGGATACAAGAGCGGGGTATTGGTGCTGCGGAGCGTGCCCAGTTTCGGAGAAGAAAATGAACTGTGCTTGCCGCATCTTTCCGATCAAAGGAAACCAGTTCTGTCCAGCGGTGCTTGTATCGTGGTCTCCGGCGATGACCAGGATAGGCAAATCTACCTGCTCCATGCGTTCCCGTCGGCGCTCTTCGTCGTTGTGAAAACCCTCCGCCGCCTTGAAGTACGGCGCGAACTCATCGGGCGTGGATGGTATCCTGGAAGCAACGCCAGCCCTTGCATAGATCCGTCCGTGTGAGGCCTTGGCCTGAGCGCGGCTTGCCTCGGAAGCTGGCTCGAAGAACAGAATTTCCTCATCCGCGAGATCGTTCACTGGTTTGAATGCCCGGTCGAGAAACACCTGCTGCAGCGGGATCTCATTGTGCCCCGGAGGGTTGGTTCCAATCAGGATCGCCTGAGTTATGCGTTGGGTGTGCTCTAAAAGGTAGGTCTGAGCCACAAGACCGCCCCACGACCAGCCGAGGATGACAAAGCGTTCAGCCTCGATTGCATTGGCGAAATCGTCGATGAACTTCGATGCCGTCGCCATGGCATCGGGCAGTTTGCCAGTCGAATACGCGATGCCGGGATAGTCGACAGTGACGACGGTGTATCGCGACGCCAGTTCATCCAGGAACAATGGATCCCATGTATCGAGCGTGCCGCGTAAGCGGTTGGCGAGAATGATCATCGGACCCCGACCGAACCTGCGATAGCCAATCCTGTCGTTTCCTACCGTCGCGTACAACGTGCGAGCGGCCGCCGCCGGGACTGCGAGGTCACGGTCCGCCAAATGGCCTGATTTAGGGAGAACACCCAACGATGATATGCAATAGGCGAATAGCCGATTCATGACAGCATCTCCTGGCAAGCTGGTGGCGAGCTTCGCCACCGAATCATGGGTAACGGCCTGAGCGGATGCAGGACAAACTGCCGGCATGTCAGGCGAAAAAGGCATTGGTGGAATCCGGCATTGGGAAACTGCGCAAATACTCCAGTCAAAAAGCGATCTCGGGATCGTCGCTGTTACCGACCCACCGGCTACATCCAGCCAGTCGGCGCGGCGGAGAGTTCAGAGGGTGACCGCCATTCGGCGGGAGCGCCGAATGCGAGAGACTTGGATGACTGCGCCGATCAGGTAGATCAGGAAGGCGATGCCAACTATTGCTTTAAGCGTCGGGTCTTCCGGACCGGTGAAGGCCGGAGCGCCCACCGGCACGCGCGTGCCGGTCTCGGTCAATCCGGGAATCAGATGGAAGAACAGCGTGAGTGAGTAGCCCAGTACTGCCGTGTAGCGCGCCACACCCGTTCCCCCGCGACGTTCAGCAACACCGGCGATGGCCAGGACGACAAGTGTCAGTATCGCCAGTGCGTGGGGCGGTCCGAATCCGCCATGGTGGAAGATAAAGAGCCCGGTAAATGCTGTCGCTGCAGTCAGCCACACGTAGAGACGGCCGGGGCGGGTGCGGGTTCCAATCTCGCCGTACTTGAACAACGCCACCAGGCCACAAGCCACCGCCACGAGGGCAATGGCGGTGTGAAACATTCCGAACGGGCTGAGGTTGAGCATGGTAGGCACTCCGGGTTCGCGGTTTAGACGTTCAGTCTCGGCGGGCTGGCAGGGCACTGACTGCGCAACAGGGGCGCGGTTAGCGCCCTGAAGTTGAATTCGTGATGAACTGCGAACACCCGGGCCACTTCCAGTGGGCTAAGTGCCGGCGCATTGAGCAGATGATCTGCTCGCTTCAGCGGAAATGCTACGTAAAAACGGCAAACTGAAAGCCTCCACGACCGCCTTCTGGAGGCGAGCCCTGCCAAGCAACTGCCACCTCCACGTTGTGAATTAAGTGGTGCCAGGACCTCATTGCGAAAATGTCGGTTGCCTCTCAGTTGCAAAGCCCATTTTGGGCGCCCCATTTGCGTGGGTCAGCGGTGGCGTGCTCTAGCCGATTGGTCAGTCATGTCTGTTCCATATACGGAGATGCTTTGCGAACGAGCATGGCGGGATCGTGGGTGGTAGCCCTAGTTAGCGTCAGTTCCGGATTGCACAGCAGACGCTCGCAGACCACATCGGCAATGGCGGAGACTGACCGGCAAGCGGCCGCTCGCCGGCCGTGATGTCCCCATTGTTCCAGGGAACGTGAGGCGCGGGGGGACTGTCCATGACGATCTCCTTTCAGGTGAAGGGAGATTCAGTTTGCGCCTGCTGCAACGGTCGCAGTCCGACCTCTTTGAGACGTCCAACGCCATGGGTCGGAATGGCTCTTCGGGCCGAGAAGCAGCCGGCCAGAGTCAGCGTGGCGACCGTCCGTTCATAGCCGCTGAGCGGCCGTACTCCAGCGCAGATTCCCGCGGAACTACCGAAAGATGAATGCCACTACCGCATCGCAATGAGCCTCGATTGCCTTGTCGCGCATCGCGTTGATCCCGTGCGCGTACCGCATTTCCGAGGTGAGCAGATAGGGGACCTGGGCGATGGCGGTGATCATGTACAGCAGCATCACGGGATCGATCTCTTGCAGTCCTTTCGTCAAGGCGCTTACATACGTGATCAGCGGGACCGTCTGGTCATGCCGTGGACGGATGAATTTCTGCGCCATCCACTTGAGGCGCTCCGAGTCACGGTTGGCTTCCTGCATCATCAGGCGTGCGTGCTCAGGGTGGCGTGCGCAGTACCGGACGTAGTTGCGGATGTATTCCTTTACCGCTTCCAGTGAGAACCCTTCCGAACCCGGCTCGGGCGGCACGTATTCTTCAGCGAAACGTTCAAACAAGTACGCCACGCTTTCGCGCCACAGGTTTTCCTTGTTGCCGAAGTAGTACCGGATCATGGCGTGATTGACGCCGGCCACTTCCGCAATATCCCGCAGGCTCACCGCATCGAAGCCGCGGGTCGAGAATTGTTCCAGCGCAATGCCCAGTATCTCGGCGCGTGTCTGTTCGCTTCGTTCTTGTTGTGCTTGCCTGACCGTGCGCATCTTTTCCTTCCTCTGAAGTCTCACCGGGAATTCTGCCCTCGCGTGTGCAAAGTCGCAATGAAAGTGATTCCTCGGCCTTCGACGGGGTCATGGATTGTACTGAGACCTGTAGCAGAAACCCGCGCTTGACACGAGTAAAACGCGGCTGATAAATTATCCGAGTGGATAGTTTAATGGGTAGCGTACAACCGCGAAGGCTGGCTCGGTGAGTAGGCGAGCGTTCCTGGTTGGCCCCATTTCGGCTGCGCGATGGCGGCGCATGGTGATCTCATGCTTGTGAGGCAGGCTCAATGACGGCAGCAAATCCAGACTCCGTAATGGCGCAGGCGCCGCTTGTGCCTCCGGTTGCGGCGCAGACTGGCGGCGGAAGGCTGCCGCTTCGGACGAAGCTCGGCTTCGGCATCGGTGACCTCGCGTTCAACCTGTACTGGCAGGCGACCACGCTTTATCTCTTGTACTACTACACCGATGTCGTGGGGCTGTCGCCGGTCACGGCCGGCTGGATATTCGGCGGCGCCATGCTGTGGGACGCGCTCTGCGATCCCGTGGCGGGCTACGTCGCCAATCGCACGCGTTCACGCTGGGGCCGCTATCGGCCCTACCTGCTGTTCGGGTGCGTTCCGCTTGCGCTCAGCTTTGTCGCGATGTTTATCCCAACGTCCGCACAGGGCGCGAGTCTGGTGGCGTTCGTGCTGGGCACGCATGTGGTATTCAGGACGACCTATACCGTGCTGTCGATGCCCTACAACTCGCTGATGGCGACGCTGACGAACAACAGCCAGGAACGTGGCAGCCTTGCCGCATACCGGATGATCTGTGCCAGTTCAGCGGGCATGTTGGTAGCGCTGGCCACGCTCAAGCTCGTGCACGTCTTCGGGCAGGCGGACGAGAGGCAGGGATTTCTGGTCGCGATGGCCCTGTATGCAGCCATCTCGCTCCCCGTGTTCCTCTTTACGTTTTTCTCGACGAAGGAGCGGATCCAGCCGGACGTCCACGGCATCACGGTCCGGGAGGCATTGGCCGTGGTTGTGCGCAATCGCGCATTCCTGCTGATCTGTGGAATGACGGTAGCGCTGACTGCCGCTGGCACCTTCCTGTCGAAGACGCTGCCTTACGTCCTGAAGTACGGGCTGCACAGGGAAGACTTGATCGGTCCGGCGCTGGGAACCGTCGCGGTTCAGGTGTTCATCGCCATCCCTTTCTGGGCATGGGTCATGCGGCGCACGTCCAAGCGGCTGGTGGCGCTGTCCGGCGGCTGCATCGGCATGCTCGGCTACGCGGCCCTCGGCTGGACAGGCGCGACAGGTATCGGCGTCCTCTTCGGTGTGCTTGGCCTGATCGGGTTCGCAAGTGCCGCCTCTCTGCTGGCGACATGGGCGATGATTCCCGATACCGTCGAGTACGGCGAGTGGCGCACCGGGGTTCGTGGCGAGGGAACGATTTTTGGTGTGTTCTCGTTCGCGCAGAAGGGCGCGCTTGCCATTGCCGTCGGCGGCGTCGGGCACCTTCTTGGCGCCGTCGGCTTCGTGGCAAATCAGCCCCAGTCACAAGCCGCGACCGACGGAATCCGGGCGATGCTATGGCTGGCTCCGATAGCCCTGCTGGGCATCGCCATGCTGCTCGCCTTTTTCTACCCGATCTCACCCAGCGCGCACCAACACATGCTCGGCGAACTGCGCCTGCGCCGGGCAGCCTCGGGAATGCCCGACTGATTCAACCGTTGCCGGCCGTTCCGAGCCGGAACGCCACCGCGGCCATCGGCGCCGCACCTGCAACGCATGGAATTTTCTGATGCCTAACGATCTCTGTCGGCGTACGGGCCCCGTATCGCCTCAGCCAACGACGTCGTCGTCCTTTGTCCCGTGCGCGGACCCCGATGCACGCGCTCGCGATACCGAGGCACGAATGACCGATGACGAGCGGTTCTCGATGCTGTACAGCCTGATGGTGAGGGTATTCGGCAGGACCGAGCGCGAGCCGCGCGTGCCGGCTGACCTCCCCGTCATTGCCGGCTACGTGCCCGGTGTGGCACGCCTGGGCATTCCGGCGCTGAAACTGGCCGACGCAAGTCTTGGCCTGCGCCATACCGATGGGCCAAACGATTGCGCCACGGCACTGCCGGGCGGCCTGGCGATGGGTGCGACCTTCAACCCGGCGCTGGCGCATGCGGTTGGCAATCTGATCGGCAGGGAAGGGCGTGCACGCGGATTCAATGTGATGCTCGGAGGCGGCATCAATCTCGTGCGGGAAGTGCGCAACGGAAGGAACTTCGAGTACATCTCTGAAGATCCGCTGCTATCCGGCCTGATGGGGGCGAGCATCGTCACCGGCATGCAAGAGGAAGGCGTCATCGGCGTGCTCAAGCATGTGTCGCTGAACGCGAGCGAAACGAACAAGTTCTTTCTTGACGCCATCATCGATCCCGCCGCACACCGTGAGAGTGATCTGCTTGCCTTCCAGATCGCGATCGAGCGCAGCGAGCCAGGTGCTTTGATGGGTGCCTACAACCTCGTCAATGGCGCCTACGCCTGCGGCAATCGCGCTATCTTGCAGGAGGCGATCAAGGACGCCATGGGCTTCAAGGGCTGGGTGATGTCGGACTGGCTCGCCGTTTACAGCTGGGATTTTGCTCTGCAAGGCCTGGACCAGCACTCCGGCGCGCAGCTCGACCAGCAGGAGTGGTTCAATGAACCGCTGCGGCAAGCCTGCGAGGCTGGCAAGGTGCCCAGGGCGCGCATCAGCGAGATGGTCCAGCGAATGCTGCGCTCGTACTACGCGGCCGGCATCGACCAGGAGCGGCCTGCCACTCCGATCGATTTCGCCACACATCACGCTGTTGCGCTGCAGGTCGCCCGCGAAGGCATCGTGCTGCTGAAGAATGAAGAGGGTGCGTTGCCGCTGTCGGCAGGCAAGCAGCGCATCGCGGTCATTGGTGGCTTTGCACAGACGGGTGTGCTGTCCGGTGACGGATCGAGCCAGGTCATGCCTCCTGGGGGATATGCGGCGGAGGTGCCCTTGCACAGCCATCCCTTGCTGGGCCCGACCACCATGCGCTTCTTCGGATCGTCTCCGCTGGCGGAACTTCGCAAGCGATTGCCCGAGGCCCGCATCGAGTTCGATAGCGGTGCCAACATTGCCGACGCCGTCGCCCAGGCAAAGCGCGCGGATGTGGTCATCGTGTTTGCTGTCCGGCATGAGGGGGAGCGCTTCGACAGTCCGGACATGATGTTGCCGTTCGGCCAGGACGCCCTGATCGAAGCGGTCGCGGGCGTAAACCGCAATGTCATCGTGGTGCTGGAAACGGGCAATCCGGTGGCGATGCCGTGGCACGACAAGGTGCGCGCCATTGTCCAGGCGTGGTTCCCGGGGCAGGCGGGCGCGCAGGCCATCGCCGAAGTGCTGACCGGCGAGATCAGCCCGTCGGGCCGCTTGCCGATCACCTTTCCTGTCGACGTCGAGCAGACGCCGCACCCTGCATTGCCTGGGGCCGATGTCGAGTTCGGCACGCCGATTCAGGTGCACTACCACGAAGGTGCGGAAGTGGGCTACCGCTGGTTCGCCAGGCGCGGACGGCAGCCGTTGTTCAGCTTTGGCCATGGCCTAGGCTATACGAGCTTCGCCTATGGCGATCTTCAGGTCAGTGGCGACGAGACCGTGTCGGTGGCGTTCACCGTGACGAATACCGGATCGCGCGAAGGTGACGATATTCCGCAGGTGTACCTGACCGATGCGGCTGGCGAGCAGCGCATGCGCCTGCTTGGCTTCGAGCGGGTTTCGCTGCGGCCAGGAGAGTCGGCGCGGATTAGCCTGACTGCCGATCCACGCTTGCTTGCACGATTTCAATCATCGTCGGGACGCTGGCGAATCGAGACCGGCGTGTACCGCGTTGCGCTCGCGCGCTCGGCAACCGAGCTTGACCTGTGTGCCGAGACAACCCTCATGGCGCGCGAGTTTGGCCGCTAGCGGATCCCTGCCGGTGGCGAGCGGCGCGGATCGACAACGTGTGCCTGTTGCACCGGCCATTTGAATCAACTCATGGTTTCCCTCCGCCGGGAGGGATGCCCTCGGCCGCTTGCGAATCGAGCGTTGCCGACACACAGAACTACCCAACAGGAGACAACTCATGACCGCCACCCCTTCAACCTCCATGCAGGAGCGCGTCAGCCCCGAGGAATGGCGCCTGCGCGTCGACCTTGCGGCCTGCTATCGGCTGGTTGCGCTGCACGGCTGGTCCGACCTGGTCTTCACGCACATCAGCGCGCGCGTACCCGGGGACGATCACCATTTCCTGATCAACCCCTACGGCTTGATGTTCGAGGAGATCACGGCTTCCAACCTGCTGAAGATCGACGCCCACAGCAACAAGGTCCTTGACTCACCGTACCCGGTCAACCCTGCCGGCTTTGTGATCCACAGCGCCGTACATCAGGCGCGTGCCGATGCCCAGTGCGTGCTGCATACCCATACACGTTGCGGCATTGCCGTGAGCGCGCAGAAATCAGGCCTGTTGCCGCTGAGCCAGCAGGCCACCTTCATTCTGGGGTCGCTGGCGTACCACGACTACGAGGGCGTCGCCATGCACGAAGCGGAGAAGCCTCGCCTGCAGGCGGATCTGGGGCATGCCAATCACCTCATCCTGCGCAATCACGGCCTGCTGACGGTCGGCAGAACCGTGGCCGACGCATTCCTGAGCATGTACGTCCTGGAAGCAGCCTGCCAGATCCAGATTGCTGCGCAGGCTGGCGGGGAGCTTGCGAATGTGTCCGCGGAGATCGTGCGTGACGTTGCGGAGTCCGTGCGTGTGCAGACGGGCGGCCTCGGAGGGGCCTTTGTCTGGCCAGCATTGCTACGCAAGCTCGATCGGATCGATCCCGGTTATCGCAACTAGTCGCAACCGGAGTGCGTCGACAACAAGAAGGCGCGCATGTTCGTGCCGAGAAAAATAACAAGGAGGAGGAGTATGAGCAGAAGCATTGGCCTGATGAGAGCTGCGATGTTGATGTCGGCCACCGGTTGCGCGGGTCTGGCCCATGGACAGTCAGGTGTGACCATCTATGGCGTCGTTGACCTGCCCATCGCATATATCAACAATCAGGCGGCCAGCGCGCCGACCATCAATCCCATCACCGGGGCCGTGACGAGGCAGCCGGGGGCAAGCTTTGTCTCGATGGTGAACGCCGGGGGCATGTCGGGCTCGCGTTGGGGTCTGCGGGGCGTGGAGGATCTGGGCGCCGACCTGAAGGCGCTCTTCGTGCTTGAGAGCGGCTACGGTGCCGATACCGGACAGGTGACCCGGTCCGGCGCCATGTTCAGCAGGGCGGCGTATGTCGGCCTGCAAAGCAGCCGTTTCGGGCGGATAACCCTTGGCAGGCAAAACACCAGCATGTACGAGAGCCTGGGGAATTTCATGCCGGCCAAATTCGCCCCGCTGTTCGAGCCAAGCGTGGCCCTGCTGGGCGGAACCGCCGGTGGAGGCGCTATCGATAATGCGGTGAAGTACACGGCGGTCGCCGGCCCGGTCACAGTCAGGGTCCACTACAGTTTCGGGGCTGGCCTGAGCAAATTCGGACTCACACCGGTCGCGGCACAAGGCGCGGGCGAGACACCGGGACACGCCACGGACAATACAGCCTATGGCGCCGGCCTGGCCTACCTGGGCGCGGGCCTTGGTCTGACGGCTACCTACGATCAATGGAACCCGGCTGTAGTCGCCGGCAGCACCGGAACATCGAAGAAGGCGGCACTCGCGGCCAGCTATGCGTTCGGTCGAACCAAGCTGATGGCTGGCTATCGTTGGGGGCAGAACAAGGACGCCAGCGGCAGCACGCTGGTCCGAGACAACTTCTGGTGGACCGGCGTCAACTACGATGCCACCTCCGCGCTGACGTTGACGCTCGGCTACTACTTCGATGACCGCCGGATATTGAAGACCACTGCCGTGCAGCCCAACAGCAATCCGGTGAATCCGTGGCAAGTGAACTTCATTGCGGATTATTCGTTCTCCAAGCGCACGGATGTCTATCTGACGGTGGCATACGCTCGGAACTCGGGCCTGAACCTGGATTCGCCGGCGATCGGATTTGCCAACGGTGCCTTTCTGGGCGAAGGCGCGAACAGCCAGACCGGGGCGGCTATCGGCATTCGTCACAAGTTCTAGGCGTGCATTCCAGGAAGTGTCCATGAAGAGCAGAAAGCAAGGCGGGCGCCAGCACCATCGCCCCGGCGCGTGGATCGCCACGGCGATGGTCGTAGCGTCGGCGATCGGCATCGCAGTGGCCTGGGCGGGTGGCAAGCGGGGCGAGCCCGTGTCGCCGAGCAGCGGAAAAGCTGCGATGGTGATCATCGGCGATGGTGTCAAGGGTCCGCACAACATGGCATGGATACCGGGCGGCACATTCATGATGGGCAGCGACCACAAGCTCGCTCAGGCCAATGAGCGGCCGGCACACAAGACGCGCGTGCATGGCTTCTGGATGGACCAGCATCACGTGACCAATGCGGAGTTTCGCGCGTTCGTGTCGGCAACCGGCTATGTCACTACCGCCGAAAGGAAGCCTGACTGGGAAACCATCAAGGTCCAGGTTCCGCCGGGCACACCGCGCCCGGCCGACAGTGTGCTGCTACCGGGCGGCATGGTGTTCGTCGGCACTGACCGCCCGGTGCCTTTGCAGGATTATTCCCGCTGGTGGCGATTCGTGCCGGGCGCGGACTGGCGTCACCCGAACGCCCCGGGCAGTTCCATTGAAGGCAAGGAGAATCACCCGGTCGTGCAGGTGTCCTATGAGGATGCGCAAGCCTATGCCAGATGGGCCGGCAAGCGCTTGCCGACGGAAGCCGAATGGGAATTCGCGGCGCGCGGAGGAATGGAGCAGGCCACCTACGCCTGGGGAGATCAGTTTTCGCCCGGCGGCGCTCAGATGGCCAATGTCTGGCAGGGCCAGCAGTCTCAACCGTTCCCCGTGGTTAGCGCCAAGGCTGGCGGCGCGCTTGGCACAAGCGCCGCCGGCACCTTTCCTGCCAACGGCTATGGACTCTACGACATGACCGGAAACGCGTGGCAATGGGTAGCCGACTGGTATCGCGCGGACCAGTTCAGGCGCGTTGCCGCACCAGGCCGCCAGGAAGTCGATCCGCAGGGCCCTGCCGACAGTTGGGATCCTTCGGAGCCCGGCGTTCCCGAGCAAGCGCCCAGACGCGTGATTCGCGGCGGCTCCTTCCTTTGCAATCAGGACTATTGCCTGAGCTACCGCCCGAGCGCGCGGCGCGGGACGGATCCATTCACCAGCATGTCGCACCTTGGCTTCCGGCTGGTGATGGACCAGGACACCTGGCAGGCAAGAGAGGACAGCAGGAAGGACGTGCGTAGTAACTGATCAGAACAACTGCGCCTGGCGGATAGGCCCGTTGCTCAAGAAGAGGCAATTGCCTGTGTGAGGGCGAGTACAGCAATGTCGAGGCCCAGCCGGCTGGCATACGGGGTAGAGGAGAAACGAAGCATGGAACGTAGTTCAAACGGAACGGTGCCCGCGATGCGGAATCAGGCACAGCAGGCACAGTCACCGGAACTTGCAGTGAAGACCGCAACGTGGGCGAGGCGGGGCACGCGCCAGCGCATGCTGCACGCGGTGGCGGCCCTGGCGCTCAGCGTGCCGGTGTTCCAGGTGCAGGCGGCGCCCGATGCCGGCCGCGACACCCGTCCCAACATCATCCTGCTGATTGCCGACGACCTGGGCTGGGGCGATCTCGGCAGCTACGGCCATCCTGTGTTCCGCACGCCGAACCTGGACCGGATGGCGGCGGAAGGCCAGCGCTGGACCAACTTCTACGTCAGTTCCCCGGTCTGCTCACCCAGCCGCGGCGCCATGCTGACCGGGCAGGTTGAAACGCGTTCCGGTCTGTACGGAGCGCTCAACAGCGTGCAAGTCGAAGGCGATCCCTACGGCTTCCCCGACCGCGACACTACCGTTGCCACCCTGCTGCACGACGCCGGCTACGCCACCGCCCTGTTCGGAAAATGGCATCTGGGCGACGCCCCGCGTGCCTACCCCACGCGGCACGGCTTCGATTCGTGGTGGGGCATGCCGATGTCGAACGATGCGTACTTCGCCGGTGTTCCCGGTGGCATCAGCATCAAGGAATTGCGCCAACGCTATGCCAAGGGCGAGTCGCCCAAGGCGCTGTTCGCCCTGTATTACCGGCAGGCCGTCGCGGCCTTTCGCGATCCGAAGAACAGTTACTGGAACTCGCCCCTGATCGCGAGCGAGCGGGTGGTGGTCAACGGCAAGGTCGACTATCGCGACCAGGTACTCGAGCAGCCGGTGGAGCAGCCCAGCTACAACAGGAGGCTGACCGACCACGTTGTCGACTTCATCGGCAGCAAGCGCAACCGGCCTTACCTCGCCTGGGTGGGCTACGAGAAACCCCACCTGCCGCATATGCCGGCTCCCGAGTTCGTCGGCAGCAGCAAGGGTGGTCCGGTCGGTGACGCCATCGCGGAACTCGACCACAGCGTGGGGCGGGTGCTGGATGCGGTGCGGCGCAGCCCAGACGCCAAGAACACGCTGGTCGTGTTCGTCAGCGACAACGGTCCCTGGATTCTGTATGAAGAGCTGGTGGGATCGGCTGGCATGCTGCGCGATGGCAAGGCGTCGACCTATGAAGGCGGTTCGCGTGTGCCGGCGCTGTTCTGGTGGCCGGGCAAGATCCGCCCCGGGGTGGTGAACGGCATCGGCGCCACATACGACCTGCTGCCGACCTTCGCGGCGCTGGCCGGGGTGAAGCTGCCCGGCGCCGTCCTCGACGGCAGCGACCTGGGCAAGACGCTGCGCGAGCAGGCGCCGAGCCCGCGTCAGGTGCTGCCGTACTACTACCGAGGCCGCCTGCAGGCCTGGCGCGAAGGCGAGTGGAAGGTCAATTTCTATGACGTCAGCGGACGCAATCCGGAGGGCGGCCTGCAAGCCAAATTGGCCACGCCGACGCTGTACAACCTGGGTCGTGATCCTGGCGAGAAGTTTGACAAGGCCGCAAGCGAGCCAGAGATCCTGCTGCGGCTGCAGCAGCATGCCGAGGCATTCGAGCGCTCGATCACAACGGCGGCGCCGGAGTTCGATCGTGTGACTCTCGAGCGCGGCGCCGCGGGACGACGTGGCGAATGACGCTTTGGCCGTGGCGCCGAGTCATCACGACAGACGAATGCAATGGCGTCCGGCGGCGAGGCACTGAGCTTGCCGGAGCGAACAAAATCCAACGGGAATCGATCTGGCATGAACGTTTACAACCGCACAAGGAATTCGCTTGCCCGCCTGTCTGGCGCAGTACGCTTGACCATGCACGGCGTCGCGTTGCTCGTGGCCGCGCAGTCAGGCCTGCTTCATGCCCAGACGCAGGGGGAAAATCCGAACAAGCCGAACATCCTCTGGATCACGGTGGAAGACATCACGACCTTCGTCGGCGCGTACGGTGATCGCGAGGTGAAGACCCCGAATATCGATCAACTCGCCAGGGAAGGGGTGCTCTACACCCACGCCTACCAGACCGCGGGCGTTTGCGCACCCGCGCGCGCAGCACTGATCACCGGCATGTATCCAACTTCAGTGGGCGCGCACCACATGCGTACCGGGCCTGGCGAGATACAGATTCCCGGCCGCGCCGCCCCGCAGAAACCGGAAGGAATTCCCGCGACCTACTCAGTCGTGCTGCCCGAGCAAGTCAAGGCCTTCCCGGAGTATCTGCGCAAGGCGGGCTACTACACCACGAACAACCAGAAGCAGGATTACCAGTTCGAGGCACCCGTCACGGTCTGGGATGAGAACGGGCCGTCCGCGTCATATCGGAACCGCCCCAAAGGCAAGCCGTTCTTTTCGGTCTTCAATTTCTTCCTGACCCACGAATCGATGGTGGCGCTGCGCAAGGATCCGTTGCTCGAAGATCCGGCCCGTGTATCCGTGCCGCCGATCTTTCCGGATACCGCGGCCGCACGTGGAGATATCGCCCGGATGTACACCAATATCGAGCTGATGGACCGGCAGGTTGGCGAATTGATCCAGATGTTGAAGGACGATGGCCTGTACGACAACACCATCATCTTCTTCTTCGCCGACAACGGCGGCAACCTGCCCTGGATGAAGCGCGAGATTCTCGAGCGCGGCACACATGTGCCCTTCATCGTGCGATCTCCCGGTGGTCTGCCGGCAGGTACCCGCAGGGACGAGCTGGTCAGCGGCGTCGACCTGGCGCCGACGGTGCTTTCGCTGGCCGGCGTGCCGGTTCCCGGCTATATGCAGGGCCAGGCCTTCCTCGGCGAGCAGCGGGCCAGCATCCCGCGCCGTTACGTCTTTGCGGCGCGCGACCGCATGGATACCGAGTACGACAGGGTACGGATGGTGCGGGACCAGCGCTATCGCTATCTGTACAACTACATGCCCGAGCTGCCCTACTACCAGGACCTCAAGTTCCGCATGATGCTGCCCATGATGCGCGACATTTTGAAGCACAAGGGTGAAGGCAGCCTTCCGCCCGCGACGGCCGCGTGGTTCAAGACCAAGCCGGTCGAGGAGCTCTACGATGCGGAGCAAGACCCATGGGAGTTGCACAACCTGGCCGAGGATCCTCGGTACAAGGGCAAGCTCGAGGAGCTGAGACAAGCCTTCCGCGCGTGGACGGCCAAGTACGGCGACATGGGCGGCGTGCCCGAGCGCGAGATGCTGAGTCAGATGTGGCTGGGCGGTAGCGCGCCGCCCGCGACTGCGGCACCCGTGGTGCAGAAGGCGGGCGATGGCGTACGCATTACCTGCGCTACAGCGGGAGCCTCCATCGGTTACTGGATCGAGCGGCCCGCCGCGATGCCGGCCGTGGCAACGCATGTGGTGCAAAGCTGGGACTACGAGCGCCTGGCGGGCGAATTGCTCGGCAAGGGCTTCGCCAAGGTCGGCGACAAGCGGCCGGTGCCGCCAAGCTGGAACGTCTATGACGGCGAAGTCATCCCGCTCAGGCCGGGAGAGATCCTGCACGTGAATGCGATGCGCATTGGCTATACGCCGGCCCAAATTGACTACGTCGACGGCAGCGCAACGGTGCAGAAGGCTCCATAGCGCGCGCATCCCGACTCGTATACAAGACTGCAAATGTGGAGATCCTTCATGAGCCTGCAAAATCCCGTGCGTTGTCGCTACCAATCGGGAGCTAGCCGTTTTGGCATCCATGGCGCCTTTGCGCTGCTGATGCTACTAGTGGCGCTGCTCAACGCCGTTCCTGTACATGCGCAGACGCGCTCAGAGCCGTCAGCATCCAGCCAGTTACCTGCAAAGCGCCCCAATGTCCTGGTCATCGTGGCAGATGATCTGGCATGGCCTGATGTGTCCGCCTATGGGCGCAACGTTGTGCATACGCCGAACATTGACCGGATTGCCCGGCGTGGCGCGGCTTTCTCCAACGGCTATGTCGCGGCATCCGTCTGTGCGATGTCGCGCGCGGCCCTGCTGACGGGGCGCATGCCCCAGCGCGTTGGGTTCCACTACAACATCGACGACGGCGATGCCAATCCCGAACAAGGATTGCCGCTAACGGAAAAGACCATCGCCGATCGCCTGAAAGGCCACGGCTACCGGACGGCGGCAATCGGGAAATGGCATCTCGGCATTGCGCCGCAGTTCTATCCGACGAGGCGCGGCTTCGACGAGTTCTATGGCTTCCTTGGCGGCGAGGCTCAGTACGCGGATCCCGGCACGCCCGGAATCGTTACCACGCCATCCAAGCGCGATAAGGCGTTCAAGCGAAATCCTGCTGCGGCTATCGTAACGGGCCCCGATGCCACACCGGTGGGCAACCAACGCCGCTACCTCACGGAGGACCTGACCGACAGAGCTGTCGACTACATTGATCGCAACGCCAGCGGCAATGCGCCGTTCTTTCTCTATCTGGCCTACAACGCACCACACTGGCCGTTTCAGGTCCCGCAGCGCTACTACGATCGCTTTGCCGGAATCGAGGACCCGATCCGGCGCACCCAGGTTGCCATGATCTCTGCGTTGGACGATGGTGTCGGGCGAGTCCTGGATGCACTTGAGAGAACGGGCACGCGTGACGACACCCTTGTCATCCTCATCTCCGACAATGGCTGCCCGTTGCAACTAGGTGCTTGTGACTGCTCCCATCCGCTAGGCGCGGGGAAGTTTACTTACGTCGATGGTGGCATTCGCGTGCCGTTCCTGATCTCCTGGCCGCATGGCATGCCGGCGGTGGGGTTGGTCGATACGCCGGTTTCCAGTCTTGACGTGGTCCCTACGGTGTTGACGGCCGCCGGCATCGAGCTCTCGTCGGCGGAGCCATTGGAGGGCTTGAATTTGATTGCTGCTGCACAGGGAAGGACATCCGAGCAACCGCGTGTGCTTATTTGGGGGCAGGACCCGGTGTTTGCCGCACGTGAGGGCAAATGGAAGCTATGGCAATCGATAGCGTATGACCGGGTCGAACTCTATGACCTGGAGGCTGATTCAGCCGAACTGAAGGACGTTTCAAAAGACCACCCCGAAATTGTCCAACATCTCGTCTCGAAGATTTCCGCCTGGCGCGCGACACTGCCGCCGCCGTTATGGGCGCGCCGCTTCGCCAGGCAGTTGCCCTCGTGCAAAAAGGAGACCACATGGGTGTACTGACGCAGCACGCTTTCACCTTCTAACGGCAGTGACTACCAAATAACGGAAATCTTGATGTCTTACGCCATTTACCCGAGCCTTAAAGGAAGGACCGTCGCCATCACTGGTGGAGGAAGCGGAATCGGAGCGGCGATGGTCGGTGCATTCGCCCGGCAGGGTGCCCGGGTTCACTTCATCGACGTGTCCGAGGAGGACGCACTGCAAGTTCAGGGTTCGCTTGCCACCGAGGGAATGAATAGTTGTTTTCACCGATGCGACTTGCGCGACCTGGATGCCGTCGGGACGGTGTTCGCCGGAATCATCGAGGACACTGGCCCGATCGAGGTCCTGGTCAACAACGCCGGGAACGATGACCGGCACCAGGTCGATGCCGTGACCCCTTCCTATTGGGAGGACCGCATCGCCGTGAACCTGCGGCACCAGTTCTTCTGTGCGCAGCTTGCGGCCGCCAGCATGCGGACCATCGGCCGGGGCGCCATCCTGAACATGGGGTCGGCATCCTGGCATGTGGCCGTGCCGAACCTGTCGGTCTACATGACGGCGAAAGCCGGCATCGAAGGGCTCACGCGTGGACTGGCGCGCGACTTGGGTGGTCACGGCATACGGGTCAATTGCATCGTGCCTGGCGCAGTGCGGACCCCCCGCCAGACACAGCTTTGGCAGACACCCGAGAGCGAAGCGAAATTGCTGGAGAGCCAATGCTTTCCTGAGCGCATCGAGCCGGAGCACGTGGCGCGCATGGCACTGTTCCTCGCGTCGGATGACGCCGCGCGCTGTTCAGGGCGCGAGTATTTTGTGGATGCGGGGTACTTCGGCGCATGAACTCGATCCAACCTGTTTGTATATGGCCCCTGAGCGCCGAGCTAGGAGAAGGCCCACTTTGGCACGGTGCCGAGTGCGCGGTCTATTTCGTTGACATCAAGGGAAGAAATATTCATCGCTATTGCACGGCCACTGGCGCTAAGCAAAGCTGGACGGTTCCATGCCAGCCGGGATTTATTGCGGCGCTTACCGAAAAATCCTTTCTCTGCGGCCTCCAGGACGGACTCTACAGCTTCGATCCCGTCGCAGGGCACTGCCTCAGGCTGGTCGAGGTCGAGCCGGACCTTCCGGGAAACCGGATCAATGACGGGTTCGTCGATCCGTATGGCCGCCTCTGGTTCGGCACGATGGACGACGCCGAGACCGCAGCGAGCGGTTCCCTCTATCAGATGGGCGAGTTCGGAAAACTATCGCGCCGCGACGAAGGGTATGTCATTACCAACGGGCCTGCCATGAGCCCGGATGCCCGCACGCTCTACCACGCCGACACGGTACGACGCCGGGTCTATGCCTTTGACGTGGGGCATGACGGCGTACTGTCCGAGAAACGGATTTTTGCCCGCTTTTCCGGCTCCGGCTACCCCGACGGAATGGCCGTCGACGCGGATGGCTTTGTCTGGATTGCCTTGTTCGGCGGCGCAAGGGTCGAGCGCTGGTCACCCGACGGAATGCTGGCGGGCGTTGTGCAATTCCCATGCGCCAACGTCACCAAACTGGCATTTGGCGGAGACGATCTGCGTAGCGTCTACGTTACGACCGCCTGGAAGGGGCTCTCACCCGAGGAGCGCGAGCGGCAACCATTGGCAGGCGGGCTCTTCCTGTTTCGCGCGCCGGCGAGTGGCTTGCCGCAGCCCGCATTCAGCAAAGTGGTCTCTCGGAGATATTGAGTACCAGATGTTGGCCCTGGCATTCAAATCATCGGCATGCTAAAGAAGTGTGAGCCTCCAGTTCACCGAGAAGTGAGCATTCGGCTGGGCGCATGAATGTCCGCTAAAGGTTGGAGCACGCTCGCTCGTGCCCGTGCAGTCACTCGTCCTTTGGTCGGTTTGGTTCAGTCACTGAGAATTCGGTGACGACTGACACAAACTTGCCGAACTCAGCCATCGCACCACCAGCATTCCCCGTGATTCGGCGATGAATTAAAAAAAGAGGCCGGTCCTTCCGGACCGGCCTCCCGCACGCTGCCCGCCTGCCACGGGCAACCGCGGCAGCGGTTATTGCGTCACCAGTTCCAGGCCGGCTTGCGACTCGTCGTCGCCGCGTGCCACCAGCACCTTGATCTTGTTCGGCGTCAGGCCGGCGATGCCGTCCGACGGGATGGTGGTGATCAGCCAGTCGGCGTTGTTCGCCAGCGTCAGCGCGCCAGAGTCGAAGATCACGGTCTTGGTGCCGGCCGGGGTGATGCGCAGGCGATAGGTGGTGTTGCCGTCCAGGTCGATCGAATCCTGGCCCGATGCCGGCGAGGCCTGCTTGTAGCCCACCGCGGCGAAGGTCGGCGCGACCGAGTTCAGGTCGATCGCGGGCAGGGTCACGTAGATGTCGATGTTCTGCGCATTGAACGATGCGTTCAGCGCGCGCACGCGCGCCTTGTTCGACAGCAGACCCTTGCCGAACGGATCGTCGATGGTCACCGTTTCCGCGGTGGCCGCACCCGGCAGCGCCACCACGGTGTACTTGTGGCCGGTGGCCGCCACCAGGCTGGAGCGGGCCAGCTCGGTCTGCGTGCCGGCGGCGTTGAACGAGATCAGCTGGTTGCCGGTTTCGACGTTGAAGTAGGTCGAGACGAACTTGTAGGGCTTGTTGACCATGCTGGTGAGCGTGCCGTTCTGCAGCACGTCGACATTCGGGCCGCCGGTGACGGCGTGGATCACGCGCACGCTCGGCTTGCTCAGGCCGACGCGGTCGTCGATGCCGTCATCGCCGCCGCCACACGCTGTCAGCACTGCGGTCGCGGCCAGCGCGAGGCCGAGGAAAAGAGTCTTGGATCGAAGCATGGGTCACCTCTTGCTGTTAGAGTCAGAGACGAGCTGGCCCATGCCGGCGCGGATCGCGGCGGCCGCGTGGCCAGTTGCTTTCTGGTATGCAGGCGCGGGATCACGCTTGCCGTGATGCAACGATAGGTTTGAAGCGTTAGGCCAGACAGGCGCGACGCTCCGAATTCAATGTCGGACGATTCCGACAGGAAGTGATGCCTGCGCGGGCGCGCACGGCGGTGCGCCTTGGCAGTGCAAGCGCCGCGGCGCAACGGCCCGCGGCCGCAGGCGGCCCTGCCGCCTGTGCAGATGTGTAACCGGTTGTTGCCGCCGGGTTGGATGCGAGGGTTTGAGCCGTGGCGCCGGCGTGACGGCGCGGCTCAGCCCGGCGACATCATGACCTGGTTGCGGCCATTGCGCTTGGCCTGGTAGAGCCCCGCGTCGGCCGCTTCCACCAGCTCGCTTGGCTGGGTGCCAGGCTGTGGCACCAGCACCGCGCCGCCGATGCTGACGGTGACGCAGTCGAGGGTGGGCGAGCCGCTGTGGGCGATGGCCAGCCCCTGCACCGCGCGCCGCACCTTCTCCGCGAGCAGCCGCACGCCGCCCGGCGAGGTCGCAGGCAGCACCATGGCGAACTCTTCGCCGCCGAAGCGCGCCGGCAGGTCGGTGGCGCGCACGCAGTTGTCGCGGATCACCGTGGCGACGCGGCGCAGCACCTCGTCGCCGGCGACGTGGCCGTAGGTGTCGTTGTAGGCCTTGAACGCGTCGACATCGATCATGAGCAGCGCCACCTGGGTCTGCTCGCGCAGCGCGCGGCGCCATTCCGCGCCGAGGTACTCGTCGAAATAGCGCCGGTTGGACAAGCCGGTCAGGCCGTCCGAGTTGGTCAGGCGCTGCAGTTCCAGGTTGGTTTCCAGCAGTTGCTGCTGGCTTTGGCGCAGTGCGCGATAGGCTTCGTCGCGCTGCAGCTGGTTGACGTAGGAGCGCGAGTGATAGCGGATGCGTGCGATCAGTTCGATGCTGTCCGGCAGCTTGACCAGGTAGTCGTTGGCGCCGGCGGCAAACGCCGCGCCCTTGGTCGCGGCCTCTTCCTTGGTCGACAGCACGATGATCGGGATATCGCGCGTGGCGGGGTTGTCGCGATAGCGCTGCACCAGTGTCAGGCCATCCACGCCCGGCATCACCAGGTCTTGCAGGATCACGGTGGGCTTGGTGCGCTGCGCCACGGCTACCGCCTCATCCGGCTGCGAGCAGTAATGGAAGTCGATATCCGGCTCGGTGGCGAGCGCGCGGCGCACCGCTTCGCCGACCATGGCCTGGTCGTCGACCAGCAGCACCATGGCCAGGTATTCTTGCTTGTCGGTGGCGGGCGTCCGCGCGGGCATGCCGGCGGCGTTGGAGGTTTCGGGTTGCATGTTCAATTCCTGTTCTCGCGGTCCCGGCACGGCCTGGGACCGGTTGCATTCTTTCAGACGGGCGGCGGCGCGGGCCTGGTCAGCGCCGCCGGGCCGCACGCCTGCACCAGCCTCGGCGCGATGCGCGCCAGCGGCAGGATCTCGGCTGCGGCGCCGAGCGCGGCGGCGGCCTTGGGCATGCCGTACACGGCGCTGGTGGCGCGGTCCTGGGCGATGGTCAGGAAGCCGCGGTCGCGCATTGCCTTCAGGCCCAGCGCGCCGTCGCGGCCCATGCCGGTGAGCAGCACGCCGATCACCTCGCCGCGCCAGTGTTCCACCACGCTTTCGAAGAATACGTCGATGGAAGGGCGGTAAAGATAGTCGCAGGGTTGTTCGGTATAGGCCAGCCGGCTTGGGCTGGCCAGGCGCAGATGGTCGTTGGTGCCGGCCAGCAGCACGGTGCCCGCCTGCGGCGCCTCGCCGACGCGGGCAATGCGCACCGGCAGCGCGCACTGTCCGTCGAGCCAGTCGGCCATGCCGGCGGCAAAGGCCTCGTCGACATGCTGCACGGTGACCACCGCGGCGCCGAAGTCCGCCGGCAGCGCGCCCAGCAGCGTGGCCAGCGCGGCCGGGCCGCCGGCCGAGGCGCCGATCGCCACCAGCCGCGGCGCGCTGCCGGCGCGCGGCGCCGCCGGCAGCGCGTGCTGCGGCGCCACGCGCCCGGCCAGCAGGCGCGCGATATTGCGCAGCTTGCGCAGCAGCGGGCCGGCGGCCAGCTGCGCATCGGCTTCGGCCAGGGTCGGGGTATCGACCGCGTCGATGGCGCCGTGGCCCATGGCGTCGAACACCTGCGTGGCGTTGCGGCCCAGGTCCATGGTCACCACCACGATGGCGCAGGGCGTGGCGGCCATGATCCGGCGCGTCGCCTCGACCCCGTCCATGACCGGCATCAGCAGGTCCATCAGGATCAGGTCCGGGGTCTGGCGCGCGGCCATCTGCACCGCCTGGGCGCCGTCGCCGGCAATCCACGCGATCTCGAACGACGGATCCAGCGCCAGCGCGCGGCGCAGCGCGGCGACCGCGAGCGCTGAATCATTGACGATGCCGATTTTCATGGACGTGCCTCGCCGATCAGGTCCTGGACCGCGTCGAGCAACGCGGCGTCGTGGAAACTGCCCTTGGCCAGATAATAGTCTGCGCCGGCCTCCAGGCCGCGCTGGCGGTCCTGTTCGCGGTCCTTGTACGACACCACCATCACCGGCAGCTGGCGCAGCGCGGCGTCCTGGCGGATCCGGCGCACCAGCTCGATCCCGTCCATGCGCGGCATGTCGATGTCGGTGATGATCAGGTCGAAGGGCTCGGCGCGCAGCACGTTCCAGCCGTCCATGCCGTCGACCGCCACCGTCACGTCATAGCCGCGCCCGGCCAGCAGCTTGCGCTGCAGCTCGCGCACGGTGAGCGAGTCGTCCACTACCAGGACCCGCCGCGCGCGGCTCTGCACGCTGGCCGCCGCGCCCGGACGCACGCCTTCGATGCGGCCTTCGGAGACCAGCTTCTCGACCGAGCGGATCATGTCCTCGACATCGAAGATCAGCACCGGCGTGCCGTCGTCGGTCAGGCTGCCGGCAGCAATGTCGCGGATCTTGCCGAGCGCCGCAGGCAGCGGCTGCACCACCAGCAGGCGTTCGCCGAGCATGCGGTCGACGGCGATGCCATAGGTGCGCTCGCCCTCGCCGATGACCACCACCGGAACCTGCTCGCGCGCCGCCGCGGCCTCGGCGCCGGCCCGCTGCAGCACTTGCGCCGCGCTGACCAGCCCGATGGCGCGGCCCTCGTGGCGGAAGTGCTGGTGGCCTTCGGTCTGTTCGATCTCGCCGCGCGCCACCGAGGTCGCGCGCAGCACGCGGCCCAGCGGGAAGGCATAGGCTTCGCCGGCGACGTCGACCAGCAGCGTGCGCACTACCGACAGCGTCAGCGGCAGTTCCAGGCTGAAGTGCAGGCCATGGCCAGGCTGCTGCGTCAGGCGCAGGCTGCCGCGCACGCGGCGCACCATCTCCTGCACCGCGTCGAGGCCGACGCCGCGGCCGGAGACTTCGGAGACGGTGTCGCGCATGCTGAAGCCGGGCAGCAGCAGGAAGTCGAGCAGCTCTGCCTGCGACAGCCGCGCCGCCGTGTCCTCGGAGGCCAGCCGGCGCCGCACGATGGCGCGCCGCAGCGCTTCCAGGTCGACCCCCGCGCCGTCGTCGGAGATCTCGATCTGCAGCCGGCCGGCGTTGTGGCGCGCGTGCAGCGTCACGCGGCCCTCCGCCGGCTTGCCCTGTGCCTGGCGCACCTCCGCCGACTCGATGCCATGGTCGACGGCATTGCGCAGCAGGTGCGCCAGCGGCGCGTCCAGCGCCTCGAGGATGTCGCGGTCCACCTGCGTGCCGGCGCCGGACAGTTCCAGGTGCACCGACTTGCCCAGCGAGCGGCCGAGGTCGCGCACCATGCGCGCGTAGCCGGCCAGGCCGTCGGACAGTGGCCGCATGCGCGAGGCCAGCGCGCTGTCATAGAGCCGGCGCGCCAGCCGCGTGGCGCGATGGTCATATTGCTCGAACTCATCCAGCCGCGCCGCCAGTTGCTGGTGGCCCTCGTCGAGCAGCTGGCGCAGTTCGGCCAGCGCCGCCTGCGCGGCCGCCAGCGCGTGCGCGCCGGCGCCCTCCTGGCTGTCGCGCAAGACCTGCTGCAGCGTGTCGGCCGCGCGCAGCGCGCGCGCCTGCTGGCGCCGCGCCTTGTGCAGCGAGTCGCCGAATGGCCGCAGCCAGTGCGATTCGACCATGGCCGCGCCCGACAGCGACAGCAGCTGGTCCAGGGCATCGGCATTGACGCGCAGCATGCGTTCGTGGCCGTCCGCGGTGTGCGCGGCCATCGGTGCCGGCGGCACTGCTTCGGGGTCGGTGGCAGGCGCAGGCGCAGGCGCGGGCGCAGGGGCAGGGGCAGGGGCAGGTGCGCGGGCCGGGGCCGCTCCGTGTGCGGGGGGCTGCGCCGGCGCGCCGCCGCCGTCGAGCGAACCCAGCCGCTGCACCACCGCGTCGATCTCGGCACGGCCGGCGTGCTCCGACCAGTCCGGGTCGCCGCCGGGCGGATGGCCGATGCGCAGCAGCAGGTCGGTGCCCTGCAGCAGCGCATCGATATGCGCGGCGGCCAGCGGCATGCCGCCCTGCGCGGCGACCAGGCAGTCTTCCATCGCATGCGCCAGCCGCACGCCGCCGTCGAGCCCGACGATACGCGCCGCGCCCTTGAGCGAGTGGGCCGCGCGCATGCATGCCTCGAGCTGCTCGGGCGCGCCCGGGTTGCGCTCCAGCGCCAGCAGCCCGGCGTTGAGGATCTCGGCCTGGGCATCGGCTTCGAGCGCAAACAGTTCCAGCAGCGAGGCGTCGCGCAGCTGTTCGGGATTCATGCCAGGCTCCTTGCCAGCGCCTGGCGTACCCGGGCGGCGTCGAGCAGGCCGACGCTGCGGCCCTGGTCGACGAACAGCGCCTGCGTATAGCGGGCCGAGCCTCGTGCCAGGTTGGCGGGCAGCGGTAGCAGCGCGGCGCCGCGCACGCGCACGATGCCGGCGATCTCGGCCACCGGCAGGGCGATCGCGGCGCGGCCTTGTCCGAGGATCAGGAAGCGGCTGCCGTTGGCATCGGGTTCGGCCGGCAGCGCGCCGGTGTCGAACAGGTGCGCCAGCGACAGGCAGGCCAGCAGGTTGCCGCGCACCGCGGCCAGCCCCAGCACCGCGGCATCGCGACGGTGGGGCAGCGAGTGGAGCGGGCACGGCGCCGTGACTTCGCCGAGCGCGGCGGTCGGCAGCGCCAGCCATTCATCGCCGATGCGGAACACCAGGCATGCCAGCGCGCTGGCGTTGTGCGCGTTGTCGTCGCCGCTTGCGCCGCCGTCCTGGTCGCCGCCTTCGGCCGCGGCGGCGAGGTCGGCGGCATCCGGCAGTTCCTGCAGGCCCTGGTCAGGCTGCTGTGCGTCCAGCAACATCGCGGCGGCCTGCGCATAGGTGGGGCAGTTGCGGCAATGGGCGTGTTCGGCCAGCGCCGGGCAGCTGCCGTCGCCGCGCACGCCGATGCGCCGCCAGCAGTCGTCCACGTCCGCGGCGCGCACCACGGTGGCAAAGGGATGGGCCCGGGTCTCAGCCATGGTGCTTGCGGGTGTGGCGCTGCGCGCGCTGCCGCAGGCGGGTGGCGCCGTCGTGGTCGCCTTCGGTCGAGCAGCGCGGCCAGGTGATACAGGCTTTCCTGGTGCGACGGATCCAGGTACAGCGCCTTGCGGTAGGCCGCGTGCGCCTGGGCGGTGCGGCCGGCGGCGTCGTGCAGCACGCCGAGCATGCCATAGGCATCGGCCAGGGCGGTGCCTGCGGCATCCGGCGCGGCACGGTCCAGCAGCGACACGCAGGCAGCCGGGGCCGCGTCCAGTTCCCCGCGGTCGGCCATGGCGGCGATGGCGGCCAGCGCGTCGGCGTGCGTATCCGCCACCAGCCTTGCGGCCGGCGCGGGCGCGCGCACCGCCGGCGCACGCAGGCTCGCGGCCGGGCGCAACAGCCGTGGCGGCGCGGCCATGCGGGGCGGCTGGGTGTCGTGGACCGGCGCACGCGACGGGGTCCGTGCGCGCGGCACTGCGGCCGGCGGCTTGCGGAAGGCAAAGGACAGCGGGATGCCGACCGGCTCCAGCCCCTGCGCGCTCAGCACGCTGGCCTCGGCCGGGCCGACGAAAAGCAGGCCGTCGGCCATGGTCAGGCGCACCAGCGTCTGCACCGCCTGCCGTTGTCCGGCGGCGTCGAAGTAGATCAGCAGGTTGCGGCAGAACACGAAGTCATAAGGCGCCTCGCCCGCCAGCAGGCCGGGCTCGACCAGGTTGCCCTGCAGCAGCCGCACCTGCGCGCGCACGCGGGTCCAGCGCATAGCCGCTGGGCGTGGCGGTGAAGTAGCGGTCGCGGAAGTCGAGCGGCGCGCCGCGGAAGGCATTGGCGCCGTATTGGCCCTGGCCCGCGCGCGACAGCGCACGCGCGCTGATGTCGACCGCGTCGATATAGAAGCGCCCCGGCGGCACGCCCGCGTCGAGCAGCGCCATGGCGATCGAATACGGCTCTTCGCCGGTGGAGCAGGGCAGGCTCAGCAGCCGCAGCGTGCGCCGGCCGTCGGCAAAGGCACGCTCGGCGGCAAAGCGGCCCAGCGCCAGCAAGGCTTCGCGGTGCCGGAAGAACCAGGTCTCGGGCACCACCACGGCTTCGATCAGCGCCTGGAATTCGTCGCCGGTGCCTTGCAGCAGGTGCCAGTAGGCCTCGGTATCGGGCGCCTGGCGCACCTGCTGGCGCTCGCGCACGGCGCGCGCCACCGCGCCGCTGCCGATGGCGCCGGCGTCCAGGCCGATGCGCGCCTTGAGCAGGGCCTCGATATGCGCGGCGGTGCTCACGCGGCCTCCCCGGCGGCGTCGGCGAACAGCATCTCGTGGACTTCGTCCGGCAACAGCGCGTCGACCCTGACCCATTGCACCAGCCCGCGCGCGTCATGCCGCACCGGTCCGAGATAGGTTGGGCTGGCGCCGGCGATGCCGGCGTCGACGAACGATTCCGCCGGGCAGCGCAGGGTCTGGGTGGCCGCTTCCAGGCGCAGGCCGAGCAGCCGCACGGGCCCGCTTTCTGCGCGGCGGTAGTGGACCAGCACCGTGCGCGTGCTGGTGCGCAGCGCCGCGGGCACGCCGGTGGCGAGCGCGGGCAGGTCGATCACCGGCACCGGCTGGCCGCGCCGCTGCATCAGTCCCGCCACCCACGCCGGCGCGCCGGGAATCTGCTTCAGCCGCGTCAGCGGCAGCACCTCGGCCACCTCGGTGGCATCGAGCGCGTAGTGGTCGGCGCCAAGGCGGAACAGCAGGAAGAGTTTCATGGCGGCGGCGCGCAACGGCCCGGTGCGGGAACCGGCAGCCTAGACCTTGAAGCGCGACACGCCGCTGCGCAGGTCGTTGGCGACCAGCGTCAGCTCGTCGATCGCCTGGCTCGACTGGCGCAGCGATTCCACCGTCTGCTGCGCGGCCTCGGACAGCTGCATCAGCGCCTGGTTGATCTGCTCGGCGCCGCCGGCCTGGGCCTGCATGCCTTCATTGACCATCAGCACGCGCGGCGCCAGCGACTGCACCTGGGCGATGATCTGCGACAGCTGGTCGCCCACCTGCGTGACCTCGGACATGCCGCGGCGCACTTCCTCCGAGAACTTGTCCATGCCCATCACGCCGGCCGACACCGCCGACTGGATCTCGCGCACCATCTGCTCGATGTCGTAGGTTGCCACCGCGGTCTGGTCGGCCAGGCGGCGGATCTCGGTGGCCACCACGGCAAAGCCGCGGCCGTATTCGCCGGCCTTTTCGGCTTCGATCGCGGCGTTCAGCGACAGCAGGTTGGTCTGGTCGGCCACCTTGGCGATGGTGGTCACCACCTGGTTGATATTGCCGGCCTTCTCGTTGAGCGTGGCCAGCTTGGCGTTGACCGAGCCGGCGGCATCCATCACATGCTGCATGGTCCCTTCCATGCGCGACAGCCCGACCTGCCCGGTGCCGGCCAGCGCCGCGGCCTGCTCGGCCGCGCTCGAGACTTCGTGGATGGTGCGCACCAGGTCGCGCGCGGTGGCCGAGATCTCGCGCGAGGTCGCGCCGATCTGCGTGGTGGTGGCGGCGGTTTCGGTGGCGGTGGCCTGCTGCTGGCGCGCGGTCGCGGCAATCTCGTTGACCGAGGTGGTGACCTGGATCGCGGTGCGCTGTGCCTGGCCGACCAGCGAAGTCAGCTCGCCGGTCATCTGGTTGAAGCCTTCCTCCACTTCCTGGAACTCGTCCTTGCGCCGCAGCGCCATGCGCAGGCGCAGGTCGCCGCCGCGGATGCCGGCCAGCAGGCCGACGATCGACTGCATCGGCACCGTGATCGCGCGCAGCAGCAGGTAGCCGCACACCAGCGCCACCACCACCGCCACGACCAGCGCCGCTTCGATGCCGATCTTCGCGGCATTGACGGCATCGTCGATGCCCTGCGCGGCGCGCGCGTTGACCGCGCTGTTGTCTTCGACCAGGTGCTGGGTTGCCTTGCGCGCATCGATCCAGCGGTCCTGCGCTTCGCCGCGCAGCGCCGCCGCGGCGGCGGTGCCGTTCCAGTCGGACTGGCGCGACAGGACCTGGGCCGCCTGTTCGTAGCGCGCGCGCAGATCGCGATAGGCCCTGAAGCCGGCCCGGTCCTCTTCGCGCGTGATGGTGGCTTCGTACTGCTGCTCGAGCTTGTCCAGGCGGCCGGCCGCCTCCTGGCCTTGCTGCTGGAAGCTGCGCCGCTCGGCCTCGTCGGTGGCGTTGATGGTCTGCCAGGCCAGCACATAGCGCTCGCCCCAGACGCCGCGGATGCCGGTGCTGTAGTTCAGGCCGGGCAGCGCGTCATGCAGCATCAGCCCGGTTTCGCGCTCGATCGCGACCAGGCGGGTATAGGCGACCACGCCCATCAGTGCCATCACCAGCAGGATCAGCGAAAAGCTTGCCAGGATGCGTGTGCGGATGGTCCATTCATTCACGGTGAGATCCCGGTGATTGTTCTTGTTCAGGGCGCGGCCGGTACCGGCAAGGCAGGCCGCGCGGGCCGGATTGGCACCATGCTGGGGGCGGGGGCGCCCCCGATGCGCGGTAGGGTACTGTATGCGGCCGCCCGATTCAACGCGCGGCACGATCCCGGCAGGGCCGGCGTTGCGCCGGCGCCTAGGGGTTTTGGCGTGTATCGGAACTGCTTGATTTTTTCCAAGTTTTCGTCACACTTGCTAAATTGCTAGCGGGTAACAATGTCGACAATTACAGATGGGGCAGGGATGGTGGCCAAGTCGGGGGCGAAGTCGGCTGGCGCCTCGCCAGGCTCGGATCTCGATCCGCTGACCGGCGTTGACAATCGCCAAGGCTTTCTGAAGCGGCTGGAGGCACGCCTGCATAGCGAGGCTGTGCCGCGCTGCGCATTGCTGCTGATCGGCATTGACGACTTCCGCGCCTTCAACGACATGCACGGCCATGCCGAAGGCGACATCATCCTGCAACGCGTGGCCCGCCGCCTGCGCGATGCCTCGCCCCGCGACGCCATCATCGGCCGCATCGGCAGCGACGAATTCGGCGTGCTGTTGCCCTCCATCGCCGATCCCACGCTGGTGCGCCACGTCAGCGCCGCGATCCTGTCGATGCTGTCGTCCCCCCACGAGCATGCCGGGCGCCGCCATCACGTGCTGGCCAGCATCGGTGCGTGCGTCGCGCCCGCGGCCGGCGAACAGGGCTCGGACATGCTGGCCGCGGCCAGCCTCGCGCTGGCACGGGCCAAGCACGATGGCGGCCGCACCATCCGCTTCTTCAAGCCGCAGATGCGCTCGGACGTGACCACGCGGCTGTCGCTGGTGCAGGCCCTGCACGAGGCCTATGCCCAGCGCCAGTTCGAGTTGCTGTACCAGCCGCAGGTCGACTTGCGCGACGGCCGCGTCCATGGCGCCGAGGCCCTGATGCGCTGGCGCCATCCCAGCCGCGGGCTGCTGTCGCCGGCCGCCTTCATCGACGCGCTGGCCGGCAGCAGCATCGCCAGCGATGTCGGCATGTGGCTGCTGCAGACGGCCTGTGCCCAGGCCCGCGCCTGGGCGCTGGCCTTTCCGCGGCCGCCGCGCGTGGCGATCAACCTGTTCGCGGCGCAGCTGTCCGAAAGCCGGCTGCTGACCGAGGTGCGCCACGTACTGCGGGCGCTGGAGCTGGCGCCCGACTGCCTCGAGATCGAGATCACCGAGACCATCGCCCTGCAGCAGGGCGACGAGGTCTCGGACCAGCTGCAGGCGCTGCGCCGCGACGGCATCACGCTGACCTGCGATGACTTCGGCACGGGCTATGCCTCGCTCAGCTTCCTGAAGTCCTTCCCGGTGGACCGGCTCAAGATCGACCAGTCCTTTATCCGCAACGTGACCGAAGACCCGGTCGACGCGGCCATCGTGCGCTCGGTGATCAATGTGGGCGCCAGCCTGCACATCGGCGTGGTGGCCGAAGGCGTGGAGACCCCCGAGCAGCGCGATTTCCTGCTCGCCAACGGCTGCCATGAGGCGCAGGGCTACCTGTACGGGCGCCCGATGCCGGCCGAGCGCCTGACCGAGATGCTGCGCCAGCAAGCCGCCGGCTGAGCCGCGTCGGCCGCTGCGAGGCCGGCGCGGGCAGCAAAGTTGTTTCCACCTTTGACGGCCGGCCAACCGCCGCCATCCCGGCGCTGGCCGGCGGCCCGCCCGCAGCCTGCCGTGCGCACCGGCCGGGCCGCCTGGCCGCGGCGCCTGGCGAAATACGAGCTTACAAACTGTGCCGCCCCGGACGCGCCGTGACCTCCGGGGGCCATGTATGGTGACAATAGGGTGGCCGCCGGCGTGGGCCGGCCTGCCCGCCGACCCATGCCGGGTCCCGCTCCTGCCCTTCCATGTCTGATCCTTTCCAATCCGCTGGTCACTATCCGGGTCGCCTTGGCGGCCGGCTCGCGCTGGCCGCGCTGGCGGCCGCAGCCGGTCTTGCCGTGGCGGCTGCTGCACTGGCGCAAGTGCCAGCCGCGCCGGGCGAACCCTACCTCGATGCCCCGGTGGCCGACGCCGCGCTGCAGCAGGCTGACCCGTCCTCGCGTATCGCCACGCTGACCGCGGTCGACGGCAACCTCAGCTTTGCGCCGGCCGGCTCGGACACCTGGGCCGCGGCCGGGCTGAACCGGCCGGTCACCACCGGCGACCGGCTCTGGCTGGAGCCGGGCGGACGCGCCGAGCTGCACGCCGGCACGGTGGCGCTGCGCATGGGCGGTGCCACTGCCGCCAGCATCCTGAACCTGGACGACAGCACCACGCAGGTCAAGCTGACCCAGGGTACGCTGCAGGTTCGCGTGCGCGCGTTGCCGCCGGGCCAGACCGTCGAGATCGATACCCCGAACCTGGCCTTCGTGCCGCGCGAGCCGGGCGACTACCGCCTGGACGTCGCGCCCGACGGCAGCACCACCACCGTGGCGATGCGCCATGGCAGCGCGGTGGTCTACGGCGACAGCCGCACCATCGAGCTGCAGCGCGGCGACCGCATGCGCTTTGCCGGCACCGACCTGGCCGATGCCGGCGGTGGCGCGGTGCCGGAGGACGCATTCGACCGCTGGACCGCGGCGCGCGACGCGCGCGAGGATGCATCACCGTCGGCACGCTATGTGCCGCGCGAAATGCCGGGCTACGCCGCGCTGGACGGCTATGGCGACTGGCAGGAAGACCCGGGCTACGGCGCGATCTGGTTCCCGCGCGTGGTCAGTGCTGGATGGGTGCCGTACAGCGCCGGCCACTGGGCCTGGATCGCGCCTTGGGGCTGGACCTGGATCGACGACGCGCCGTGGGGCTTCGCGCCGTCGCACTACGGCCGCTGGGCCTATGTGGGTTCGCGCTGGGGCTGGGTCCCGGGGCCACGCGTGCGGCCGTGCTATGCCCCGGCGCTGGTCGCCTTCGTCGGCGCCGCCGGGCCCGGCTGGAGCGTGCGCGTCGGCAGCGCACCGGGCGTGGCCTGGTATCCGCTGGGGCCGCGCGATGCCTACCGGCCGGTATACCGCGCCAGCCCGACCTACGTCGCCCGCATCAACCGGGTCACGGTCAACAACCTGGTGATGGGTGACCGCCGCCCGCCGCCTTACGTCAACCGCAACGTGCCCGGCGCCATCACCGGCATGCCCGCGCGCAACTTTGTCGAAGGACGGCCCGCGCGCGGCCTGCACCGCCCCGAATGGCGCAACCTGCCGACCGGCGAGGCCCACGGTGCGCCGCCGGTGGCGCCGGTCAAGGGCAGCCTGGTGGGCGCGGCGCCGATGCGGCCGCTGCCGCCGCAGGCGCGCCATGGCTTCGACCGGCAGGCCATCGCCGTGCGCCCGCCGTCCCGCCCGGCCACGGAAGACCTGGCCCGGCGCTTTGCGCGCGAGGCCGGGGTCGTGCCCGGCGCGGGCCCGGCCTGGCGCGGCGGCACCGAACGCCGGCCCGGCAGCGACGCACGGCCGGTGCCGGACGTGCGCATGAGCCAGGCCGCGATCGCATCGCGCGACCACGCCCTAGTCCAGCCGCGCCCGGGGCGCATCGATGCCGACGGCGACGGCCGCGCGGACCGCAACGACGCGCGTGCCCGGGGCGAGCCGGGGCGCGGCCCTGGCCGCGGCCAGAGCACCCGGCCCGACGAGGCGCGCGGCTTTGTCGGGCAGCCGGGCGGGGCCGACGACGCCCAGCGCCAGCAACAGGCCATGCAGCGCGAACAGCAGCGCCAGCAGATCGAACAGCAGCGCGCGCTGCGCGAGCCGCAACGGCCGCTGGAAGAGCAGCGCCAGCAGCGCATGCCGCCGCGCCAGTGGGCCGACGGGCAGGAACGCCCCGACCCGGCGCGGCAATCGCAGGAAATGCAGCGCCAGCGCTTCGAACAGCAGCGGCAGATGCAGGAAGGGCAGCAGCGCCAGGCCGAGCAGCAGCAGCGGCAGATGCAGGATCAGCAGCGCGCGGCGCAGGAGCAGCAGCGCCAGCAGGCCATGCAGCGGCAAGCGGATCATCAGCGGCAGATGCAGGACCTGCAGCGGCAGATGCAGGATCAGCAGCGCGCGGCGCAGGAGCAGCAGCGCCAGCAGGCCATGCAGCGGCAAGCGGATCAGCAGCGGCAGATGCAGGAGCAGCAGCGCGCGGCGCAGGAGCAGCAACGGCAGCAGGCCATGCAGCGCCAGGCCGAGCAGCAGCGCCATATGCAGGAGCAGCAACGGGCCATGCAGGAGCAGCAGCGCCAGCAAGCCATGCAGCGGCAGGCCGAACAGCAGCAGCGCCATATGCAGGAACAGCAACGGGCCATGCAGGAGCAGCAGCGCCAGCAGGCCATGCAGCGCCAGGCCGAACAGCAGCAACGGCAGATGCATGAGCAGCAACAGCAGATGCAGGAGCGCCAGCGCCAGCAAATGGACCAGCAGCGGCACATGCAGCAGCAACGCGCGCAGCAGGAGCGAGGCCAGATGGAGGCGCGCCAGGGCCGCGACGGCGATCGCCGCTAGTCGCGCTCGCGCCGCAATGAAAAACCCCGGCACGCCTGGCGGCATGCCGGGGTTTGCGCTGCGCGGTGCGGCACCGGCAGCGTGTCTCGCCTTACTTCGCCAGTTCCGACAAGCGGACCTGAGAAATCTTGCCGTTCTGCACCCAGCCGACCACGGTGTCGGCCATCGAGCCGCCCTTGGCGTCGATGCCATCGACTTCGTTGGGATTGACCTCCTTGGCCAGGCCCTTGACCGCATCCGGCATCTTCGCGCGGATCGCCGCGGCGTCGCTGGTGGTGCCGGCCAGCTTCATCGCCCCGGCCAGCGCATACACCATGGTGTAGTTCAGCGACATCTCGGTGGTGGCGTCGCGCCCGTCGTGCAGCTTCTTGTAGCGGGCGTTGAAGCTCTGCGCGGCGGGGCGGCTGTCGTTGACCAGCGGCAGCACGCCGATCGAGCCCTCCAGCATGCCCAGGCCGTTGGTGACGCGGGCCATCTCATCCATCTTGGCCTGGTCCATCACGATAAAGCCGCCCTTGAAGCCCAGTTCGCGCGCCTGCTTGACCACCAGCGCGGTCGGCTCCGACGGCCCGCCCACGAACATCACGTCCGGCTTCTCGCTGATGGCGCGCGACACGCCGCTGTAGAAGTCGGTGGCCTTGGTGTACGACATCGGGTTGTTCGCCACCACCTTGCCGCCGGCGGCTTCCCATGCCGGCAGGAAGGCCTGCACCCAGGCCTTGGCGTAGTCGTGGTCGGCCGGGGCCAGCGCCACGTTCTTGCCATAGCGCTTCATCTGCGCCTTGATGAACGGCTCGATATAGCCGGTATAGGCCGGCGGGATGCGGATGGTCAGCTTGTTGCCGGCATCGGTGATGCGCGGCACGCTGGAGTAGGCCATCACCAGGAATTTCTCCTGCTCGTTGAAGGCCTGCAGCGCGAAGATGCCGCCCGAGTGCGGCACGAACACCGCCGGGGTCTTGTGCTGCTGCACCAGGCGGCGCCCGTTGATGGCGGCCTCGGCGGGCGAGTACTTGTCGTCCAGCGCCACCACCTCCAGCTTGACCTTCTTGCCCTTGACCTCCAGGCCGGCGGCATTGATCTCGTCCACCGCCATCTGCACGCCCGACAGCACGTTCTTGCCATAGAGCGCGGCGCCCCCGGACAACGGACCGGTATAGCCGATCTTGACCACTTCCTGCGCCAGCGCGGCGCCCGAGGCCAGCATCGCGGCCACGGCGGTGGCGGCCAGCGGGAAGATACGGCGCATGAATTTGCTTTGCATTGCATTGTCTCCTGAATGTACTGCGCTTGTTTTGCCTGCTGTCGTTCTGCCCGACCGCTTGTTTTTTTCTCCCCTCTCCCGCAAGCGGGAGAGGGAGTACACCCATCGCAAGGGTCAAGGCGCTCGATCTTCCTTATCCTCCGATATACGCCTTGCGAATCCCCTCATCCTTCAGCAACGCATCGCGGTCTCCCTCCATCACGATCTTGCCGCTCTCGATCACATAGGCGCGATGCGCGATGCCCAGCGCCGCGTACGCGTTCTGCTCCGCCAGCAGCACCGTGGTGCCCGCGCGGTTGATGCGCTGGATGATCTCGAACATCTGCTTGACCACCAGCGGCGCCAGGCCCAGCGATGGTTCGTCGAGCAGCAGCGCGCGCGGGCGGCTCATCAGTGCGCGCCCCAGCGCCACCATCTGCTGCTGGCCCCCGGACAGCGAGCCGGCCGCATCGTCCTTCTTCTGCCGCAGGATCGGGAACAGTTCATAGACCTCCTCCAGCGTCTTGCGGATGCCGGCGCCGTCGCGCCGGTGCACATAGGCGCCCAGCACCAGGTTCTTCTCGACGCTCATGGCCGGGAACAGCTTGCGTCCCTCCGGGCAATGCACCAGCCCCGCCTGCACGATCTGCGACGGCTTCATGCCGGACAGCTCGCGCCCGTCGAAGCGCATGCTGCCGCCGCTGATGCGGTGGATCGCGCTCATCGCCAGGAAGATCGAGCTCTTGCCGGCGCCGTTGGCACCGAGCAGCACCACCAGCTCGCCGGCGCCGGCGTGCAGGGTGATGTTGTCGAGGGCGCGGAAGCTGCCGTACGACAGCGAGACGCGTTCAAGCTGCAACATGGTCGGCTCCCAGGTAGGCCTCGATGACATGCGGATCCTGCTGGATTTGCGCGGGCGTGCCCTCGGCGATCTTCTCGCCGTAGTTCAGCACCATGATCTTGTCGGCCAGGCGCATGATCATGTCCATCTTGTGTTCGATCAGGCAGACGGTCTTGCCATGGCGCACCATCTTGCGGATCAGCTCGGCCAGGCCGACGGTCTCTTCCGGGTTGACGCCGCCGGCGGGCTCGTCGAGCAGCAGCAGTTCCGGATCGGTCGCCAGCGCCAGCGCGAACGCCACGCGCTTGCGCGCCTCCTGCGTGATGTCGGCGGCGACCTCGTGCGCCAGGTGCGACAGGCCGACGAAGTCGAGCGCGGCCTCGGCCTTGTCGCGGCACAGCCGCTCTTCGTCGCGCAGGCGGCGGGTATTGAACAGCACGTCGCCCAGGCCCGAACGCGTGCGCAAACGGTGGCCGACGATCAGGTTGTCGAGCACCGTGGCGCGGTCGAACAGCGCCGTGGCCTGAAAGGTGCGGGCCACCCCCAGGCGCGCGATCTGGTCGGCGCGCAGGCCGGCCACGTCCTGGCCCTTGAACAGGATCTGGCCGGACGAGGGCGCATGGGTCCCCGCGACCAGGTTGAAGAAGGTGGTCTTGCCGGCGCCGTTGGGACCGATGATGGCGTTGATATGGCCCTGCTCGAAGCGCACCGAGACATCGTGCACCGCGGTCAGGCCGCCGAATTTCTTGGTCAGGTTGCGGATCTCAAGCATGGTCGGCTCCGGCGCGGGTGGTCGGGACAGAAGCGGTGTTGCTGGCGGCAGCGGGCTGAGCTGGCTTGCCGCGGCGTGCGGCGGCGGCCTTGCGCGCCTGCCTCTTCAGGTAGGAGCCGGCGATGCCATCGGGCACGAAGATGATCAGCAGCACCAGCACCGGGCCGAACACCAGCATGCGGTAGTCCTGCATGAACTGCAGCGACTGCGTGATCCACGGCACCAGCACCGCGCCCAGCAGCGGCCCGAACAGCGTGCCGATGCCGCCCACCAGCATCGACATCACCATGTCGAAGGTCAGGTCGGTGCGGGCGATGTCCGGGCCCAGGAAGCGCACCTGTCCCGCGTACAGCGCCCCGGCGAAGCCGGCGTAGCCCACCGACAGCACGAACGACAGCACCTTGGTGCGCATCAGGTTGAGGCCCAGCGCCTCGGCCAGCGCGTCGCTGTTGCGCACGGCCATGAAGCTGCGGCCCAGCAGCGAGGTGGCGATGCGGTGCATCAGGAACACGCCGACCGCCAGGAACGCCAGCACCAGGTAGTACTGCGCCTGCACGCTGTCGAAGCCGAGCGGCCCGATCGCCGCCGGCACCGGGATGCCGATCAGGCCCACCGTGCCGTGCGTCAGGCTTTCCCACTTCTCGATCAGCAGGTAGATGATGTAGCCCACGCACATGGTGAAGATCGAGAAGTAATGGCCCTTCAGGCGCAGCGACACCACGCCGACCACATAGCCCAGCACCATGCACAGCACCCCGGCCAGCACGAAGGCCAGCCAGAACGGCACCTGGTAGTCCACGGTCAGGATCCCCAGCGTGTAGGCGCCGATGGCCATGAAGCCGCCGTGCGCCAGGTTCAGCTGTCCGGTATAGCCGGTGATCAGGTTCAGCCCGAGCGTGGCGATGGCATAGATGAAGGCCAGCGTCATCACGGTCAGGTAGTAGCTGTTGGGCGTGACCAGCGGGAAGGCGATGGCCAGCGCCAGCAACAGCATCCAGCCGGTCTTTCCTTGCAGTGCTTTCATGTCGTACTCCTCAGGCTGCCTTGCCGGCAAACAGGCCCTGCGGCCGGATCGACAGGATCACCACCAGCAGCACGAAGGCGATGATGTCCTTGTAGTCGGTGGAAACGTAGAAGCCGCCGAAGCTCTCGGCCATGCCGATGATCAGCCCGCCGACGATGGCGCCGGGGATGCTGCCCATGCCGCCGAGGATGATGATGACGAAGGCCTTGGTGATCACCAGGTTGCCCATGCTGGGGTAGACCAGGTTGATCGGCGCGTACAGCGTGGCGGCGATCGCCGCCAGCGCGCCGGAGATGGCAAACACCAGCAGCGTCACGCGCGTGGCGTCGATGCCGACCAGCGCCGCGCCTTCGCGGTTCTGCGCCATTGCCATGATGGTGGCGCCGGTCATGGTGCGCGTCAGGAACAGGTGCAGCAGCACCATCAGCGCAAAGGCGGCGCCGATGATCAGCAGGCGCTGCAGCGGCGCGGTCAGGCCGAACACCTCGACGATCTGGCCATAGGGCGTGGGCATGCGGTGGAAGTCCGCGCCCCACAGCGCCTGCGCGCCGGCTTCCAGGAACAGCAGGATGCCGATGGCTGCGATCATGTCGTGCAACTCGGGCGCATTGCGCAGCGGGTGGAACACCAGCCGGTCCGCCAGCATGGACAGCACCGCCACCACCAGCGCCGCGCCCAGCATCGCCAGCCAGTAATTCACGCCGAGCGCGGTCATCAGGTAGTACGACACGTAGGCGCCGGCCATGTAGAAGGCGCCATGCGCAAAATTGGGTACGTGCAGGATGCCGTAGACCAGCGTCAGGCCAAGCGCCACCAGGCTGTACACGCCGCCCAGCGTCAGGCCGTTCAGGAACTGCTGAAGGAACAATGCCACGGGGTACCTCGTATGGTTCGGGAAAGCGGGCACGCACCGGCAATGGCCGTGCGTGTTCCATCGCGGCGGCGCCAGGCGCGGCCGCGCAGATGAAACTCGGGCGCGGTGTACTCAGGCCGGCGGCAGCGCGGGCTGTCGTGCCGGGATGCGTGCGGCGGGGCGCGCGTGGTCGCGCGGGGGCGCCGGATCCACCCGCGTGACGCGGCGATGGCGATGCGCGATGCGGTGCTGCGGATGCTGCATGGCGGTGTCTCCTGTGCGATGCGGCGCGATGGCCGCCCGGCAAGCCGGACGGCGCTGCCGCCCGGTGACGCCGTGTCGGGAAAGCGTTCCCGCACGGTCGTTCGTTTTCGCCGACTTTTGCATAGGCCCGCGGGCACCGTCAAGGAAAGCGGCCTGCTATTCCGCACCGCGAAATAGCAGGGGCCGCGCCTCCGGGTAAGCCCTGACGGGCAGGGCCGCCACCATCGCTGCGCTACATGGTCTCCATGCCGCGCCTGCATGGTCCGGACCAGCTTGAAAAAGCCCCCGCCGCTTTCTATGGTGCCTTCATCAGCCCAGTTACTGTCGCGGCAATCCACCCTGCAGTTTGCTGATGATCCAGGGGGGAGAGCCGATGAAGATTGCGCAGATTGCACCACTCGCCGAGCGCTGCCCGCCCAGCCTGTATGGCGGCACCGAGCGCATCGTCTCGTACCTGACCGAAGAACTGGTGCGCCAGGGCCACGAGGTCACGCTGTTCGCCAGCGGCGACTCAGTCACCGGCGCCGAACTGGTGCCGTGCTGCGACATGGCGCTGCGCCTCGATGCGGACGTCGGCGACCATCTGCCTTACTACGTGATGATGCTGGACCGCGTGATGGCTGCCGCCACGCGCTTCGATGTCCTGCATTTCCATATCGACATGCTGCAATGCCCGCTGCTGCGACGCCTGCCGATGCGGGCGGTGACCACCTTGCACGGCCGGCTGGACCTGCCGGAGTTGCGGCCTTTCTATGCGCATTTCCCCGATTTTCCGCTGGTGTCGGTCTCGGACGCGCAGCGCGCGCCGATGCCGCCGGTGAACTGGGTGGGCACGGTGCACCATGGCATCCCGGCGACGCTGCTGGACTACTGCGCCAGGCCCGCGGGCGACTACCTGGCTTTCCTCGGCCGCATCTCGCCGGAGAAGCGTCCCGACCATGCCATCGAGGTGGCCGCGCGCGCGGGTTTGCCGCTGAAGATGGCGGCCAAGGTCGACCGGGTCGACCGCACCTACTGGCAGGAAGTGATCCGCCCGCTGGTGGCGGCGCACCCCGAGGTCGAATACATCGGTGAAATCGACGAATCCGCCAAGTCGGCCTTCCTGGGCAATGCGCGCGCGCTGCTGTTCCCGATCGCGTGGCCCGAGCCATTCGGCCTGGTGATGATCGAGGCCATGGCCTGCGGCACGCCGGTGATTGCCTTCGACTGCGGTTCGGTGCCGGAGGTGATCGAGCCGGGCATCAGCGGCTATATCGTGCACAGCGTCGACGAAGCGGTGGCCGCCGTCGCCAGCGTGGCCACGCTGCCGCGCGCCGGCGTGCGCGCCGCGTTCGAGGCGCGCTTTACCGCGCAGCGGATGGCGCGCGACTACGTGCGTATCTACCAGGGCTTGCCGAACCCGGGCGGCGCGGGCGAGGCACATGGCGAGGCCGACGGACTGGCGCTCGCGTAACCGCACACGACTACTGCTGGAGAGACCCCCTCATGCCTGCAGAATCCACGGAACGACCCAACCGCTCGGTGGCGGTCGCCGGCGCCGGCGACGTCGCGCAGTTCTATATCCCCGCGGCGGCGTCGCTGCAGGAGCGGCGCCCGCGCACGCTCAAGCATGGCGACACCTTCGCGCTGTTCGACCATAACGGCGACGCGATCGGTGCGCCGGGCAGCCCGGAGGGGCTGTTCCATTTCGACACGCGCCACCTGTCCTTCCTGCGGCTGACGCTGGAAGGGCAGCGCCCGATGCTGCTGTCGTCGACGCTGCGCGACGACAATGCCGCGCTGACCTGCGACCTGACCAATCCGGACCTGTTCGACCAGGAGGGCGCGCTGTGGCTCGAGCACGACCTGATCCACCTGCGCCGCTCGCGCTTCCTGTGGAACGGCGCCTGCTATGAACGCCTGAGTGTGCGCAACTTCGACGACCGGCCGCGGCGCGTGTGCATCGACATCGCCTTCGACGCTGACTTTGCCGACCTGTTCGAAGTACGCGGCACGCAGCGGCTGCGGCGCGGCACCATGCACCCGCCGCAAGTCGACGGCGCCGCGGTCACGCTGAGCTATACCGGCCTGGATGAGGCGCGGCGCGAAACCCGGATCTCGTTCGATCCGCAGCCGCAGGCGCTGAGCGGCAGCCGCGCCAGCTTCACGCTGCTGCTCAAGCCGTCGTGCATGCAGCTGCTGCGCATGGAGATCCGCTGCAAGTCGGTGGACCATGAGGAGCGCGAGGCCCAGTCCTTTCTCGGCGCGCTGCTGCAGTCCCGGCGCGAACTGCGGCGCTCTTCCGGGCGCGCGGCGTCGATCACCACTTCCAACGAGCTGTTCAACGAAGTCGCGCGGCGCAGCATCTCTGACCTGTACATGCTGCTGACCAACACCGTGCACGGGCCTTACCCCTATGCCGGTATCCCGTGGTTCAGCACGGTGTTCGGCAGGGACGCGCTGATCACCGCGTTGCAGACGCTATGGCTCGATCCGGAGATCGCGCGCGGCGTGCTGCAGTACCTTGCCGCGATGCAGGCCGAGACGGTCGACCCCGGCGCCGATGCCGAGCCCGGCAAGATCCTGCACGAGATGCGCCATGGCGAAATGGCGCGCCTGGGCGAGGTGCCGTTCGCGCTTTACTACGGCAGCGTCGATGCCACGCCGCTGTTCGTGCTGCTGGCCGGCGCCTACCTGCGGCGCACCGGCGATGTCGACACTGTCCGCGCCTTGTGGCCCAGGCTGCAGGCCGCGCTCGACTGGATCAGCGAATACGGTGACCGCGACGGCGACCTGTTCGTCGAATACGGCCGGCAATCGCCGGAGGGCCTGATCAACCAGGGCTGGAAGGACAGCCGCGATTCGGTGTTCCACGAGGACGGGCGGCTCGCCGCCGGCCCGATCGCGCTGGCCGAGGTCCAGGCCTACACCTACGGCGCCTGGCAAGCCGCGGCGCAGATCCGCGCGGCGCTGGACGACAGCGAAGGCGCCGCCCGCTATGCCGCCAGGGCGGAAGTGCTGCGCGACGCCTTCGACAAGCACTTCTACGATCCGGCACTGGGCACCTATGTGCTGGCGCTGGATGGCAGCAAGCAGCCGTGCCGCATCCGCGCCTCCAACGCCGGCCATACGCTATTTACCGGCATCGCGCTGCCGGAACGCGCGCCCTCGGTGGTGGGCACGCTGATGCAGAGCACGTCGTTCTGTGGCTGGGGCATCCGCACCGTCGCCGCGGACGCGGCGCGCTTCAACCCGATGAGCTACCACAACGGCTCGGTATGGCCGCACGACAACGCCCTGATCGCGGCGGGCATGGCGCGCTACGGCTACCATCCCGAAGCCAGCCGCATTTTCGAGGGCCTGTTCGCGGCTTCGAGCTATATCGATCTGCGCCGCCTGCCCGAACTGTTTTGCGGCTTCGCGCGCCAGCGCAGCCAGGGCCCGACCTTCTATCCGGTGGCGTGCGCCCCGCAGGCCTGGGCCGCGGCCGCGCCGCTGCTGATGCTGCAGGCCTGCCTGGGGCTGGACTTCGACACGCAGGAGCCGGCGATCACGTTCGAGAACCCGTCGCTGCCACCGTTCCTGGACGAGGTGGTGTTCCGCAACCTCGGGGTCGGCGGCGGCAGCGCCGACGTGGCGGTGCGGCGCTCCGGCGAGCGCGTGGTGGTCGACGTGCTGGAGCGGCGCGGGCCGGTGCGGGTGCTGACGCGGAATTAGTGCCTGGCGATGAGCGGCTGCGGGCCTTTCCCGGGCGCGTGCCGCGGGCTAGGTGAGGTCTGCCGGGAGCGCGCGCAGGCACGCCACCAGCGCCGCCACCACATCGTCCTCCACCGGCTGGCGCCGCCACATCACGCCTACCGGCGGCAGGTCCCAGCTCAGCGCATGCGGCAGCGCCACTGCGTCCCTGGCCTCGACCAGTTCGTTCGCCACCGCCCTGGGCACGATGGTGGTCGCCGCCGGATGCCTGCGCAGCAGCGTGGCCATGGTCTTGATCGAATAGGTCTCGACCATCGGCGTGGGCTGCGCCACCCCCGCGACCGCGAAGATGGTATTGATGGTGCGCCGGATCGGCGTGTTGGGCGGCGGCAGGACCCAGTCGCGTTCGGCCAGCCGGTGCCAGTCGAGCGCACCGCGCGCCAGCCGCGCGGCGGCCGCAGTGGGGACGACCAGCGCCGGCTCTTCGCGATACAGCGGCTGCTGCACGATGTCCGCGCCCGGTGCAAAGAAGGTGCGCGCGATGACGCAGTCCAGCTCGTGCTCGCGCAGCGCGCTGACCAGCTCGTCGGTGGTGCCTTCGCGCACCAGCACCGACACCCGCGGGACCTGCGCCAGGCCGAAGGTGCAGGCCGTATCGAGCACGCCGCGGCTGATGTAGGGAATCACGCCGAGGCGCAGCCGGCCCGACAGCCCCGCTTCGATCGCCGCCAGTTCGCGCCCCAGCGCATCGGCATCGGCCAGGGTCAACCTGGCTCACCGCGCGGCCGGTGGGCGTGGGCTCCAGTCCGCGCCGGGTGCGGGTGAACAGCGGCACCATGAAGATATCTTCGATCTCGCGCAGGGTCTTGGTCACGGCCGGCTGCGACAGGTTGAGCTCGGCCGCCACGCGCGACACCGAGCGCTGCCGCGCCAGCGCGAGCAGCAGTGGCAAGTGCCGCAGGCGCAGCCGCGATACCAGGTTGTGGACCAGCTTGTCGGGGGCGATGGACATGGGGCTTGCCGCGCCGGGGGCGGGCGTGCTTGAGGTATTACCGGATGGTAATACCACAATAACCAAACAGGCGCAGATGGTTATCGCGCGAACCTATACTGGCCGCCTCACAGGAGCATTCCCCATGTTCACCACCCGTCCCGAGATTGTTGGCACCTTCGGCGTTGCGGCGTCGACCCACTGGCTGGCCACGCAGACCGCCATGGGCGTGCTGGAGCGCGGCGGCAACGCCTTCGATGCCGCGGTCGCCGCGGGCTTCGTGCTGCAGGTGGTCGAGCCGCACCTGAACGGCCCCGGCGGCGAAGTGCCGATCCTGTACTGGAGCGAGCGCGAGCGCGCCATGCGCTCGGTGTGCGGGCAGGGCCCGGCGCCGGCGCTGGCCGATCCCGCCGCGCTGCGCGCCATGGGCCTGGACCTGGTGCCCGGCATCGGCCTGCTGCCGGCCGCCGTGCCCGGCGCCTTCGGCGCATGGCTGACGATGCTGCGCGAGCATGGCAGCTGGACGCTCGCCGAGGTGCTGGCGCCCGCCATCGGCTATGCGCGCGACGGCTTTCCGCTGGTGCCGCGCATCGCGCGCGCGATCCTGGCGGTGCAGGCACTGTTCCGCGACGAATGGCACAGCTCGGCCCAGACCTGGCTGCCCGACGGCAAGGTGCCGCGCCCCGGCAGCCTGCACACGCTGCCGGTGCTGGCGGCCACCTATACGCGCATCGTCGAAGAAGCGCAGCGCCGCAGCGATACCCGCACCGGGCAGATCGATGCGGCGCTGGACTGCTGGTACCGCGGCTTCGTGGCGCAGGAAGTCGACGCGTATTGCCGCCATACGCCCGTGCGCGACACCACCGGCGACAAGCACGCCGGCCTGCTGCGCCGTGACGACATGGCAAGCTGGACGCCCGAGGTCGAGGCGCCCGCGACCCTGGACTTTGGCCGCTATACCGTGGCCAAGTGCGGCATCTGGAGCCAGGGGCCGGTGTTCCTGCAGCAGCTCGGCATGCTGCGCCATGCCGGCCTCGAGCAATATGCGCCGGATTCGCCCGAGTTCGTGCACCGCATTGCCGAGGCCGCCAAGCTGGCCATGGCCGACCGGCTGGCGTGGTACGGCGATCCGCGCTTCGCCGCAAGCCCGCTGGCGGGTTTGCTGGACGATGCCTACCTGGCCGCGCGCGCGCGGCGCATCGGCGCGCAGGCGGCGCTGTCGCTCGAGCCCGGCACGATCAACGGCATCGCGCCGCGCCTGCCCGACCTGGCCGCGGCCACGCGCACGCTGCAGCGCGCCGACGTGCGCTTCGGCGTGGGCGAGCCCACTTTTGCCGAACTGCCGCCGGTGGCCGAATGGGCCGAACAGGAGATCTTTGTCGGCGATACCTGCCATATCGACGTGATCGACCGCCACGGCAACATGGTCGCGGCGACGCCGTCGGGCGGATGGCTGTCGTCGAGCCCGACCATCCCGGCGCTCGGCTTCGCCCTCAATACCCGCCTGCAGATGACATGGCTGGAACCCGGCCTGCCCAATACCCTGGCGCCAGGCAAGCGGCCCTGCACCACGCTGTCGCCATCGCTGGCGCTGCGCGACGGCGAACCCTACATGGTGTTCGGCACGCCCGGCGGTGACCAGCAGGACCAGTGGTCGCTGGCGTTCTTCCTGCGCCATGCCGTGCATGGCATGAACCTGCAGGAGGCGATCGACGCGCCGGCCTGGCACGTCGACCACTTCCCGGCTTCGTTCTGGCCGCGCCAGACCGTGCTCAACCGCATCAGCCTCGAATCGCGCTTCCCCGAAAGCACGCTCGCCGCGCTGCGCGAGCGCGGCCACGACGTGCACGTGGGCGAGCCGTGGTCCGAGGGCCGCATGTCGGCGTGCTCGCGCCAGTTCGACGCCCGCGGCCGGCTGGTGCTGCGCGCCGGGGCCAATCCGCGCGGCATGCAGGGCTATGCCGCCGGACGCTGACGCTGCGCCAGCTCCCAACCCACAAAAGAACAGACATGGCGGGCCGCATCGTGCGCCCGTCCCGACCGAGGAGGAATCACACCATGCGATGGATGACCAAGACCCTGCTGGGCGGCATGGCCGCGCTGGCGCTGTGCCTGGGCGGCGCCGCCCGCGCCGCCGACAACTGGCCGCAGAAGCCGATCACGCTGATCGTGCCGTGGGCCGCCGGCGGCTCGACCGATATCCTGGCGCGCGTGCTGTCCGAACACCTGACGCATTCGCTCGGCCAGCCGGTGATCGTCGACAACAAGCCGGGGGCCTCCGGCAATATCGGCTCGGCCATGGTGGCGCGCGCCAAGCCTGATGGCTACACGCTGCTGGTCGGCTCGATGAGCACCCACGCCATGAACCCGGCGCTGATGCCCAACATGCCGTTCCGCGGCGTGGAAGACTTCACGCCGCTGGGCCTGCTGGCCTACGTGACCAACACGCTGGTGGTGCATCCGTCGGTACCCGCGCAGAACGTCAGGGAACTGATCGCCTACGCCAAGGCCAACCCGGGCAAGCTGGCCTACGCCAGCGCCGGCCCGGGCTCCACCAACCACCTGAGCGCGGTGCTGTTCGAGAAGATGGCAGGCGTGCAGATGCTGCACGTGCCGTACAAGGGCGGCGCGCCCGCGGTGGTCGACACCGTGGCCGGCCAGACCCAGCTGCTGTTCTCGGCCGGCACCCAGACGCTGCCGCATGTGAAGGGCGGCAAGTTGCGCCTGCTCGCCGTCACCGAGGGCAAGCGCTCGCCGCTGTTGCCCAATGTGCCGACCGTCGCCGAAACCGTGCCCGGCTATGAACTGGCGGTCTGGTACGGCGCCTTCGGCCCGAGAGGGATGCCGGCGGACCTGGCCGCGCGCCTGAACCGCGAGATCAACGCGGTGATGTCGCTGCCCGAGGTCAAGTCCAGGATGAACGCGATCGGCGTCGAGACCGCGACCTCCACGCCGCAGCAGTTTGGCGCCATCCTGCAGCGCGATGCCGACCGCTACGGCAAGCTGATCCGGGAACTCGGCATCAAGGGGGAATGACATGCGCCTGCTCCGCACCACCTCGCTGGTGGCGGCGTCCAATGCACTGTGCGACCAGCTGCAGCAGGCGCGCGAGCCGGCCACGGCGTTCGATGCCATCGGCGCCGCCACCCTGCAGGCCATCGGGCCGGGCCTGCTGACCATCAATGCCTGGCACGCCGGCCCGGCACAGATCGAACGCCTGTGGTCATCCGATCGGTCCGCGTACCCAGTCGGCGGACGCAAGTCCAAGGGCGACAGCGCATGGCGGCGCCAGCTGCTCGAGCGCGGCGAGGTCTTTGTCGGCGAGGGCGATGCCGCGCTGGCGGCGGTGTTCGATGACGTGCAGGTCATTCGCGGGCTCGGCTGCACCGCGGTGGTCAACGTGCCGCTGTGCTACCAGTCGCGGGTGATCGGGACCTTCAACTATCTGGCGGATCGATCCGCATGGTCGCCGGCGGAACTGGCAGCGTTGCGTGTGCTGGCGGCGCTGGCCACGCCTGCCGTACACGCGTTGCTGGCGGCGCGAGGCTGACCGCCGGATTTCCGCGACCGCAGCGGTGGCGGCGCGCCCTGACGGCTGCGCGGGAGACCCCGCGCGCCCGCCCGCCACTCACCCCAGCCTGGTACCGGTGGCGCGCGCCAGTTCGGCCAGCAACGAGTCCTGGAAGCGGATGTCGTTGACGGCGGGATGCGGCCTCTGGCGCTGCTGGTGGTACCAGTAGCCGCCGCTCGCCAGCGCCGCCGGCTCATCACTGGTAGCGAGCCACTCCTGCGTCAGGTGCCCCAGCCGCAGGTCGTCCGGCGCGTCCGGGCCACCCATCTTCGTCGGCACCCACCCCGGGTCGACGGCGTTGCTGATCACGTCGGGCCACAGCCGCGCAACGGCCGCGGCGAGGGTAGTGATGAAGAGCTTGCTCTCCGAGTAGCCGCCCGTGGCCGTGCGGCCCGACCAGTCCATCCCGGCAAGCGTGGCGCGTGCGCCCCGGTGCATGCTGCTGCTCAGGTAGATCAGGCGCCGGGGACGCTGGACCAGGGCCGTGAGCAGGTACGGTGCCACGACGTTGATTACCAGCAGTTGCCCACCGGAGATGACGGCGGCGTTGTGGATGACAGCGTCCATCCTGCCAATCGCATTGACCTGGCGGGCGAGATCGCGGATCTGCGCCACCTCCGACAGGTCGCCGATGGTGGCGATGGCCCCCCGGTCCACCAGTGCTTTCACGGCGGGCAGGCGGGCCTGCGAGCGGACGTGCACGACCACCTGGTGGCCGTCGGCAAGCAGCGTCCGGGCCGCGGCATGGCCCAGTCCGTCCGATGAGCCGGTGATGAACACGCGGGCCTTGCGGCCGGTGCCACGTCGGGCGTTTGGCATGGAGGGCTGCGTGCGGGGATCCGGGGGCGTCTGTGCCCGGGAAGTCGTGGCGGCGATCAACGATCCCGCGGCCAGGGCCGGACCCAGCCCGGCGCCTGTGGCAAGAAACCTTCTGCGATCCATGGGTATGTCCTCCGGTCAGGCCGCCAACCTTTGGGCAGGCTGTGGCGGCTTGCTGCTGGCAAAGCGAATCATCGGGTCGAGGCGCGTTGGGTGAATCGGCTACCATCCCCGCCTGTCTTGTCGGAGCTTGGGATGCCGGGGGCGCGCCCAGGGTTGGCGAGTCCGTGACGCGGCATCTGGCGACGTCCCCTGGCGTGAAATAGTACGCGCTTCGCCGGCTGCATTGCAGCCGGTGCGGGGCTCGGGCTGTCCATCAGCTACGCGCTGGTCGAGCGCTATGGCGGCCGCATTACCGTGAAAGCTCGGTCTGGCAGGGTGCGAAATTTATCGTTTGGCTGCGCCAAGACGAGTCCCGCGGCAGGGGAGAAGAGACGGATGGCCGTGTGTCATAACGACTCAGCTTCAGGGCACAACGCCTCCGAAATCTGGTCCACCGGCATTTTGATCATCGCCAGCAGGCAACGAACGCCGTGGCAGCCCTCGGACCGTTCGCTTTCCACTTCCAGCAGCGACAGGACGCTACCCAGGCCGGCCTGGACCCGGTCGAGCGATTCCAGGGTTTCCGCCGGAATGCCGACGAAGATGGTTTCGTGCTGCGGATGGGTTTTCGCTTGCATTGCGCTCTCCTGAAGAAGGTTGGGAGACCCGCCGGATGCAAAGAGCAGAGGGTGGCGGGCCTGGCGGCGGGGGTCGCAATGCCGGCTCTGACGAACACCGGCCAGCCTTATCGGCTGCCCCGCCCGGCCCGCCATGGTGAAGCGACGCGCGCGTGCGTTTGGGGATGGTCGCATGAGCGACCATCCGTCAGAGAGAATAGCGGGTTGCGACACCCGATCACCGCTATTTCGGTGATGGGCTTAGTTTTGCCTTTTTGGTTGGGGGATGGCGATCAGACGATTGGCAATTTTGGTGCGCTTCGTCAGACGATGTTCGTGAGCGGCATCGGCCGGCGGCTTACGACTGCAGATTCAACCGGTCGATGCAACACCCTAAAGGCTTTGCCAGCCTGAGGGGTGCTGCAAATGAAACAAAGACGTCGGAATCTACTACACCGAGACTCGAAAGGCACTGATGTGGGAGCGGTGGCGCAAAGGCGAAACGCTTACGAAATCGGAATCGCGGGCTGCCTCGCGCCCCTCTGGCGGGAAGCGCGTCCGAAGCCGCGCCGGGCTAGCGATGCTGCGGATGTGCTAGGAAGAATCGCACCATTTCGGCACTGGCATCCGGTCCCTTGGCATCGGTGAACGAGCCGCGGCTGCTGCCTCCTGCCCAGGCATGGGGTGCGCCGTGGATGAGCCAGTATTCGGCATCGACGCCGTTTGCCGCCGTCACGAACTGGCGGGTATATGCGTGTCCACCCCCGTCGCTGCTTCGTTCAGTTCGCTTTAGCGCCTCGCCGACCTCGAAAGGCGCGATCATGCGACTACCGTTGGAAGGATGCACGGTGTGGTCCGTATCGCCGTGAAACACGATAACTGGCCGTTTCGGCTGGGCCATGGACGCTTGGGCGTCGACGCGCGATGCGCCCTTGAGCTTGCCACCTTTCATTGCCGCTAGCGCGGAGGGCAGGTCATGCGCACAGCCCTGCGGCAGGCCGGAGTGAATCCCCGCGGCGGCATACAGTGCGGGATAGCGATGGATCATCACCGCCGCCATGGCGCCGCCAGCGGACAGGCCCGCGATATACACGCGATCTGCATCGACATTGTGGGAGGCCATGACCTCGCGGGTGATGCCAGCAATCAGCGAAGGCTCGCCACGCCCGCTTTGCTGGTCGCCAGGCCGGAACCAGTTCCAGCACCTGGAAGGGTTCGCCTCGGTCGGCTGGATCGGGTAGAGGACCAAGAATCCATGTAGCTCGGCGAGCGCGTTCATGCGGGTACCCGCCGCAAAATCATCCGCGTCTTGGGTGCAACCGTGCAGCATCACGATGAGCGGCACCGGCTCGTTCCGGTAACTGGAGGGCACGTAGAGCTTGTAGGCGCGCTGGCCCGCGTGGTTGGCGAAGGTCTTCAGGCTGAAATGGCCGCGGGCCTCCACATCGGATGGCGAAGGAGCCTTCCGCGCCTGGCCGGGTAGGGAAGAGGCAAAAGGCGTCTTTGCGAGCGGCACGTCGTTCCTGAACAGTGAGCCGTCCGCTGGCAGCAACGCTTCGACAACTTGCGCCGGTGCAGGGCTCCCCTCTTTACTGCCCCAAGGCGAGCTGGTCCGGAGGGCTCGCTGGATCGCCTCCGTTGCCTCCAGCGGGCCGGCGGTGCGCAAGAGCTCCATGGCCTCGCGCATGGAGGCGAGGAACGCGTCGTTCATTTTCATGATGGGTTTCCAGATGGGGCAGGTGTTGCGTGGAATTGCGTGAATTACCTGATGCGCCCGGCCAGAGCGGCCTTGACGGCGGCGGAGGCGTGGAAGGCGCCCAGCACCACGACTGACTGAATCGTGGCAAGAGCGAGCTCTGGACTGACGTCGGATGCAATGCTGGCAAGACCCAGCACATGGATATCGAGAAGCTGGTTGGCCGCCTGCGCGGCCTCCAGATCCTGCCTGGAAAAGTGCTGCAGCCCAAGCACGAGCGCGCGACGGGTCACGGTCTCATTGACCGCCCGCGCATGCACTGCCAGTTGATTGCGAATGGCCGTACGAATCAGATCCGTGCGATTCGAATAAAAACCCTCTTCCACCAGGAGATCGATCTGGCCCAGGTCCACAGGGCCGAGATTGATCGTGATTTTTTCGGTGTCGCCGCCTTTCGATCGGGGCACCAGCATAAGTGCGCCTTTTCCGACGTTCATATGTTTGCCATCCTCATATCATCTGTACGCCATCCATGTGGATGGTTATAGAATGTTGCGATGCAGCAGTCAAGGAATCCTTTTAGCGGTTTCCACTGGCGTTGCGCTATGGGTGCGGATTTCAGCGGCGACATCGAGAACAGCATGGGAGAGGACCGCAATCCGACCAACAACAGCCGGAGCAGGGCCAGGCGAGAAACAGGTGTAGGGCACGGACGAAAGTTACCCATCTCCGCCAGTCAGCTACAGCACTGCCAGTGGCCGAATCCTGGCCAAATGCGGCCGCTCGCCAGGCGCCGACGCCGTTTGGAGCTGCGAGTTTCAAATCAACTAACCGTTGCCAAGAGACGTCGACGTGAATACCCAGCAGCGACAGGACGCTAGCAAGCCCGGCCTGGATGCGGTCGGACGAGTCCGGAGCATTCTTCCGTAATGCTGACGCAAAT